>MNYZ01000002.1 GCA_001873365.1 Oscillatoriales cyanobacterium CG2_30_40_61 | reverse complement strand
TAGGGGCGGTGGTATCGACGGGGGGAGATTCAATACTAACACCGAATGTATCTAATTCACTATTAACAACGCTGTTATCACTGGTATCGCTAACTTGGCTGGCTTCAACAGCAACACTATAGCTTCCAGCTTCGTTACTATCCCAACTACCTCCGGGGGCGTTAATACTATAGGTGGCCGTCCGGGGTGTACCATCGCTATTGTTATCGACACTAACAAAAGTTGCTAGTTGATTAAATCCATTCGGCCCGGTGACTCGAATATCTTGACTATCGAGACTGGAAACCTTGACTCCTTTGTCATCGCTATAGGTGACGGTGAAGGTGTAACTATTATTACTTCCTAATGTTTGGCTAATATCGGTGGCGGTGGCGGTGGCGGTGGGGGCGGTGGTATCTTGTATTGGAGGAGGAAGAATGGAAATAGGAATATATTCAATATAATCAATCCGTGCCACTTCTCCGGTGTGGAGTTGACCCTGGACTTGTACTTGATCCCCTGTTGTTAGGTTAACACCAGAAATCTTACGGGTGACGAAATTTTTAGCGGAGGCGCGACTATCCCCTAAGTTTTTATCAGCAACCCAACTATCAAGATTTACCCAGTCTTGATTAGAAGATTTTTGTTTTAGACTATAGGGAGATAAACCATCATTCTCGTCATAATAACCGATGACAATATTATAGGTTCCAGATGCTAAGTCAAAGTCATGAGTTATACTTCCAAGTGTGCCATCATTAGGTAGGCGGATCAGTTGACCACCGGAAGCAAATGCTCCATTTTCAACTACATAGCTCGTTGAATTCAGAGACAAGACTAAACTTTCTGCTTCTACACGGATATTTGGCATTGTAACCTCCTAAATTTATCAATACATCCTGTAGAATGCAGTCCGGTGATGAACCTATTCTCAGTAATTTCCCTGAGTTGAATCTAACACTTTTATATACAGTGTCCTTGGCCCAGTGTCCGGTTTTACCAAAGATTAATATTTGAACTACTTTTAATAAAGGAACAGTAAAGTCTGAATCCTGACTTTATTGTTCATCTTTATAAACTCCCGGCTTTTTTAAAGATGAATCTCCTCTAACTTTACAAAAGTAGGGTTTATTTAAAGAACTCAAATTGATACAAGAAAGCCCCATGGCAAGATGGCCTGTTCCCTGCTATAGTGTTGAAAAAATTTAGAGGATGATTCTGGTTCGTTGTTTTATGTCAAACTACGAATAAATTTTTATCAGATTAGGAGAAACGCTCAGTGGAATCCCAGATTAATCCCGATTTAATATTAACTTCCAACCGTAAAAATACTCGGCAGATTTTTCTTGAACAAATCCCGATTCTATTAATTCTGTTACTAGCTCTAGGACTACGGTTGTATCAACTCAGTACCGAAAGCGTCTGGATTGATGAAATGCTCAGTATTCGGGATGCTCAAAAATTTGAGTTTAGTCTCCCCTATCTGCGTCCGTTTTACTACTTGCTCTTGAAGTTTTGGATGCAGTTGGGGAATAGTGATGCTTGGTTGCGAGGACTTTCAATTGTTTTTAGTTTGGGAACGATTTATTTTACCTATTGGTTGGGATATCGAATTGTTGGTAAATCTACGGGGTTAATTGCCGCTTTTATGGCGAGTGTATCGCCTTTATTTATTAATCATGCTCAAGAAATTAGAATGTATACGCTGATTTCTTTTTTGAGTGTGGCGGGAACAGTTGCACTTAGTTACACCCTAGAACAACCGAGTTATAAAAATTTAACTGGGTGGACAATTGCCCGAACTCTGTTAATTTTAACCAATCCTAATAATATCCTAATTTTAGGAGCAGATACGGTATTATTCGGATGGAAATTTCGCAAACAACGTCAGCATTTACTAGGTTTTGGTCTGAGTTTATTGGTAATTAGTTTATTTTTTCTTCCCATTTTCTGGGCTCTGACGATAGGGGGTGTATCCGATGAGTTTATGAAGAAGCAAGTACAAGAATACTCTAAGCCAGGAATTACTCAAATCCTCGGGATGTTAACCCAATTTACGGTATATTGGCCGATCAGAAATCTGCTGGAATCCCATCAAATTTTTATTGATAAAAGTGAGTTAACTGATGCCACAATATTAAGTCAATTATTCACGATTAAAACCATATCAATTTTATTTTATGCTGGTTTTACTGCGGTTCTGATTACTTTATTAGTTGTTTCATTATTAAATCTTTTTAGCAAACATCCCTCAGAACGTTTAGTCTGGTTAGCAACTTGGGCGTTAGTTCCGGCGAGTTTAATGTTGTTTGTTTCTTATTATAAAAACTCGATTTGGTTTCCCCGTTATCTGCTGTTAGTTGCACCCTATTTTTTGATTTTGGTGGCTGCGGGTTTTGTGGTGATTTGGCATTGGAAAAAGCCCCTAGCTCTGATTATTGCTCTAGGTTATGCTCTGGCTGTAACTGGGGGTCTGGTCGATTACTATAGCAAACTCTATCGCAATGATTGGCAAGGAGCAGCCCAATATATTTATCAAAATAAACAGCCCGGGGATCGGGTTGTCATGCACTCAATTCCCAACTTTTTTGAACTTTCACTACCTCGTTATTACCCAGAACCTAAACAAGTTTATTTCCTCAACCATCCGGGTTCTGAGGAAAAATTAACCCCTGTCTATATTAAACAACAGTTAGGGGATTCTTTGCCTGTGAATTCTAATCTTTGGTTTGTTTGTTGGTTATTCTGTGACGAAACCGACGGTATAAATCGAGTATTTAGTACAATAGCTGGAGAAAACTTTAAAGTTGAACAGAAAAAAATCTTTACTAGCCTGGAATTTAAACCGATTCAGGTTTTTCAGGTGACTCCTACTGCGGCTCCTTCACCACCCCCTAAACCTAAGTAAAACTCCCTGATTCGATATTTTTCACTGATTAGAGATTGATTTGAGGAGATAAATGTTCAGAAAACACTTGATAGAATCAGTTAATTAGTGCTATTTTATAGTCAACCATGAGCGACGGACTAACCACAGGATACTTTACCCGCTTTTAACATTTGTTTCAATTCATCTTTTTTGCAAATTTTCTAATAACTATTCCCTTTTTCAAGGATTAACATGGATATTTCACAATCACCGATTTTAAAAACTCCAGAACCTCAACAACGGTATGGAAATTTGATTTTTGGTTCTCACCCCTTATCTGTTTCAATCGTTGTACCCGTTTATAACGAAGTCGAAAGTTTACCACGATTGATCGAAGCCATTGATACTAATATGGCTGCTTTAGGCTTAAGTTATGAATTGATCTGTATTGATGATGGGTCGAGCGATGGATCAACAGAACTCCTAAAACAGCAAGCCCAAATTAATCCTCATCTGAAAGCAATTGTTCTGCGACGCAATTATGGTCAGACCGCAGCCATGGCGGCCGGATTTAAGTATTCCCAGGGTCAGGTGATTATTACCATTGACGGTGATTTACAAAATGATCCCCAGGATATCGGTCTGCTGTTGACGGAGTTGGGTAAGGGTTTTGATGTCGTCAGTGGTTGGCGCAAAAATCGCCAGGATGCCAAAATTAGCCGTTTACTTCCCTCCCAGATTGCGAATTGGCTGATTAGTAACATGACTGGGGTACAATTGCATGACTACGGTTGTTCCCTGAAGGCCTATCGGGCTGAGTTAATCGCCGATATGAAACTCTATGGAGAATTACACCGATTTTTACCCGCTTTAGCGTTTATTGAAGGAGCCAGAATTACTGAAATTCCTGTTAACCATCATGCTCGTCGTTTTGGTCAGAGTAAGTATGGGATCGATCGCACCTTCCGAGTGGTGATGGATCTATTAACTATTTCTTTTATCAAGAAATTCCTCACCCGTCCCATGCACGTTTTCGGTCTGTTGGGGATGTTGGCTTTTGGTTTTGGAATTATTGTTGGTGCTTATTTAAGCTTTATTCGCCTGTTCTTGGGCGAAGGAATTGCTGATCGTCCTTTACTCACCTTTGCGGTGTTAATGACGCTGACCGGAATTCAACTCTTTTGTTTTGGTCTTTTGGCCGAACTTTCAATGCGAACCTATCACGAATCTCAAGATCGACCGATCTATCGAGTTCGTGAAGTGATTGAATCTAACGGTAATGGTAACAACCGAAAAACCAGTTAATCTTCTAAACAGGCGATGGTACTGTTGACCTGAAAGAGTTTACACATCATATATTCAGGGTGAAATGTGGAGGACGAGTGACAAACCGATGGGGAGGAAGGACTTTCTACAGGGTTGTTTTGAGGTTGAATACAAACAGCAACCTGTCCAACTCCAATCATTAAGGTTTGCACTCGTTCCAGCATTTGATCAATATCCAATAGTAATTTTTCTGCTACGAACAAAGAAGGGGTAACAATAAAAAAGGTTTTGACTCCGGTGGGACTAGGAGCAAAACCAAAGCTACATTCAGAAAGTTGAGACTGGCTTGAGGGAGAGAAGGCGTCACGAAAACGTTCAATTAACGCCTGATACAAAGACTGACTTAGCGCACGATCGTCAGATATCGGTTGAGGTAACATGGTTCGTCCTTACCAAAAAACTCGGTATAAAACCCCGTCGTCTTAGGACGGATTTTTATTATTTACTGATCATTGACTCTATTATCTAGTTTAACATCAATTAATTTCCCAGGGATTGAAATTTTTAATCAGATCCATAAGCAAACCGCAGGGTAAATTCAAAACGGGTTAAAACCAAACTACTTTATATTCGGCCAATGTATAATAGACTGCTCACCACCATTACAAAATTCTTCGACCAAAATTATAGGGGGGGGTGAGGACAGGCCTCACCCCAGGGTGTCGGGTTTTAGGTATTCAGGAATTATAGATCAAGGGTCTTGAAATAGTAAAGGCAGATCGAAATAATTTGATCAATATCCCCTCAAAAAAACACAAGGGCGAGTTTTCCTCTCCCAAATAGAGAAGCTTTCTCGCCCCTATTTTTCTGTAGTTCCGCACAGTCTAACCGTTTATTCCGCGTCGCCTTCTTCTTGGTCGTCAGTGGGATAGTAGAATCCTGTAGAACGACCGGTGAGAACAGACTTACCGAGGGATAACGCTTTTTCCGCTTGTAGTCTTGCTTTCCGCTTCCAAGTCGCCTTGCGCATATCGCGTCTCGACCTGGACATTTTCTTCTTGGGTACAGCCATGAGCCTAGATTAATGAAGATTTTGCACAAACTATTATATTACCCTATTTGTACCCTTGGCTCAAGATTTTTTTCCCGAAAGTTGAGAAAGGGGACTAGACAGTTATAATAACGGGGGTGTGGTCGCTGGGTTGTTCCCAGGTTCTAGGAGTTTTATCGATCATAGAACTACTGGCGACTTCATACAAGGGTAAAGTTAAATAATGGGTATCAATGCGCCATCCGCTATTACGTCGGAAGGAGGCTTGGCGATAGTCCCACCAACTGAAATGTCCTGCTTCGGGCGTGAACTTGCGAAAGGCGTCTTTAAACCCTAATTCTAATATTGATTCTAAGGCTTGACGTTCAGCATCACTCGCCATAATATGATTTTCTCGACCCTTGGGGTTATGAATATCAATATCTTCTAAAGCAATATTAAAATCTCCACAAATACAAATATTTTCAGTTTGAGTTAACAGAATTTTTAAATAGTCTTTGAGATGGTTTAACCAGTTTAATTTATAGTTATATTTATCACTATCAATACTCGAACCATTAGGAACATATAAATTAACTATAGCAATTCCATTGATAATTCCGGTTAAAACTCGTTTTTGTTGATCAAAATTTTGAGAGGTTTCAGTATTTAGAATATCAGAAAATCCAAAATGAACCGCATCTAGGGGAGTTTTACTAAAAATTGCCACCCCATTATAGGATTTTTGACCATAAACATAAATATTATAACCCAATTCTTCAAAAGCTGAACGGGGAAAGTCTTTATCTATGACTTTAGTTTCCTGTAAACACAGAATATCAATTTCATTGGTTTGTAACCATTGCCATACCTGATCTTTTCTAGTTCTAATTGAATTAACATTCCAAGTTGCAATTTTCATCTTTAACTCCTGATACTATCATTTTTTAAGAGTCTACAGAACTATGTAACACAAATCAAAACCTCAATAAAATCAAGAACCATCTATTTGGTCGTGATCGCCCCTCTCCTCTCCCAAATCTCAAAACGCGATCGCCCCTAAAAACTCAACTACTAACCAGATGATTAATTTAAAAGATGCCAAAAGATGCCCAAAAAGTATAGAGGAGGAATTGCTAAAACAGTTGTGTGATGTGACAGGGTGTTTTGAGATTTTACTTTGTTATATGCTATGAATTTTGAGAAAACTTTTAGCGCAGTACCTCTGAATAACCAAAAGGACATTGTAGCTTGTCTGCATTATTGGTAAGTGCTGGTATTTCTGGAATATTTTTTGATGGTTCATTGCTTTCACAAAGTATAGCTGATGTAGTTTGTTCACCATTAGAAGTTTTAACTAAAAAAACTATCCCTGTATAATTTTTTAATCCATCTCTCTTAGCTAAACCAATTGATTGAACAACACGCTGATCGTTGCTCAAAACAATACTATACGAGTAATTTTCTGTCTCTGATTTTATCCCTATTCCCAATTCCTGTAAGCTAGATGTAAAACGTCCGTATTCAGCGTAATAAGCTTGTTGTCCTTTATTCATAAATGCATTATACTGTTTTGCTTCTGACTGTCTAGCCTTGTTTTGTTGATTTTTGAGATTAATTACTGTAACATTCGCCGGCAGTGCCGTTTGCTCAGATATTTTCTGAAAAATCCTTGCATTGGAACTAAAAGATGTGGGTCTAGATTCTCCGATCTCATCTAATTCTAAACGCAACTGACCATCTGCCGTGAAATCAAAAATTGTCCTTACAATAATTTCACCTCCTGGTAATAGATCTAGATTTTTTGGTTGAGAATTTACATCAGTCTGGTACTCCATTTCCGTAGCTATATTAGGTGCATCTAAACTAAAAAACTTCCCTTCTGGTGTAAAAATTAATGTTAAAGACTGGCCTAAAATTTGGGCTTGCCATTGACCTATCAATTGTTTGGAAACTGAATTTTTAGGAGTTGCAGTAGCGACAGAAGTTGAATTTGAATCTGAATAAGTTTTAGGATTCAGTAAATTATATAATCCAAAGCCAGCTAAGGCTAACACTATTGTCGAGCCAGCACCAATAAAAGCCCATTTTAAGGGTGAAAAGTTGGAGTTTTTCTGAGGGGGAATCATGGTAATTATTTTTGGGTAGTTAGAGCCAAAATTTACAATTCAATAGAAATTCAAGAACTAAGGAGCAGACATCGTAAGATGGTAATTGGTTTCTTTAGCTTTCAACCGCACAACAACAATATAACTGCCCACTCCCAACTGTTTTTTAATTATTCCTGGCTTTGAATTAAAAGCAGATATATCTTCCAGAGTATATCCAATTACTCCAGTACCATCTTTATCTGAATATAAAGACATTCCTACTTCGCTATTAACGTCACTCAAAGACAGACTAATGTTGCTAGGATTGGCTAGTTGGAAACGGTAAAAATGCTCTCGATTATTTAAGCTAATACTGCCATTTTCTTGGATAGTTTTGTCCTCCAAATAACCAATATTTTGAATTTGACTTGTATTATTAATAATTTGAAGTGAATATGGGGTATCTCTAGCTTTTGATTTCACAATAATAATGTAGCTACCTACACCTAATTCTTTTTTTATTATTCCTAATTTAGACTTAAAAGCAGATACATTTTCTAGTGTATATTCAATTACTCCAGTGCCATCTTTATCTGAATATAAAGACATTTCTACTGCGCTATTAACGCCATCTAAAAACAGACTTATATTACTGGGGTTGTCTAGTTTAAAACGGTAACGACGCTCTAAATTATCAGGGCTAATATTAGAATTGGAAGTGCAAGGAAGATCGAGAGAACCAATGTTTACCGTGTTGGAATTTTCCTGTTTTTCACAAGAATTAGGTGATTGAGAAGGTGAATTATCTTGTTTGGGTAGCTTAGCTGAAGGGGAATAACTAGGCGTAGGTGAAGGAGTTACAGGAGTTACAGGAGTTTCGGTAGGAATTGTAGATTTATCATCACATTTCAAAAAATTATTAACATTAATTACCTTCAAGTTACACAGCATATCTTTTTCTAAAATAGCAGGCACAATTGCTGCTGAACCAGCACCAATAAAACCTGAACCAGTGCCAATGAAACCTAGTATTTTTCCCCAGTGACTACCACCGCCACTACTACCACCACTACCACTATTACCACCAGATGACATTGATATTTCCTCGTATACTAAGAATAGTTCTTTACTCACATTACTTTCTAATAACTAGCCCGATTTTGTTTAGAACAACATCAAGCTAGTACCGTTGCTTTTTGCCTAGTTTAATCTAATCATCTTTTATATTTAAGTTATTGACAAAGAAACTGTTTAATCCCTCGCCGAAAACTAGGCCTGTTAGTACCCAGCTTCCATCGGTATAGCGCGAGAAAGCAGCTTGCCCCGATCCCGAAAAGTTTTCCTCGTTTATTGCACCAAGAGGCTCAGTTTTTATCTTTAAATTTGATACTTCTAAGGTAGCAACAGCGGTATTATCTGGATTCTCACGAACTCCTGGTACCTTAATTGTGCCATCAGATTTTTTCCACTTATTAACCATTCTTTCTGCTTTACTTGCAGACAGGGATTTATCTTGTTTAATTAAGTCACAGCCAGTAGTTAGGGTAGACAGTACTCCTACACTACCAAGGTAAGATAAAGTAATTAAACTTAACGTTACGAACTTTTTATTTAACATGAAACTTCCTGTTACTAAATTAATAGTCAGCAAAAATCAATCTGTGTTATGGTCTTTTACAAGACTTAAGCATTGGCACCGTTCATATTCCTTGCATTAGAGTTTAGCAAATCCACCTCAGTCTTAAGAGACAAAAAAGTAATAGATAAGTAATAAAAAAGTAATAGATAAGTAATAATTAAGGGTAGACACCCAGTGGTTAGACTATTGTGGTACAATCTAGTGTTGAGTAGAAATTCTGGCTGTGAGAGGAATTTGACACATGACTGTTGATGAAGCACTAACGATCGCAGAAGCTGCCCTCAGCTACGATCGCCTCAGCCAGATCCAAGAGCTAGTGTTTCGTCAATCCTGGGAAGGACGGTCTTATAAAGAAATTGCCGCCTGCACTGAATATGAATATGATTATATCAGAGATGCTGGTGCAAAACTTTGGCAGCAGTTGTCTAAAGCACTTGGTGAAAAGGTCAAAAAAGGTAATCTCCCGTCTGTCATCAAACGATACTTGCAGCGAAGTAAAGTGAACGTGCAGCGAAATCTGACGATTGAAGTTAACCTCAGCGGTGCCAATCTCAGTGGGGCAAACTTAAGTGGCGCTAGATTATTCGCCAGCTTAAATGAAGCTGACTGTGTTCAAACAGATTTAGATAAAACAATAGCCCCTAACACTGAAACTAAATTATCTGAGTCGGAAAACAAAATTGACTGGAATGGTTTTTGTTTTCACTCAGATGCACAAGTGAAAATTGCCGAAATGCTCGATCACACTCATGCCATCTTCATCCCAAACTCTCAGCTGCGACTTACCACACCCGCTGGCAGACAAAACCAGAAAGCTCAATTTCTCATCTTCCACCAAGGCAAATTAGGCATTCTTGAGGTTGATGATGTGCGATCGCCTGAAGATGCAATACAAGATGAACCGCTAGATATTGTTTCGATCGATTCTGGCATCTGTCTTGTCAAACATTACGACGCTGCCCGATGTAGCGAACAACCGGATTTGGTGGTGCAAGAGTTTTTGGCAATTTTGAGTCAGGAGTAGTTACGAAAAGGCGATCGCACCCTACCCCAAATCTCAAAGCGCGATCGCCCTTCATCAATCAATAAAAACTTCTAGTTTTTTTAACTACAAATCTAAACATGATAAGCAGTAATAGCAACAGTTCCATCAGCACTATAAATAGCTTCAATACGTCTAAAAGTAGAATGAGTCCACCACACTTTCAGCCGATTTCCCTGGGCCGGAGCAGTACCAATTTTTTTGTAATCTGCTCCCACTAAAAGTAACTCAAATTCTGTAGATGGCAAAGTTTTCACAGTAATTTGAGCAATACCATCAAGTTTATGCTGATCAAGGGTCATAGCTACCTTGATAAGTGCTGTAGATGCGATAGCCAGGAAATACTAAAGCAATGCCAATTGGACTGTGAATTGTCCCCGGATAGCTGTCTTCTGGTTCGCTACCCCCAATCCGAATTTTGAGCGCACCCAGCCAAATGTAGATCCCTGGAATTAAAGTGTCTAAACTGTAGGCGATCGCTCGCATTTGCAGATCGGCAACATTAGTCGATTTTAAAGACTGTTGCTTTTCAGATTTGGAAATAGACATGGCACTGATTCCCGTACAGTATGTTTCAAATACAGTCTTGTTGATTACACTTTAATATAACCTAATTTTCGCTTTTCAATTGTTAAGCTTATTTTACGATTTGGTCGCGAGCGCACCTCTCCCATCCCCAAATCCTAAAACGCGATCGCGTTACAATACCGTCAAATATATTCAATCCTGCCCATCATTTCTTCAGGTATATAGACTTCATAAATTAAAATCAAATGTTGTCGTTACATCTATTCCGTAACGACGTAGACCACGCGCAATATTAGAGTCAATATGTTCGTCTAAATGAAAACGAATTTGATCACTCACCTCTAATTGCCCTCAACTTTTCTTGTAAGGTCGATGGTGGACTATTGCGCTTTAATTCTTCCACAAGAGTTCTATTTCAGCCGTGCGACGATCAATTTCTTCTCGATGATCGTAAGTACCTAAACAAAATTAATTACATATTCTTGGCCTAAGTTTCCAAGCACTTTTTTCAGATATTTAACTAAGCTTGACCAACTTGCGTAAGCATCAACTTCAATCCATTCATATTTAATAAATTTCCATAATATTTCAATTAAATTTAGCTTGGGTGAGTAGGTAGGTAGCCAAAATATTTTTAAATTATTTGGCTCCCATTCCGGTAATTTTGAGAGAAAGCGATCGCTGGTATGAATTGAAGATTGATCGAGAACAACCACAGTAGGTTTAGTTAGATTTTCGCTAAATTTATCTAAAAATTTAATCACTGTTTCACTATCAATTGTTTGCAGGTGAATTTCCGAAAATAATTCATTTCTACAATTCATTAATCCCAGCACATTTATTCTTTTACTTTGAGAACTTTTGAGAATTATTGTGGAATTTTTCTCTTGCCAACCATAAGGAATGTACGGCGTTAAAGAAAATCCACTTTCATCTAAATATCTTAAATCAATTTCTCCTTTTTTATCTTGTTCTTTCAGCTTTAATAATTCTGGTGTTTTTACCTCTAACTCCCATTCGTCAGGGGTTTTGCTTAATCCCATTTTCATTCTTTTCCAGAACATATTCAACTTTTTTATAGTTCTTTTTATAGTTTCTTTACTTACCTCAATCCCCCACGCCTTATCAATTTTTGTCACGACTTTATTGAGATTTTTGGGTTCGGCTTTCACCCACTCTTTTACTTGTGCTATTTGTGATGGGCTTAATTTAGCTTTTCTCGCCCTTCCTTTTTCATTATATAGACCGACAAATCCAATTTTTTCCCATCGAGTCAACCAATTATATAGAGTTTTTCGGCTGATTCTAAATATTGTTATTAATTGGTCGAGAGAAAACCCCTAATAAATCAGGATTAGACATTGAGCTCTATTTCTTACTTGAGGAAATTTACTGGAGCGACTTATTCTGTTTAAAAGATTTAACATTTCGAGATTCATTTCTTTAAGTAACATCATGATTTTTTGAGATTTAAAGTGCTTTTTTTAGAATAAAGCATTATTTCCTATTTGCGCAATTAATTTTGTTTAGCCACTTAATGTTTAAACTACTTAATATTAGCATAAATAGATTAAGTGCTTAGGCATAGACAGTCGCAGCCATCGCCATTTTAAATCATTATCAAGGGTTCCCGAATAAATATTTTCCAAATCATGTAGGTTTGTCATTAGATATTATAAAAATAGCTTTGTGCGATACTTCAACAAGATTCGTACAAAGCTATTTTTATTATGTTTAAGTTAAGTACCAGATCAGAGTTAGATAGGACAACATAAACCGCCCGCCCGTTGACTAAACAGAGCATTTTCTCGATAGTCTACGGGACAATCAATCACCACTGGAACATCTTGATTTAGGGCTTCTTTGAGAATAGGAATTAAATCGGTTGTAGCTTCCACTCGATAGCCTTTTAATCCCATACTTTCGGCAAATTTAACAAAATCAGGATTGCCAAATTTAATAAACGAAGATGACCCAAATTGGTCGTTTTGTTTCCATTCAATTAATCCATAACCGCCATCATTAAAGATTAATGTCACAAAAGGAGTTCCTACCCGTAAAGCGGTTTCAAGTTCCTGATTATTCATCATAAATCCGCCATCTCCAGTGACCGCCACCACCTTCCGATTAGGATAAACTAATTTAGCTGCAACTGCTCCAGGAATAGCAAATCCCATCGCCGCAAATCCATTAGAAATTAAACAGGTATTCGGAGTTTCACAGTGATAATGTCTCGCCATCCACATTTTATGAGCGCCGACATCTGAAATCACAATATCTTCTGGGCCCATAACTTGACGCAAATCATAAATAATTTTTTGCGGTTTAATCGGAAAGCCATCATCCTTAGCATAAAATTCGTAATTATTCCGAATATCTGTTTTTAATTTTAAAGCATAGGGTTCGGGTTTTCCGGTACGATCTGAACGTCTTAAAATTTCATGGAGAGAGTCAGAAATATCCCCAATAATTTCAGCAATCGGAATATAACTACTATCAACTTCGGCGGGAGTTTCACCAATATGAATAATCGGAATTTTGCCTTGGGGATTCCATTTTTTCGGGGAATATTCAATTAAATCATAGCCAACAGCAATGATCAAATCCGCTTTATCAAATCCACAACTAATATAATCCCGCAGTTGTAATCCTGTTGTCCATAATGCTAAGGGATGGGTATAGGGAATCATGCCTTTTCCCATAAATGTATTCACAACGGGGATATTCAATTGGGTGGCAAATTCTGTAAAAGCGGCACTAGCATTCCCCCGAATCGCACCATTTCCTACTAATATTAAGGGATTATTGGCTTTAGAAATAGCGATCGCGGCTTCATTCATACTTTGATAAGCCGAATAAACTTTTTCTCGCTTATCTTGTCTTAAAGGATAACCTTCGACCTCCATACTGGCAATATTTTCTGGGAGATCAATATGCACCGCCCCGGGTTTTTCTGCCTGGGCTAATTTAAACGCTTTCCTGACAATTTCTGGAGTAATACTAGGGCGAACAATTTGGGCATTCCATTTAGTAACCGGGGCAAACATTGCCACTAAATCCAAATATTGATGGGATTCAATGTGCATTCTATCGGTTCCCACTTGACCCGTAATTGCAACTAACGGAGCTCCATCTAAATTAGCATCCGCCACCCCGGTCATTAAATTAGTTGCACCCGGGCCCAAGGTTGATAAACAAACTCCCGCCCTTCCGGTTAAGCGCCCATAAACATCGGCCATAAATGCGGCGCCCTGTTCATGGCGAGTAGTAATAAATTTAATTGAGGAGGTTTTTAAGCATTCCAGAATTTGCATATTTTCTTCCCCTGGAACCCCAAAAATATACTCCACACCTTCATTTTCCAGACATTTAACTAAGAGTTCTGCTGTGTTCATGATTTTTTAATGTGAATGAAATTGATATTCAGAAACCGGGTTGATGAACAAAAATCTTGATTTTATCTTCTAAACTCTGATCATAAACCCGGTTTATTTTTCTTTATTTAATCCAAACCGTTTTAATATTCACAAATTCGTGAATCCCTTGAATACTCAATTCCCGTCCATAACCAGAACGTTTGATGCCGCCAAAGGGTAGGCGGGGATCGGATTTAACTAAACCATTAATAAACACCGCACCCGCTTCTAATTCTCGAATTAAACGCTGTTGTTCGGCTTGATTTTTTGTCCAAGCACTCGCACCCAAACCAAAGATCGTGCTGTTAGCTAGGGTAATGGCTTCATCTAAAGAATTAACTCGGAAAATTAACGCTACTGGCCCAAAGAATTCTTCACTGTAAGCGGGTGTTCCTTCAGGAATTTTGGTCAAAATAGTTGGGGGATAAAAATTCCCCGGAGATTCCAGAGGTTGACCTCCAGTTAATACTTTAGCTCCGGCTTGAACACAGATTTTAACCTGTTGGTGTAATTCTTTTAAAATACCCGGGGTTGCTAGGGGCCCAACTTGGGTATCAGGTAACATCGGATCACCGATTTTTAAAGCCGCGAATTTTTCCGCCATACGACTTTCAAATTCATCGGCAATTGTAGACATTAAAATAAACCGTTTTGCCGCAATACAAGATTGTCCATTGTTTAACATTCGTGCCATAACTGCGGCTTCTACTGCTGCATTTATATCCGCCGTTTCTAACACAATAAACGGATCACTTCCACCTAATTCTAGGACGGTTTTTTTAATGTTTTGACCCGCTAAAGATGCCAAACTAGCCCCGGCGGGTTCACTTCCGGTTAATGTTCCGGCTTTAACCCGATCATCGGTAATAATTTGAGCTACTTTATCAGACCCCACTAATAGGGTTTGAAATACTCCTTCAGGAAATCCGGCTTTTTGGAAAATTTCCCCGATAGCTAAGGCGCATTCAGGCACGTTGGAGGCGTGTTTGAGTAAACCGACATTTCCTGCCATTAATGCGGGTGCAGCGAAGCGGAAGACTTGCCAGAAGGGAAAATTCCAGGGCATTACTGCTAAAATTGCTCCCAAAGGTTCGTAAGCAATAAAGCTATTACTGGCGTCACTTTCTGCGGGAACATCGGCTAGAAATTGAGCCGCATTTTCCGCATAAAAGCGACAGACGGCGGCGCTTTTTTTGGCTTCGGCGATCGCAGAAGTAATGGGTTTTCCCATTTCTAACGTCATAATTTTGGCGTAGGTTTCGGCATTTTCTTCTAACAAGTTAGCCGCGTTTTGCATCCATTGCGATCGCTGTTGAAAAGAGACTCGCCGATAGTCTTTAAAAGCGCAATCGGCTCGAGACAAAGCGGCATCAATTTCGGCATCGGTTAGGGGAGTAAAGGTTTTTACCGTTTCCCCCGTGGCCGGGTTAATTGTAGCAATGCTCATAATTGATTGTTTAGTTTTAAGTTAGAATTTTAAGGTTTTACTTTTTTTATCGTAACTCTTAAAAACTCCCAATTTTCACTTCTGGGATCACAGGTTAATGACTTGATACAAAACTGTACAATAGTACAAATAAATTCAAGATTCTTAACAATTTCCCCCTCCTCTAATTTTAGGAGTGGCAAGAATTAATTAAAGAAGGGGAATTTTAAGCAAAAATTCAAAGTCTACATTCAAACATTGGAGCGGTTTAAGAAATGTAAATCTAAAACTTTTTTAACGGAATTACTTAATAGTTCAACTTGATTTTCCTCCAATCTTTGAGTCTCATTTAGTTGGGGTTCCGATGCCATTTCTGTTAATTGAGAATTGATTTTAGGGTTAACATCACAAAACTCAATAATAGCCTCCGATATAGATTCAATTCGCTCAGACTCCGATTCCGTCTCGGAGTTATCCAAAACCCTTTCTAATCGGGTTAAATCATTTAAAACTTCTGCCGAAAATAGTTCGGGTTTCTGCGTCACAATTTGCGAAAAAAACGTAATCATCTGTTGAGATTTCATAGCAATCAGTATCCTGACTAAGATTGACAAAAATATATTAATCCTAGATTATCAAAATTTGACTCCAAATGCTAGTGAAAATTTCTCCACGATCAATAATAACAACAGTAGGGGCAATTCATAAATTGACCCTACATATCCTAAACTTGTGTTTTATTTGCCCTTATTGGGGTTTTTAGCCTGTTCTAAGGCGATTTCTTTGACCGCTTGGAATGAACTAATATTAGAAGATCCTTCTATGGCTTTGACCGCTAAATCTTGAACTTGTTTTAAGGCGGAATCCAATTGTTTTGACAAGGTTTGTAGACGAGTATCTTGACTTTGGATGGTTTCCATTAAGGACTTAACCCGCAGTTCATAATATTGTTTCTGACCTTCTACTTCCTTGGCGAGTAAATCCGATTTAATTTTGGCTTGATAATTGCCAATATTCCGCCCCAGGTCTTTCCCACGTTTGATATTGTCTTCCAGTTTTTGAGGAAATTCTTCTACTTTTGCTTTTACTTCTGCATACAGTTTTTCCCGTTGGGCAATAGTTTTTTCCCGTTCTTCCCATTGTTTTTCCTGTTCTTTTTGTAAATTCTCAAGCTGTTTATACAAGGTTTTCTGGGTTTGTGAATAGGTGTCATTATCAATATCTCGTTGTAATTTTAATTGATAATCATAGGTTTCTTGATCCCGCGATCGCGATTTTTTATAAGTTTCATTGCGTTCTTTAATTGTCCGTTGATATTCTTCCTGTTCTTTTTGCCATGCTTTTTGTTGTTCTTGAAATTCCTGTTCTAAGGTTTCTCGTCGTAGACTTAACTCCTGATCAAAGGTTTTTGCACTGGTTTCATAGCGTTGAACTAAGGTTTCTAAAGTATCATCTGCAACGGTTTCTAAATCATGTAATTCTTCTAATTGTTGTAATTCCTGGGTAACATTATGACGTAATTCTCCTAGTTTTATCGCTTCAGATGTTAGTTGTTCTGATAATTCATTAATTGCACTCCCAAACCCAGATTGTAATAGTAATAATTGATCAATAGTTTGCTGCATTTTGGGTTTTTGGACAACGGGTGTAGGGGTCATGGGTTTAATCTTTTCTTCACTAATGGGTTTAACTTCTTTGGGAGTAGAACTTAGTTGTTTAATCTGGGTTTCTAAATCATTTTTTTCTTGAGCTAACTCTTGATAGGCTTCCAAAAGTTCGGCTTTAGTATTGCGATCGCTTACTTTTTTAGTCATTTTGTTTTCCTTGATTTTGGGTATGGTTAAGAACTAAAATCAGCTAATTTCTAGGGTTTATTTAGTCCCACTATTAGAACTGGTTGAACTAGAAAAAGCCCGCATTGCCAGATCCTGAGCTTGTTTCAATGTTTCTTGTAACTGAGTTGTGATTTGGGTGATTTGTTCATTTTGTCGTTGAATTGTTTGCTCCAAAGACTGAACTTGTAACTCATAACCCTGTTTATTAGATTCCCATTCTTTAGCTAATAAATCTGATCTAACTTTCGCCTCCCTTGTGGCTTCTTGAATCGCTTCTTCCTTCGCCTGATCATGGGCTTGTTTTAGTTGTTCTTCATATCCAGCAACTTGTTGTTGATTGGCTTCAAATTCCACTTGATTTGTAGTTAAAACCCGTTCTCTTTCCGTCCAATTTTTATCTTTTTCTTGGTTTAATTCTAATAACTCCCGTTCTAACTTCCGTCTAACATCTTCATATTCATCGGTTTCAATTCTTCGAGTTCGTTCTAACTCATAATTATAATCAGCTTCCCCTTGTTCACGAATGCGGGTTAAACGTTCGGTTTCTTCCTCAACCGTAGTATCAAATTCCTGCTGTTCTTTTTCCCAAATTTTGCGTTTTGTAGTAATATCTTTTTGCAAAACTTCTTGACCCAGGGTGGCATTCTGTTCCAATAAACTTAACTTTTCCTGATGTTCTTGGGTTAAAATATGTAAAGCATCAGCCACAATCCGAATTTTATAAATTTCCTTAAAATGCTGATTTTCAACTTCAATTCCTCGCTTTAATTCCTCTAATTTTATTGATTCCGTTCGTAATTTTTCCGTTAATTCTATGATAATAGAGCCAAAATCTAATTGTAAATCCGCCAACCCCTTAACAATACTATCGACGGTATAAGTCGCCGCGGTTTCTAAAATTTGTTTGCCCTTTTCTTGCTCCGCTTCCTGTTCCTTGGTGGCAACTTTTGACTCAATCCGTTTTTGTTCAGCTAAAATTTGTTGAAAGGCGGCTAAAAGTTGGGTTTTGCTAGTAGGGACAAAAGGGGAATGGGTCATGATTAGTTTCTCCATTTATAACATCAATTAGATAAATAACCAACGGGTGGATATTCCGTTAAACATTAATTTTGTTTTCGCAGTTGAGTCACAATATCTTGATATTTTTCAGTATATACTGGATCAAGATCGGTAGGATTTTTAACGATCGCTTGTAGAATCTTTTGACAATTATGACAACGATTCCCTTCCCAACAATAGCAATTTTTAACTAAGTTTAGCAATAAACTTTGCAATTGTTGATTTTGGTCTAACAACACCTGATAATTGCGCTGAATCGATTGAATTACTAAGGATAAATGCTTAATATCTTCCCCGATATTTTCCAAATCGTGCATCGTATCTTGACGGACTTGATAGGTTAATTCACGGTTTTGGATGAATTTATGTTCAACCAGATCACCGGGTTTTAAGTGAATCGTTTTTTTCATATTTTCCTAGAACGAAAAAATAGCAGGCGGGAAAATACCCAGATATTCACCCGCCTTAAATAACTTACACCGAAACCGGATCTAAAGCCGGAGGTAATGCCACCTCTTGCGCAGAATTTAACATCAATTCAGAATGTTCTTCTCCCTTCGCATAAGCCGCCATTAAACAGGCAATTTCATGGGGGGGTAAATTATCTAAACAGACCATTTTTCGAGTTCCTTCTAAATCAATCATCCGTGATAAATTACTAGGATCGGATAAAACCGCCGCCGCTTGTTCCACAATCGACCAGTCCGTGCGTTCCTGCCAAGACCATTTTAAACTATAATAATTAATCGGTTTTACCACTCCATTTTCATCGGGTTTCTGCCCGGAATGTTTAGTAAATTCCGGCATAAAAATTCCCGTTGCGGGTTCCACTCCTCGGGCTTGAACTGAAGCCACTAAACGGTTAAAATCACTCAATCCCCGGGATTTTAAATAAGTCACCATCACCACACCTTTTGGCAATTCTCCTGATTCTGCAACGAACCAAATTTGTCCCCATAAAGTGTGTTCTGTTTGTCCTAAACTGCCAAAAAATTTGCTAAATTTTAAGATAGTCATAGAACATTTAGAACCATAATCCGTGTCTCCAATTGTCCACTGTCCCGCCTGACAATTATTACGAACAGCAATTGGAATTTCAGGAACTAATAAGGCTTCTTTCGGTTTAGCACCAAAGACGGTAAACGTGGCTTTTTCTAAGGTTTTAGTCATTTTATTTTCCTTGATAATTCGTAATTTTTGCACTAAGTTTCCCGAACCAGGCGAGTTGAGAGGAACTCTATTTTCTCGCCTCAATTTTAATTAATTTGGAAAATATCCTATCGAATTAAATGGGATTGTTTTTCCGGTTCGGGATAGGTATATAAGGGATGTTGTTCAGCTTTAAGAATGTTTAAAACCCCCAATAAATGCTCTAACAAATGGGTATGGGCGGTGGTAAAATGAATACTAAATCCTTCCCCATCCCGGGCATAACCTGGACAGACTAAGGATGCAGAACTTTGTTCTTCATGGATGGCAATATAAAGCCAATCCTCGTCTTCTAATTTGTAGTGGGTATCTGTCCAAGTTCTGAGCATAACATTTTCCTCCGGTATGGATTTTGGGTTTTTTGCTAAAACCTCAATCCTCAATTAATCGGGTGTTTTAATCACTCAATTCAGGTTGAATTATCAGACCTTTACAACAAAAGCCCTAAACCGCTTTTGGGTATTGAACTTTTATTCAACTCCCCCTATCTTAATCAATGTTGATTTAATCGTCAAGTGCCGGAGGGAAAATTTTTTTGATCCCGATTTCCCCATCTCTACCCCTTGGTGACTCGTAAGCAGTAGACTGGTGGTAGTGGGTTGAAATTTTATTCAAACCAGCCTATTATGGGAATCGGGAGGAATGTACTATGGAACAAACCTTTGGAAAGCTAATTCGTCAGGCGCGGAAAGAGAAATTCTACTCACAGCGCCAGTTAGCAGCGTTGCTGGAGGTGGATTTCACCTATTTATCTAAGCTAGAGAATGATCGCGCCGACTACTCTCCTAAAGAAGATGTAATTAGGGGTTTGGCGAGGAATTTGGGTTTAGATGAGGAGGAATTGATATTTTTAGCAGGGCGAATACCTCAGCATTACGAGAAATTTCTCAAAGAAAATAACAAAAGTATGACGGCACTATTCCGCCGGATGCAAGAAAATCCTAACTTTGCCCAGCAAATTTTTGAGGCGGCGCGGGAGGTTGAATAAGTGAGTATCCTGAAACCCTATCGCTTTTATCGTCGAGAGTCGATTGAGCGTCGGGCAAATGAGATTTTGCGACGGATGCAAGCCACACCCAATTTTGCCCCAGAGTGGCCGTTTGAGGCTTCTTTGGTGGCAGATTTCCTCGATTTAGGGGTGGTTTGGGATTGCATTCAGCCCGATGACCAGGGAGCGATCGCGGCTCGAATTTTGCCCACAGAAAGACTAATCGAAATTAACGAAGAAATTCAAGAGAAACCCAAGGGTTTTATTGAGTCTACTATTGCCCATGAAATCGGCCATTGGGTATTACATATTAATCATGATCAATTGGAGTCTGGAGGATCAGAAACTTCGGACAATCTATTAGATGAACCCTTTGTTTGTCGAGCTACAATTGAAGATGCCCGTTTAGCATCTATTGAATGGCAAGCTCAATATTTTGCCAGTTGTTTATTAATGCCTCGCCCGATTTTAGAAGCCAAACGAGTCGGTCGAGATTTAACCAATTGGCAACACCTTTATACCATCAAAGATGAGTTGGGGGTGAGTATTTCTAATTTAACCAATCGTTTACAGGAATTAGGTTGGATTTCTATTCCTAAAGGAGAACGCACGATTTACCCGGGAAAAGCTGCCTAAAACCTCGTTCCAAGGCTCCCGCCTTGGAATGCTTTTATGGAGGATTTCCCCCCTTTATTCCTAAACCCAGGATGATGATTAATCAGATTATTATTGCCGATAATTGATGTGTTAAATACTCATATAAATCAAATTATTGGGATTAGCATTAAGTACCTACACAAAATTATTTGCACATCCGATTTCTGGCTCTCTATGTTTAATTGAACAAGAAATACAAAATGGGTAAAACGGAATTAATCTTATCGGATTTTTGAATAAGATTTTTAGCCATTTTACCCACTTTACAATTCATTAAGAAGAAAATCCTCCGTCTTCGCCGAATCCAGCCCCAAGCCCAGCACCTATCTTAGCACCAGCGACAGCCCCTCCCGGATTACCACCTGTTACGACAAACCCAATCAATCCGACTACAACCGAGCCTACCACTGCTTGGGTGACGGATCTAGCGGCTGTCTTTCCTATGTCTTTCGCCACTTCTTTACCGTATGATTCAGATGATTCAGCCATGAGAAAACCTCCCAAGAATAATCCTTTGATAATTCCACCGCAAAATGCGGTATCATAATGACTACTCAAGCAAACAAACAAATTCATGCTTGTTCACTTAATATCTCACATTTTACTTTCTAATTTTTAGACTGGAGTGGCATCTTATAGCCAAATTGATATAGTGGGATTTGGTGTGATATAGTGTCATTGGGTGCTAATCTTTAGTAACCTTTTACAAAACTTAACTTTTAGTGGCAAACAGTGGGTTTTAGTGGCTAAACTAAAAAGATTGAGTGAGGCTAAGAATATATGGACATTCAAGAATTGTCAAAATGGACTGATGAACAGGTATTCGCGAAAACAGGACAACATCTTGATTCTTTACAAAAATCTATATTAGAAAGTGTTTTACAACGTCAAAAATTTCAGAAAATAGCGGGAAATAATGGTTATAGTTATGATCACATTAAAAGAGAGGGAGCAAAATTATGGAAACTTCTCTCCGATGTTTTTTCAGAAGAGATTGAACAAAAGAATGTTCGTTCTATTTTAGAAAATAAAGCTGGATCTACTATCTACAATTTTGTCAACTATCCACAGATCAATAGTAATAATATTAGTAATAGTCATGTTAATATTTGCAGGGAAAATTCCCAATCTTTAGAGGATATAGAAACGCGCTCTCCCCAAGACGAAAATAAATCCCCAGTAATTGAGCTAACAAAAGCACCAGAATTGAACTATAATTACGGGCGTAATTCAGAAACTTCTACTCTTAAAGAATGGATTTTAGAAAATCAGACTAGATTAATCACAATTTATGGATTGAGTGGCATAGGAAAAACGGCTTTAACCCTGAAATTAATCTCAGAAATTAACACACAATTTGATTATATTATTTATCGCAGTCTTGAGCATTTGCCTAAACTGATCAACCTTAAAGATGAACTTAAACAGTTTTTTTCTCAATCCCAGGCAACTCCATTACCAGAAATAATAGATTATTTTCGCTCATCTCGTTGTTTAGTAATCCTTGATGACGTGCAGAATATTTTTAAAACTGGTAACTTCGCGGGTCAGTATTTAACAGAATATAAAGATTATCGTAAATTTTTTCAGCAAATTGCTACCTTATCTCATCAAAGTTGTTTAATTTTAATTAGTTGGGAAAAACCTGGAGAAATAGAGGCTTTAGAAAAGGAAAATCAACACACAAAAACATTACATCTGCAAGGATTAGGAGAAGAAGCCAAAGAAATCTTGAGACAAAAAGATTTACAAAATGAGGAAAAATGGGATGAATTAATAACACTATATCAAAGTCATCCAGCTTGGTTAAATATTATTTCTTCAACAATTATAGAGTTATTTAACGGGAGAGTTTCCCTTTTTATGACAGATGAAAATGACTTATTTTTAGGTGATATAGAATTATATTTAGAATCGCAGTTAGAGCGGTTATCAGAATTAGAAAAAAATGTGATCAACTGGTTAGCCCATCAATATGAACCGATAGATATTTCCCAAAAACCTGCTAATATGGAAGTATCTCAAGCTAAATTTCTGCACATTCTACAATCTTTAACCAGACGCGGTTTAGTAGAAAAATTCCCCAGAAAAGCGCCAGCAAAATTTCAGCTAAATTCTATTTTTAAAGAACATATTAAGAGTAATTTTTAGGAAAATAAGTTGATCACTGATATTAAAATTTTTACATAAAAAATTTTGTTAATCTGCAAATAGAGTGGAAAATCACCACAATTCAAGGAGAAATTACCACTGTTACTAACCGCTTAACACCGCTACAAGTTCAAGAAAATACAAACAAGGAATAATTGAACGTTGGGAACACTATGACGGTGACGGAGGCAGAATCATTTTTTATGTAAAAGAATTTGATAGACCGCTAGAATGGGTTGGTGATGGAACAGGAGAAAAAGGATATTGTTGGTCAGAGAACTAAGGTGATACGAACATAAGGTAAGCTGTTCAGCATCTAAATTAGTCATGCAGAAATCTTGAATCTTATGCAGTGCGAGCGTCCTCGCTCGCTGGAATATACAGTTTAAATGCACAACAGCTTAACAGTGTAGAATGGTAGAAAGGAGGAACACAAGATGAACATTTCTATCATCGATGAAGTTGTTGAACAACTAAAAGTTATGCCAGAGGATTTGCAATGGCAGGTACTCGAATTTGCACGAACATTAGTAAAAAAAACAGAAGTTCGAGGGACGACAGGGCAGAAATTGCTCTGTTTTGCTGGCTCTATTCCTCTTGATGACCTTGAATTTATGCGTCAAGCTATTGAGCAAGATTGTGAAAGGGTAGATATTAATGAGTGGTAGATACTTGTTGGATACCAACATCATTATTGCTCTTTTTTAATAGTTTTGAGGTGCAATTAACTTGAATTATAAAGGAGCAAGATCGACCATTTTAGCTGATTATTGACAGTTATTAAATCCCAATACGACCATGCCCAATCTGTCCCTTCCCTATCCCGATGATTTGCTCATTACTTCTGGTAAATCTCCCGAAGGCTTAGAAGCTGAATTGCTCTTTTTGCTGGCAGTAAAGCTATTTGAGTTACGGCGACTATCTCTCGGAAAAGCCGCCGAATTTTGTCGAATGAATAAACTGCAATTTATGTACGAAATCGGACGATTACAAGTTCCGGTAATCAACCTAGATGATGACCAAATCGCTGACGAATTACGGGATGATTAATCAGATTATTATTGCCGATAGTAGTCCTTTGATATCCCTAGCTATTATCGAACAACTAGAACTTTTGCCCCGGTTGTATCAGCGAGTTTTGCTTCCCCCTGCTGTTTGGAATGAAGTCACAGTTCAAGGGTTAGGCTTACCGGGAGCCGAGGCAGTTAGTCAGGTGAAATGGCTGGAAATAGAAGCACCATTACCGATGCTGTTAGAGCCATTATTAATATTAGTAGATCCCGGAGAAGCAGAAGCTATTGCCTTAGCTAAATCTACTCCGAATCCTATTGTTTTACTAGATGATGCTCAAGCAAGGCGAATTGCTGAACGTTTAGGCATTCCTCGTATTGGGACGTTGGGAATTTTACGTCGCGCTAAAAAAGCAGGATTAATAGCTGAAATGAAAGGATATATTGAGCAGTTGCGTAATAATGGAATTTATATCCGCTCTAGTATTATTGAAGCCGTGCTACGAGATGTTGGAGAAATTAACTAAAACCTTTAATTTTAGATGATATAATGTCAGCACCCCGCACTGAAGTAACGGGGCTTCGTGCCTCTAACTTCAAGATAGCTGTCCAGCCTAAGTCTTAACTGACTACGTTTTTTGAATGAACATTTCTATCATCGGTGATAGTAAAACTGCTTTTAATTTAAAATTAATATTGCTAATCTGAATTAAACAACAGGTTCAATAAAGCGTTGATTAGCCCTAACAAAAAACGCCCCGCCTTGATAGGAAACCACTAACCAAGGTTTACCGACTTGATCAAATTTAATCGGATAACGGTACTCAGGATGGCGGATTAATACCGTACCCGTAGGAAAACTCGTATCAATATTATAATTAAATCCTGGGCCGCTACGAGCATTTAATTTTTTAGCAGAAATTACTTGCCATTGTTGCCAATTTCCATTAATAAAATCCCCTAATTCATTAGGAATAGGAGACTGTTGAGATTGAATGGGATTATAACTTTTAATCGCTGCTATTGCTTGTTTAATTTTGAGGTGAGTGGCATCCCCAATTACCCCATCAATTGGTAATTCCATTTCCTCTTGAAAGGCTTTAACAATAGTTTCTAAATTCTGATCAAAAGGCATTCCCAACCGACCAATATTATAGCCTAATTGTTCTAACTGACCTTGAATTTCTCGAACTTTAGCTCCGGACTCACCGCGTTTTAAAATCATGTTTAACTTCTCCTCTTCAGGTTCCGGTTTTATGTTAACCTATAGGAATACTAAATAACCCTTAATATTAAATCATTCTTTCGACTCAGTTAACAAGATGTATCCCTATTTTTAGTTTTAGCAATTAGGTTAACACAATGGATAGACGGCAATTTTTAAAATTTGTAGGAATTTCAGGTACATCAGCGATCGCAACTTTAGGCACTCACGGATGGATCGCTAAAAGTCTAGCGGCTTCCCCCGGCTCAAAACGCTTGATTGTAGTATTTCTCCGAGGTGGAATTGATGGTTTAAATGTGGTAGTTCCATACTCTGAACCCCGATATTATGCCGCCCGTCCGGTAATTGCCATTCCCAAACCCGGAACCGAAAAAGGAGCCTTAGATTTAGATGGGTTTTTTGGGGTTCATCCGTCTTTATCCCACCTAATACCTCTTTGGGAACAAAGTAGTTTAGCCTTTGTTCAGGCAGTTGGTTCTCCGATTTCCAACCGTTCCCACTTTGAAGCCCAAGACCAGATGGAAACCGGAACCTCGAATAATCAGAAAACCTCTGATGGCTGGATGAACCGTTTATTGGGTGTTTTGCCCGGACAGACTCCCGTTGAGGCTGTTAGCGTGGGGACGGTGATACCCCGTATTTTATCCGGTTCCCAATCCGTAGCCAATATTACCCTCAATTCCAATAGTACCCGGGAACTCCCCATTGATAGAGATCAGGTTAAAGCCGCCTTTGATCAACTATATGCGAGTAACGATGCCCTCAGTTTAGCCTACCGAGAAGGGAGAACTGCCCGGGAACAACTCCTGAAGGAATTAGACGCGGAAATGCAAGCCGCCAACCAGGGAGCACCCTTACCCAAGGGATTTGCGGGGGAAGCTCGACAATTGGCGAGTTTGTTAGTCCGAGATCCGAGTATTCAACTGGCCTTCATGAATCTGGGAGGCTGGGATACCCACGTTGGTCAGGGGGGATCTACTGGACTTTTAGCGAATCGGTTAGCTTTTTTATCAGAGGGCTTAATGGCGTTAGTGGAACGGTTGGGGGATGTTTATGCAGATACAACAATTGTGGTGATGTCGGAATTCGGTCGCACGGTTCGAGAAAATGGTAATGGGGGGACGGATCACGGCTATGGGAATGTGATGTGGCTCTTGGGCGGGGCGATCCAAGGAGGAAAAGTTTATGGAAAATGGCCCGGTTTAGCTAAATCGGAGTTATTTGAACAACGGGATTTAAAGGTGACAACGGATTTTAGAGAGGCAATTACTCAGATTTTAGCGAGTCAGTTTAAACTCAATTCTCAGCAGATGGGTCGAGTTTTTCCCGACTTTATCCCCTCTCAAACCGTGAGTCTACTCTGAAATTGAGATTCAAGGTTAGAAAGTGGGCAAAATTTGGTAAATTATTAAAATATTCTAAAAATACAGGATGCTCTGCTCAATTACTGATTTTTGTTCTTAACTTATATATTTGGGTTTCATGGCGAAAAGTTCGTGGCGATATGGTCTTTCAAAAAGCACCAAACAAATCCTAAAATCCATTGCTCTGATGATTTTGGGTCTAGGGTTAATAGTTTTATTATCCGCCTATCCTGGTATAGCGAATACTCCCAAAATCTTTCCAGAAATTCGAGGGGTTTGGGTAACAACAAATGATACAGATATTGTTAGAGATCATGCTAAATTACAGGAAGCAGTTAATCAACTAGCACGACTCAATTTTAATACAATTTATCCGGTGGTTTGGAATTCGGGTTATGTGTTTTATCCCAGTGGAGTAGCTCAAGCGGGAGGATTTCAGCCCTTTATTCGCCGGGGTTTACAGGGACAGGATATTTTAGCGGATTTAATTAATTTAAGTCATCAAAAAGGGTTATTAGTAATTCCTTGGTTTGAATTTGGATTTATGACCTCGCCGTCTTCAGAATTAGCTTTAAATCATCCCCAGTGGTTAACCAGCCGCCAAGATGGAATTCAAACCTGGGAAGGCGCCGCCGGAGAGGTAGTTTGGTTAAATCCTTTTCATCCAGAAGTCCAACAATTAATTACTAATTTAGTTTTGGAAGTTATGACCCAATATCAAGGAGATGGTATTCAATTTGATGATCATTTGAGTTTACCGATTGAATTTGGTTATGATCCCTATACAGTTAAGTTGTATCAGGAACAAACAAAAACACTTCCCCCTAAAGATCCTAAAGATCCTGCTTGGGTGCGTTGGCGTGCGAATAAAATCACAGAATTTGTGGAAAAATTGAATAAAACCGTAAAAGCGAAAAACCCTAAAGCGATTTTTTCCGTTGCTCCTAATCCCTATCATACCGCTTATAATAGTCATCTTCAGGATTGGGTTGGTTGGGTGAAAAAAAATCTAGTTGATGAGTTAATTGTACAGATTTATCGCCCCGATTTACCAAGTTTTGTCAGAGAATTAGTTAAGCCAGAAATTCAAGAGGCGCGAGCCAAAATTCCGACGGGGGTAGGAATTCTAACGGGTTTAAGAAATCGGCCCATAGGGATGCAACAAATTCAAGCTAAGATACAAGCAGCGCGTCAAAATGGCTTAGGGTTTTCGTTCTTTTTCTATGAAAGTTTATGGGATGAAGCCCCCGAACCCGCTAATCAAAGACAAGCAAAATTTCAATCCCTGTTCTATTATCCAGCTTCGAGGGCATTTCTGAGATAATCTTTAAAATAGGTAATGGGTAATAGGTAATAGGTAATAGGTAATAGGTAATGGGTAATACTTCGACTTCGCTCAGTAACAGGGTAATGGGTAATGGGTTAAAATCTGTGAAATCCGTGAAATCCTCTTAAATCCGTGATCCCCATTATTTACTTAATAATTCAACCATTGAGCAACAACCGCAGGCATCGGGAGTATAATTAACAATAATAATCCCAAGGTTGATAACCCAATAACATCTCGAATGTTATTAAGTTCACTGACATCATTTAATGGAAGTTCATCTTGTAAAGGAAAAAAGAATAATAATAGGGCTAAGATGATAAATTCACTGTGAATTAATGCTAAAATTAAGATTAAAAATCGCGCCACTTGACCGATAATTAGACTGGTTTTTTGACCCAACATAGCATGGACAATATGACCGCCATCTAATTGTCCGATGGGGATTAAATTAAATGCTGTGATCATTAATCCTAAATATCCAGCGATCGCCACCGGATGTAAATGGATTGCGTTTTCAGAAGTTAAGCCCGCACCTAATATTAACTTACTTAATAATGTTAACAAAAATGAAAAACTAGGATGCAAGGATTCAAAATTTAAAAATCCTGAAGTGTTCGGATCAAAGGCAACAACCGTTGACTGACTTAACCCCCAAATTAGTAGGGGTAAGCTGATGATAAATCCAGCTAAAACTCTAACAATGCTAATATCAAATAGGGCTTGGCGATGGGGAAAAGGCGATCGGATCTGAATAAAAGCACCCAAAGTTCCTAACCAAAAAGGAATCGGAATAAAATAAGGTAAAGTCGCCTTAATTTTATACCGGCGAGCCATCAAATAATGAGCCGATATATGAATACTCAGAATCGCCATTAAAGCCATACTATAGGGTAATCCTGCCCATAATAAACTGGGTTTATCTTGCCAAGCATTCAGGGGAATATCTACAATTTCAACACCCGCAGTTGTTGTGGTAAAGAAAGTAATTAAAAATAAAGATAAAGCCAAAATAGGACGAGTTAAGGGATTTGCTTCAACCGGATCAGCTTTTTCCTGATCGGGATTAGGGACTAAAGCAAAAAACGGTTTATCTTGAAGATCCTGTTGAAATGCAATTAAAAAGCGATCGCTAAATTTTGCATTAATATTATCTCGAATCGTTTGATAAGCCCGATCAGGATTAGACCGTAACTGACCCCGACAAATCACTGCTTGTAAGCGATATTCAATATTATGTAAGGGAAACACTGTCCAAGGAAAACAAGTACGAAGAATGTCTTCTTCCTGTTGATCCAAAGGGCGGGGTAAACTGGGTTTTTCCAGGGGAAGCATCGAGTTTGTGGGAGTAGCAATATCTGATTCCGGTGATGGCGGAGGAAGACGCCCCCACTGCACCAAAAACCAATATAAACAGGGACAAACAATAAAGGGAATAATCACTAACCCGGCGGGAATTAGTTTTTGATCATAGATCCAAATCCAAGTCGCCCAAATGAACGCCGGAGTCATCATCACCAACCACAGCAACCAAACCGGAGTCTGGGTAATTTGAGCTACACCCCTTTGTAGAAGCCCGTAGGTGATTAACCCTAAAATTAGTAACCAAAATAACATGATCATTGGTAGTTTTAATTCAGTTAAAATCGACAATTGCATCCTAAAAATTAATCTAATAACCAGAAGATTACTTACTACCTGAGTTTAACCTAACCCCTTTTGAGACTGAGTTAAAATTGATTTCCCAGAGTTCGTTTTTTTGGACACCTGGGCATGGCCCGGGTTCATCCTGCCTTTATTTTAGTGGGCATGGGGGTATTGTTCACCGGGTGTCATCTATTTACAGGACTTACGCACCCAACCAAAGAAACCGGGTTTTTTTGGCGAAAATACTGGGTTGTGACCCACATATTCTCTAAAAAACCCGGTTGATCGGGCCCGGTGGGTAAGTTTTAATTTATTGTCCAATCTCCCAGGTGCAGCGATTCCCCCGCCCCCGGCCAAAACTTGACCTCGTATTCGCTTAATCTGGGATCGCTTTAATTGCGATACCCTCAACTATATTTGTCCGGGGGCTAATACCGGAGCCTTACGGGGAGAAGGTTTGATTAATCAGGCTGAGGACAAATTGGCAATTCGGGATTTAGAAGCCTGTTGGTTGACAGAAGCGATTTTTTAATCTATAGGACGTTTAATAGATGCTGACTCCCCTGAGTCGCAGTAAAAATTAACAAAAACTCAACTCCCCCAAATGAAAACCGCATCCGCCCTCTGATAGACTAAAACACTGGGAGTGTCTAATAATTCGGCAATCTCAGTTCTTGATAGGAAAAAATTCTGTGGATAATGTTATTGCATTAGAGATTATTGAAGTGGTCGAGCAAGCTGCGATCGCTTCGGCTCGTTTAATGGGGAAAGGCGACAAAAATGAAGCCGACCATGTGGCCGTGGAAGCCATGCGTAAACGCATGAACCAAATTCACATGAGAGGACGGATCGTAATTGGGGAAGGGGAAAGAGACGAAGCCCCCATGCTTTATATTGGTGAGGAAGTCGGGATCTGTACCCAGGAAGATGCAGCTAAATTCTGTAACCCCAACGAACTGCTCGAAATTGATATCGCCGTTGACCCCTGCGAAGGAACTAACTTAGTCGCCTATGGTCAAAATGGCTCCATGGCTGTGTTAGCAATTTCTGAAAAAGGCGGTCTATTTGCGGCTCCTGATTTCTACATGAAGAAATTAGCAGCCCCGGCCGTGGCTAAGGATCACGTTGATATTAACAAATCTGCCACCGAAAACCTGAAAATTCTCTCCGACTGCATGAACCGCGCCATTGAGGACTTAGTGGTGGTGGTCATGGATCGTCCCCGCCATAAAGACCTGATCGAAGAAATTCGCAAGGCGGGTGCCCGTGTCCGTTTGATCAGTGATGGTGACGTTTCGGCTGCGATTTCCTGTGCCTTTTCGGGAACCAATATTCACGCACTCATGGGCATTGGGGCCGCACCAGAAGGGGTGATTTCAGCCGCAGCTATGCGGGCTTTAGGTGGTCACTTCCAAGGTCAGTTAATCTATGATCCAGAAGTGGTGAAAACCGGATTAATTGGGGAAAGCAGAGAAGGAAATCTGAATCGCCTCAAAGAAATGGGAATTAATGATGCTGATAAAGTCTATAATTCCGATGAATTGGCCTCCGGTGAAACCGTGTTATTTGCGGCTTGTGGAATTACACCGGGGACTTTGATGGAAGGAGTTCGCTTCTTTAGTGGTGGCGCTCGGACTCAAAGTTTGGTAATTTCTTCTCAGTCTAAAACTGCTCGTTTTGTCGATACTGTTCATATGTTTGGCCAACCCAAAAATATTCAGTTGCACTAAGGTTTAAGGAGTCAGTAATCAGTTTTTGGTTCTTGGTTTTTGGTTCTTAGTTAACAATTGAAAACTATTAGCAATTTACTGATTACTGATTACTGATTACTGATTACTGATTACTAATTTTTTAACCCCTATTTATAACAACTGTTGTATGAATATTGCTGTTGTAGGTCTAAGTCACAAGACCGCACCCGTTGAAGTTCGTGAAAAATTAAGTATTCCCGAACCTAAATTAGAAGCTGCGATCGCTCATTTATTAAGTTATCCCCATCTGGAAGAAGTTGCGATTCTTAGCACCTGTAACCGCTTAGAAATTTATTTAGTAACAACAGAAACTCAACCAGGAATTCGGGAAGTTACCCAATTTTTATCAGAAAAAAGTAAATTACCTTTACAACAACTACGCCCCCATTTATTTACCCTAATTCATGATGATGCCATCATGCACTTAATGCGAGTCGCCGCCGGGTTAGATAGTTTAGTTCTAGGGGAAGGACAAATTTTATCCCAGGTTAAACAAACCCATAAATTAAGCCAACAACATAAAGGGATTAGTCGCATTCTGAACCGTTTATTTACCCAAGCATTAACCGCCGGAAAACGGGTGAGAACCGAGACCAGTATTGGCACAGGAGCCGTTTCTATTAGTTCGGCTGCGGTCGAATTAGTTCAGATGAAAGTCCACAACTTAAGTAATTATCGAGTTGCTATTTTAGGGGCTGGCAAAATGTCTCGCCTATTGGTTCAGCATTTAATCTCTAAAGGTGCGAACCAAATTGCCATTTTAAATCGGACGTTAGGACGGGCGAAAGAATTAGCAAATCAATTTCCCGATGCTGATTTACGGATTTATACCATGTCGGAAATGATGTCTGTCATCGCTAATTCTGATATTGTATTTACCAGTACCTCCGCCACCGAACCCATTATAGACCGGGCTAAATTAGAAACGATTTTAACCCCATCTCAACCCCTAATGTTAGTGGATATTTCTGTACCTCGAAATATCGCTACGGATGTCACAGAATTATCTAATGTTCAAGCCTATAACGTCGATGATTTAAAAGCAGTTGTAGCTCAAAATCATGAAAGTCGTCGGAAAATGGCACAGGAAGCCGAAGTTCTATTAGAAGAAGAAGTTCAAGCCTTTGAGGTCTGGTGGCGCAGCTTAGAAACCGTCCCCGTAATTAACTGTTTACGCGATAAAATTGAAACCATTCGAGAACAGGAATTAGAAAAAGCCCTATCTCGCTTAGGTTCAGAATTCGCTGACAAACATCAAGAAGTGATTGAAGCCCTAACCCGGGGAATTGTTAATAAAATCCTTCACGACCCCATGGTACAACTGCGCGCCCAACAGGACATAGAAGCCCGACGTCGCGCCATGCAAACCCTACAAACCCTATTCAATTTAGAACCGGAAAAAAATTCGGGTCAGCAATACAGTTAGGTTTGCTCTGTTTTTCCTTAAATAACGCGGTCATCAAGAACTATTCCTGATGGCCGCGTCTTTTCGTTTCTTAAGGGCTAAAGCCCAACAACCCGCTTACCAAGAGACTTATAGACCCATTTAACCTTAAAAGTGGGTGATTGCAAAAGACCTCTTGCAATCGGTTGGCAACGTTGCAATAATAATAAACAGAAAGGCACATTACGAGGGTTTCAAGGAGCTGGAGGTAATGTGTTTATGGGAGCACCATACCTCCAGCGTTCTTGCTTTCTTTCAATGAAACCCAAAAAAACAACCGAGTGCGGGTGTTCCCACTCTTGAATTCTTAAAGATCAAATATACCCGAGTGTGAATTGATCATAAACACACCCAACTAAAAGAATTATACACAAAAATTGTTGAACAGGCTACATCATTCTGAAAAAAATACGGAAATGGTTACATTTGATACCAGAACTTGGGACTTGCATTGCAAGTCCTGTATTTTAATGTTGAATTGCCGATTTTAGGGATTGACAAAACTGACCAATATCTGCTAAACCATGTTCCGGTGTTCCTTCGGCTAATCGTTTAACGAAAGCACTCCCGACAATCACCGCATCTGCACCCCAGTCTCGCATTTGGGTAGCTTGTTCGGGCTCAGAAATCCCGAACCCAACCCCAATGGGTTTATCCGTTAGACCTCGCATTTCCTTGAGCATATCTTCAACCCGGGTTTGGACTTGGGAACGCATCCCCGTCACCCCGGTAACACTAACCAAATAAATGAACCCCTGAGATTTACGAGCGATTAACTCAATCCGCTCTTTAGGACTGGTTGGCGCCACTAACAAAGTCACTTCTATGCCAATTTGACGGGCGGGCTCCAATAAAGTTTCCGCTTCTTCCAAGGGTAAATCGGGGACAACTAAACCCCTAGCCCCGGCTTGATAAATCTGTTCTAAAAAGGGTTTAATCCCTCGATGTAAAATGGGATTATAGTAAGTAAATAAAATAATTGGGGCTTTCAGCGTTGGGCTAACCGTTGCCACCATTTCTAATACTTGATCTAAACGAGTCCCCCTTTGCAGAGCGCGAGTTGCCGCGGCTTGAATTATCGGGCCATCTGCCAAGGGATCAGAATAGGGAACCCCCAACTCAATCAAATCAGCCCCATTTTGATCCAGAATTTGTAAGGCTTTTGCCGTTGTTTCTAAGTTCGGATCACCGGCGGTAATAAAAGGAATTAAAGCACAGTTTTTTTTGTCCGAAGTTCTTAAAGATTCAAAGCATTGAGAAACAGAAATCATTAAAATTAAACTCAAATAGACTAACTTATTATCCAATAATTAAGCAGAAAAAAGTAAAAGTTTAATTATTTTTTTCTGCTTCAACTTCCGCTTGCAATTGAGCAATTTCTTCTGGAGTCATTTCTTCCAGTCGTTTTTGAAAAACGGCATCTTCGTAGTTTTTCAGTTGTTGGTTATAGGTCATATTTCGACTTCCCACCCGGAATAAATAAGTGAGTAACCAAATAAATAAACCACCTACTAAAACAGTTTGACTCCAGATGCCAGCATCAACGCTATTCAGACCCGCCCATTGTAAAATTAGGTAGACCGCTCCACCTGTCAAAAAGACGAGCATTCCAATAGCAATAACATCAATTCGTCGCATTAGGTGGCAATTTTTCTAGGTTGAGGACGGAAATTCAAGAAGGGAGCCAGAAGAATTAATCCGGGGAAAAAGAAGAAGACTAAAAAGTACATAAATGCCCGTTCAAAAGAACTGGCTACATACCAGCGAGCATTCATATAAGCATATAAAGCAGCCGGAAGCACTAACAAATAAGCACCAGCAAGGGCAGCATAGAGTAATAGGGTAATCAGTAGCATAATTTGGGTTTAAAAATAAACAGCCACTTAACATCAGACAATTTTAAACTATAGCACCCACTGGAGGGAATCGGGACAGGGCTGTTTGATTTTCTCCAAAAACGGGTCTGACCTCTCCTCGGACCCATCTCCAATATGACTATATTTGAGCTCAGGGGGTAATCTATTTAATTATAGTATAATTTGATTATCTTCAATCCTCCGGTGTAGGGGCGAGGCGCGCCTCGCCCCTACGAGTGTGAATACTTTCAAACTTAAACCTCGAATGTAGATTATCTATTTTTATCATCAAAAAAATATGCCCTATAATCCACAAATTCATCATCGGCGTTCTATTCGTTTAAAAGGATACGATTATACTCAACCTGGGGGATATTTTTTTACGATTTGCACGAAGGAAAAACAATGTTTATTTGGAGATATTGTTCAAAGGGAAATGCGATTTAATTCTTTAGGGGCGATCGCTTTTAATACCTGGCAACAAATTGCTGAAAAATTCCCTCATATTGAATTAGACTATTTTATCATCATGCCTAATCATATTCATGGGATTTTAATCTTTAATGAAATCATTGCCGATCCTCAATCCTCGGTAGGGGCGAGGCGCGCCGTCCCCCTACACCAAACATCATTATCAGAACAAGAAATATCTTCAAAATCAACACAACAACCTCATGGTGCTGCTCCAAAATCCTTGGGTGCTGTTGTGGGTTGGTATAAATCTTCCGTGTCTAAATCTATTAATAAAATTTGTAATAATTCCGGTCAAGGATTAATTTGGCAACGAGATTATTATGAAGAAATTATTCGAGATGAAACCGCTTTAAATGCAATTAGAAAATACATTATTGAAAATCCCTTACGTTGGGAAGATGATCCAGAACATCCGCCTTTAAATAAAATTAAAAGTGAATTACTGATTGATCTTCCCTTTTAAATTTTGATCATCCCGAATTATATTGATGGGGTTTTAATCTTTGATGAAACCATTGCTGATCCTCAATTCCCCGTAGGGGCGAGGCGCGCCTCGCCCCTACACCGGACATGATTATTACTCAACTTTCGATTAAGACTCTCATCTTTTTTATTGTTACTCACCCAACCTTCACTAAATTAGCGAGGTGAAACATTCACTCGAAGATCATAGTTAGTCGCTGCATCATTAGAAACTTGGATGTAATAAGTACCTGCTTCTAATGCTTTGGTAATTTCTCCATTAGAACTAGAGCGTCCATAAGCATAATCTAAAATATCTCCATCTCCACTATTAACCTGACCATTGTTGTTATAATCTTTAATAAGATCAAGCTTAGTCTCTTGATTTACAGCACCAACAATCAGTTCTACATCACTATTGCGATTAAGAGTGAAGCGATAAATATCTACTGGATCACTTTTACCAACAAAGTCTGTAAAGTTTATACTTGAACTCAAGCTACCCAAGTCTAAAGCTGTATTTAATGTATTTCCTGGGTTGGATGGAGTTGTTGCTGGTTTTGAAGCGACTTCTAACCTTAAATCATAGTTAGTTCCTGAATCATTAGAGACTTGAATGTAATAAGTACCGGCTTCTAATGCGCGGTTAATTTCTCCATTAGAACTAGAGCGTCCATAAGCATAATCTAAAATATCTCCATCTCCACTATTAACCTGATTATTGTTGTTAAAATCCTTAATCAGATCAACTTTAGTCTCATTACTAACGGCTCCCAAAACCAGACTAAAATCACTGTTATTCTGGAGGGTAAAACGATAAAAGTCATTGGGATCATCTTTGCCGACAAACTGACTATAACTAAGTACATCAGGAAGCACTCCTAAATCAAAGGCTGTAGTAATATTACTACCCGGTTCTCCTTGGGGTACTGGAGTTGACGAACCTCCGACAAAATCAGCACTGGTAATAGCAGCAGGTTGAATAGTATCTAGTCGAACTAATTCTTCACCTGTGGTTGCTAAAGCGATAGCAGTTTGATTACCTGATGTTGTAACTCGAAGATTACTAAAGGTAATTCCGGCGGGTAATTGCATTAAATCAGCACCATCTTGAAAATCGGTAATTACATCCGCACCACCTCCACCAATTCCTAATACAAAAATATCGTTTCCTCCACCTCCTGTTAAGGCATCAATTCCGAAATCTCCAGATAGGATATCGTTACCTAAATCACCTGACAAATTATCATTATCTTTGCCACCAAATAGATTATCATTCCCATCTCCACCCGTAATAATATCTGCCCCTAAATTACCGAACAGAATATCATCTCCTACACCGCCATCAATAACATCACCATCTTGTCCTCCCAATAGGTTATCATTACCACCGCCACCGAAAATTTGATCAATACCTTGATTGCCGTTTATTACTTCGCCATCAACTGAACCTTGTACCGTATCATTACCACCTAAAACTAATACCCCTTGAGGGAAACCTGCTAATTGTCCGGGTATTAACGAGATCAGTTCTGAAGATTCATCACCGACCAAAACACCTAAAGCTGAATTGGGAATTAATACCATAATTTCACGTTCTCCTGATTTTGATGATCTGAGTTTGATGGGTCTAAGCTATGAATTTATAGGACTATATGACTGTTGATTATCAGGCATTTTTATGATTTTATAAAGGGATAAGAAGTAGGATTTTGTAGGGCATTTTTTAATATTTAATTAGATAAATATTTATAATGAGTAGGATTTTGTAGGAAAGAGTTGCAAAAAATCGGAAAATGTGGGATAATTGTCAATCATTTGTAATATTTAAGTCTGATGGACTTTGATGAAATGCTGACATGGGCTGACCAAGTGGTATTTGAAAAAACCGGGAAACACTTAAGTAGTCTGCAAGAAGCGATCTTAATGGGGGTTTGGGATAGTCAGAAATACGGCGATATTGCTCACCAATACAACTGTACTGAACCTCATGTGAGAAAAGCTGCATCGGAATTATGGCAGGTTATATCGGAGGAAGTTGGAGAAGTTGTTAATAAATCTAATTTACGATCTACATTTGGAAGAATACAATTAAATAATAGTAGTCATTCTTACTTTTGGAAGGATGTTAAAATTGAAAATATTAGTTATTGTGGAAACTCAACAAAACCCCCAGAAGCTAAACAAAACGCCCCACCTAAATCAACAGATAATCAACAATATTCGATCATAAAACCGCAAATTGATTTAAGAGATGCACCGGAATTAGCAACATTTTATAATCGCACTTCTGAACTCAATATCCTAAAACAATTAATCTTAGAAAAACAATCTCGCATAATTGCTATTTTAGGGATAAGCGGCATGGGAAAAAGTGCGATCGCCCGTCATCTAGTTGAACAGATAAAAACAGAATTTGATTGTATTATTTGGCGTAGTCTTCGTAGCTTTTCTTGTTTAGAAACAATGTTAAAAGAGTTGATTCAATTTTTATCAAACCAAACGGAATTAAATCTTCCTGATGATCTGGATGGTCAATTAGCAATTTTATTAGAATGTTTACGCGATCGCCGTTGTTTAATTATCTTAGATGATGTTCAGTGTCTATTTAAAGAAGGTCAACTGGTTGGTAATTATCAACCCGAATATCAAAACTATAGTAAATTCTTTAAACTCATCGGAGAATTAACCCATAATAGTTGCTTACTATTCAATAGTTGGGAACCGCCTTTAGAAGTCGTTACCTTGAGTGGAGAGAGTGGTTTAACTCAAATTTTCCCCTTAACAGGTTTAGGAGAAAAAGCAACGGAACTCTTGAGAAATCAAGGATTACAGGATCAGGAAAATTACCCAGAATTAATTGATTTGTTTCGAGGAAATCCCCTTTATCTAAAATTAGCTAATAATTTAATTCTGCAATTATTTGGAGGTAAAATTAGTAAATACATCAGTTATAAATCTGTGTGTTTGGGAGATGAATTAAGTCAGATTTTACAGCAACAATATCAGCGATTATCGGAACTAGAAAAAGAGGCGATCGCTTTTCTGTCTTCACGCCCTCAACCTGTTCCACTATCGCAATTATTAGAACAATTTTCTGATGCTCCAAATCAACTATTTAAAGTTCTGCTTTCCTTAGAAAGACGAGGATTAATTGAAAAACAAAATTTAGATAATGAAATAGTTTTTATAGTTGATCCTGTGATGCAGAACTATATTCTATCTTGCTATGATTAAAATATTAAAATTATCCCAAAATGTAGGGGCGGGTTCACGTCAATCTTTAAAATCCTACCAATAACCCCTCTAAACCCGCCCATCTTTCTAATATAAAGAGGGCGGGTTTATTAAAATTTAGGGTGGGATTTGTTAGATTTATTAGAACCCGCCCCTACGGTCTAAAACCGGGCGGACTTATTCAGATTTAGGGTGGGATTTGTGGGATTTATTAGAACCCGCCCCTACGGTTTATAAATTGACAGTAATAGGGGTCGGATCACCCCTATATGTTAACAATCAAAACCTAAGTTAAGGCGAAAACTGAGACTTTTCCAGCGATACGTTGAGCGATCGCAGTTAATTCTAAAGCAGCCGCTGAATTAGGATCGGAAATAACAATGGGAACCCCCGTGTCTCCCCCTTCTCGGACGGGCATTTCCAACGGAATAGCACCCAGTAAAGGAACACCTAACTCCTGGGCAGTTTTTGCCCCGCCCCCGGAACCAAAAATATCGTATTTTTTATCCGGGGCATCGGGGGGGATAAAATAACTCATATTTTCCACAATTCCCAACACCGAAACCCCCAACTGTTGGAACATTTTCAACCCCTTGCGGGAGTCGAGGAGGGAGACTAACTGCGGCGTTGTCACGATCACGACCCCGGACATAGGAACAGCTTGGGCCATGGTTAATTGAGCATCTCCAGTGCCGGGGGGCATATCCACCAGTAGATAGTCTAATTCCCCCCAATTGACCTGATAGAGAAATTGACGAATAACCCCATTTAACATCGGGCCACGCCAAATTACAGGTTGATCTTTATCAATTAAGAAGGCCATCGAAACCAACTTCACCCCATGGTTAAAAGCCGGTTCTAGGAATTCGCCCTGGGGACTTTGCTGTACCATCACTTGAGCATCGGCCAACCCCAACATCGTTGGATCATTAGGGCCATAAATATCCGCATCAATTAACCCGACTTTAGCCCCCATTTTGGCCAAAGCTACGGCCACATTCACCGCCACGGTACTTTTTCCGACTCCTCCTTTGCCACTAGAAATAGCCAGAATATTTTTAACCCCAGCAATGCCTTGACGGTCTGGTAAAGCCTTTTGTTGAGGGGTTTCGGCCGTAACATCAACAACAACATTTTCCACCCCAGGAAGCTGTTTAACAGCCCTTTGACAATCTTCAACAATAAATTCCCGCAGGGGACAGGCGGGAGTAGTTAGGACTAAGGTAAAACTCACCTCACCCCCTTGGATTTTCAGGTTACGAATCATGTTCAACTCTACCAAACTCTTTTGAAGTTCAGGGTCTTGGACAGGACGTAAAACCTCTAATACGGTATTGATATCAAGCATATTGGATCAGAGTTTTATCAGTTTGAGGGATAGACGAAGGGGTATTTTAAGGGATAGAGACTCTATTCCTCATTTTAATTATCAAAGAATTGAGTCATTCAACGGGTGTTAATATTTTGATAATTAGTCTTAAACCTACTTAAACTAACTTAAAATTAAGGTAAACAAGATTTAAGTTATCAAGGTTTGACTGCATTGTGTCCCATTAGCCACTTGACTCAAGGGACACAATACAGACATGATCATAACGCTCTTGCAGATGACAACCGATTGTGTGCCCAACAAAATAGGTTAAAAAAATTATGACCGCTTCTCAGGTATCGGAAACTAATACGCCCCACTTGATCCCTGTGACTGACTCTCAAACCCGTGTCAGTCAGTTTATGAAACAACTTCAGGATGAAATTTGTCAAGGCTTGGAACAGCTTGATGGCCTGGGCAAGTTTAAAGAAGACGCTTGGGAGCGTCCCGAAGGGGGTGGAGGTCGAACTCGTGTGATCCGCGAGGGCGACGTATTTGAACAAGGCGGGGTGAACTTCTCCGAGGTTTGGGGGGAAACATTGCCCCCTTCGATTTTGGCCCAACGTCCAGAAGCCGCCGGGTATGGATTTTACGCCACGGGAACTTCCATGGTCTTGCATCCTCGCAATCCCTATATTCCCACGGTACATCTCAATTATCGCTATTTTGAAGCTGGGCCCGTGTGGTGGTTTGGGGGAGGTATTGATTTAACCCCCTATTATCCCTTTGCCGAAGATGCTCACCATTTCCATCAAACCTTAAAAGAAACTTGCGATCGCCATGATCCACAGTATTATCCTGTATTTAAGTCCTGGTGCGATGAATATTTCTATCTCAAACATCGGCAAGAAACCCGGGGAGTAGGTGGCATCTTTTTTGACTATCAAGATGGACAAAGCCAACTCTATAAAGGCCCTGATCCGAAAGGAGCAGCCGCCCTGTATAGTGATAAAGTGGGAATCCCTGATCCGAAGGATTGGGACTCTTTGTTCAGTTTTGCACAAGACTGTGGAGGAGCTTTTCTACCCGCTTATGGGCCGATTGTAGAACGTAGGCGTTCTCATGACTATGGAGATCGAGAACGGCAGTTCCAATTATATCGGCGGGGTCGATATGTGGAATTCAATTTGGTTTATGATCGGGGAACGATTTTTGGCTTACAAACCAATGGTCGCACTGAGTCGATTCTCATGTCTTTACCGCCTCTGGTACGATGGGAATATGGCTATGAGCCAAAACCAGGGACTCCAGAAGCAGAACTGTATGAGACTTTCTTGAAACCTCAAGATTGGGTGAACACAGACTGCTCCCAACTTACAGGTCTAAGTTAAACTACAGATCAGATAAGCAACCAAAGCAATATCAAAAATTCCGAGGGGACGGTCAGTGATTCATATCGATCAAAAAGAACATACGACCCAGGATGGCACAAAGGTCATTGTCTTGGCACCAACAGGACGCCTAGACATCACAACAGCTTGGCAATTCCGCCTCAAGTTGCAGGAATGTATATCTAAATTGAGTCGCCATGTCGTGGTAAATCTAGGTCAAGTGAACTTTATTGATAGTTCAGGTCTGACTTCACTGGTTGCTGGAATGCGAGATGCTGACAAAGTGAAGGGTAGCTTCCGAATTTGTAATGTTCATCCCGAGGCCAAGTTGGTGTTTGAGGTGACCATGATGGATTCTGTATTTGAGATTTTTGAGACGGAAGAAGAAGCTCTCGAAGGTGGGGTAAGAGCCATTTGAAGTCAAAATATCCTGGGTTCCTCACCCCAAAGGTCGGCTTTCGGTTGTGGAGATGGGCTTAGGCGCGTCTCCACCCGGGGCTGACCAATAATTTTTGGGGTTTAAGTTGAATTTTAAGGCAATATGGGCAGAAAACTACGGCGTTTTTGAAATTGAAATGGCCCTAACAGGGCGCCCCATAATCCCTTTCCCGTGTCAGGGTCAATCCCTTTGTCATAGCTCAAAAAATGATCCGCCGTGGCTTCAAAGCCCAATTCCACCTGATAGGTTTTGTTTTGATAGCTGAAGCAACAGACTTGGTTTGCAGGTAGCACAGCTTTGAAAATATATTGATTCGGGCCAAGGCATTCATAGGTAATCTTCAGGGTGCAACCGGGCAAAAATTCTAATCCTTCAGCATTCAGATAACGTAGGCGCTCTGGATCTTGTCCAGCACCTTGCACCGCCTTAATATCCTTGGGCAGATAATATTGTGCTTCTAAGCTAGACTCCCCATCGGGAGAATGGCGCAACTGAATCAACCGAGGACGGTAGGGTTGATTCAGATTAACAATATTAGCTTGTTCGGCAAACAGTACCAGACTGGTTTCTGGAAACCAAGATGGGGAAACGGGACGATGCCACAAACGCAAATGGACGTACCAAACCGGATCGGCCAAAGCCTGGGGTTGATTATCAAACTCTCCGGCCATATATTCGGCCAAAGCCTTCAGTTCAGGGGAAATCACCATGGTTATACTCAGTTGTAGTTTTTTCTACGATAGCCGAATCTAAATTCTCGACTTCAAAATCCGACCGCCAAAATTTAGAATGATATTCAGTCCCTTTTAATATTGGCTTGTGAACAACATCCGCACGGTTTCAGATACAAAACGTACTTTTTACAGTCTACATACTCGCCCTATCAACTCGATCTATCGTCGTGTGGTTGAGGAGTTGATGGTGGAAATGCACTTGCTCTCAGTCAACGTTGATTTTAGCTATGACCCCATTTATGCCCTGGGTGTGGTAACGGCTTTTGATCGCTTCATGCAGGGGTATCTTCCCCTATCTGATCAAGAATCGATTTATAATGCCCTGATCAAAGCCGAACAAGATGACCCGCAACGATATCGGGGTGATGCTGAACGCTTACAGGCATTGGCCCAAAATCTATCGATTCCAGACCTAATTGAAGGGTTAAAGTCTCCCATCGATGGGGGGTCAGATCAGGAGTTAAAAGGGCATTTGCAAGGGATCATCAATAATCCCAAATTCAAATACAGTCGTTTATTTGCCATTGGTTTATTTACCCTATTAGAACAGGCTGATCCCAAAGGGATTCAAGATAAAGCCATCCGAGAAAAAATCCTAGGTCAACTGGCGGAAGTCCTACACTTACCCCAAGATAAACTACTCAAGGATTTAGATCTCTATCGGAGCAATCTGGAAAAACTGGCTCAAGCTCGGATCATGATCGAAGAAATGACCCAAGCCGAACGCAAGAAACGGGAGAATCGTGCCAACCAAGCCGTCGGAACTTCCCAACAAGATACCTGATATCCTTGAGGTTTTTAAGTCATTGGAGAGAGTCTGAGACTGATTGGTGCTGAGATTTAAAGCATCTATCAATAAGCGCAAAAATAGAAATCCCCTGCTGTACCCTAAAGGCAAGCGGGGGATTCCTGATTTTTAATCAATGGTTCTAACTGCTGGTGCGTTCGTAGTTTTGGGCATAGGTTTGTAACAAGGCACTGACTTGAGTTAATACCGTGTCGCCGCCAGCCTTACCGAGAACAGTTTGATTTTGAGCAACCCGGTTGAGGTTACGTTCAATCGCCGCTTTGATCTGGCCAGAAATCAGGACTTGTAGTTCTTCTTTAGCCCTTGAACGTTGGAATTGCGCTCCTTCTTCCGTCGTTGCATAAAGGGGCGGAAGACGGTTGAGGGCATAGGCAGCAATATCTCCCACATCTAGGGTTTGTTCGCTGTTTTCTTCAATTTCTGCCACCCGGGCGATCGCTTCACTGAGGACTAACTCCTCCATGACATTAATAAATTGTTTGCGGGGTAAAACAACAACTTCACCCGTTAACAAAGCACCCATCAACCGATCCAAAGCCATATATTCTTCAATGGATAGTTCTGAAGCGGTGTTACAAATTCGTCCAACCTCCGCCTCCATCGAGGGGGTCAGATACCCGTCTCCTAAAGCCTGCTCAACAATCTTTTCAATACTCATAATGCTGTTGCACTTCGCATCATTGTTTTTTTTAACCGCTACTCGCCTCAATATTCCCTAAAAAAAGGCTTTTTGGGATCTTCACTACTGGAATTCACCGCATAAATAGGGAAAACCAGAGCCACCTAAATTTTTAAATACTTAGGGAATTAGCCTAAACCCAGCCACAATCAGTTTACAGTTTTTGACACATCTGCTGATAATACCATACTTACCGGTGGCTATTTCTGGTGTGAATTTAGGGGAGTTGATCGTCTTAATCAATGGCTGCATAGCGCCAGGGAACCGGATCAACAGCTTGGCTCTGGACATAGAGACCCCAATGCAGGTGCGGCCCGGTTGATGCTCCCGTTGCTCCCACCGCCCCAATCACTTGACCGGGTTGGACGAAATCCCCTTCCTTCACATCAATGCGGCTCAGGTGCATGAAAATACTAGCCACCCCTTGACCGTGATCCAAACCAATGACATTGCCGTGAATTTCAAATCCCTCAGATTCTCGTCCCACTAGGGCAACTCGTCCGGCCGCCGGGGCAACTACGGGCGATCCCATAGCTCCACCATAATCTACACCCCGATGGTAATAATCTTGGGCAAATTCCCCATTGTAGTAACGACGGACACCATAAATGGTAGTAATTTCCCCGGCATTGGGACGTAAAAATGGGCCTTTCCAGTATTTTTCGGGAGTCACCAAGGCTTTAAACGCATCCACCCGATCAAATTCTTGATCCGTACCTTGGAGTCCTTCTTTATCGGGGGGGAGCCAAATGGACTGAGTAGGAAAGGAGCGATCGCGCAACTCCACCATTAGGTTTTGTACCTGTGTCCCATCATTAACTTGTAGGGGTTTAGTCCCCGGCTGATCCAAAGGTGTCGTCGGTAATAGAGCCCGCATCTGGTTGGGAGCAATAGCAAACATCGGGTAGGTTTTGCCCTGCCAAGTCACCGTGGGGGCTGGGGAAGTGGGGGAATCCAAAACCACAGACAAGGTATTTCCCAACTCCGGGACGCTAGGATTGACCCGTACCAGAGCCGCCTGTCCGGGAAGGCAAACAACTACCCCAACGGTGATTAGGGCTAAAATAAACGATTTGATCCCCCGAGGGACTCTGATTCTCATTTTCTGTTTTGTCTCCAATATTGACGGGTAATCCCCCTAAAATTTTAGGACTGATCCCAGAATCTTAACAATTCTAGTATCTTCAGGACTTCCGCACCGGAGGTCAGAAACCGAGTTTCTTCTGAGATATCCAGGGACAAACCTTGATATTTTTGTAGAAACCCAGTTTTTTCTGGTCAGAAACCGGGTTTCTTCTGAGATATCCAGGGACAAACCTTGGTATTTTTGTAGAAACCCGGTTTTTTCTGGTCAGAAACCGGGTTTCTTCGATATTTTTGTAGAAACCCAGTTTCTTTGCGTAAGTCCTATATCTTAAGAATTAGTAATATAATTTTACATTGAGTTATTTAGCCTAAAATTAACTGTGCCAGAAGACTTTCGTTTAATTGTAGATTTAGTCCTTGTCCTTGCCGCTGCAACGGTTGGCGGACTTTTAGCCTCCTTACTGCGACAACCAGCGATTTTAGGATATTTGATTGGGGGGATGATTGTTGGCCCCGGTGGATTAGGGGTAATTAAAGAGTTAATTCAAGTTGAAACCCTAGCTCAATTTGGAGTGGCATTTCTGCTATTTGCTTTGGGGGTAGAATTCTCTTTTGCAGAGTTAAAAAAAGTCCAAGGGATTAGTTTAGGAGGTGGCGGGTTACAAATTATCTTTACCATATTAATTACCGCCCTAACTATGGGGATTTTAGGTTGGGATACTTCCCCAATTCAAGGCATATTTTTAGGAGCAATTTTATCCCTATCTTCAACGGCCGTTGTCCTGAAATGTTTGATGGAACGCAATGAAATGGCGAGTCCTCAAGGACAGGTAATGTTAGGGATTTTAGTGGTACAGGATTTAGCTTTGGGGTTAATGTTAGCCGTATTACCCGCTTTAAATCAACCCCAGGGCGGGGTGATTTTTGAAGCGGTGGGGCGATCACTTTTATTAATTGGATTATTCGCTTTAGGGGCAATTATTGCGGGAATTTGGGTGATTCCTAAATTATTACAATTTTTAGCAAAAACCGAAAGTAAAGAACTATTTTTATTAGGGGTTGTTGCCCTATGTTTAGGAATTGCCCTGTTAACAGAACATTTGGGTTTTTCGATTGAAATGGGGGCTTTTGTCGCCGGGTTAATGATTTCCGAGGTGGAATATGCCGATCAAACCTTAACCTATGTTGAACCGATCCGCGATATTTTTGCTGCTTTATTTTTTGTGGCGGTAGGGATGTTAATTGATCCGGTTTTTCTTTGGGAACATTTAGAACTAATTATCGGGTTAATGTTGCTAATTGTCGCCGGAAAAACCTTAATTATTATTCCGATTGTTAAATTATTTGGCTATTCCTGGCGAACCTCAATTATTACCGGATTAGGATTAGCTCAAATTGGAGAATTTTCTTTTGTTTTAGCCAGTGCTGGACAGGGATTAGGGTTAGTTTCTCGACGGGTTTATTTATTAATTGTGGGAACAACGGCTTTAACCTTAATGATTACCCCGTTTATTTTACAATTTGCCCCCAAATTATTAGATTGGATTGAGGAAAAATGGGATTTATCTAACCTTTTAGAACATAGTCAAAAAATCACGAATATTTCTGAAGATTTACCGCAACAAAATCATATTATTGTTTGTGGATATGGTCGGGTTGGTCGCAATTTAGTTAAACTTTTACAAATTCATAATTATCCGGTTATTGTCATAGATCAATCGGAAAAAACCGTACAGGAATTAAGAAATAATCAGATTCCTTATTTATATGGAAATGCAGCTAGTTTGCACGTTTTAGAAGCTGCTGGAGTGGATCGGGCTGCATCCATGGCGATCGCCCTTCCTGACCCCATGAGTACCCGATTATGTTTAAGAAGATCCTTAGAATTTTCGCCAAATTTGGATGTAATTGTAATCGCAGATCGGGATAAGGATATTGAGTTACTCTATCAATTAGGGGCGAAAGAAGTAGTACAACCAGAATTTGAAGCCAGTTTAGAATTATCCACTCATGTCTTAACAAAAATGGGGTTAGGAGGAGATAAAATTCAACAGGAAATGCAGAAAATTCGTCAAGGTCAGTATTCGGATTTTCGCCCGAAACAATCGGCTCAAGAAGTGGCGCGGGATTTACAGCAAGCTACCCAAGAAATGAATAGTAAATGGTATACTTTACCTGGGATTTCCCCCTTAATAGGAATGACGTTAGAAGAAAGTAATATCCGTCCGATGACGGGAATTAGTGTGATGGCTATTCGACGTTTGACTGGGGAAGAAATTGATTATCCCGATGGTCAAGTTCGTTTAGAAAAAGATGATAAGTTATTGGTTGTAGGGGAAGCCACAGCTTTAGAAACTTTAGATCAATTGGCGAAAGGAGAAGTCACAATTCCAACCGAAAGTATTTCTTGTCAATGGTTAAATATTCCTGAAAATAGTCCGGTAATTGGTAAATCTTTATCTAAATTAGATTTAGCTAATCGGTTTCGGGTACAAGTTCAAGCCCTACGTCGAGAGGATAAATTTTATCGCTGGCCGAGTCGAGGTTTGGATTTAGAAGTGGGCGATCGCTTATTATTATGTGGGAGTTTCCATGATTTAAACCAAGCTAGGCGAGAAATGATTCCCATTAATATTCCTCCCCTGAAAATTTTAAAGGAAATTGAGATAGTTGATAGTTGAGTGACTGGTGTTTTAAGATATTAAAGCTCTTAGACACCCTCAACCTAAAATAATTGTCCTCCTCGAAAACGCCAGTAGGGAAATAAAATTCTGATCAGACTTTGGGAAGCAATAAAAATAGCAATCCAAACACAACTATAGTGGAAAATAAAGAGTCCTAAATTAAATTCTGAAGCAGAAAGACCGGGTAAACCGATTGTTTTGATCAGAATTAATAGAAATAAGGCTTCCCAAATTCCGGCTAATAGTTGAAAAGCACCGGGCCAATCTCGATCCCAGCGAAGTTGTTGGATTTTTATATAGAGAATGTCCCAAATTAAGCCAAAACAGCTAATATATCCTAAAACCCAAAAGTAAATTGATCGCGGTTGATCACTAATTTTTAACCCTAAAAATACTAAGGTTACTAAAATACCAATAGTTGCAAATAGGAATAGGCGAGTTTGCCACCGTCCGATTAATGTTGGAGTCATAATAGTAACAATTAAGAATTTTAGAAAATACTATTGTTAATTTTTATTAAAAACTATTGTCCGATATGGTTCTAATTCACTACAATATTGTACTAGAATATTGATAGTATTGCACCCAAGTTCAGCGCCCATTAGAATGGGCGTTTTTTTATTTTGAAATATTTTTTCAGACTAAAATGTATAATAATCAAGTTTTTAATTGTCAATTATCCGAATACTATTAGGTGAAATAACGACGTTAACGTGATCGCCAATTTTAAATTGTTGTAACTCATCTTGATGCCAATTTTGTAGGCGAATCATGATCAGAATATTATTTGTTAAACGTACTCCATAACGGGTATCTGTTCCTAGATAAACAGATTCTTCAATTGTTCCTTCCCAGGTTTGTACATTTTGATAATTTCCTAGATTTTCATGGGTCTTAGGATAGAGTGTTACTTTCTCTGGACGGATGACTAAATTGATTATTTTTCCTGGTATAATAGGTTGAAATACTGTTAGATTAATCGGCAGTTTTTCATCAATTAAAGCAGTAATTTTTTGTCCTTGAACCCGGGTTACTTTTGCGGTTAAAAAGTTAGTTTCTCCAATAAAATCAGCGACGAATTTAGTCTGGGGATATTCATAAATTTCGATGGGGGTTCCTACTTGTAATAATTCTCCATGATTCATAATTCCAATCCGATCAGATAGGGTTAAAGCTTCTTCTTGATCATGGGTAACATAAACAAAAGTAATCCCTAATTGTTTCTGCATTTTTTTTAGTTCTAACTGCATTTCTTTTCGCAGTTTTAAATCTAAAGCCCCCAAAGGTTCATCAAATAATAACACTTTTGGTTGTTTAACTAATGCTCTAGCTAAAGCCACCCGTTGCTGTTGTCCACCGGACAGTTGACGGGGATAACGAGTTTGAAAATCGGTTAATTTAACTAAGGATAATGCTTCTAAAACTCTATTTTTAATTTGGGGACGGGGCAAATTTTCCATTTCTAGTCCAAAAGCAACATTTTCCGCAATAGTTAAATGGGGAAATAGGGCATAATTTTGAAAGACAGTATTAACAGGACGATGAAAGGGAGGATAATTTTTCATCGCTTGTTGATGAATTAAAATTTCCCCCGAAGTTGGATATTCAAATCCAGCAATCATTCTTAATGTCGTGGTTTTTCCACAGCCAGAGGGCCCTAATAAGGAGAAAAATTCCCCGGTTTTGATTTGCAAATTCAATTGATTAACAGCCAAAAAATCTTTGCTATTTAATCCTTTAAATAATTTAGAAACGTTCAATAATTCAACAGCAGCATTCATGTTACCCATTACCCATTCATTATCCATTACCCATTACCCATTCCCCACACCCGCTTTAACTTCTGTCCAAACTTGATCATATAATTGGGTAGCTTCTCCTACATCTTGGAGATATTGGAGTTTGTCAAAAACTGATGGAGGCGGATAAATACCCGGATTTTTCAAGTTTTTAGCGTCAATTAATTTCTGATCAATCGCAACTTTATTGGGGGAAGCATAATCAATAAAATTAGAGATTTTTGCACTATTTTCCGGTTCCAAAATAAAGTTAATAAAGGTTTCGGCGAGTTTTTTATTAGGCGCGCCTTTGGGAATTACCATATTATCCATACCAATAATACTTCCCTCCTTGGGAATAACATATCGTAAATCAGGATTTTCTGCCATAACTTGAAAAATATCGCCACTATATTCCATGGTTAAACTCACTTCTCCTTGATTTAATAATTGTTGACCGGTATCGGGAGCAAAAGCGGCAATATTATCTTTATTTTTAATCAAGAAATCTCGGGCTTGTTTGATTTCTTCAGGGTTTTTTGTATTAGGACTATAGCCTAAATACATTAAAACCGCCCCCATGGTATGGCGCATATCATCTAATAAACCAACTTTACCTTGATATTTAGGATCAATTAAGGCTGACCAACTATTGATTTCTTCTCCGGTTTTTTTGAGATTATAGCCAATTCCTAATGTGATCCATTGATAGGGAATACTATATTTATTTCCTGGGTCATAGGGAGGATTTAGAAATTTAGGTTCAATGTTTTTGATATTAGCAATATTAGCCGGATCTAATTCCTCTAACATTTGCTCTTTTACCATTATTTTAACCATATAATCCGGGGGAAATGCCACGTCATAACCTGGGTTTCCGGCTTTTAATTTAGCATAAAGACTTTCGGCACTATCGTAGGTATCATAATTAACTTTAACTTGATATTTTTGTTCAAAATCTTTGAGAACTTCTGGGTCAATATAGGTTGACCAGTTATAAATATTCAGGACATTTGCTGTAGGTGTGGTCGGGGAGATGTTAGACTGATTAGCTGTGCAGCCAAAGGGTAAAAATACACCTAAACAAAATAGTAGAATTAAGGTTAGAATTCGTTTCATGTTTGAAAAATAAAGATTAATGTCTAAGGTGAGTTATGGACTAATTAATTTTAAACTTAATCCCTTGTAAATACAAGCAGTAGGAGTATCCTCGCTTACTATTTTACCTTCACTCCATCTGGTAATTTCAAAGATGATATTACCAAGAAAAGAGAAGCGAGTAACATTAAAGTTGAAATGGCATTAATTACTGGACTGACGGATAATTTAATCATTCCATATACAAATAAAGGTAAGGTAGTTGCACCGACTCCGGTGGTAAAAAAGGTGACAACAAAATCATCTAAGGAGATGGTAAATGCTAATAATGCACCACTTAAAATAGCGGGAAAAATCAAAGGAAAGGTAATGCGCCAAAAGGTTTTCCATTCATTCGCTCCTAAATCTAATGCTGCTTCTTCTAAGGCGGGATCTAAGTCGGATAAACGCGCTCTTACCGTAATAGTAATAAAGGCAATACTAAAGGTAGCATGACTAATAATTACTGAAGGTAAGCCTAAAGTCAAGCGAATTCCGGTGAGATTTTCTAAAATTCTAAAAACTAAGGTAAAAAAGACTAATAGGGAAACGCCTAATGTAATTTCGGGAATAATAATTGGTAATAATAATAACGCTTCTAATAATTTGGAACCAGGAAACCGAAATCGCTCTAAGGCTAGGGCTACCATTGTTCCTAAAATAGAGGCTATTAAGGTAGAAGTGATCGCAATAATTAAGCTATTTTGTAAGGAATTCCAGAGACTTTGGGTAGAAATATCTGCCGTATTTTCAGTTAAACCACTGAATAACTTTTGATACCATTTTAATGTAAATCCTGTCCAATTTGAATTAAACCGGGAGTCATTAAAGGAATAAATAATTAAAATTAAAATCGGTAAGTAAAGAAAGGCAAAAACTAGGGTAGCCTGTATTTTTAATCCGGTTTTTCCCCAGGTATGAATAAAATTATCTAGGGTTTGAGTATTCATAATTTTAATCTAAATTATCTGTATTAGAACTTCTAAAATAAATCATAACAGGAATTAAGACTAATATCATTAATCCCATGGACAAAGCGGAGCCAAATGGCCAATCCCGGGCTTGTAAAAATTGATTTTGGATTAAATTTCCCACCATGACTGTTTTTGCTCCTCCGAGAATATCCGGGGTAATAAATGCGCCTAAAGCGGGAATAAAAACCAGGATAGATCCGGCAATAATTCCGGGTAAAGTTAGGGGTAAAATAATTCTAAAAAATGTTTTAATATGGTTTGCACCCAGATCTTGAGCCGCTTCAACTAATGAAAAATTTAATCGCTCAATGTTAGCATATAATGGTAGAATCATAAAGGGTAAATAACCATAAATTAAACCTACAATAACCGCAAAGGGAGTCAAGAGTAAATTTAGGGGATCTTGAATTAAATTCAAACTTTGTAAAAGGGTATTAATCACTCCTTCAGAACGAAGAATAACCATCCAAGCATAGGTTCTAACCAGAAAATTTGTCCAGAAAGGAATAATTACTAAAAACAATAACAGGTTTCGCCAACGGCTGGAAGAAATGGCAATCAAAAAGGCGATAGGATAACCAATGATTAAACAAATTAAGGTAGTTAATGAGGCTAGACCCAGGGATCTCCAAATAATATTACCGTATAAATCATTAGCTAATCGTTGATAATTTTTTAGGGTAAATTCCCAATTTACTCCCCCATAGGTTCCCCGTTCTAAAAAACTATAAACTAAGACAATAATCAGGGGAATAACAAAAAAAATCAGTAACCAAATGGTAGCAGGAAGTAAGAGGATTAATAGGTTTCTGGTCTGGCGAGTTTCTAGGGTAGAATGGGACTGTTTTTTGGGTAAAAAATCCATAAATTAAAATCAATAATATTGAATTAAATGGGTTGGGATCTCAACAAATAACGAATAAAGGTTCAAAAGTTGATTTTAGATCCAAGATCAGTTATGATGCAACCGGAAAACACTATCCAGCTAAAATTTGCTGTAAGTTACCGTGCAAACGCTTCAGATACCCGAATCAAGCCATCCACTGGTCAAGTCCCTATTTCATCATAAAGACCAGGAATTGTTAACTCTGTTTCAGAATTATCCTGATCAGGGGAAATACTTTGTTGCTATTTTCTGCCGTTACGGTTTAATTGTCTATACTTTAATTCGTCATTCCGTGCGATCGCCTGTACAAGCGGATTATTTATTCTCTCAAACCTGGCGACATATTTTTTATGAAATGCGGCCGTTAAATTTAAGGGAACAAGAAAATACAGATGGGGGAACTACGCTACAAAATTGGTTAATTAATGTTACTGCCGTTTGTATTAATCAAGCGGAATTACCCCCAGTAGAATCGATTCAATATTCTTTATCAGCAGCGCCTCCTCCTTTGTGGTGTTATGTGGGATTAGTATTAGATCGAATGGAACCTTTATTAAGGTTAATTCTACTTATGGATCAAACCTTTCATTGGAGTGAAACTCGAATTTCTGCCTATTTACAAGCCGAAGGAGAGTCAGTTTCTCCAAACGAAGTTAAAGAACTATTAAAAGCAGCTTATCGCACGTTAGATGAGAATTTACCTGCTGATATTCGTCAAATTTATTTCAATGAAAATGGCTTAGTTTCCGCCCTCGATCCCGATGTCGATCAACAAATTTTAAAGTCTTAAATTTTGAAGAATTAAAATTAATTTAAAAACACCGATCCTCCTGGGTTAATATTCATAGATCGGGTATCCAGACTAAAATTGTTTGTCACCTCAAATTCTACTTCTAAAACTCCGGCGGCAGTTGGCTTAGGTCTAACTAATAAAGAACCCCCATCTTGGCGTTGATAGGTGAGAGTAATTGGCAGGGAACCTTGGACTTGAATCGTTGAATTTTGAGCTAATAATTCTTGACGAGTGCCTCCAATTAGTTGATATTGAATGACTGTATTTGTATTATTAATTAACTTGATCGTGACAACTCCATTAACAGCAGCGACCTTGGCACTGGGTAAGGGAAATCGAGGGGGAAGATCATCTTTTTCTGAGCTAGTGGTCGGCTGAGGTTGGGTAGTTGCAGGGGCGGCTTGGGGTCGTGAGGGTTTCCCAGGAGGGGGGCCACCTGCTAAGGCGATCGCCGATAAACTTGTAAACACTTCACCGATGGCAAGCATGAAGACGATTAAACGGGATATAGTTGATTTCATGATCGATTAATTTAGGATCAGTTGATGTAACCCAGTTTAAGCTAAATTTTCAATTTGAGGATGGGATATTGAGACTTGTTCTATAATAAAGATATCATCCTGATCCGATTCACTCAAATAGGTAACAGGTTAAAACACAATATTGTGATCTTTTTAGCTATGAAATTGCTCAAAAAATTCCCGATTTTCCTTCTAGCATTGAGTGTTTTTATTGTCTCGGTTTTGACACTCACCCAACCGATTTTTGTCTCTGATCAGACCCATCGGTTAATCGCTCAAGTGACCCCGATTATTCCTGCTAGAATTGCATTTTTAACCCCTAAAATTGCTCCTCAAACCCTGATTAAACCCGCCTTAAGTCTCAATCAAATATCCCTAACCTTAGCATCAAATTGGACAACTGATCACAGCAAAACCGCCATTACAGGATGTAATTGTCCCCAGTGTCAATTAACGGTTTAATTTGACTGCGCTATTAAGCACATCTAATAGTTTGCTACACATTCCCCCCGTAGAGACGTTGCCTGCAACGTCTCTACGGGGGAGTTTTAGGCAACAGTTATTTCATATAATAACAAAATCTACAAAAACTCCTTTGCGGTTTTAATCCAAAGTTCAATGCCTTTTTGAGTCGGTTTTCCCGTGGTGCTAAATGTCCAAATATTTCGTTTATGTTGGGGGCCATAACTAATATGAATCGGTCGATTTTTCCCATAAAAATATAGAGAATCAAAAGGAAGTTGTTGTTTTAAAATCCAATCCACTAATTGATCACTATCTAAATCTAAAATTAGGAAATCGCAAGCCGCCCCTAACCTTTTACAGTAATATTCTCCATTTTTTTTAACTTCATGGGCAATATGTTGATCCAATTTAGGAGCTACCCGACCATTTTTTAGTCCGGTAATCGGATCTTTTTTGTCTAAATAAACTCTTAATTCATGGGAACAAAAACCATAGGTCAGTTTAAATTTAGCTAAACCAAAATAATCAATAACCGGATCAATAATATAATAATTTAGGTCTTTTAATGCTTGAATAGATGCTGCTGAATTAGGATAGGGATTAATTTTATCCGAATATTTTTGATAAGTATTTGTACAGATACAAAAATTATTTAAGCTAAGATATTTTCCTAATCTAATATTTTTCATAGACAATTTACTAGATTTTTGACTATCATATAATTAATCTTAGCCCAATCCGAAACGACGGCACCTAGTTTTGTAGTTAACTAAAATCACGTTATCTTCCAACCCTAAACAATTATGTCTAACCGAACTGAAACATCACTGACTCAGGAACTCAAAAGCCCTATCCTAATCTTAGGGGGAATTGTGGCTTTCCTGTGGATAATTGAAATTATTGATTTTTTTGTATTTAGAGGCGCGTTAAATGGCTTAGGAATTCGTCCCCATCATATTCAAGGGTTACAAGGAATTTTCTTTGCTCCTTTTTTACATGGAAATTTTAACCATTTAGCCGCCAATACCTTACCCTTAATTATACTAGGTTGGTTTGTGATGTTGCGGGATGTTAAAGACTTTTTTATGGTCACATTCATCACCATAATTTTTAGTGGTTTGGGGGTGTGGATATTCGGTTCACCTAATACAATTCATATTGGGGCAAGTGGGGTTGTTTTTGGATATTTAGGATTTCTGCTATTAAGAGGATTTTTTGAACGCAGTTTTGTTTCTATTGCCTTATCCTTAGTTGTGGGTTGGCTTTATGGGGGCTTAATTTGGGGGGTTTTACCCTCACAATATGGGATTTCTTGGCAGGGACATTTATTCGGGTTTATTGGCGGTGTCTTCGCTGCACAAATGCTTGCCAAATCTTATCGCAATAAAGCATAATTAGATATCCCCAAAATTCCTAAATTTAGGTATAATTAGTATAAATCCCTCTATAATAGAGTTAAAATTCTTACTATAGAGGGAACAGGGAATAGGAAACACCGGAATAGGGAATAGGCAAAACCTCCTAATTATTAAAATTAGGGTATCAAAATAACAATTATAAAAAATTAAATGGACTGGCTTTCTATTTCAGGAAATTGGGTATTAATTCCCCCTCGCCCTCAAGCAATTGTGCATTTTTTGGGGGGGGCTTTTGTGGCAACTGCACCCCATTTAACCTATCGTTGGTTACTCGAAGAACTCGCCTATCAGGGTTATGCAATTGTGGCGACTCCTTTTATTAATACCCTGGATCATACGGCGATCGCAAAGGAGGTTTTTGAAATATTTGAAGATGGATTATATGATTTATATGATCTACAATTATTAAAAAGACGCGGTTTACCTATTTATGGATTAGGACATAGTATGGGGTGTAAAGTTCATTTGTTAATGGGTTCTTTATTTCCCATAGAACGTTCGGGAAATATTTTAATGTCTTTTAATAATTATCCCGCCCGTCAATCTATTCCTTTGGTTGAACAAATTTCACAATTTATGGATGTGGAGTTTACACCCTCTCCCGAAGAAACTAATATTTTAGTTAGCGATCGCTATCGAATTAGAAGAAATCTTTTAATTAAATTCTCTAAAGATACTATTGATCAAACTTCTAATTTACATCATATTTTAGACCAAAAGTTCCCCGGGTTAATCACCTTACAAAAATTAAATGGCGATCATCAAACTCCCCTAGGTCAAAATGTTAACTGGTCAGTGGGAGAAACTTTTACCCCCTTAGATGCTATTGGTCAATGGATTAAACAAGCAGTTTATCAAGATTTGAACCAACTCAAAAAACAAATTTTATATTGGTTAAATCCTTTATTAAAGTAACCACAAAGGCTCTAAGACACTAAGTTAAAATAATTGGGGAACTAATTGTAATTAATTCAGTCTGTTGCTGAGGATTATTGGGGTTAAGGTTGATTTTTGGTGTTAATATTTTTATAGCTAAGTTAAGAGAAAATTAATCTTTTTTTCATCTTCAATCCGGTTCATCAGTCCTTGAAACTTAATTGCTCTGATCCAGTCAGATTGGGAAGATTTTCTAAAAATAGAAGACCTAATCATAGCGGATTTCTAGGGAGTGATGCTTAATTTATTAAAACTTTTTGTGTTTTTTATAACAATTATTATTACGGATTGACGTTAATTAATACCGAGCAATAACTTTCTGGGATTTATCAGTATTTATTCAGATAAATTCTTTCTGCGTAAATCCTGAGCATTGATCAAATACTTGTATGTATGGGTAGCAGTTTTCAGAGAACTCCAACTTGAGATCAGATCCCAAACACTTATGGTGTTTCAAGGATGATCAAGAGTTACTGAACAACTGGAACATCTTAAAAAAAACCGAATCAATCATGATCCTCATAATTTGTCCTCGAAAAAATTACAAGTTTATATACTTGTCTCTGTTTTGTCTCCAGTCTCTCTCTAAAAGGCTTGGGGTTGAAACTTGAAAGATTCGAGATTTCAACTTTAAAAACCAATTGGTTTATCGCCTTATCATCACAAATTAGGTTATTACTATGTCTTTACCCTGTCAAAATCCAACGGAACCCAACCTGATACAACCTATCCCTGACTCCAAAAATGGAGGGTTTATTATAGAAGGGTTCCTCGATAAATCTAATAGTCTAATTGGTTCTAATGGCAGTGATAAAATTATTCTGAGTAATCAGGATGATGGAGTCTGTGCTGATGATGGAGATGATGTTATCCTGGCTTACCAAGGAAATGATCTCCTATACGGAGGCGAGGGAAACGATACCATTTATGCCGGAAAAGGTAACGATACGGTTGACGGTGGTGGTGGAGATGATCTCATCTTTGGAGATGAAGGAAATGACCTAATATTCGGCGGAACTGGCAATGATGTTCTGTTTGGAAACCAAGGCAATGATTCCATTATCGCTGGTTCGGGCAATGATACCGTCTACGCTGGAAAAGATAATGACACCGTAGATGGCGGAGAAGGCGATGACTTGTTATTTGGAGACCTCGGTGATGATGTTATTTTCGGTGGAGTCGGAAATGATGTTATCTACGGAGGTGAGGGTCAGGATAGCTTAATAGGTGGAGAGGGAAATGATACCGTCTACGCCGGAAAAGATAATGACACCGTAGATGGTGGAGCGGGCGATGACTGGTTATTTGGAGATATCGGTGATGATGTTGTTTCTGGTGGAGTCGGAAATGATTTCATCTACGGGGCTGTGGGTCAGGATAGCCTCATCGGTGGAGATGGGAATGATACTTTCTATGGTGGTCAAGATAATGACACGATCATCGGTGGAGATGGGAATGACTTCCTGAGTGGAGATAAAGGAAATGATAGTTTGATTGGCGGTTTAGGTTCAGATACATTCAGTTATATTTTTAGAGGCGAATCAATACCTAATAGTATTACAGAAGCATTTGGCTTAGATACCCTCACCGACTTTAGCGTTGCAGAAGATAAAATTTTCCTAGATGCAGATTTATTTAATGCTATTAGTACACAAACAGGCGGTTCTCTTGAGTCTGGAGAACTGACTGTGATTGGAAACTTTGATCAGAATAATACTTTAGTTGCTGGTAGTGCCAACCTAGTCTATGACAAGGTAACGGGAACATTATATTACCTGGATAAACAAGGACAATCAACACCTGTACTCCAAATGGGTGCAAACTTGAACCTTAATGATAATAACTTCCGCTTAATTTAAGAAAAAATTAATCCCTTTGTGCTAATTCCACCTCCTATGAATAATCGTTCTGTTAATACCGCAAAACTATCAGACAACCCTCCTGTATTGCTATCTTTTGATGTCAAGGGAATACATCCATCCGAGGGAAGTCAAGGTTCATCCCTAGCCCCGTCAACAATAGGAATTTCCAATCACCAATTACGCAGGGAAATTGAACGCTATCAACAGCAAGTAATTCAAGATCCTGAGTCAGATTTAGCCTATTATAATCTGGCGGTTGCGCTGCAAAAACAAGACTTATTAGATGAAGCTCAAGAAAGCTATCAAATTGCAATTAGGTTAAATCCCCAAGGGGTTAATGCCTATATTAATTTGGGATTAATTTGGATTCAGAAAGAGAATTGGGAAGCTGGGATTCAAACTTTTAAACAGGGTTTAATTCATTGTCCACAGTCTGCTAAACTCTATCATAACCTTGCCCATACTTATTTTAAACAAGGTAATTTTGATGGGGCGATCGCCGGGTATTTACAAGCAATTCAGCTACAACCGGATTTAAAAGAAGCCTACTTAAATTTAGGCAAGGCTTTTCAGAAACAAGGTTTGCATGAAGTGGCTATTCAATATTTTAAACAACTAATTCAGGTTGAACCTAATTCAATTTCTGCCCATAGTGAATGTGTAAACTCACTTTTACAACAGGATCAACTGGCAGAATCCCTATTTCATTTGCAAAAAATTATTGAGTTAGAGCAACCTTTTATTACTGCTTACTGTCAGAATGTTAAACAGTTAAAAGGGGATAACGAACTTGATCAAGCTAGAATTACCTGTGGAAAATTAATTGAGGATTTACAACAGAATCCCCAATCCCTAGAGGTTTATCACGATTTTGCTAAGGTGCATTTTCATCTAGGAAATACTTTAGCAGAATATCGAAATTATCCCCAGGCGGAATATTATTATCAACAGTCTATCAAAGCTGATCCGAATTGGATTGATCCCTATTTAAAATTAGCAGAATCCTTTGTCCAGCAACAACAGTTTGTTTCGGCGGCAATTTATTATCATCAAGCATTAGGAATTAATCCAGAACAACCGGAAATCTATCAACGGTTAACGTGGGTATTAGAACAGCAGAAACCAGACCACAAAAAGCCAAAATTAACGGGTTTAAACGTTAAACTAAATACTAATTTTGATCAATCGGATTCTAACCATCCCCAATGTCAGGGTTTAGACTGTCCGATCTGTTTAAATCGAGTGTTCAAACTTTTACATCCCACTCGTTTAGATGAGGGAATTTATAACTGTTCTCAACCTCAAGATCTTTCTGGGAATATACCACCCCAATCTATTACTATTATCCCCCAGGGAAAGGCGTGGATTGCTCCTCAAAAAAGTTGGTGGAATGTTTGTAATGCGATCGCAATTCTCAACTCCAAAAATGAACTATTAACCGATTTATCCCGATTTTATCCCACTCCTCTACCCGGATGTGATGGGATTGATTGGAAACAACATCAAATCTTTTCTTTAGCAGAATTTCCCCCATTAGAAAAGATTTCTGGTTCCGTCGCTGTGTTATCGGGATTATCAGGAAATGTGTATTTTCATTGGATGGTTGATATTTTACCTCGCTTTGCTATTTTACAACAAAAACAACCCGATTGGCAAGATATTGATTGGTTTTTAATTAATAGTATTAAAGCCCCTTTTCAGCGAGAAACCTTACAAAAGTTAGGGATTCCTGAAGCTAAAATTATAGAAAGCGATCGCCATCCCTATATCCAAGCCAAACAACTGATTATTCCGTCCTTTACCGGGTCAGTAGGATGGGTAACTCCTGAAGTAATTAACTTTAATCGTCAGTTATTTGCTGAGGCGATTACACCCTCTAATCATCCCTATCCAGAACGGATTTTTATTCGTCGAAATCAAGCCAAATATCGGCAGGTTTTGAATGAAAATGATGTAATTACTTATTTGAGTGAATGGGGGGTTGTTCCCGTTGAATTAGAAACCCTATCTGTTGCAGAACAAGCCCGTTTATTTGCCCATGCTAAAGTTATTATTGCCCCCCATGGTGCGGGATTAACAAATTTGATGTTTTGTTCTCCTGAAACTATTGTTATTGAACTGGTTTCTCCCCATTATATTCGTCATTATTATTGGGTGATTAGTCAACAATTAGGACTCAAACATTATTACATCACAGGGGAAGTTTTTAGCTGTTATCCTCTGCGAAAGTTAATGTATCAATCTCCCTTAATTGAGGATATTTATGTTAAAATAAATCAGTTAGAAAAAATCCTTAAAATCTTAGATTCTGACCTCCAGAATCAAACCGCAATCTCCTCGGATTCTACTCGGTTTAAAGCCAGAGATCAACCCTTAATTAATCCGGCTGAAATTTCCTTAGATTTACAACAAATTCCATTTATCAACTATCACAGGAGTTCAAGCATTAATATGGTTACTACTTCTTCTCATCAAAACGGACATCATCACCACGCTGGAGAATTGAATATGATTGAAGCAAATTCTTCAGGTAAAAATCCCACCTCCTTAGAGTTGTTTCGCCTGTCAAAACAAGAAAATATAACCCTGACAGAATCTAATTTAATTGCAATAGAAAATAGTATTAAAACGGCTGAAACTTACTTTGAACAGAAAAACTATCAACGGGTTATTCAGGAATGTCAAAAAGTGATTACACTTAATCCCAATACCGTTGAGGCTTATCACTTGTTAGGAAAATCTTTACAGGGGTTGGGTAAACCGGAAGAAGCCTTAAAATGGTATCAATATATTGTTAATCTTAAACCCAATGAAGCTATTGTTCATGCTAATTTAGGGAATTTATACGCCCAACTTAAACAGTGGAAACCTGCTATTCATTCCTATCAAAAAGCAATTAAATTACAACCAGATTTAGCCCTGGCTCATCGAAATTTAGGAAAGGTTTGGAGTAAACTGGGTAAACTAAAAATGGCGGCATCTTGCTGGTATCAAGCCTTCAGTTTAGAACCTCAAAATATTAAACCAGAAGAACATCTTTCCCTGGGTAATATTCTATTCCGTCAAGGCAAAATTGATCAAGCCGAAATTAGTTATCGTCGCGCCCTTCATTGTCATGCTAACCCCGTTGAAGTTTATCATAATTTGGGAGAATTATTCGCAGCCCAAGGAAAATTAGCCGAGGCGGAAAGTTTTTATCAACAAGCGATTAATTTTAATCCTAAATCCTTTGAATCCTATAATAGTTTAGGAAAAGTATTAGTCGCTCAAGGAAAATGGGAAGAAGTGATTTCTTGCTATCGTCAAGCATTAGAATTAAACCCTCGGTTATTGTTAGCACTGCAAAACCTGACCCAAGCCCTTTTGCATCAGAATAAAGGCATTACGGGAAGTTCTGACTATCGGCAAATTCTCTTATTAATGGCGGGGAATTTACCCACTCAATCTGTCCTAACAATGGGAGTATCTTCTGCAACTATAATTTCAGAAAATCCTGTTAATCCTGCCATAATCGAACCAGTTTCTCTACAACAAGCTCAGATTTATTATCATCAACAACAATATGAATCCTGTTTGCATTTATGCCAACAACTTTTACAACAGACTCCTCAAGATGTGGCTATTTATCAACTTTTAGCTAAGGTTTTTGTTGAACAAAAAAACTGGGATAAAGCTAAATTGTGTTATCAAAAAGCTATTGCTCAACAGCCCAAAAACGAAAATTTGTATTTGGAATTAGGAGATATTTTTGCTCAACAACAACAGTGGCAACCAGCGATCGCCTGTTATCAACAAGCCATTTTAATTCAGCCCCAACCCCAAGCCTACCATCAATTATCCCACCTTTGGCAAACAGTAGGACGTTCAGAAAATGCCGAAGATTGTCTGTATGAAGCCCTACAATTAGCCCCAGAAAAAGCCACCTTAGAGGATTATTTCAGTTTAGGAAATGCCCTTTGGAAACGGGGACAAATCAGTCAAGCAATGATCTGTTATCGGCGGGTATTAGAGCGCGATCCCCAGCACGTTATTGCCCATCAACGGTTAGCCCAGGGGTTACAACAGCAAAATCAATTAGAAGCGGCGATCGCCCATTATAAACAGGCCTATCAAGTGGCAATTCAACAGCTCAATCCCACCCATCTATCATCGGGAAATACTGATTTTTCAGCCTCGAATGAAATCGGTTGGTTAGCAGAAACTCAAGGGTTATTAGGAGATATTTATTCCCAGCAGCAACAATGGCAAGAAGCGATTATCTGCTATCAAGAAGCGGTGAAATTAAATCCTAAATTAGTTTCAATTCAAGAAACATTAGGGGATATTTGGTTTGAATCTCAAGACTGGGAATCTGCGATTAATTGTTATCGTCAAATTATCCAATTAGAACCGAATGCTTGGCAAGTTTACCATAAATTAGGTGATGCTTTACGAGAACAGGGTGATCTGAAAGAAGCGATTAAAGCCTATCGTCAAGCAACGGAATTAGCTAAAAAATTAGTTAGTTAAAATCATACCAATTGAATTTGAAAATAGAATCAGGAAAAAGCACACGCCTTGCAGTTTAAACTAAGGGTGTGCTTTTTTATTACAAATACTAATAGACAAAGCCCTAAAGGGCTTACTACGGTTTTTTAAGCAGCATCAAACCTTAACGCCTGACCCCGAACTTCTGGATTAACTTTGCGATTTCCATAAGCCACTTTTCCCCCAACAATCGTATATTCTGGCCATCCAGTTAACTCCCAGCCTTCAAAGGGACTCCAACCACATTTACTTAACACTTCTTCCCGCAAAACTGGACGATAATTGTTTAAATCTACTAAGACTAAATCCGCATCATAACCTACTTCTATTTTACCTTTATTGGGGATTTTATAGGCTTTTGCTACGGCGGTAGACATCCAATTAGAAACTTGTTGAACCGTACATTTTCCGGCGATCGCTTGTGTTAACATTAAGGGTAAAGAAGTCTCAACTCCGGGCATTCCTGATGGCGTATTCGGATAACCTTTGGCTTTTTCTTCTAAGGTATGGGGGGCGTGATCGGTGGCAATAAAATCAATCACACCATCTAATAAAGCTTGCCATAATATTTGATTATCTTGGGGCGATCGCAAGGGGGGATTCATCTGGGCTAAAGTGCCAATTTTCTCATAATCTGTTATATTTAATAATAAATGCTGGGGTGTGACTTCTGCTGTCACCCATTCCGGTTTTTCTTGACGTAATAATTCCGCTTCTTCCCCCGTTGAAAGATGCAGAATATGTAACCGTCGTTGATATTTTTTAGAGAGTTTTAAGGCGAGTTGACTGGCTTCTAATGCCGCTTGATTATCTTGAATGGTAGAATGAATTGCCGGATCTGTGATTCCGGCAAATTCTTGGCGACGTTGATTAATTCGGGCTTGATTTTCGGCATGAACTGCAATTAAGCGATCGCCTTTTGCAAAAATACTCTCTAATATTTCTTCTTGATCAATTAGTAAATCTCCGTGCATTGACCCCATAAAAATCTTAATTCCCGGGGTGGGATTTGCCTCTAATAAATCTGGTAAATTTTCCGCCGTCGCCCCCATAAAAAAACCATAATTAACAATACATTTTTCCGACGCCCGTCTTAATTTATCATCTAAAAGGGCTTGAGTAGTGGTTAAAGGGCGAGTATTAGGCATTTCCAAAAAAGAAGTCACGCCCCCTTTTGCACAGGCACAACTGGCCGTATATAAATCTTCTTTATATTCTAAACCCGGTTCTCTAAAATGTACCTGGGGATCAATCACACCGGGCAATAAAGTTAACCCTTCTGAATCAATAATTTCCCAATTATCTTCCCCTAGGGTATGATGATCAATTTGTGGAGCTATCTCAACAATTTTACCGTCAATAATAGCAACATCTCCGAGTAAAAAATCACCATTGGGCAACAAAATCCGAGCTTGATTAATCAATACACTGTATAAATTAAACATAATTACCTTGATCTAATCTGCTATAAAACTATTTAACCGCGAATTGTCACTGGCGGGAACTATCACCCCCCAATTGTAGACAAATTTGATATGATCAATATAGTTTTTTGTCCTGTGACCACCGCTTATGAGTAGCCTACCCAATCAAGAACCAGATCCCGTTAAATCTTCTCCTCAACCGGAAGAAAACCCCTGGGTAGAAATCCTGAAAACCGTTAGTTTGAGCATTTTCTTAGCCCTAGGGATTCGGACATTCGTTGCCGAAGCTCGTTATATTCCCTCTGGGTCAATGTTACCGACTTTAGAAATTAATGATCGATTGATTATTGATAAGGTCGGCTATAAGTTGGTCAACCCCCATCGGGGTGATGTCGTGGTCTTTAACCCCACAGAGGAACTGAAAAAACAATATAAAGATGCCTTTATCAAACGAATTATCGGTTTGCCTGGTGAAACCGTGGAGGTGAAAAACGGCTCGGTGTTTATCAATGGCCAAGCTCTCCCAGAAAAGTATATTGCCGAACGACCCGAATATAACTGGGGGCCGGGGACTGTTCCCGACGGCCAGTATTTAGTTTTGGGAGATAATCGCAACAATAGCTACGATAGCCACTATTGGGGTTTTGTCCCCCGGCAGAATATTATTGGTCGGGCAACGGTGCGGTTTTGGCCCCCTGACCGGATGGGTGGACTCGGCGATCCTGATTATCCCCTAAATGAACGGCAATAGGCACAATTTTTGCTCTTTTCCCTCAGTGTTGCCTTTTTTTTGCTATATTTTCAGCCCTGGGGGATTGACAAATTTCAGAATCTATGGCAGGATTGATAATTGTGCAATTGAATAAAAAAAGCGGAACTGGCGGAATTGGTAGACGCGCTAGATTCAGGTTCTAGTGTTTGCAAAGACTTCCGGGTTCAAGTCCCGGGTTCCGCATTGAACGGTTAGGGGTGTGATTTTCGCGCCCCTATCTTAAATGTCGTGATTCATCTCACCGCCACAGCCGTTAGGCTTGGCGGTGAGATGAATCACGACCAACAAAAAACATGAGCGGTAGCGAATACAATTTAATTTTCTGGAGTTGCCTGCTGTGCAACATATTTTTTTAACTGCTAAACAGTGACACCCCCACAACTGGCGACAAAAATATTATAATACTAGAAGGTTTTCAAAAACAATATGTAGCAGCAATGTTAGATGTTCTCCGAGTTAGGATATACCCAAACAAAGAACAGGAAACAGCTTTGGTTAGAAACTTTGGCTGTTGCCGGTTCGTTTGGAATCACTACTTGGAGAAAACTAATAATCAGTACAAACAAACAGGAAAAGGGTTGAGTTATTACGACATGGCGAAGGATTTAACCCAACTCAAAAAGTTACCTGATTACTTGTTTTTGCAAGAGTCTACTGCTGCGACATTACAACAATCCTTAAAGAATTTAGAGTCAGCTTTTAAGAACTTCTTCCAAAAAAGAGCTAGATTTCCGAAATTCAAAAGCAAACATAAAAAACAATCAATTCGTTATCCTGAAAGTTGTTCAATTAAAGGGAACGGTTTAAAACTTCCCAAATTAGGGATTGTTAAAGCCAAGTTCCCAAAAACAATTGGTGGCAAAATAAAATCTGTTACGGTTTCCCAAACCAGTACAGATAAATATTTTGCTGCTATTTTATTTGAAACTAATGATTTAATTTCCAATAAAACAGGGAAAATTTCAGGAATCGATTTAGGGTTAATAAGTCTGGTGACAGTGTTTGATGGTGAAACTTGTACCAAGGTTGACCCAACTAAACCCACTAGAAAATATGCCAAGCGATTAAAACGGAGACAACGGGCTTTATCTCGAAAAACCAAAGGCTCTAACAACCGTAAGAAGCAAGTCAAAAGAGTTGCTAAGGTTCATGAGAAAATAGCAAATACAAGAGTTGAATTCCTCCATAAACTCTCTCGAAAGTTAGTTGATGAGAACCAAGTCATTGTAGTAGAAAACCTTTGTATCAAAGGGTTAGCTCGTACCAAATTGGCAAAATCTTTATTAGATGCCGGTTTGGGAATGCTAATTAATTTCTTGACCTATAAACTGGAAAGAGAAGGGAGAAGGTTGATTGAAGTTGATAGATTTTTTCCGAGTACAAAGCTTTGTAATTGCTGCCAATTCAAAAATGATTCCTTGGATTTAAGTGTTCGTGACTGGATTTGTCCGAATTGCCAAACCCATCATGATAGAGATGAAAACGCAGCCAGGAATATCCGTGAAGAAGGGATAAGAATACTGTCAACAAATACTGCGGGACACGCAGAAATTAAAGCTTGCGGAGAAGGTGTAAGACTCGTTGCAGCAAGCTGCAAAAAGCATTCTTTTGTGAAACAAGAATCCCCCGTCACAACCTAAGTTTGACGGGGGAGTGTCAATGTTGTTTATCCATCAGGTCTTATGTTAACGAGTCTGCAAAATCCATTGGTGAAGCAAATTCGCAAGCTGCATCAAGCCAAGGGACGGAAGGAACACCAGTTATTTTTACTTGAAGGAACCCACTTAGTAGAGGCAGCCTGTGAGGTGGGCTATCCCCTCACCACGGTGTGTTATACCTCCTCCTGGCAAGGGCGTAATCAACCGCTGCTTGAACGTTTAAGCCAGAATACCCCCCGATGTGAATGGGTGAGTCCCGAGGTACTGGAGGCGATGGCAACCACCGTTCATCCCGATGGCGTGATTGCCCTAGCCCCTCGAATACTCCCCCAGCCCCAGCCCCTTGAAGGTTTAGGCATTGCTTTAGAAACCCTACAAGACCCGGGAAACTTAGGAACCATTATTCGGACAGCAGCCGCCACGGGGGTAGAGGGATTATGGTTAAGTTCCGATAGTGTAGATTTAGACCACCCGAAAGTATTAAGGGCTTCTGCGGGGGCTTGGTTTCGTTTAAATAAAACCGTTAGTCCTAACTTAGCCACGGATATTAGCCATTTTCAGCAACAAGGATTACAAATTGTAGCGACAGTCCCCCAGGCTGCGATGTCCTATTGGCAATTAGATCTGACCCGGCCGACTCTCCTGGTATTTGGGAATGAAGGGGCTGGACTTTCTCCCGATCTTCAAGCCCTAGCAGACCATCAGGTTCAAATTCCATTACAGCTAGGGGTGGAATCGCTAAATGTGGGTATTTCCGTCGCGCTGATGCTCTATGAAGCCCAACGCCAACGCCAAGGGATTTAGGAAAAGTTATTCTTGGGGGTCGTCGGAAGTGGGAGGATGTTGCTCATGTAGATATTGTTCAATATCGGAGATCGCGGCTTCCAAATCCGATAAGCTAATGGCTTCGGAGGTTTTGGCCGGACGGGGAACCGCAACAGCTTGTTCTGGGGGTGCAGGCTGAGGGTTAGGAGTCACTGCCTCCGACTGTTGAAATGCGCGTAATAACTCTTGATCAAAAGACTCAATGAACTTTTCGGCGGCACTACGACGAAGATCCTGGGGTTTTTGATTCATGACGGGGTGACTCCTGAAACGGTGAATCTTTGCTGTTACAAAAAACAACCTGATTAACTTAGATTCCGAAAGATGCAACGGTCGGGGAATAGGGGACACCGGAGGAAAAGACCTGAACATAAGGTTTTCTGGATCATTCTTTTTCCTAACCGCCCAGAATGCTATATAAAGAAGCATACCGCCTGAAACTAACCTAGCACGTTTATCCGGGCAAATTGGTTTTGTGTGCAGATTCAACACAGACCCCATATATAATTGGGGGCATCGGCGGAGGGCAAAATCCTCGATTTCTTAACAATTGGGTTTTTTTGTCCGTGTTTGTTGGATTAGAATGTTGATCTGAACCCGTGATCTTCAATTTTGATGGAGCCGTTTATTCATGGATGAGAAAACTCCGGCAATTATTAGACCGAAACCGGCCGCCGAGATTCGATTAACACCCGCCGGAAGTGAAAAGTCGATCATTCGAGTCCATTCGCCGTCTGATCGGGATAAACCTTCGTTTAGTAAACCCCGTCGCCCTGATGTCACCCCGCCTAAACCTTGGGTTGAACTTGAAGAAGCCCAAAACCAAGGGGGTGAGGTGTTTAATTTAGGGGATCTGATCCAGGTAAGAGCGCCATGGGGTGAGGTGGCGATCGCGGAAATTAAAAATTTCTATGAAGTGTCTCCGGGCAGTCTGTGGGCCTGTTTTGTCCCCACCGAAGAACGGGAGGACTGGACATGGAAAGGGGGCTCAATTCGGACAGAACTCTTAAAAAAAGCCTAGAATCAGTTATCAGTTGTAGGGGCGGGTTATTTATAGATCTTTAGTTAATCACCGCCCATCTTGATGAACCAGCCCGTACCAGTTATCGGTTCAAGAGTTGATTACTGATACTTGATGACGGGTACAGACGTAATAATTGCGAATTACGAATTACGAATTACGAATTACGAATTACGAGGTAAATTTTTAATCATTAGTTCTGAATCCGTAACTGTTAATTCCCAATTCGTAATTGTCAATTCGTAACTCGTAATTCCCACAATGGATAATACTGAATATCAAGCACTTAATATCTTAATTATCGATGATTCCCCGATTAACCTTAAATATTTGGGGAAACTTCTGAGTTTGCAAGGATATCAAGTTCAACTGGCAAATTCTGGGGAATTGGGCTTAAAGATGGCTTTAGATACCCTACCCAATTTAATCATATTGGATATTATGATGCCAGTTATGGACGGGTATGAGGTCTGTCAACGCCTGAAAGCGGATGTTAGGACTCAGTATATTCCTGTGATCTTTGTGAGTGTAATTGAAGAAATCTCGGAAAAAGTGAAAGCCTTTCGGATGGGCGCGGCGGACTATATCACTAAACCGTTACAGAAAGATGAAGTTCTAGCCCGCATTCATCATCAACTCACGATCCAAGGTTTACACCATCAATTTAAAATTCAGAATCTGCAACTTCAAACTGAAATTCAAACTCGTCAACAACTAGAAGAAAAATTTTCCAAAGTATTTTTAAATAGTCCGAATCCGATTAGCTTACGAACTTACAAAGAAGGATATTTTTTAGACGTTAACCCCAGTTTTCTCAAGATTTTTGGTTATCAAGAATCGGAAGTGCTGGGCAAACAAGTGGCGGACTTAAATTTGTGGGTCAATCCCGAAGATGAACAGGAGTTAAAACAACAAATTCAGCAGGGAAAACCTATTCATAATCAGGTAGTCGAGCAACGGACAAAAACGGGAGAAATCAAACGATTATTATTGTCAGAAGAAATAATTTTTTTAGAAAAAAAAACTTATATTTTATCCATTATTAATGATATTAGCGAAAAAGAATTATCCCAAAAAGATAAAGAAAAAATTGAAGATGCCTTAATTAAAAGTGAAAAAAAGTATCGGAATTTAGTTGAAACCTCTCAGGATATTATTTGGTCAGTAAATTTACAGGGATATTATACCTTTGTGAGTCCGGCGGTGAAAACCATTATGGGATATGAACCGGAAGAAGTGATCGGCAAGCTATTTTCATATTTTGTTCCCCTGGAGCAAGTTTCTGAGGTGCAGAAAATCTTTCAACTCATTTTAGCGGGTCAATGTTTGGTCAGAAATCATCTGATTAATATGTCCAAAGACGGAAAATGGGTACATCTGTTAGTGAATGCTTTTCCCCTATATAATTCCGAGGGAGATTTGATTGGGATTAGGGGCACAGCATCGGATATTACGGAACAAAAAACAACAGAAAGAGCGTTACAACTAATTGTAGAAGGAACCGCCGCCAAAACAGGTCAAGAATTTTTCCGTTCCTGTGTTTACTATTTAACTGAAGTCTTACAAGTCCGCTATGCTGGGGTTTTTAAACTCTTAAAATCCTCTCCTTCAAAATTAGAAACCTTAGCATTTTGGAATGGAGAAAAGTGGCAGGAACATTTAATGTATGAGTTAGCAGGAACACCTTGTGATCAGGTGATTAAAATGGCTGAACCCTGTCATTTTAGTGAAAATGTCCAGATTTTATTTCCCAATGATCCAGAATTAGGGGAATTAAAAGCCCAAAGTTATTGGGGAATCCCTTTATTTGATTCGACTCGAGAGGTGATTGGGATATTAACAGTTATGGATACTCAAAATAAAGAACTGAATTTGAGTCAAGAATCCATTTTAAAAATTTTTGCAGATCGGGCAGGTGCGGAATTAGAACGCCAATTAGGGGAGGAATTGCTTAAATATCGCTCCCGGGTAGATAATCTACTTAGTCAGATTTCTCGGCTATTTATTAATGATAAAATAGAAAATGCGATTCGTTTGACCCTGCAAGAAGTGGGTCAATTTCTTGACTGTGATTGGGCTTTTATCTTTAATTGTCAGACTGAACCGATGCCCTGGAAAATTACAGCCCAATGGCAGACCACAGAACCACAAATTCAACAAAACTATTGTCCGATTTTATCTAGTCAAACTCTCCCGAAGATTCATCAACATTTACAACTGAAAAAAACTGAAATTTTAGCAATTTCTGACCTCGATCAGTTTCTCGATTTACTCCCCCAGGATCAAAGAACTCTGCGCCGTCTCAATTGTCGATCTCTGATTTTTATTCCCTTAATTAAAGCTGGAAAAACTAAGGGATTTATGGGGATTATGAACTTTCATGCTGCCCAGGAATGGACAGTAGAAACCCAGAATTGGTTGAAACTCGTGGGAGAATTAATCGCGATTCGTCAAACCACAGAAGAAACTCAACAGGCTTTAGAACGGAGTAAAACCCGCTATCAAAATTTAGCGGATAATATACCCGGGATGATTTATCAATTTGTCTTACATCCCGATGGTTCCATGAGTTTACCCTATGCGAGTTCAGGCTGTTGGGATTTATACGAAGTTTCTCCCGCCCAGGCGATGATCAATGTGCATCTATTATTTGAAAAAGTCCATCCTGAAGATATCCAAGGATTGTTTAATTCCATCTGTGATTCGGCTGAAACTTTAATGCCTTGGAGTTATACCTGGCGGATTATTAATCACAAAGGTAAAACTAAATGGTTACAGGGAAATTCCCGTCCTGAATCTCAACCAGATGGGAGCATTTTATGGGATGGTTTAATTATTGATATTACCCAAACCAAACAGTCAGAAATCCTATTACGCGAAATCGCCCGACGTCAACAAGCCCAAGCTCGAATTATTGGTAGAATGCGTCAAACCCTGGATGCGGAGACGATTTTTTCCACGGCGACTCAAGAATTGCGTTATGAATTAAATAGTGATCGGGTGGGAATTTATCAGTTTAATTCTGATGGTCAAGGTCAATTTGTGGCGGAATCTTTGGCATCGGGTTGTGAACCCTTAATCTATCAATCGATTCAAGACTTACACTTTGATCCGAGCAGTTTTGAACCGGAAAATTGTGTTTTATCGAGTTTAAATCAGGAAGATAAAATTCAAGATACCTACCTGCGAGATATTCAGGAAGGAGTTCATCGAGATGGTTTGAGTTATTTATGTATTTCTGATATTTACCAAGCGGGATTTCCCGATTGTTATTTACAGTTATTAGAACGGATGCAGGTTAAAGCCTATTTAATTGTGCCGATTTTTTGTCAAATGGTGTCACCTACAGTGGATGTTACACTCGAAAGTTCTACCTCGATTCGGGCTAAGTTAAAATTATGGGGACTGTTAGCGGTCTATCAACATTCAAGTCCCCGTCAGTGGCAAGAATCAGAAATTAATTTAGTGGTACAAATTGGCTCCCAATTAGGAGTGGCATTGCAACAAGTGGCTTTATTAACCCATACTCAACAACAATCAGAAGAACTGTCTCAAGCTAAGGAAGCTGCCGATGCTGCGAACCGAGCTAAAAGTGAATTTTTAGCTAATATGAGTCACGAATTACGCACTCCTTTAAATGCAATTTTGGGATTTACACAACTGATGAACCTTGATTCAAGTTTGGGTTCTGAACAACAAGAACAGATCCGAATTATTCATCGGAGTGGTAAACATTTATTGGCTTTAATTAATGATATTCTGGAGATGTCTAAACTAGAAGCTGACCGGATTAGCCTCAGTCCGAGTCGCTTTGATTTATTTCAAGGGTTAGATTATATTCGAGATTTACTCAGGACAAAAATTAAACCCAGGGGATTAGAATTTGAGTTAGAACGGGCTGAAAATCTACCCCAATGGATTATTACCGATGAAAATAAATTCAGACAAATTCTATTGAATTGTTTGGGACATTTGATGAGTTGGACAGAAGGGGGGAAACTGCGAGTTAGAGTTAAACCCCTATTTCCTCCTCGGGAATCCTCGGGTTTGGAGTCCAATTCTGCTACCCAAAATATTCAACTTGAATTTGAAATTGAAACTACCCGATCCAATAGACAGTCCTTGGAAATTCAAGATTTATTTAAACCCTTTACATCAATTCAACGCAGTCTCACCTTGCACGAGACAGAAAATATAAGTTTACCCATTAGCCAGCAATTTCTACACCTGATGAAAGGAACAATAATGATGGAACATTCCTCAAATCAGGGGATAAAATTAAAGTTGGTGATTCCGGTTCAACTCGCAGAAATTCAACCGCCATACCCAGTATTTTCCTCGGAGAAAATTATCAGCCTATCCCCCAATCAACTCAACTATCGCTTGTTGGTGGTTGAGGATCAAATTTCCTGGCGTTCCCATTTAACTGAATTTCTGGAACAGATGGGTTTTACGGTCAGGGAAGCAGAAAATGGGGATCAGGCTTTAACCCTTTGGCGAGTGTGGAAACCCCACTTAATTCTGATCAAAATAGGGATACCGATTGTGAAGGGTGATACTATTCAAAAAATTCGTCAGGAAGAATTTCTCGACGAAAATTATGAGCCGGGGTTAATCAACTCTAAAGCTGAACTTGAGGGCATTAGCCCCCATCCAACGATTATTCTAGCAATGATTCCATCGGGGTCGGAGACGGATAAACAGTTGGCTTTATCGGCGGGTTGTGATGACTTTTTGTATACGCCTTTTCCAGAGGATGAACTTTTGAACAAAATAGGTGAATATTTAAAAGTACAGTATGAATACGCGCCCCCATTGTTATCTCAATCATCGGAATTCGGTGACTCATCCGATAGTGCTACTATGATTCAACCTCTGGTTACTGCTAAGGCTCTGGTGATGCCACCGGAATGGGTGGAACAACTCTATCACGCGGCGGCTCAATGTAGCGATCGCTTATTACTCCAGTTGATTAGTCAAATTCCTTCTGAACATGAAGCAACGGCTCAATATTTGAACCATTTAGTGGATAATTTCCGCTTTGATCAAGTGATGGAATGGGCGAAACAACCAGAAGATTCTGCGAAAAATACACAATGATTGAGAACCAACCTGATATTTCTAAAGGCAATATTCTGATTATCGACGATAATCCTGAAAATTTGCGCTTATTATCCAGAATGTTGATCCGTCGCGGCTATGAAGTGCGTCAAGCTTTGAATGGAATGATTGCCTTGAGGGCGATTGAAATTCAACGACCTGATATTGTTTTATTAGATATTATGATGCCTCAGATGGATGGTTATGAGGTGTGTAAACAGATTAAAAATAATCCTGAAACCGCCGATATTCCGGTGATTTTTTTAAGTGCTTTGGATGAAGTTCAAAATAAAATTAAGGGCTTTGCAGTTGGGGGATCGGATTATATTACTAAACCGTTTCAATTTGATGAGGTTTTAGTCCGGGTTCAAAATCAATTGTCGTTACAATTTGCTCGACAAAGAATTGTAAAATTGAACAGGGAATTGGAACAACGGGTGAAAGAACGTACCCAAGAACTGGAAGATGTTCATGCTCAATTACTAAAAAAAGCCCTCTATGATCAGTTGACTAACCTCCCCAATCGGTTATTATTTATTCAACATTTGGAATCGACTATTAACCAGTTACAAGAACATCCTAATCATCAGTTTGCGGTGTTATTTTTGGATTGCGATCGCTTTAAAGTGATTAATGATTCCTTGGGTCATTCCGTCGGTGATCAATTATTAGTTTCCATTGCTCAAAGGTTACAATCTACCGTATCTGATATTGATATTTTATCTCGGTTTGGGGGAGATGAATTTGCAATTTTATTAAGGGATTTAACTGAGCCGGAAATGGCAATTCAAACGGCGGAGAAAATTATTGATATTTTAGCTAAACCCTTTTCTATTCTTTCCTATCCGATTTATATTAATGCTAGTATTGGAGTCGCCTATAGTCAACCGGAGTATAGCCGACCGGAACAAATTTTACGGGATGTGGATACGGCAATGTATCGGGCAAAATCCCGAGGAATTTCCTGTTATCAAGTTTTTGATCCCACTATGTATAAAAGTGCTTTATCTTTTTTACAGCTTGATGCGGATTTACGCACGGCTATTAAGGAACAACAACTCGGGGTAAATTATCAGCCTATTATTGCTTTGAAAACTGGCAAAATTGTGGGGTTTGAAGCATTAGTTTGTTGGGAACATCCCCAACGGGGTTTAATCTCTCCTAATGAGTTTATTCCCGTAGCCGAAGAAACGGGTTTAATTACGGAAATTGGCAATTTGGTTTTGCGACAAGCGGGGGAACAAATTTATCTTTGGCAACAACAATTTCAGGAAATTCCCTTAACCATTAGTATTAATCTCACCCCTCGACAATTTAGCCAAAATAACTTAATTGCTCAACTGGATGAAATTGTTGAACAAACCCATTTGAATTATAACTGTTTAAAATTGGAAATCAAAGAAAGTGCAATTATGAATAATGTTAAAACCGCACAAGTTATCTTAAATCAGTTACGACAACGGGAAATTCAACTCAGTTTAGATGATTTTGGTACGGGTTATTCTTCCTTGAGTTATCTGCATTCATTCCCCGTTGATACCTTGAAAATTGACCATTCTTTTATTCAAGAATTAGATGAAGATCCTCAACAATTTGGCTTGGTTCCCGTAATTATTAATATTGCTCAAAAAATGGGGATGAATGTGATTGCAGAAGGCATAGAAACCGCCCAACAATTAAAAAAATTAAGACAGTTAAATTGTGATTTTGGCCAGGGATATTTCTTCTCAACCCCACTCAACCCCGAACAAGCTGTTAAGCTACTCCGATCATCGCCGCAATGGTAATCAGTGGGCCAGACGCGCCATGGCTCGTCTCTACATGACTTAACGGGTGATATCAATGTGGATTTTTCCGCTAAAATCGGGAATGGGAGGGGAGGGTTTGGTTAACTGTACCCGGACTTTTTCCACTCGGGGTTGTTGTAATAGGGTGTCGCTAATTTCCGTGGCCAATCGTTCCAAAAGGGCGAATTTACTGGTTTTAATCACATTCTCAACGGTTTTGATGGTCTGGCGGTAGTCCAGGGTATCGGCGATCGCATCACTACTACCCACGGGTCTTAGATCTAACCACAGGGTGATCTCGGCTTCAAACCATTGTCCCAAAACCTGTTCTTCCGGTAAATATCCAGTATAACCGTAGCTGCGAATCCCTGAAATGTGGATTGAGTCCATAATTCCCAAAATAAAATGATATTTTCTCAAGAATATGCTATATTAATAAAAGTTTGGGTATGTAGCTCAGTGGATAGAGCATCAGGTTCCGGTCCTGAGGGTCGGGGGTTCGAGTCCCTCCATACTCGTTAGAAGGAAAGTGTTATTGAAATGGGTGGGCTTCAACCCAGAAAAGTTTGTTCAGTAAGGCCAAAACGTTTAGCTAAAGCCTTAATCATTGTTAAATTTAATGCCTGCTTGCCAGTAAGCACATCTGATACTAAACCTTGATTTCCTATTTCTGGTAAATCCGATTCTTTTAAACCATGCTCTGCCATTAAATACTGAATTACCTCAATTCCTGAAGCTTTCTCTAGGGGAAATTCCTGCTTTTCGTATTCTTCGATGGTTAAAGCAATACATCTAATTAAATGTGCAATCTGAGGATCTTTTTTATGTTTATTTAATTTGATTAACTGCTTAAGTTGTTCTTCCCTGAGATCGCAATCTTCTTCACTCAAAATGTGATTAAAACTACCCATCTTTATTATTGATAGTTTATACCGCCACCCTTATACCCCTCTTTTGTTTGGAGGATTTGAGGGAAGTGACACCCATGACACTCCTAAATCAAGGTTGTCCCTTCCTGCTACAAAAGAGGGTTAATATAAATAACTAAATTAACGACCTCTGGGTAAAGTAAACCCTTCAGCGGCCGCCCGATATTCCTCAACACCCTCATTAAAATCAATCGGTAAAACACCGACCACATTTTCATGGGGACGGGCAATAATTACCCAACTTTCTAATGCCGCACCATAGGCTTTATCGACGGCGGCAATTCCGGCATCCATGGCGTTTTTTACTTCGGAAACATCGCCCCGAATCATAATCGTAAACCGTGCACTTCCAGCCCGAATATAGCCTACCAGAGTCACCCGACCCGCCTTAACCATCGCATCGGCGGCGGCTAAAACCCCAGGAAATCCTTTCGTTTCTAAAGCTCCAACTGCTTGTTCTGCCATTGAATTTCTCCTAAATTAACTAGACTTTAAAAGTGTTGAAATTGAATATTTTTCGCAAAATAGAAATTATCTTAAGTGCGAAAACGTTCACTCAGTTCTGTGTAACCAATAGACATAACATCCACAATGTTCTCCGACGGGTTGGGAACAACGTAGAAAGTAATCACTGAACAGCCAAACGTCTTTTCTGCCGCTCCAACACCAGCTTGTACAGCAGGAACCACCTCCGATGTTGGGCCACGAACTGCCACTATAAATTCACCCCGTTCTGCTAAATCATAGTAAACCAGGGTAACTCGCGCAGCCTTGACCATCGCATCTGCTGCGGCTAAAATCCCTGGAAAACCCAGGGCTTGTATGACACCCACTGCCTCTGGCATTGAAGTCTCCTAGTAAAAACGAAACCTATCGAAACCATTGTACGACTCAATGGCACCTCAAGATAGGTTTACTGTTGTTAGCCATCCGGGGGCTGTTGAGCGTAAAATGGATATTATGGACTAATGATCAATTGAATATGACTCAAGCTCAAGTAAGATTTCAAAATTTTGAAGACTACTTATCTTTTGATGATGGTACAGAAAACTTGTATGAACTATTCAATGGAGAATTAATTCAAGTGCCTCCAGAGTCAGGAAAAAATGTGGCAATTGCTGGATTTTTGTTTGTACAATTTGCCTTGCTAATCGGTCATTTAAGAGTCAGAGGACAGGGTTTAGAACTAGAGGTCAGAGGAGAACCCAAAAACCGCTATCCAGACCTAACAATTATCCGAGAGGAACATATCGAACAATTGGAAAAGCGCAATACATTACGTTTTTTTATGGCTCCTCCTTTAGTTGTTATGGAAGTAGTTAGTCCTGGGGAATTACAAAGAGATAGAGATTATATTGCCAAAAGAATGCAATACCAAGATCGAGAAATTCCTGAATATTGGATTATTGATCCACAATTACAAACCGTATTAGTATTAAAATTGGTCAATAATTTTTATACAGAAATCGGCACATTTCAAGGAAGCGATCGCATTTTTTCCTCACAATTCACCAACATCAACCTAACCGCCGACCAAATCTTTATTGCCAGTTATCAATAAAAAAATAGACGGCAATATTAACAACCATCCCTAACTCTTTAATACCCCCTTCATTCCTTCGTGTCTTCGTGCCTTTGTGGTTGATTAACTCAGAGAAAATTGTTTTAATTCCCCAGGAATAACCGCCCCTTTTTCTGTTATAATAGCGGTAATTAATTCCGCCGGAGTCACATCAAAAGCCGGATTAAAAAATTCCACTCCTTCGGGACAAATGCGAGTAGTTCCTACCTGATAAAGTTCCGTAGGATCTCGTTCTTCAATCGGAATTTCATCCCCGGTTGCTAATTTAAAATCAACGGTTGATAAGGGTGCAGCCACGAAAAAAGGAACGTGGTGGGCTTTAGCCACAATTGCTAAACTATAGGTGCCAATTTTATTCGCCGCATCGCCATTAGCGGTAATTCGATCTGCTCCTACAATTACTGCATGAATTAACCCCTGTTTCATACAATGGGCTGCCATATTATCGGAAATTAATGTTACTGGAATATGATCTTGTACACACTCCCAAGTGGTTAATTTAGCTCCTTGTAACCGGGGGCGAGTTTCATCGGCATAGACTCGATTTAACCGTCCTGAATTCCAAGCCGAACGAATCACCCCTAAAGCGGTTCCATACCCTCCCGTGGCTAAGGAACCGGTGTTACAATGGGTAAGAATATTGAGTTTTTCGGGGGTTTTAGGTAATACAATTAATCCCGCTTCTCCAATAGCAAAACAGGTTTTAATATCGTCTTCTCGAATAGTATTGGCTTTGTTTAATAAAGCTGTTTTAATCTCCTCAATTGTGCCGGGGGTTTCGGTTGCCGTTTGCCACATTTGATCAATTGCCCAAAACAAATTGACCGCCGTGGGACGGGTTGCCCGCAGGACTTGGGCTATGGTTTCTAGTTGGTTTAAAAATTCCTGACGGTCTGAGGTTTGAATCTCCCTCGCCCCCAAATATAAGCCATAGGCGGCGGCAATGCCAATGGCGGGAGCACCCCGAACAATCATGGTTTTAATGGCTGCTGCCATTTGTTGATAGGTGGTAATTTCTATGCGGGTATATTCATCGGGGAGACGGGTTTGGTCGATGAGGGAAGCGCGATCATGTTCCCAAATAATCGGATAAACTTGAGTTAAAGTTGAGGTCATTTTTAGAGTTAAAGTTGATAGTAGAATATTGTTACCTATTATTATATTATAACCTGAGATTAAACTTTAATAACTTCAGACTCACTTCTAATTTTGTGTTTGTAATAGCTGTGATGCAGTCAAAGGAGAGGGTTGGTTATAGTCCGATAATAAAGCAGAATTTATTACCATATTCCCAGTAAAAATAGCCTGCTCATAGAGTCCCGTTACTAAAGTAAATACGGTAATCTGTTGTTGGATGGGGTCAATAATCCAATATTCAGGAATACCTCGGGCTTGGTATTGTGATCGTTTATAACGATAGTCTCGCTGTTGATTTTCCTGACCGGGACTTACGACTTCTACCACCATTTGAGGGGGTGGCATATCTATTGTAATTAACGAGCGACTTGCCCCCTCCATCACCTGTACTAAGGTTTCTGTTAATACCATTAAATCAGGAACACGCACCGTAGTTCGACTGCCCATAACTACTAATTCGGTTTTCATTGTTAACCGAGAAAAGGAAACTCCCAATTGTAGAAAATAGGCAAACAAAAAACAAGCAATACGTCGATTGATTTCGCTTTCTGTCGGCATTAATAGCAGTCTCCCATCCTCTAGTTCATAACCAGCATCAGTATTGTCATCATAACTGAGAAACTCCTCCAAGGACATGATTTTTTCAGTCGTTGCATGGGTCATAGTTGCTTGTCCTGCTATCAACCTATCGAGTGATCCTAATCTATTATAATAATCCTACACAAAATTAGGTTAAATTGAGTTTAAGTTTTAATTTTGTCCAAATCCTACTAATTTTATAGCGCAAATATTTAAACCCCGCTTTATATAATCGTTTAAAATCATAATCAAATAAAATAGCCATCATATCTTCTAAAGATAAATCCTTCAGATAATAGACTCCCTTATCAATAGATTGATCACTATATTTTAAATATTTACTCAAACCCATTTGTTCTGACCAGTTCCAAGTTTTAGTGTAGGTTTGTTTGATTTCTTGACGATATCCGGCAAAATTAGTTATTTTTCCCGATAGATAATCTTGAATATATCCCGCAGCAATATTAGCATTTTGCATTCCGTGACGAATGCCCTCTCCGCCCAACATATTCACCATAGAAACCGCATCCCCAATGGCAATAATATTATCCTGATAATAAATATCTTCTAACCCACTAGAATATTTTAACATTCCCCCATGATGATTAATAATTTTATAGGGAATTCCCGTTAAATAATCCCTTAATAATAATTCCAGATATGAACGTAAGGTCTGAGTTTGATGTACCCATTCATGGGAACAATTTAATTGAGCAGACCCCACTTTTAAGCGATTATTTCCCATCGGAAAAATCCAAGAATAACCCCTGGGCATCCAACGATGACCTAAAAAGAAAATTAAAGATTGAGAATATTTTTGATAATCAGTTTCTGAAAGTTCAATTAAATATTCAATTCCTGTTCCAGTTAAATAATTAGGTTGGGGTGCTTTTTTCCCATACATAACAGCCCGAGTCGGCCCAGTCCCATCGACTAAAACCTTAGTTTCTACCGAAAAAATTGCCCCGGTAGACCGTTGTTTAAATTCAACAATTGTATTTTGATTCTCTTTAAAATACTTAATATAGCGATATCCCATCCAAACCTCACCGCCATGTTTAGTAACTTCTGTAGCTAAAAATTCCCGTAATTTGGCAAAATCAAAAACAGCCCCCAAAGGTGTTGGAGACTGCCATTTTTGATTAACATTCGTGGTGACAATGACTAAATTTTGCCAAAAACTTCCAACAACGGTTTCAGGTAAATGGAATTTTTCCAAAGTTTCTAACGGTGTAGCGGCGCTGGAAAAATCATTTTTAGAAAAAGTTTCATGTTGTTCGACTAATAACACTTGCTGACCCGCTTGGGTGAGTTGTCTTGCACATTGACCTCCGGCTGGCCCCGCACCAATAATCACAACATCAAAACGTTTCATCGGAATAAAATCTCAAGTTTAAAGAGCTATTATAGTTTAACAAATTACTGTTAATTTGATCCGATGATTGGGGGTAGATGCCCCGAGGTCAATATTTTGCCTGGTTTAATTTTTAGAATTGATTTCTCCTTTAGGTTGAGGACTTTCTGAGGAGGTTACACTTAATGAAGATTGTAATATTATTGGGTTGAAAGCAGGAACTTGACAGGTGACTGTATTGGTTTTAGGTAAACAAGCAATAGGTTGAGTCAAAACCGAAGGAATAGAAACAAATTCTCCTTCTAAAACAAAATCATCGGCATTCAACACAACCCCTAAAATTTCTTGGGTAGATTTGATTTTAATAACTGCATCATCAGCCCGTCCATCCCCATCAAAATCAATTAATTCCGTATAGTCTAAATCGATTTCATTAATGCCATCAGTTAAGCCAATTTTATCTCCATCATTGAACCAATCAAAATTAGAAATCACAGGAACATGAAACATATTATGGCTGGCATCTTGAGTTTTTAGGATAAATATATCAGAATTGCCGTTACTACTGGGGGTTTGGGCATTTCCCGACATCGGCATGAACACACTAATCATAAAAGGAATAATTGTGGCAATTAAACAGGTGCGAACTCGATTTGAAATCATACATTTTCCTCATGCTTTGATTTCAGTCTACCGAGGAGCTTAATAGTTTAGGTGGTTAGTGAGTGCTACTATTCAAAGTTCTACAAGGTTGAGACAAAATGGGGGGTCTATTTAAACGGAAAACCCTGATTAACTCAAGAAAAATCAGGGTTTTAGGGGTTGTGTCCGTTGGTTATAAAATGGACAGTTGGGAAATTGGAAAGTTTGGCTTTACCAGCATTTTAAATAGACGATATTAATGTAGGCGATCGCAATTCCTAAAATTATTAAAAGAAAGTGCGATAGCTCTTTTTTTAAGACTGCGATCGCTCTCCCTACAATTATCATAATAAAGTGGGATCACCCTTTATTAAATATTCGATGTGACTACTCTGACGGCTCAGTACCTAGGGGAGCTTGACGGCGGTGACGAAGGTGTAATACTGCGATGGTATCGCCCTCCACCACAAACAGAATCCGATAGGTTCTTGCTTTACCAACCCACAGTTGTCGAATTTCCCGACCAATGATGTCAGCTTCGGGTGCAACTGGGCAACAGTAAGGAAACTGTTGCAGTGATGCGATCGCGTCTTGGAGGTCGTAGTACCAGTGGTTTGCGGCATCAGCACTCAGATAGTCACACATCCAACGGTAGGCGGTTTCAATTTCTTCAAAGGCGGGTGGTTGAATTAGGACTTGATAAGTCATAGACGGGGGGGAATGTTGAACTGCTGCTGTAGCGATGTCATGGCTTGATCGGCTGGAATACCCTCACCTTGAGCGAAGCTTTCGAGTCCTTTACGGATACCGATGATGGCTTCGAGGTAGTCGATTCGCTCTAGCAGTTGTTCATAGATATTGGGTTGGCGGTGGGTCGAGGATTTGAGCGATCGCACCAGGCTGAGAAGATCGGTGAGCAGTTCGTCAGGGGTGCTATCGATTTCTTGGAGGAGGAGTTCTTTGATGGTCATCGCTGCATCTGTTGGAGGATTGACACTTTAGATTATAACGAGTTTGGATGTAGAGGAAAAAGTGGAAGTTTTCAGAAGTTGATAGAAACTGCGATCGCTCTCCCTACAATTATTACAAGAAAGTGCGATCGCTTTTTTTAAGACTGCGATCGCTCTCCCTACAATTATCATATTGATATGATGGAAACTGGTGATATAATAAATTAAGCAATTCTGGGATCACCATGGCTAAACTTCAGATTGAAAACTTGCCTGATGAACTATATAGTCAGATTGAGTGTCTAGCCTCAGAGAAAAATTTTACTCTTAATGACGCAGTTATTCATCTGTTGACGCAATCCTTATTATTTGAGCCTGACAAAGTAATGATAAATCGGACGCAAGAGAACCAACCCATGTCAGCAATTCTACAAAGAATTCGTAATCGTCCGAGAGTTAACCCCAGGGATTTTGGATTAACAGATAGCACTATTTTAATTCAAGAGGATCGCAATAGATGACCGTTACTTTACGATGCGTAATTGATACAAATATTTGTATTAAGTTATTTGTTGCTGATCTATTGACATCTAAAGTTAATCAACTATTTACTCATCTTGATGATCCTTCTGTTGAGTTTTTTGTACCTGATCTTTTTTATATTGAATGTGCTAATGTTCTCTGGAAGTATGTACGCGCTAACCTCTACACGGCTGAACAGGTTAAAGCCGATTTAAGTGACTTAAAAGCAATACCATTTAAAGTCATTTCAACAAAAGATCTAATCAGTAACGCTGTTCAAATTGGTCTGGACTATGGGATAACAGCTTATGATGGCTGTTATGTAGCACTTTCAGAACAAGTTAAAGCACCGTTGCTAACTCTGGATGAACGGTTAGTAAATTCTTTGACAGGTAGCAGGTTTGATGTGAGACTTTTTACAACTTTTTCTCTAAAATGATCACATTGATATGATCAAAGGCGATCGCTCTCCCCACAATTGTTAAAAGAAAGTGCGATCGCTCTGTATACAATGATCAGAAAAAAGTGCCAGCGCAATATTTTCACCGCTCAAGGCTGAGAAACCGGGTTTCTTAACAATAATCTCCGTAGGGATACAAAAGCTTTCTGAGAAACCCGGTTTCTGGTGAAATGATTTAAGTGAAATGCCCGATTTGGGCGCTTTTTATAATCGCACTCCTGAACTAGAAACCCTGACTACCTGGATTTTACAAGAACAATGTCATCTAATTGCAATTACGGGTATTAGTGGTATTGGTAAAACGGCGTTAACGGTGCAATTGGTTCAACAAATTAAGGATGAATTTGAGTATGTAATTTGGTGTGATTTTGACTCATCGCCGATTTTAGCGGAATTTCAAAGTAACTTGATTCGGATAATTTCTCAGTCTGAACAGTTAGATTTATCTACAAATAATCAGAAGTCTTTACCTTTAATTAAATATTTGCAAAAGTATCGCTGTTTAGTGGTTTTAGATAATATTCAAAATCTTTTTAGTAGTGGGGAGTTGGTCGGAAAGTATAAGTCTGGATATGAAGATTATCGGACTTTATTTAAACAAATTAAAGAATTATCTCATCAAAGTTGTGTTGTGTTAATTGGTTGGGAACAACCTAGAATTATAACTGAAGTTAAAAGCGAAAATTCTCTAATTCGCACTTTACGACTGACAGGTTTAGATATTGTAGCTGCGCGGGAAATATTTAGAGATAATGGGTTAACAGAAATTGATCACTGGGATGCAATTATTCAACACTATCAAGGCAATCCATTCTGGTTAAAGAGTATAGCAAATTTGATGCAGGATTTGGGAGAATGTGAAATTGAGGTATTAATCAATGATACTCTATTGTTACCTGAAGATATTAAAGATAGTTTACAGCAACAGTGCGATCGCTTATCGGAAATAGAAAAACAAGTGATATCTTTATTGGCGAAGGAAAACAATCCGGTTAATTTAGTTAAATTGTTAGAAAATAGTAAAATTAATTCATCGGATTTAATTAATGCTCTACAGTCTTTATTAAAACGGTGTTTAATTGAACAACAAGGGAATTTTTATACTGTTTTACCTTTAATTAAGCAATATATAGAAAGTCTAAATGAGGTATAAATAATTTATTACGGATGCCAATGTTTTTGTCGGATACTTCTCACCCATTGGGTACTATTTTGAGTCTCTGGGCGATCGCTCCACATTCCAACAAAAGGTTGATCTTCTAATTGCAGAGAATTAATCGGTGGCTTTTTTTCTATTTCATAGCGTCTTTTTAAAACAGCGACCAGATCAGCAATAATTTCTTGAGCTTCTTCTGGTAGTTCTTGAATATCTATCAGCAGTTGTTCAGAAGAAAAGAGAGTCATATTAATTTTCGGGAAAGTACAATGATTTGATGTTTAGATGATATTATAACAAATATAACCGATCACCATAGTTGTCAAATCAGATCCGGCGATCGCTCGATATTTCAGTTACTCTCTATCATGTAATTGATTAAAACCCATGACTTCATTAACAATAAGACAGTTTACTGTAAATGAATATCACCGTTTAATTGAGTTAAATTTCTTTCAGACTGATGAACGGGTAGAATTAATTCGGGGAGAAATTGTTAAAATGGCGGCTAAAGGAACTGCCCATGCGGTTTGTAATACTCGGTTGATGACAAAGTTAGTTATTTTAATCAATGAACGCGCGATTATTCGAGGACAAGAACCGATTATCTTACCCTCTAATAGTGAACCTCAACCGGATGTTGCTATTGTCAAAAATCGGGACGATGATTATTTATCTTCCCATCCTCAACCAGAAGATATTTTACTGGTGATTGAGATTTCTGATTCTAGTTTAAATTATGATCAGGATGTGAAATTATCCCTTTATGCTGAAGCTCAAATCCATAACTATTGGATTTTTAATTTAATAGATGATCATTTAGAAACCTATACCGAACCTTATCAAGAACGTAACGGTATATTTCGCTATAGAACTAAACGAATTTTTCTTAAAAATGAATTGGTTTTAGTTCCAGGTTTTCACAATATTTATATTAATTTATCAGAGATTTTTTTGGGGATATTGTAGTCTAGGGTGCGTGAGATACATCTGACGCACCCTAGACATTTAAGGAACAGTAATAAACTGGTTAATGGCGTCTATAAGTTGATCAATTTCTGAGGTTAGAGTCAAGTAATGAACACAAGCTCTAACACAATTAGGATCGAGGAGAGTTCTTAGGAAAATACCTTGATTTTCTAAAGTATTAACTAAGGATTTATGGGATTTTCCATCAGTGAGTTGAAAAGCAACTAAACCCGCTTCGGGGGGAGATTTTTTTAAACATTGAATTTGGGGAATTTCTGATAATTTTTCCCATAAATATTGACTATTTTGACAAATTTGTTGATAACGTTCTATTGCTGTTCCCCATTGATGATGGAGAGCGATCGCCTGGCGTAAAGCCGCATATAATGGATAGGCAGAAGTTGCCACTTCATAGCGTTTTCCATCCGGTGTCCAAGAGATGGGTTTTCCCTGTTCATCACCCATAATACCGCGCCATCCGATAAAGGTTGGAGATAATTCTGATAAAGATTGGGCGCTGACATATAACCCCCCTAATCCGTCTGGCCCACAGAACCATTTATGACCGGTAAAGGCATAAAAATCAACCCCAGTTTTTGTTAAGTTTAGGGGTAAAACTCCCACGGATTGAGCCGCATCTACTAATACTTTTGTGTTATAATTATTGTGGCAAAGATCAACAATTTCTGTCAAGGGCAATACTTGTCCTGTATTCCATAAAATATGACTGATAACTAATAGACGAGTATGGGGTTTTAAATACTCAGAAATCATCGTTATGGGATCACCTTGATTTAAGGTTTCTCTCAAGGGAAAAAACGAAACTTCCAGATCAAAACGACGTTGAATTTCTTGAATAATAGCCAAAATTCCTGGGTGTTCACAATCGGAAATTAACAGATGATCTCCGGGTTGCCAATCAATTCCCCACAGGGCAATATTGCAGCCTACAGTAACATTTTCGGTAAAAGTTAGGGTTTCCGGTGAGATGCCTAATTCCGTAGCCAGCAAATGGCGAGTTAATTGGGTTTCTTGGTTTTGCCATTGGTTGACTTTCCCCGAAAAGGGGCCATGGGATTGCATCTGGTTATACCCTTGAATAATTGCATCGATTGATGTTTGGGGTAATGGCCCTTGTCCACCATAATTAAAATAGGCTTTATTGGCTAAGGCGAGAAAATTTTGGCGATGGGTTTCTAGGGAAGGAATTGTCATAATATTGAAGGTTAGTTATTTTTCGTTAAGGAAGACGCTGTAGATATGTTCAAACGTCTCTACTAAGTTTAATCTGAAGGGGATATCTGATGTACAATTAATCATTGACACTTAAATAATTATGTTAATCACCGATAAACAACTGTTACTTTATCAACGCTGTCAGAGGCGGGCATTTTTAGACCGTTATGGCGATATTTCTCTACAAGATCCTCCGAGTGATTTCTTACTGAAACTAATCCAAGATAGTTTTGCCTATCAGCAAAGTATTTTATCAAATTATCCCTATTCTAAACTGAATTCTTTTTTTAGAAATTGGGAATTGGGGGCAAAACAAACCATAGAATTAATGCAGCAAGGAGTAGAGCGAATTTATCAAGGAGTTTTACTGAAGTCAGAGGTAATTAATGCTTCTGATTTTAGTTTAGATGGGTCATTTATAGAATCGGATGGGATGATTCAGATCAGATTATTGAGTTCTCCTGAATTATTGGTTAAACAGCCTGGAACTTCTAAATTTGGGGATTGGATTTATGTTTCCCAGGATATTAAGTTAGGTAAACGTCCTAAACTCGATTATCAAGTTATATCGGCGTTTCATGCTTATTTATTAGCAGATATTCAAGGAATACAGCCGGAAACAGGTTGGTTAATTTTACGCGGAAAAGCACCCTATTCGGTGAATTTAGAGCAACGTTTGCCACAAATGCAGAAAGTTTTAAATGATTATTTAAACATGGTGTTATCTCGTCAGGAACCGGAGGTCTTTATTGCTAGACAAAAATGTAGTTTATGTCAATGGCATAGTTATTGTTTGGGTGTGGCGCGATCGCAAAATCATATTTCTTTAATTCCTGGGGTAACTCCAACCCGCTATCTACGTTTACAAGAACTTAATTTAACCACCGTTGAAATCCTAGCTAAAGCCACCCCTGAACAATTAGAAATTTATCCAGAATTTGCTGAAGGAATTGCTTTACAAATTATTAAACAAGCGGAATCAAATTCCGAGAAGAAAGCGATTAAACGTCGAGAAGAATTTATCAGTTTTGAACAAAATTTTAATTCTAGCGAATGGATCGATATTTTTAATAATAACTCTCAAACAAAATTAAAAAAATTCCCCGTTGAGATTTATTTTGATATTGAAGCCCAACCGGAATTAAATTTGGATTATCTCCATGGAGTTTTAGTGGTAGATAACCGTTCAAATCAACAAAAATTTTATCCGTTTTTAGCGGAAAATCAGCACCAAGAGGAATTGATTTTGAAACATTTTTTAGAATTAGTTTGGATGTATCCTATCGCTCCTATTTTCCATTTTTGTGATTATGAACCTAAGACGATTAAACGATTAGCCATGGTTTATAATACCCCAGATTATTGGTGGAAACCCGTGTTAAAACGATTCATTGATCTTCATGCTAAAATGACAGAAACCGTCACCCTTCCGGTGGAAAGTTACGCCCTGAAACCTGTTGCTAAATGGTTAGGATTTGAATGGCGTGATCCCAAAGCAAATGGGGCTCAGTCGGTTTGTTGGTATGAACAATGGTTAAAAACAGGCGATCGCAAGTTATTAGATGCAATTGTACAATATAATGAAGATGATTGTCTGGCTACATTTCATGTTAAAAAATGGTTGACAGACTTTCTCAATGATTAACAAAAACCTGGTTTCTGAATAATAGTCTATGACTCAAGAAAAAAAAATTGATCGTCAGCGAGAACATCAAGCCAATGAACGGACATTTTTAGCCTGGTTAAGAACGTCTATTTCATTAATTGCTTTGGGGTTTGCGATCGCTCGATTTAGTTTATTTTTACGTCAATTACAAGCATCTTTTACTCAAGAAATTCCTCCTATTCATCCTATTTTTAACTCTGATAATATTGGAATTATTCTAGTGATTACCGGAATGATGGTTATTGTAATTGCGGCTTGGAGTTATAATCAAGTTTTTTGGCAAATTGAACAAGGAAATTATCAACCTAACCGTTTATTAATTTGGATGATGACAGCAATTGTGATTATTCTAGGGTTAATGAGTTTACCATTATTTTTTCGCCGAGAGTTACCACAAAAAAACTTTCCCACTTCTCCAAATCTACAATTGAATCGGTCTTTACCTTTTATTGCTAATGTTTTAATTGGGCTTCGATATTAATTTGATATCCCTGAGATGATCTCGTAGAAATCAAAGCACAGGTGAATTTAATGCAAATTTTATTATCTATTTTATTAGTAATTTTAACCTCAACTTTCTTTTTGATTTTCAGTAACTCAACTGTGGCGATTTCAACGGTGATCGACTTTATGGGACAAGCTAATTTAGCCACGGAATTACTATATAATAACACAGAAGTCGGCGGTTTATCAGGAATAACCTATAACCCCGAACAACAGGTTTATTACGCCATATCCGATGACCCCAGTAATATAAATAAAGCCCGATTTTATACCCTAAAGATTGATTTAAGTTCCGGTTCCCTTTCCGAAACCGGGGTAAGTGTAATTGGTGTAACTCCCTTATTAACAGAAACCGGAGAAACCTTTACTAAAGATAGTCTTGATCCTGAAGGAATTGCATTTTATAGAAATAGTGTTTTTATTGCTTCAGAAGGGAATTTTTATCAAAATATTCCAGCCTTTATTAAGGAGTTTTCTTTGGAGGGTAAACTATTGCATTCTTTACCTATTCCTGAAAAATTCATGGATAAAAATGGGAATAAAAATCAAGGACTCCGTTCTAACTTATCCTTAGAAAGTTTAACTATAACGCCCGATCAAAACTATTTATTTACAGCCACAGAAAATGCCTTAATTCAAGATGGAGATAAAGCCAGTTTAGATCGGGGAACACCCTCTCGAATTTTACGATATAATTTGCAAACTGATCAACCTGATCGAGAGTTTTTATATCTTACCGATCCCCTGGCCAATTCTTCTTTTATTGCAGAACAGTATAATAGACAGGGTTTAGTTGATTTATTGGCTATTGATCAGCAGCATTTAATTAGTTTGGAACGGTCTTTTTCCTTGGGTTTAGGATATACGATTAAATTATTTTTAGTTAATTTAGAACCAGCCGATAATATTCAAAATGTGACCAGTATAAAACAAGTAAATTCAGAAATTATACCCGCAGAAAAAACGTTATTACTCAATTTAAACAGTTTAAATATTTTGATTGATAATATTGAAGGATTAACTTGGGGTTCTCCCTTACCCGAAGGCGGGCGATCGCTAATTCTAATTAGTGATAATAATTTTATGAGTTTACAAACCACCCAAATTATCGCATTAAGAATTAATCCCAACGTAGTAAGCCCGACCGGGCTTTGAGCCCTAAAGGGCTCACTACAAGAGCATAACCAAAATTTAACCTGGGAGACTTGACAACCGATTGGGGTAATAAGCTATGATTGAGTTACAAACGTCCTTAACCAGTCTCTCGCTCTCAAATGGAATCATCCAGCCTGTCTTAATCGGGTCTGAGAGGGGAGCAAAAGTTAAACCTCATTGGGGGTGAAATTCTTCTTTACCTAGCGGGACAACACCTTTTTCATCGGATTATAAAGGCTTTTGTATCGGGTTTGGTGACTTTCCAAGGGCCAGTGGTCGAACTGGCAACACCCATTTAACCTGTATATAAAGTTGATTAAGAGAACAAAATTTAATTAATTTATTAACCCATTTTTATGAGTGTCTAACTCGATAAAACCTGACTATTACTGTGTTACCCACACAGGGCAGAGTTTTATCATCAGCATTAATTTTTAACCCTAGAACTATATCAATTGAAGTCGGGAAACCTCAATCTTGAGATGTTTCCGGCGACACTTGGGTTTAGTTTAAAACTTTCCGTTATTAAGATTAACGGAGAGAAATCAAAGGTTGTAATCTCACAGCAACCTCCAGTTTTTGGTACAAATTTTTCAGTTCAATATTAAGTCAAAACCCTCCGAATATTCGGAATAGTTTGTTATGAATACCTTAACAATTAAATCCTACGAAGGTCAAAAAGATTGGTCAGCGATCGCTAATTTATTTAAAGCCTGTCAAACCGTTGATCATCTCAGCGAAGATGAAAGTTTAGCAGACTTAAGATTAGGACTATCTTCTCCTAACGTTAATCCTCAAAAAGATATCCGTCTGTGGACAGATACAGAAGATCAACTTTTAGGGTTAATTGGCATTGAACCCCTAGCCTCTAAAATGTTAATAGATGGATATTTTGGTCTATATATTCATCCGAGTATCCGGTCTAGCAATTTAGGGAAAGAAATGTTGCGCTGGTGTGAAACGCGCCTGCGGGAAATTGGACAACAAAAACGACAACCCGTACAATTACGAACCTATACATTAGAAAACCAAGACCAACAAAATCAACTCCTAAAAAAACAAGGATTTAAAGTAGATCGTCAGTTTATTACCATGGCGAAATCCTTAGAATCTCCCCTTTCTATTCCCCAATTTTCCTCGGATTTTAGCTTATCTCATCTGCAAGAAAAACAAGATCTTTCTGCTTGGGTAGATTTATTTAACGAATCCTTTATTGATCATTGGGATCACCATGAATTAACCTTAGAACAAGCCCAATATTGGCATAATCAACCCAACTATCAACCCGAATTAGATTTAATAGCAATTGCCCCTACTGGAACCTTTGCAGCCTTCTGTAAATGTCAGTTAACCTCTAATCAAATCGGTTGGATAGAATGGTTAGGAACCCGACGGGGATTTCGGAAATTAGGCCTAGGAAAAGCCATGCTATACGCCGGTTTATCCCAATTGCAAAAAGCCGGAGCCACCACCGCAAAACTGAGCGTCGATGCTGATAGTTTAACCGGAGCCACTAAACTCTATGAGTCCGTTGGCTTTCAACCCGTAGCCACTTGGTTATCCTGGGTTAAACCTTTATCCCGTCAAAACCTCAGCCAACTTTTCCCCCAACAAGCCACAGCTTAAATCAGGTATACAATAAGTAGAGACGTGCCATGGCGCGTCTCCACCGGGGTTATCCAACCTGCCCTACCTCCCCTGCTCTCTAACCTATGGCTTCTCTGGCTCGAAAAAATCTATTTGAAGATATTCCCCGTTTTTTAGTAGCTCAAGCGGGGATTATGTTTGCTGTGAGTTTAGTTACGATTCAAAATGGAATTTTAACCGGGTTTATTCGGTCTTCTTCTATATTAATTGATCACTCAAAAGCCGATATTTGGATCGCTTCTAAAGACATGATTCACCTAGAGTTAACCATGCCAATTTCTTTAGAAAGAATGACCCAAGCCCAAACAGTTGAGGGCGTTGAAACAGCCGAAGCCTTTATTTTTAGAAATGCCCGTTGGCGTGATCCCCTAGAGAATAAAATTCACGCCGTTACCGTGGTGGGTTTCGATCCCGATGGAGAATTATTTTCCCCTTGGAATATTATTCAAGGAGAGGCTAACGCCCTAAAAAATCCCTATACAATTATAGTTGATGAGAGCAAATTAAACGGTCTAAAAATTAAAAATATTGGTGATATTGCTAAACTCGGAGGATTAGAAGCCAAATTAGGAGGAATTACCCAGGGAACCCAATCAATTGTGAGTAATAGTTTTATATTTACCTCCTTAAGAAATGCTAACGCTTATGTGAATAGTCCCGTAAAAACTCAAACTTTATGCCAACTGCAAAATGATGATCTACAATGTACTCAAAGTTATGAGGATCAATCCTCTAATCAAAAACCCCTTAATTCTCCGCCGCCAAGACCTTTAAATCTAGCTGATCCGATTACCTATGTTTTAATTAAAGCCAAACCGGATCAAGACCTGACCCAACTCAAGCAAAAACTCAAGGAAACCTTACCCAATGATGTGCAAGTTTTGACCCGGGAAGAAATGTCAATGGTGATGCAAACCTTTTGGCAAAAACGCACGGGGGTTGGATTTGTTCTTAGTTTGGGGGCGGCGGTAGGAGTATTAGTCGGGATGGTGGTGGTGGGACAGATTCTTTATTCCTCCGTCACCGACCACTTAAAAGAATTTGGGACTTTGAAGGCGATGGGAGCGTCCGACTGGGTGATCTACGGGATTATTTTAGAACAAGCCCTGTGGATGGCAGTTTTAGGTTATATTCCGGGGATGGCTCTGTGTTTTGGGGTGGCCTATTGGGCTGGTGCGACCCAGGGAATTTTGATTTTAATTACCCCATTATCGGCTTTAGGGGTATTCGGGTTAACGGTTGCAATGTGTACCGGGTCGGCGTTTTTCGCCATTCAGAAAGTTACTAAAGTTGACCCGGCGATTGTGTTCAAAGCTTGATGGAATTGAGCTTTTATTGCTCGATTGAGTAAGATCACAGGCAATTGAGAACGTTTGAGTTTAGAATGGTAATACTAAACTGTTTAGGATAGTTCATGTTCCATACCCCTGATCCAGAATTACCCGATTTGTTCAGTAAACTGATTATAAGCCCTTGTAATTAATCTATTAAACCCGTCAATTTTTGTTATAAGCCCACATCATAATTAATTTGAAACGATGATACCAACTGAAGTTAACGAGGCACAATCCACTATATCCCCCAAGGCTGCATACTATTCACCCAATGCCAAAGTTAAGCCAATTGGAATTCAATCTTGTGGCGTGGAAATGGCTTATAAATCTGGACGACAAAGTGTTAAAGTCTTGGAAAATATTAATTTTGAAGTCGAACAAGGTGATATTCAACTGTTAATGGGGCCAAGTGGATCGGGTAAAACCACATTACTATCAATTATTGCTGGACTTTTAACTCCGACGGCGGGAAAGGTGTTTTTATTGGGTGAAGAAATTACCAAATTGTCTCGGACTCAGTTGGCAGAATTTCGTTTACATAATATTGGTTTTATTTTCCAAGGATTTAATTTATTTCCCGCTTTAACTGCTTTAGAAAATGTCGAATTAGCACTACATCTTAAAGGAATTAGGGGAAGAAATGCGAGAGAAGAAGCAAAAACTCGCTTAGAACAGGTGGGTTTACAGGATAAAATCAATTTATTACCCCAGGATTTATCTGGTGGGCAAAAACAACGGGTAGCTGTGGCGCGCGCCTTAACAGGAGAGCCACCTTTAATTATGGCTGATGAACCCACGGCGGCTTTAGATTCTAGCAGTGGTCGAGGAGTAATTGATCTGTTGAAAACCTTAGCAAAACAAGGAAATACTACGGTATTAATGGTGACACACGACCCTAGAATTATGGATGTGGCTGATAGTATTTTGACCTTAGAAGATGGTCGAATTAAAAATTAAAATTAACTAAGAAACCGGGTTTCTGGCTATTCAGCAACTCGGTTAGTTTTTCCAATTCTTTTCCGCCTGTTCTAAAACATAGGCAGAAACCGCTTGAATTTCCCCTTCAGTTAAGCGATCTTTGTAGGCAGACATATTATTTTTACCATTACTAACTAAAGCTGAAATTGTCTCTATGGTATCAACATGATTGCGTTGTAAGGCTTTTTTCTGTAAAGTTTTTCCTCGTCGAACAATATTTCCACCCCCAGCATGACATCCCACACATTGCGCCTCAAATATTTTCGCTCCGGTCTCCAGATTAGCTGCTAATGCGGTGGGATAGAACAAGGCTAGGATTAAGGTTAGGGTTAAAAATAAGATGGTCAGTTGTTTGTTGAGCATTTTTCAGGTTAGGGAATTAAAAAGATTTAGACAATATTATTATTATCCATTTTTTTAGCAAAAATTTAAAGTTAGGGTAAATAATTTGAATCAAGGATATCTTCTAAAGAAAAAGGTGGCTGTATCGGGAATAAATCACCAGATAACTGATATTTCTGTAAGGTAGAAATCCTTGCTTTATTATAACAATCAAGAAAGCTCTCATCTAACACTTTTATTAAACTGGGACTATCTTCTAAGGATAAATCTATTTGTAACCGTTGTTCTACAACAGTATTGCGCCACCCTCTAGCATTATATTCTTTTTCAGCTTGCCAATAGTTTAATTTTAATAAATGTTCAATCAAGATAATTAGGCGACTTTTAATTTCTTTTTTCTCACTTCTTCCCATACTATCAATTTCCTCAATTAAACTATTGATATCCACCTGATTCAACTTGCCTTCTTGCAAGAGTTTAGAGGTTTGAAGTAACCATAAATAATAATCTTGTTCATATAAACTGTTGTTTTGAGATAAAGTTTTCATCCTATTAGCCCTTTTGTTGAAAAGTCTGTTAATTATAACACAAAAGGGAACAGGGAACAGGGAACAGGGAACAGAAATAATACTTCTGGCTGTTTCATATCAGTATTAAAATCTTACAACTTATTTAGGATTGCTATATTAATAAACAACCAGAAGATTTTACATAATTGAATTAGATATGATATAATCAAGAATAGACAAAACTTAATTTAATTTCGCTTCTCATGTCGAATATTCCTCAAATTCTAGCTCAAGAACTATCTCTTAAACCCTTCCAAGTAGAAAACGCCCTACAACTGTTTTCTGAGGGGGCAACTATCCCTTTTGTAGCGCGATATCGCAAAGAAGTCACAGGTTCTTTGGATGAAATTCAATTGCGGGATCTCTCGGAACGTTATACCTATTTAACGGAATTGGAAGACCGAAAAAAAAGTATTTTAGAAGCGATCGCATCCCAGGATAAACTCACCGATGAACTGCGAGAAAAAATAGAAAATTGTTTACAAAAAACCGAATTAGAAGATTTATATTTACCCTATAAAGCCAAACGACGAACTCGCGCTACGGTTGCTAGAGAAAAAGGATTAGAAACCTTAGCTCAATTTATTGCTAATTTTAATCAACCCAATTCCCCCAGCTTTGATTTAGAAACGGAAGCTCAGAAATATATTTCCGAAGAAAAAGGCGTTAAAACCGTTGAAAATGCCCTAAATGGAGCCTCTGATATTTTAGCAGAAATGGTGTCCGAAAAAGCTAATTTACGGGCGTATTTAAGGGAATATTTAATGAATCGAGGGGTGTTTGTTTCTCAGGTCAAAGAAGACTATCCCGAAGGGACAACTAAATTTGAAATGTACCGCCAATATCGAGAAAATGTACAGGATATTAAACCCCATAATTTGTTAGCATTATTGCGGGGAGAAACCGAAGGAATATTAAAAGTTGAGATTGAATTTGATCAAGATTTTGTTCTATCTTATTTAGAATCCCAGGAAATTAAAACTAAAAATCCGATAATTAGAAAATTCTATCAACTGATGTTGAAAGATGCCTTTAATCGGTTAATGAAAACATCTTTAATTAGTGAGGTAAGAAGCGATCGCAAAACCTACGCCGATTTAGAATCAATTAAAACCTTTGAATCAAATTTAAGAGAATTATTACTCGCCTCCCCGGCGGGAATGAAACCCACCTTAGCCATTGACCCAGGTTTTAGAACTGGGTGCAAAGTTTCAGTATTATCAGAAACCGGAAAATTCTGCGAATATCATACGATTTTCCCCCATCAGGCGGAGGGTCAACGTCAAGATGCGGCAAAAAAAGTTAAACAATTAATTGATAAATATAAAATCGAATTAATCGCGATCGGAAATGGCACCGCCGGACGAGAAACCGATGAATTTATAACAGAAATTATCGCTAAATTAGAGCGAAAACCGATAAAAGTGATGGTGAATGAATCCGGTGCATCAATTTATTCTGCTAGTGATGTGGCGCGGGAAGAATTTCCCGATTTAGACTTAACGGTGCGGGGTGCAATTAGTATCGGACGACGGTTACAAGATCCCCTAGCAGAATTAGTTAAAATTGATCCCAAATCTATTGGTGTCGGACAATATCAACACGATGTGGATCAGAAATTATTAAAGAAAAAACTTGATGATACTGTGGAAAGTTGTGTTAACTATGTGGGAGTGGAATTAAACACCGCCTCTAAAGAATTATTGACTTTTGTATCAGGAATTACTCCAACAGTTGCTCAGAATATTGTCAATTATCGGAATGAAAATGGAGCATTTAAAACCCGAAAAGAACTGTTAAAAGTCGCTAAATTAGGCCCAAAAGCCTTTCAACAGGCGGCGGGATTTTTAAGGATTCGAGGGGGTGTTAATCCTTTAGATAATACCGCAGTACACCCCGAAAGTTATGGGGTTGTGGAAATTATGGCGAAGGATGTGGGTGTCACCTTAAATAATATTAGTCAATTTAAGGATAAAATTAAATCCGTTAAACTGGATAAATATGTTACCGATACCATCGGTATTCCCACCTTAAAAGACATTATTAGTGAACTTGAAAAACCTGGACGAGATCCCCGGGCGGAGTTTAAATATGCCACTTTTAAAGAGGGAATTAAAGAAATAACCGATTTAAAAATAGGAATGGAATTAGAAGGAAGTGTAACGAATGTGGTGGCTTTTGGGGCATTTGTTGATATTGGAGTCCATCAAGATGGGTTAGTTCATATTTCCCAACTCGCCGATCAATTTGTCGATGATCCGAATAAATTTGTTAAAGTGGGACAAGTTGTTAAAGTGCGAGTTATGGAAATTAATGAGAAGTTAAAACGGATTAGTTTAACCATGAAATTGTGAGAAATTAGTTAAAAATTACTCTGAATTGGGGTTTAAGTTTGATTTAATCTCAACTTTTACCCTGATTTATAATAATAGCGATCGCCTTTAATTACAGGAGAACCCATGAATTTAACTACCCATGAACAAGACTTTTATGCTTGGACACAGGAACAATCACAGCTATTAAAAACCGGACAACTTCATCAAATTGATTGGCAAAATATTGCTGAAGAAATAGAAGATATGGGACGCTCGGAAAAACGACAATTAGAAAGTAGATTAGAACTCTTAATTATGCACCTCTTAAAATGGCAATTTCAGCCTAACTTACGCTCTCGCAGTTGGCAATTAACCATCAAAGAACAGCGTCTACGTTTAGAAAAACTTCTGCAAAAAAACCCTAGTCTTCAACCTAACTTGACTGAAGCAATAGAAGATGTTTATCCTTTAGCAACTTTGAGCGCGGAAAGAGAAACCGGGTTATCTTTATTTCCCGAAATTTGTCCCTATACCTTAGCAGAGATTTTATCCCTGGAATTTTTACCCGAATAAAAGAAAGCCAGAACAGTTTAAAATAGCGATCGCTCTTATTTCTTGCTATAATACCCTGTAAAGGTTAACAACACTCAAAAAATATTTATGTCAATTGTTGTAACACTGACTCCCGAACTCGAAGCAAAACTACGAGAAAAAGCCACCAAGCAAGGACAGGATATTAATTATGTTGTCACTGAACTTCTCAATCAAATCTTAACATGGGAAACGGATGATACAGAAGCAGCGATTGAGGGCATTAAACGAGGGTTAGAAGATTTTGAACAGGGACGGTTTAGAGATTTTGAGCAATTTGCTGAAGAACAACGTCGTAAATATAATCTACCTATTGATTGATGAAATATCGCATTGAAATTTCAAGTGTGGCAGAAGCAGAAGCCGATCAAGCGTTTCTCTGGATGTCTCAAGTTACATCCCCAGAAAAGGCAAGACAATGGTATCAAGGACTCTTAAAATCTATTGAATCCCTTTTGCAAATGCCAAAACGTTGTCCTTTAGCTAGAGAAAATGAATATGTTAGTCAAGAGATTCGTCAATTTCTGTATGGGAAGGGACGAAATTCGTACCGTATTCTATTTACAATTCTTGAAAATCAAGAAAGTTCAATCATTCGTATTCTTCATATCCGACACGCTGCACAAGAAACAATAGGTAAAATCTTAGAAGAAGAGAATGAGAGGTGAAAAATTCTGAAAGCTAAATATATATGATGAGCGATCGCCTCCTAAAACTTCCCTCCTCCCCTCGTTTCTAGGTTCTACCTAGAAATGATATTAGGGTGGCTCAGAACCTTTAACAAGAGGCGGAGCCTCTGATAAAATATTCCCAGGTAGAACCTGGGAACAAGGCAAAATCGCCGATCAATTTAATGATTAATGAGTGTTGATATAAAACTTAAGGGTGAATGACTTGTAGACCTTCATTCAAGGCTCCTTTTATACCTTGACCCATACCCAAGTAGCCACACACGGCTTCAAATGCGATAGCAGGGGGAAAAGCAATAGAGACTGCTCCATCAACGAGATAGCAAGTCCCGACAACTATACCTCCTGTTGCAAACGTTTTAGCAACATTACAACTAATTTCTTCGATGGCATTATCTGGAGTATTTTGGTAACATCTTGTAGCTGAGTTAATGGCTTGTTTAGTTGTTTCACCAATTGTAGTGATCACTGATGATCCTGCATTAGCAAGATCATCAAATGGAGAGGCATAGACAGGCTTGATATTCGCCACGATACCTAAAAACGCAATTACACCTGCCAATAATAGAATTGTCATTTTCCGTAACATCACAATGATCTCCTATTTTTGATTGTTCTGCATTTAATTAACTGTTGTTAACTTACCATACTGCTATAGCTGAATCTAGTATAACATGACACTTTATGAATTGTCTAATCTATCATTAATTTCTCTCCTGTTGTTGAATGATGCGATGGACTACGAGCCGATAGAGGCGAACTACCCTATACTAGAAATTAAATCTCCGATCTCTTGAGGGGTAGCACCTGTAGCTAAAATAGCCTTAATTAACAACTCAATAGAAACCGAACTATCCCCATTTTCTGCTTTAGCAATACGCGGTTGACTAGAATGAATTTTTTCAGCTAACTCTGATTGTGTCATCAAATTTTGACGACGTGCTTTTAAACTACGACTTAATACTAATTTAATTTCAACTAATAACACTTCTTCCGGTGTGAGTTTTAAAAATTCAGCAACAGTTCCAACTTTCCAACCTTTAGCTTCTAAGCGTTTCTTTTTTTCTTCATCCATTGCACTATTAATCTTGATCTCGGTCATATAGTGAGTTCAACCTACAGGTAATTTTATTCTGTTTAGGGGTATTTTATTTATATCTTGATGATTGTTTTCTAATTCTTCAGAAACATCTAAGACTGTTGATAGTGATGCTTCAAATTCTTCTGGTGTCATTCTCAACAACGCTGGAATAACTGCTACTTTTTTACCCTTGAGTAAAATCGTTACCTCGAAATCTGCACCCAAAGCATCTAAATAAGCTAAAACCGATTCAAAAGCATGATCATTATTAGCACTTTCTAACTTAGAAACCCAACTTTGACCTACTCCCATTTTTTCAGCTAATTCCGCTTGGGTTAAACCTAATTTTTTTCGCAAATTTCGCATCACTTGAGTTAAGGTTAATCTAAATAATTCCTGTCTTTCTATCAATTGCATTTCTGGGGTATCAGGAATAATTTTATCAAGAAAAGCGAGAACATCTTGAGTATTCGTTTCTGTCATTAATTTTCCTCCTGTTGTCGAATGATGCGATCGCGTCGTCTAACCGCAATACTAATTTCCGCTTTAGGTGTTTTGCGACTTTTCTTTTTAAACCCATGTAATAGGACAAAACGCCTTCCAACAAAAGCACAAAGAAAAATTCGCGGATTATTTGGTGTATTATCTAATCGTAATTCATACAAATTTGTTTCCGTTACAATTTTATCTAAAATATCAGATCTTTCTCTTAATAATCTTAATCCATAACTCCTCAACAATTTTAGGCGCAGTTGTAATTGCTTCAGTTCCCCTGGTGTCAATGACGGATCTTTGATAAACTCTTGAACAGGTGCAGTTCCATCAGACTCAATGTAAAACTCGATTTGCCATTCTTCTGTCACGTCTTAGCATTAGTCCTCATTTATTCCAAATTTGTCATATTTTATGATAACACAATTTCACCAAATCTTCAATTATTGAACATAACCCAAAATTCCCGTATTCACTAAATCTACGATAACGCTAAGATAATTAAGGACTGTACCACTCGAAATGTAGTGAACTCAAAATTACTCTCTGACCCCCTACCCTATCCCAACAACACCCCCAACACCATCCGCATTCGGGGGGCGAAACAACATAACCTGAAAAATGTTGATTTGGAGTTACCTCGCGATCGCCTTATCGTTTTTACGGGGGTTTCCGGCTCTGGGAAATCGTCCCTCGCCTTTGATACCATCTTCGCCGAAGGTCAGCGCCGCTATGTGGAGTCCCTGAGCGCCTACGCCCGCCAATTCCTGGGACAACTGGATAAACCCGATGTGGATGCGATCGATGGCTTGAGTCCCGCCATTTCTATTGACCAAAAATCCACCTCCCATAACCCCCGGTCTACGGTGGGGACGGTGACGGAGATTTATGATTATTTGCGGTTGCTATTTGGTCGTGCGGGACAGCCCCATTGTCCGATGTGCGATCGCAATATTGCGCCCCAAACTATTGATGAAATGTGCGATCGGATCATGGAACTTCCAGACCGGACAAAATTTATGATTCTAGCTCCGGTTGTTAGGGGAAAAAAGGGAACCCACCGCAAGCTATTATCGAGTTTAGCCTCCCAAGGATTTGTGCGCGTTAGGGTGAATAATGAGGTTTTGGAACTATCAGAAAATATTGAATTAGATAAAAACCATACCCATAATATTGAAATTGTTATTGACCGCTTAATTAAAAAGCCCGGACTACAAGAACGTCTCGCCGATTCCTTAACCACCTGTTTAAAACAATCTAATGGAATCGCAATTATAAAAATATTAGATGACACATCTAATACTAATGATACACCAATAACATCAAAACAGGCAAGCTCTGAAAACCAAAAAGATCCAGAAAATAGCAATAATTTAGAACCGGATAATTTTGAACAGACCCAGGGTAAAGGGGTAGAATCTTTACAATTAGTATTTTCCGAAAACTTCGCCTGTCCAGAACACGGGGCGGTGATGGAAGAACTGTCTCCTCGGTTATTTTCCTTTAATTCTCCTTTTGGCGCTTGTCCTAGTTGTCATGGTTTAGGACATCTCAAAACCTTTTCCCCGGAGTTAGTAATTCCCGACCCAACTCAACCCGTTTATACTGCAATTGCACCCTGGTCAGATAAGGATAATTCCTATTATTTATCAATATTACATAGTGTCGGTCAAGCCTTCGGTTTCGAGATTACAACCCATTGGAATCAACTCACAAAAGAACAACAACATATTATCCTTTATGGTTCAGAGGAACCTATTTTAATTGAAACCGATTCTCGCTATCGAGAAAATAAAGGATATTATCGACCCTACGCCGGGGTAATTCCTTTATTACAACGTCAATATCAAGATAGTGCTTCCGAATTACAAAAGCAAAAATTAGAACAATATTTAATTGATCAACCTTGCGAAATTTGTCTAGGAAAAAGACTAAAACCTGAAGCCCTAGCCGTGCGAGTCGGACAATATCAAATAGATGAATTAACGGGGGTTTCTATTCGAGATTGTTTAGATCGAATTAATCATTTAAACCTAACCGAAAGACAAGCAAAAATAGCGGAATTAGTCCTACGGGAAATCCGAGCCAGATTGCAATTTTTACTCGATGTGGGATTAGATTATTTAACCTTAGCTAGAACCGCATCTACCCTATCAGGAGGAGAAGCCCAACGGATTCGGTTAGCAACTCAAATTGGAGCGGGTTTAACGGGGGTTTTATATGTATTAGATGAACCCAGTATTGGGTTACATCAACGGGATAACACCAAACTATTAAATACCTTAATAAAGTTACGGGATTTAGGTAATACTTTAATTGTGGTTGAACATGATGAAGAAACTATTCGGGCGGCGGATCATTTAGTTGATATTGGGCCGGGGGCGGGAGTACATGGCGGCGAAATTGTGGCTCAAGGAAATATAGATATTTTATTAAAAACTGAGCGCTCCTTAACCGGTGCTTATTTATCAGGAAGAAAACAAATTGAAACCCCCACAGAGAGGAGAGTAGGAAATGGAAAACGGATTAAATTAATTAATGCTACCCGGAATAACTTAAATAATATTACCGTCGAAATTCCGTTAGGAAAACTCGTTAGTATTACCGGGGTTTCCGGGTCGGGAAAATCTACTTTAATGAGTGAATTACTATATCCGGCTTTACAACATCATTTCACCCGGAAAGTGCCTTTTCCCAAGGATTTAAAAGCCATAGAAGGGTTAGAAGTATTAGATAAAGTAATTGTAATTGATCAATCTCCCATTGGTCGCACACCCAGATCTAACCCCGCAACCTATACCGGAGTTTTTGATATTATTCGAGAGGTTTTTACCGAAACCATTGAAGCTAAAGCTAGAGGTTATAAAGCCGGACAATTTTCTTTTAATGTCAAAGGAGGGCGGTGTGAAGCCTGCGGCGGACAGGGAGTTAATGTGATTGAAATGAACTTTTTACCCGATGTTTATGTCCAGTGTGAAGTGTGTAAAGGAGCTAGATATAATCGGGAAACTTTACAGGTCAAATATAAAGGATATTCGATTGCAGATGTGTTAAATATGCCCGTAGAAACGGCGTTAGATGTGTTTCAAAATATCCCCAGGGCGGCGAGTCGTTTACAAACTTTAGCTGATGTTGGTTTGGGTTATATTCGTTTAGGACAACCTGCGCCGACTTTATCAGGAGGGGAAGCCCAACGGGTTAAATTAGCATCGGAATTATCAAAAAGAGCCACGGGAAAAACGTTATATTTAATTGACGAACCCACAACGGGTTTATCCTTTTATGACGTGCATCAATTATTAAATGTCTTGCAACGTTTAGTTGATAAAGGTAATTCTATTTTAGTGATTGAACATAATTTAGATGTGATTCGTTGTGCAGATTGGGTAATTGATTTAGGGCCAGAAGGAGGAGATAAAGGGGGGAAATTAATTGCAGAAGGAACCCCGGAAGATATTGCTAAAAATACTAAATCTTATACGGGGATTTATTTAAAACAGGTGTTAAAACAACATCTAGCTAAAAAACAATAAGATCACCTATTAATTATGATTTAGAATTGGCAAAAGATCAGTTGGCAAAAAATCAAGAAACCGGGTTTCTAATTGAGATTAGTTGTATCCCATCAATATTTATTCAGAAACCCGGTTTCTGGGAATTGTTCATGGGTTGGGGGCGGGTTTATCAAGATTTATGCTAATTAACAAAGATTGTCTTGAACCCGCCCCTACAATTGGGTTATATTGGGTTAATTAGGGAACGTTTGAGCGTGTTAATAAAATAGGATAAAACATACAACTACAGCATTTTCTACAAAAATATCAGTTTTTCAGAAATCGAATATTGTCGAGTTGTAGTTAAAGTCTAAGTTATTCACCCTATATAGCAATCCTAAATGATTTTCTATATATAAGTATACTGATGAATTTTGGGAAAATCAAATTTATGTTCCTTAGTAAAAAACTCGAACAAAAATTTGATAATCTTAAACGACCTGCATAAATACCAATACTTCCTCAAAAAGTTTTTCGCTTGTAACCAAATATCTTCAACCGGATTTTGTTGCGGAGCATTAGGAGCAAATAAAATACAAGTAATTAAAAAATCATCAGGTTCTTTATCACCATTTATTTCTGATAAAAATTCTCTAAAT
>MNYZ01000048.1 GCA_001873365.1 Oscillatoriales cyanobacterium CG2_30_40_61 | reverse complement strand
CTAGTTTTAATCCAGCGATTCCTTTGCCTTTAAAAACTTTTTTCCAATGCCCAACAAAAAATTCGCTTACACCTAAAATTTGGCTGATTTCACGGTAAATTTTACCGGTGAGCGCCATCCTGACAGCTATTGCTCGTTTTAGTTCTCTTGCCGAAAGATTACTCTCAATTAAAATTTCTAATTCAGCTATTTCTTTGTTCCGCTCTTTTTCTGCCTGTTGTAAGTCATTCATAATTTTTATTGTCATAATCAAGTAGTGTATATCATTATATCATGCTCTTGATAATGATTTAGGACTGCTATAAATGCTTTATATTAGTTGTGGCGACAATTACCTCATGTCCATAATTAGTAACTAAAATAGCTTGAGACGCTAAAATAACATCACCATCTAACGCCTTATTATCGGCTGTTGGTTTACCTTTGTTCCTCGTTTGCGCCCATAACTCGGCCGATTTTAACATTACCTCTGTAGTAATAGGAAGATAAATAATTTCCGACTTTAATTGATCTAATTTTCTAATTCCTGATAGTTGATTGACTCGTAATAATTCTCGTCTAATTTCATAATCTATTATTTCTGGTAAAACTACTTCATAGCCTCTTGCAAAAAGACTAGAAAACCATTGTTGACATTGTAACGCTAAAGGAGAAGCTTTCGGATTCGTAATTAAGCCCACAGGGGAAGAATCTAATAAAATAACTTGACTCATTAAATCGAAATATCCTCCAGAGATTCAATAATTTTTAAGGTTTCTTTTTGTTCAGTTTCATCATCTAATTCAGACCAAAATTGAAACAATTGTTTGATTCTTTCCTGTTTTTGTTGATTTTGCTCACGATTATTAATTTGATTAATAGCATTATCCCAAGCAGTTATTGATGTTTGTCTTGTTATCATACTTTGACGAAAAAAACGCACGAATTTCAATAACTCTGGTATGTATTCATCAGGAGTTTGCTCAATTTCTGATAGTAAATCAAGACGTTGCTTTGTTGCTGTTATTAGAGAATTATTCATCTTGATGATCAAATTTGGGTCAGGTGAGCTTAAAAAGACTTACCATAGAATTATACTATAGCAATCCTAGTAGTGAGCCCTGAAGGGCTCTGAGTCCTAAAGGACTCACTACGATTAATTAGGGACTGACCATTAGGGTTAATACTTCGTCCCCAATGCCTTTTAATTTATGGAATTCTTGGCTGATAATTTCCTCTGGGGGGAGATAGTTAGCTACTTCCGTAGAGACTAAAATACTATTGGGATGGGCAACTTCCTGTAACCTAGCAGCCATATTCACCGCCGGGCCAATGGCGGTATAATCGGAACGTTCCTGAGATCCGAACATCCCGACAACCGCCGTCCCGATATGAATGCCGCACCGGAAACGCACGGGGACAACCCCATTTTCCCCGACAATACCCTGTTCTCGCCAGTGTTGGTTTAACTTATCAAGCGATCGCAACATTTGCCGGGCCGAGTTCACCGCCTGTTTTACCTGTTTTTCGGCCGATAACTCCTCCGGGGCTCCATATAAAGCCATCACCGCATCCCCGACAAACTTATCTACTGTGCCGCCATTGGCAAAAATTACCCTGGTCATCTCGGCTAAATACTCATTTAAAACCACCGCAATCCCCTGGGATTGTAACTGATTGGACATTTGCGTAAATCCGACAATATCACTAAATAAAATCGTAATTAACCGAGGTTCGGGACTCAGATCCAACGATAATTCCCCGGTTGCGGCTTTTTTAACCATGGTTTCGGGTAAAAATCGCTTTAATACCGACTCTGTTAAGTATCGATTTAATTCAGATATGCGCCTCTCATTCTCTTTTAAAGACTGTAAGTTTCTAACTTCTGCTAACAATTCCCGATCATTAAATGGTTTCGATAAATAGGCATCGGCCCCCCGTTCCACCCCTTCTAAACGGGTATCTTCATCGGCTTTAGCAGTTAATAGAATCATCGGGGTTCCCTTCAATTCCGGGTTATTCCGAATTAACCGAATTAAATCTAACCCCGAAACTAAAGGCATCATTAAATCCGTAATAATCACTTCCGGGTGATATTTTAGGGCAATTTCAAACCCTTCCACCCCGTTACAAGCCACGACCACATTATAACCCGATTGACGCAGAATTTTAGAGACATAACGGCGTAAATCCGGGTTATCATCCACCACTAAAACTAAATTAGTCAGGGAAATATTTTCAGGTAAATTTATATTCTCCTGAGTCCCTTCCTCTGCATCAAAACTATCTCCATCGGTAATATCCACATCAATATCGGCAAACTCCACCGACGCCCGACTTGAATTTAACTCCGCCTGAATTTCTAATACTTGTTCTGCGGGTAAATGGGAGGTTCCCTGTTGTAACCAAACCGTAAAAGTTGTACCTCTGCCATACACTGATTCCACGGAAATTTGTCCCTTATGCAGTTCTACTAATTCCTTGACTAAAGCTAACCCTAAACCCGATCCTTCATAGGAACGATTGGCCGATCCTTCCGCTTGTCGAAACCGTTCAAATAAATAGGGAATTTGTTCGGGTTTAATCCCAATTCCGGTATCTGTCACCTGCAACCGACAATGATTTCCCATGGGTTCCACCCGGAGAGTAATTGTCCCTCCGGCGGGGGTAAATTTCATGGCATTAGACAATAAATTATAGATAATTTTATCAAACCTTTCTAAATCTAAATACAACAACGGACAAGGGTTTAAATCCGTTTCTAAGTAAATTTCTTTCTTCTGGCAATAGGGTTGAAAAGACTCAACGGTACTATGACAAAAAGCAATCAAATCACAGGGACGAAAACTGGGCTGCATTCGTCCAGCATCAAATCGTTGTAAATCCAATAATTGATTAACTAACCGTAACAGTCGCCGGGAATTTCTTAAAGCTATTTTTGCCTGTTCTTGGGGTAAATCCTGCTGTTGATTAATCGCCGATTCTAACGGCCCAATCATTAAGGTTAAAGGTGTACGAAACTCATGGGAAATATTCTGAAAAAATTCGGTTTTTACCCGGTCAGCTTCTAATAATCTTTCCGCCTGTTGTCGAGTTTTTTGATATAAACGCGCCTGTTGTACCGCTAGAGCCGCTTGTATAGCCACCACTTCCACTAAATTAATTTCCGACTCCTGCCATTTACGAGTCCGATTATTTTGTCTCAGGGAAATACTACCAATAATCCGACCGTCGGACTGCAAAGGTACTAACATTAGGGCTTTAGAAGCAGAACGTAGGGGTAATTCCGCAATCTTGCATTCCGGTTGCAGATCTAAGTTCTCAATAACAACGGGTTGGCGGGTGCGTAAAAGTTTTTGTAAGACTGGATTTTCTCGAATTGGAACCGCCGATTGAGGTAGGGTTTCTAGGGAAGGTTTAGGGGTGGGAGTGGTCGCTTCCGATGACCATTCATCACTGACCATCGAAGCCTGACGAGTCGCATCATATAAGCCCACGCATTGAACATATTCATCATCCCTTGTCCAGAGGGATAGGGCACAGCCATCCACCTGTAGGGCTTCTCCTAATTGTTGGGTAATGGCGGCAAAAATCGTCCGGGGATCGAGACTCGAACGAATTGCTGATGTTATGGTATTAACTAGGGCTTCCCGTTTGGCTAATTCCCGCACCTGTTCATAGGCCCGGGCTTGGGAGAGGGCGAGGGCGGCTTGGTCGGAAACCGTAATTACTAACTGCACTTCATGGTCGAGCCAGATATGGGGTTGTTGGCAGTGATGCAGGGCTAAAACGGCCATTAAGTCCAGTTTGTAGAATAGGGGAACTACTAAACTTGAGCGAATTTGAGTTTGATCATAGGCCTGTTGACGTTCGGTGACTGATAAAATCCGTTCATCGGTATCTACATCCTGAATCACTTCGACGTCGGTGGTTTCCCAGACTAATAATTGCAGCAGATGTTGGGAAGGTTTTTGACTCTCGGCGGTTGCTGTGACCTCTGGCCGTCCAGACTGATACATAAACCATTCATCCACCATTTGCCGATCTTGAAAGGGTCGTAGCAGGCAATAGCGGGCCTCAAACATTTGGCCAACGGTTTCTACAATCCGTTGTAGCATTTCCCGATAGTTGGGGGCGGAGCGAATGGTATTGGTAACGGCGTAGAGCAGGGATTCTTGTTGTAGGGCGCGCCGCAGTTCTTCGGTACGGGATTTGAGAACTCCATGGGTTTCTAAGGCCTGTTTAACGATGGCTTTAAGTTCGTCGGCGTCCCAAGGTTTGGTGACGTATTTAAAAACTTTACCGGAGTTAATGGCTTCGACTAAATCTTCAACATCGGTATAGCCGGTGAGGATAATTCTAATAATATCGGGATATTGGGCCGCGGTTAAACTCAAGAATTCTGTCCCGCTCATTTGCGGCATTCTTTGGTCAGAAATAATCACCGCCACGTCGCTCTCGGACGCTAAAATTTCTAGCGCCTCTGGCCCACCATCTGCTCGCAACACTCGGTATTCCCGATGAAAGGTACGATACAGCAAATCTAGGTTATCGGGTTCGTCATCGACAACCAGGATCGTCGGCTTAGATTTTTTCTGGGAACTCATGCACCGGACTCCTGCTGCAAGGGATGTAGGGGGCGATGATCATTAGGATCTATCAATTGGATGTTAACTCGAAGCCCCTATCTAAAATACGGGTTAAACCACAATCAGGGTATTGATGCACAATATTTATTGTACATTGATACTTCTGGGCGCGGAATTCCCTTATTATTTCAGAAAGTATAAAACTGTAACGATCACCCTAAAAAGGCAGATCGGAATTAATATTGCACCATTGATAAACTGTGAATCAATTGTTTTACACTTCGAGATCTAACGGATTCTTCTTCTTGGGTTACGGAAACCCCACGAACTCAAAAAACCTATCTGGACTGGAAAACTCCCTACCAACGGAGAGTTCTGTGGATTTTTCCAGTTTACAGGTTCGGCCCGCAACTTCTGCTGACTTAACGGGATTAACGGATGTTTTGGCTGAGAGTTTTCATTCCCGGGCAGGACTTTTCGGCTGGATTTATCCGATTTTACGGTTAGGCATTTATGAGGATTCACGTTATCGTTTATTGGCAAATCCAGACCAATATTTGTGTTTAGTGGCGGTGATCTCAGGGGTCAGGTCTCCTAAATCCTATATTTTAGGAACCATAGAAATCGGTTTGCGATCGCGTTATCCCTGGCAATTATCCTTAACTTCTAGCTATTTGTATATTTCTAATTTAGCAGTCCATCCCCAATATCGCAAGCTGGGTATTGCCCAAAAGTTACTCGCTAGTTGTGAACAAACAGCCCAAGGTTGGGGATTTTCTAATATTTATCTTCATGTATTAGAAAATAATCACCAAGCCCGAGGTCTATATTATAAAATGGGGTATCGATTAATTGAGATTGATTCGGGTTGGGATTCCGCATTACTAGGACAGCCTCGACGTTTGTTTTTACAAAAAAAAATAGTTATTAATCCCTAGAAGTATTAGTTTATTCTCTATTTACTGCTCCCTATTCTAAGGATTCTGATAAGGATAATAATTCCGAAACTGTTACCAACCGATAGCCACGTTTTTGTAATTCAGGAATCATAATTTTTAACGCTTCTATGGTTTCTGAACGATTTCCCCCGCCGTCGTGCATTAAAACAATATCCCCTGGACTGGCTTGATTTAAGACCCGATTTGCTAATACTAAGGCCGTTGGTTTTTGATAATCTTTGGTGTCAATAGACCACATAATAACGGCATAGTTTTTCCGGCGGGCATAGTCGGCAACGCCATTATCTAAAATTCCCCCAGGAGGACGAAATAAACGAGTTTTTAACCCGGTTATTAACTGTAATTTTGCCGATGTATTTTCAATTTCAGCTTTGGCTTTTTGCAATTCCATTTTGGGATAGGAATGTGTCCAAGTATGATTTCCCACGGCATGACCTTCTTGAACTACTTGTTTGATAATCTCAGGATATAATAGTAAATTTTGACCTAAAATAAAGAATGTTGCTTTAACGTTAAACTCTCTTAAAACTGTTAAAACCTTGGGTGTTTCTAGCCAGGGGCCATCATCAAAGGTCAAGGCAATAACTTTTTCCTGATTTCGAGGGGAAATATGATGAACTATTTTGCCTTTATAATGTTCTGGAATTAAAGAATTATAGGGTTTTTCTGGTTTGTTTAAATCCGGTGGAAGAAATGGTTTTCTGGGAATAAATAGCTCGGGGTTTCCTAATGGTGGAATTGTCGGATATTCCATCCCATTCCCATCAAAATTAGTCGGTTTTGTGATTACCGAATTTTCGGCTTGCAGCCCAACAATAGGCAAGGATACAGCGACTTGTCCGTGATTAAAACTCAATATAAAAATTCCACTGACACCACGGAGTAGAATCTGTGAAAAACTTTTAAAATTTTGGGAACCTCTCATTGATTTTCAGGGTCAGGATCATCTAATTATAGATTACAAGACTTTCCCTCTAATTCCCGTAAATCTTAACTAAATATGAGAATGTTCTTGATCGGAAACAATCTCGGCTTTATTGGGTGTGAGTGCGATCGCAAATAAAAATGATACTAACGGCCCGACAATAAAAATGGCTAATTCTAATCCGGTCATAGTCTACCCCCTGTGGGTGGCGGTATGAATTTACCCCTCGAATGCCGAGTTAATTCTTAGTCTGATTTCTAACTAATCTGGGCTAAAAACCCGCTTGAGCATCAGAGAACGTCCTGATAATACCCTTGATATTGTCTAATATACTCTAATCACCCTCATGCAGTATCAATTGAGCTTCTGATCGGTCTTAATTTTACTTAATCTTTAAATTAAGATCATCAACCTTTGCCAAGCCTATACTTTATTCGTGAAATAGACTAAAGCATCGATTTTATCTAATAAATATTTTGAGCAAAAATCCCAATGGTGACTTTTGGGGCGGTGGCGGGAATTTCGGTTAGGGGTTAATAAACCAATGAATTTTGGGGCGGGGTTGGGGTAAGGAAATATTGCCCTAGCTGTAAAATCAAGATCAGGCTAACGATACCCAAAGCAGAGAACAGGAATTTACGACTATTTTTTTTAGGTCAATCGAGTGGGATAGAATAGATGATGGCATAATATTGGTGACGGTTTGAGTCGTTTTGATGGGGCAATCGCCCATACAGCAAGTATGGGCTAAAGTTTATCCCAAATAAATGACTCGGTTGTTGAAAAATAGCTTACAATCCATAGAGAAGTGTTTTGCATCAATAATGATCAAACTGCGTTTAAAGAGATTCGGAAAAAAGCGGGAAGCTAGTTACCGCATTGTGGCGATGAGTAGTTTGTCTCGCCGAGATGGTCGTCCCCTAGAAGAACTGGGCTTCTACAATCCCAGAACCGACGAAGTTCGATTGGATAAGGCTGGCATTATCCGTCGCCTACAGCAAGGGGCGCAACCGACTGATACTGTGCGTGACATCCTGAGAAAAGAAAATGTTTTTGAATTACTCAAGTCCGGAGTCCAACCCGAAGCAACTGTCGCAGAATCCGCAGTCTAGTCCCAGTTATGACGAACTGGTGCGGTTTTTACTCAAGCCGTTTCTGGCATTTCCAGAATCCATTAAAGTCGATTGTGAACGTTTTTCTGGCCTACGCAGAACTTGGATTCGGTTAGCTGTAGAAGCCGAAGATAAGGGACGGGTTTATGGTCGCGGAGGACGTAATATTCAAGCGATTCGGATGGTTTTAACGGCTCTGGCGACGTCCTCGGGTGAAACGGTTTATCTGGATATCTATAACAATGGTGAATCCGATGAACCCCCTAGTCCTAGGGAACCCAGGGAGAGTTTTAATCAGCGTTCCCCGGGTCAGTATTCTGAGCAGACTCGTCCAGTCCGTGCAGCCCCTTCTAAACCTCGTTTGAATCGAAGATACGAAGAATAAAGGGATTTTAACTCTGTCCTTGGCGGTGAAGCTCTAACCATTGCTAAAGATGGGTTAAATCTTTGAAGTAGTTTTCTTTTGTTGGGCAAAATTGGGTTTAACCAACCCTGACAATTTTGCCCAACATCTTCTCTTCAGAATAGGGATCACAGATTTAAGCGGATTTCACGGATTTCACGGATTTTAATTAATGACTGAGCGATTTACCCTTGGATTACCGAGTATGGAAAGTGCCATGGCGCTTTCTGGATATCAAGAAGATAATCTTAAAATTCTATCTCAACAAACGGGCGCTCAATTGGTCATGCGCGGACAGGAGTTGCTGATTAGTGGAACCTCCAGTCAGATTCAATTATGTCAAAAATTAGTTGCATCTTTGAATGAATTGTGGCAAGAGGGAAAACCGATTAGTTCTGTAGATATTCTAACGGCGCGTCATGCGATTAATACCCATCAAGAGGATATTTTTAAAGATATTCAGCGTGATGTTTTGGCGAAGACCCGGCGAGGGGTAGAAATTCGGGCAAAAACCTTTCGTCAGCGCCAATATATTCAGGCGATGCGTAACAATGATTTAGTCTTTTGTATTGGCCCGGCGGGAACAGGAAAAACCTATTTAGCAGCAATTTTAGCCTTACAAGCCCTATTATCAGATCAATATGAACGGTTAATTTTAACTCGTCCGGCGGTGGAAGCGGGGGAAAGATTAGGATTTTTACCTGGGGATTTACAACAAAAAGTTAATCCCTATTTACGACCATTATATGATGCCCTTTATGAGTTAATTGACCCGGAAAAAACGTCGAATTTAATGGAACGTGGGGTAATTGAAGTAGCACCGATTGCCTATATGCGGGGTCGGACATTAAATAATTCTTTTATTATTTTAGATGAAGCCCAAAATACCACCCCAGGTCAAATGAAAATGGTATTAACTCGCTTAGGGTTTGGTTCTCGGATGGTGGTAACTGGAGATATTACCCAAACGGATTTATTACCCAATCAAACATCGGGATTAACCATGGCGTTAAAAATATTAAAAAATGTGGAGGGAATTGCTTTTTGTGAATTTTCCCAAGCGGATGTGGTGCGCCATTCCTTAGTCCAGCGCATTGTGGCGGCCTATGAAAAACATGAAAAGCCACAGTAAAGATTCGCCGCAGAAAGATTTAGGCTTAAGTTCCCAAAATTCTAGTAAAATTAAGTATTAAAAACTAATGAAATTGGGAAACTAGAAGGATGAGTAATCTCAAATCGTTTTTAGAAGATTGTGAAAGTTTAGGAACTTTACGGTTAATTGTTACCAGTAGTTCGGCGGTTTTAGAAGCCCGGGGAAAGATTGAAAAGCTATTTTATGCAGAATTACCCAAGGGTAAATATGCAAATATGCACACCGAGGGCTTTGAATTTCATCTAAATATGGATCATATTAAACAAGTGAAGTTTGAAATCGGAGAAGCCAAACGGGGCAATTTTACTACCTACGCAATTCGGTTCCTGAATGAACAAAATGAAGCAGCATTAAGTGCCTTTTTACAGTGGGGAAAACCCGGAGAATATGAACCGGGACAGGTGGAAAATTGGCAGGGTTTAAAAGAACAGTATGGGGAAGTTTGGGAACCGATTCCTCTGGAAAGTTTATAGGATTAATCATCTAAATTTTGAGATGTTTGAAAACGGTTATAACTTTGGGCGAGGTTTTCTCGCCCCGACAAATTATCATTCCATATAATTAAAAAAAACATGAAAAAATTAATTTTGATTATTGGTTTAATTGTAGGTTTAATAGTGGGAGAAACCCCATCTGAAGCGGGACAGTTAGCAGACCGTTTATCGGCATTTCCTAACTGGAATCATAAACCGATGGTGCAAGCAGTAAAGGAAGATTTATATTATCCTGAGTGGATGGAGGGGGAATGGGATGTGACCAGTACATTAGTTGATCAAGTGGCTCCCCTAGCGCCTAAAATTAACACTCCTGGGTTTAAAAATAGTTCGGAATCTCTAAATCAATCGATTCGGTTTCAGGTGAGATTTAAACGGGTTGAATTGTTACCTAAGTTACAGATTTTTCCCTTGAGTTTGTTTTTTCCACAACGGGGTTCAGACTCAGAAAATCATGATAAAATCTCTCTTAAGATAGTGGGCGATCGCGCTTTTAATAGCTTTAATATTGGTAAGGCAACTTTGGGAGAAAATGGGATTTTATCGGTTAAAATTGATCCGACTAATCCCCATCGTCAAATGACCGCTTTGCCTGGAAATGTAGAACTGGTTTCAACCGTAACTGGTCGCAGTAGTGAAACTCCCAGTGAGGATCGGTTTATTGCAACAGAAATCAGTCAGCAATTATTTGAAAGTTCCGCTCAAATTTATTTGAATGAAGTCGAAACAACCACAGCTTATCAACTAGAATCTGAAGTTGGATCGATTGTTGCAGACCAAGTAACGGCGGTTTATTTATCCCCTAAAGATCCCAATTTCTTTGCTGCGAGTGGTCATCCGGTGGCGCTGTATAGATATCAACTAAAGTTAGTTAAAAGGTAGGAAAGTATGAAATTTAAAGTTGGTTGTCAATTAGAGTATCAAGTCAGGGATTATAGTACATTTATTTTTAATATTAATGTTGCTAAAACTCGCAATCAACGGATATTAGAAGAATATCTAAAATTAGATCCTAATCTCTATCATGAGGAATATTTTAATCCGGTTTTAGGGAATCGTTATCTGAGAATTAATGTATCCTCGGGAAGTTTTTGCTTGTCCTATCAAGCGATTGTTGATGTGATTTATGAAGAAACCAATCCCACCACAATTAATGAAGTGCCGATGGCTCAACTTCCCCTGGAAATCCTACAATATATTTATCCGAGTCGCTATTGTCAATCCGATCGATTAATGCGATTAGCTCAATCGGAATTTGGCTATTTAGTCCCCGATTATTCCCGAATTACGGCAATTTGTAATTGGATTTATGATAATGTTATTTATTTATCGGGGAGTAGTGATCAACATACTTCTGCTTTTGATACAGTAACCGAACGGGCGGGAGTTTGTCGAGATTTTGCCCATTTAGGAATAGCCTTTTGTCGAGCTTTAAATATTCCGGCTCGGTTTTCCTCGGGTTATGCTTATAAACTGCAACCGCCGGATTTTCATGCTTATTTTGAGGCCTATTTAGGCGATCGCTGGTATTTATTTGATGCCACCCGTCTAGCACCACGGAATGGCTTAATTAAAATCGGGACGGGACGAGATGCGGCGGATACGGCTTTTGCGACGATTTTTGGAGATGTGGAAATGACTCAAATGAATGTTTATGTTGAGTGTTTAGAAACAATTTTCGAGCATGATTCTTCTGAATATACCACTCAAGCTATTAGCCATTAAGATCACTTTTCTGGTATAATATCTCCTAAATAAACTTAAAATACAGTCAAAAATAATAGGTAAAAATCATGGCTAAAAAACGATTTGTGATTGAGATGGGAATGGGTGTGGATCAACACGGACAGGAGCCCACCGTTGCTGCGGCGAGGGCGGTGAGAAATGCGATCGCCCATAATGCTTTACCTGGAATTTGGGAAGTGGCGGGGTTAAATCATCCCAACCAAATGATTGTAGAAGTACAAGTAGCTGTTCCCTATCCTGAACAAGTGAGAACCGAAGAAGTGTTAGCAGTTTTACCTTTTGGACAAAAAACTTTGACCGTTGAAAATGGCGGAATGGTGGTGCAAGGAAGGGCAATTGCAGAATTTCAAGACAAAAATGATGAAATGTTAATTGCGGTGGCTGCGGTGACTGTTTGGGTAGAAATAGAGGATTGAACTGAGTTATTTTTGTTTTAAAATCATTAAGGTAATATGATCATAAACAATTTGTTCTCCGATCTAGTCTCGAAACAGACAATATACCACAATCTTCTAGGACAATTACGAGGGTTCGTTGATAGTTATAATATATAGCAATCCGCGACGCGCCAGACGGAGGTTGTAACATTTTAATACTGATATGAAACAGTCATAAGTATTATCGGGTGTTCCGGTGTTCCCTTTTGATTAGGAATTTTGAACACAACTGAAATAGGATTGCTATAGTGATTTAAACAGGGTAGTACAAACCATCACCGCGTCTGTGCCAACCAATACCACTGGGATCTTTTTGTTGACTCCAATGGCTAAAATGTTCCGCACCTTTAGCAAATTCTTTGGCAACATTTCCCGTATTTACTCCTAAATGACGAGTGAGTTCTTCCTCGGTTTTAGGCATCAACCTTAATAAACTTCTGGGATGACTACTATTCACAGAATTTGAGGATCGACGGTTGATTTCTCCGGAGATTTTTTTATCTAATAACTGTTGGATTAAAGCGATTTGTTCTTTTAACAGATCCATATCACTTTTGAACAGTTTAAGTTGTTCTTGTACAAGTTCTTCCACCTCAGTTTTCAATTCTGAATTGATTTGAGGTTGTTCCCCATCAAAAAACTGTTTAATCATTTGGACTAAAGCCGCACTTTCAGTTAAGTTATGCCGTTTCATGTACTGACGCAGCTTTTTATGATAGTCCGGTGGAACGTAAGTAACGGCCCTAATATTCTTGGTTACCATGAGTATGATTAAATTATGCTACTTCAAGATTAACACTACTCGCGGGTGAGTACGCTACTATTGGCATACTATTAATATTAAACCTGACCCATGACCGAAACCCCTGATTCTCAAATCTCCCCCCCAGAGGCTGAAACCTCCGATCAACCCCCATCGGCTCATTCCCCTTGGATCGAGGGTATCGCCACGGGCTGGAATTGGACAACAGAACAATTAAAAAGACTATTCCCTGGTGATCAAATCGCTAAAACCTTTGTGCAATGGTTCAATGTTAATGAAACCCAAATTGCAGAGATTTTAGAAACAGTTAAGGCGGAACTTCCCACAACCGAAGCTTTATTAATTGGTAAACCTCAAGCGGGAAAAAGCTCAATTGTCCGGGGGGTAACCGGGGTTTGCGCCGAAATTATCGGTCAAGGATTTCGTCCCCATACTCAACATACAGAACGTTATGCCTATCCGTCTAATGATTTACCCTTACTGATTTTTAAAGATACCGTGGGTTTAGGAGATATTAACCAAAATACTTCTATTATAATTGAAGAATTAATCGGCGATTTACAACAAGATACTCAAGGAGCTAGGGTTTTAATTCTAACTATTAAAATTAACGATTTTGCCACCGATACCCTGCGAAGCATTGCCGAAAGTTTACGACAACAATATCCCCATATTCCCTGTTTATTAGCAGTGACTTGCCTCCATGAAATTTATCCGCCCCAAACCGAAAATCATCCCATTTATCCCCCGGATTTTGAGGACATTAATCGTGCTTTTGATAGTTTAAAAATAGCATTTAAAGGGTTATATGATCAAGCGGTATTAATTGATTTTACCCTAGAAGAAGATGGGTATAATCCTGTATTTTATGGCTGGGAATCTTTCCGCGATACCTTAGCTGATCTGCTTCCTGAAGCCGAAGCCAGAACCATTCATCAATTATTAAATGGGGAGGTTAATAATCAACTAGGAAATATCTACCGAGATGTGGGGCGACGGTATATTTTAGCCTTTAGTATTATGGCGGCAACCGTTGCCGCTGTTCCCCTTCCTTTTGCCACTATGCCTGTCTTAACAGCCTTACAAGTTTCTCTGGTGGTGTTATTAGGAAATCTCTATGGAAAAATCTTAAATCCTTCTCAAGCGGGTGGTTTAGTTAGTGCGATCGCCGGCGGATTTTTTGCCCAAATGATTGGTCGAGAATTGATTAAATTTATCCCCGGTTTTGGGAGTGTAATTGCTGCGTCTTGGGCTGCGGCCTATACTTGGGCTTTAGGGGAAGGAGCTTGTGTTTATTTTGGGGATTTAATGGGAGGTAAAAAACCTGATCCTCAGAGAATTCAAGCGGTGATGAAGGAAGCATTTTCCACGGCAAAAGAACGATTTAAAGGAATTAATATCCCAAAATAATTAGGGCTTGCTGAAGAAGCTCGAAGTATTCCCTATTCCCTATTCCCTATTCCCTATTCCCTATTCCCTATTCCCTATTCCCTATTCCCTATTCCCTATTCCCTATTCCCTATTCCCTATTCCCTGTTCCCTGTTCCCTATTCTCAGTTATGGTAATAGACTCCTAATTCCCCACCCCGCAACAATACGAGCAAAAAACGCCCAAATTTGCCCGGTTTTAACAATATGGTTCCATTTACTAACAAAATCCCCCACAATATCCACATTCACCTGTTGAGCTAAAATTGTTGTGTGATGGAACAGATTTAAACTGTGATCGAGGATATTAAATCCATCAACAGGATTCAGAATTAGAAGAATCATGATTATCTCCGACCTTGCTCGATTTAACTTGCAACACTACGAGGGTTATATCATCCCCATTTCGATTTTCTGCACCAATAAATTGTTGAACTTGTTCAAACAAATAATCAAGAATCAATTGGGGATTTCTACAATTCTGACAGGCCCAATGGAATGCTTGGCTAAGATTTTCCTCATCGAAGCGATCGCCTCGTTGATTCATCGCGTCCGTAAATCCATCGGTATAATAAATAATTGTATCCCCGGGATAAAGTTGGATTTTATCTTCATAGTAGCGACTATCCGCATCTAATCCAATCAACATTCCCAAAGTATCCAACCGGATAATATTATTAGTGGCAATCTGCCATAATAACGGGGGGTGATGGGCCGCATTACTATAGGATAACATTTGAGTCGCCGGATCATATTCCGAATAAAATAACGTCACAAAGCGGCTAGAATTTTCCAAATCCGCATACATAACTTGATTCAAATGCCCCAAAATCAAGGCGGGAGAATGACGGTTTAATACCTCCGCCCGTAACATTCCCCGGGTCATGGTCATAATCAAACCCGCCGGGACTCCCTTACCCATGACATCGCCGATGACAATACTCCAGCGTTTATCATGATCGACAGAAACATGATCACCCCGTTGGTCAAAATTAGAGGGAATAAAATCATAATAATCTCCTCCGACTCGGTTCGCCGTTTGACAACGGGCGGCAATATCTAAACCCGGAATAGTCGGGCATTTTCGAGGCAATAATTGTAACTGAATTTCCGCCCCAATTTCCAATTCCCGATCTAACCTTTCTTTCTCCCGTAGGGAAGTTGCTAACTCATCATTAGCAATAGCAACGGCCGTTTGATCCGCCACTAACCGGATTAATTTTTGACGGGTTGGTGTCCAAACATAATTAACATCATGGCTAAAAACATATAACCGTCCCCGCTCAATATTATTTACTAAAATCGGCGTCCCGAATAACTGCACATCGGCGCCGAGATAGCGACTAACTTGATAATCTAAATTGGCCGTATAGGTTTGTAGGGCAGATTCCGAGAGGTCTTCTAACCTTCCTGTAGTTGAGAATGCGGTAATTTGTCGGGTAACGGCCTCGATCGCTTGCCGAATATCCTGACATTGGCGGCCTTCCTGACAATGGAGCCGTTGAAACCGGACTTGTCCATTGGGTTTAAATAATACCAAAGCCCCCCCATCGGAATCCGTCACCCGACTGGCGACCAGGGGAGTTAACTCTAAAAATTGATTCAGGTTGTTGAAGCTACGCAGAGCATACCCCAAGGAACTTAACAACTCGTTCACATTTTGCTGTTCTCGATGCAAACGCGCCACCATTTCCTTGAGGGCAAAAACTGGTGTCGTTTCTGGTGTTGCAGAACCCGTAATCGAGTCAGCAAATTGATCAGAGCGTCGAGGGAGGGGCAAGGCTGTCATTTAAAACCTCACGGGAGAAAGGAAGGGGGGTAGGGGGCAAGGG
>MNYZ01000022.1 GCA_001873365.1 Oscillatoriales cyanobacterium CG2_30_40_61 | reverse complement strand
TACGTCTTGACTTAGAAACCATCTGTGACGTTTCCAACGTGGGAAGTAAAATTACATCAAAGTTTTCAACTAAAAACTTAGCTGTTTTATGATGCAATTCTTTAACCAAATTCCTGATTTTACAACGAAGTCTACTAGCTGCTTTTTTGAGATTTCTTTTCTGTTTACACTTGGTTTTTGATAACTGGGAAACTAATTTGTCTAACTTGAAACATAATTTCTGAATAGACAAATTAGAGTCTTTACCTAGCCATCCAAAAGATATTTCAGAAAAGAAGGTCATGAATGTACGAACCCCAGGATCTAAGGCAACAACTCTCCTAGCTGATGAACTCGATGGGACTCTAACGGAATCATGTCCCCCTGGTGAGGCGTTTCCTGGGGTAAGTGAATTAGCTTTTCTAGGGTTTCCCAAGATGGAGCAAAGGCGGGAAGTGCTAATTGACAAGACTTCCAACTACCTTTGACTGAAACTTGAAGCAACTGACAATGCCCCCCACGATGGCCTTCGGGGGTGTACTTTTGGCAGTTACGGCAGACCGAGATCAAGTTTTCAGACTCCATACTTTCATTTCCCCAAGAACATTACCTATCTATAATTATCGGGGATGATCAAATCTGGATTTTTTAGGGTGAAACTTAGATTCTGTCTGGTTTTGAGTTAATTGTTTATTCCCCAAAAACTTAACACTTATTTTATATTTTGTTGGGAATTTAGATCGCCAATCAATTTTAAAAATTAAGAATTGTAAATTTGACAGATTTTAGCCTAAACAAATTAAAATCCATAGGGATCAAGGTTAAATTTAGATAAAAGGATTGATAAAATCAGTATAAATTTCCGGAAAAAACGACTCAAAAACTAAATCGGTCAATGATTTATATTTTTCATGGCACAGAGGCCACAGACTGACCACCGGGATAATTCCCCTGGGGGGGTTGGAGAGTGGCATTGGGGACATAAGGGCAGATCTTGCGATCGCTGCTGCAAACGATTAGCCCAATCTTCAAAGGCGGTTAAGGGGGTGACGGAGGAGCGGCGGGGCGTTTGCATCCCATCTTTTAGGGTTGGGGTCGGAATCTCAACCCGACTGGGATGTTCCTGCCAGATTTGGGATAATTCATCAGTCGCAGAAGCGGGGGAAAGCGATTGATCCCCATGGGGTTGATAGCGCCACCCCGCCGCCGAGAATCTAATTTCCTGAACTGGAAATAAGAGTTTTTGATGTAATTTATGGATAATTTGTACCCGTCTTAAGGTTAAATCCTGAGACCAAGTAGCACTGGAGGTAGCCACACTCAAAACCCCTCGATGCCAAGTGACCGGACGAGTATGACGACTAGCCACAGTTCCCACAATTTCAGACCAACATTGACAGAGATCTTGAAATTGTTGCTGTTCTGGGGTAAGAATCTGAGATTGAAGGCGACCTAAAATATGATGGAGGGATTGCATTGTTATCCAAAAGCACTTAGGAGTTTAACCATGAGTCAAGCATCTGATATCAAGTCCCATCAACCTTCACAGCCCGAACTAAAACCTCAACTCAAAGCGGTTTTAGGTTATTTGGATGTGCAACTCGAATCAGAATTAACCCGTTATCGGCGTCATCGACGACGCACAAAACAAACCACACCCGACCCCAGTGGACAAACCAACCCGCAGTTTGAACAAGCGACCGACGCCGTAGCCGTGACCATGAATGGGAGCGCGGCATCGGAGGGAAAACTATTTGAGCCCCAAACTCAACCCTCGGGCTGGGAAACCGTGGTGGCTGCAAAATCCGCACCCTTGGCTATTGCGACTCAAGCACCATCGACAACTCCCCCTCAAACCAATGGGGCTGAACCGGCGGTTAGTTTTAGCTTGAAGTCGCCCGCCTCGCCTAAAACTCCATCGGATGGATATTTAGAATCGACAGAAGCCCTGATTAAAAGTATAGAAGAACGACGCTCTCACCCCCAAGAAAACCGGAGTTTGGTGGCCAGTCTGTTAACCCCCCTGGGTATTGCTTCCATGGTTCTGTTTTTGCTATCCTGTACCGCTTTAAGCTATGTGATCTCGTCTCCCTCGGGTCGCAATAGTTTGGGGTTGAATCGGTTTTTTCCGGCGGCTAACCCGGCTCCAGAAAGCCCCCCAACAACTATCGCTACGGACACATCCCTCCCCCCTACGGATTCTCTTTCCCCTAATTTAGCGGCTAAGGAATTTGTTAACTTGAATTTAGATACCTTGAGCCATATTAATCCGAATCCGAATCCAGTTCCTCTGCCTTCTGTGCCTGCCCCCTTACCCCCGAGTCCGGCTACAACCTTACCCGCGCCCTCAAATAACCCGACATCCTCAAGTGACCAGGGTTTGAATAATCTGACTCAGGAATTGTTACCTAAAAAACCTGTAATTCCGGCGGTGACTCCCCCGGTAACTGGACAGGGGACTAACACCTCCACGATTCAACCCGGGGGCGGTGCGACTCCGACCGTGGCAACAGCGAAGGCAACAACACCAACACCAACACTAACTCCAGCCCGACCCACGGAACCGATCAAATCCGGGGACGGATATTATTATGTTGTCCTAGATTACAAGGGCGAGCGTTCCTTTGAACAGGCGAAAGAAGTGGTTCCCGATGCCTATATTGCGGAGTTCAAAACGGGTAAAAAAATTCAACTAGGTGCTTTAACCGACGCCGCTGGAGCTAAACGCCTACGGGATGAGTTACAAGTTCAAGGAATTCCAGCCTATTATGATGTTCCTAAGCCCTAATTTGATCCAGAAATCCAGCATTAACCCACACCTAAGATTTTGAGATTATGGGCGGCATTTTTTAACTGTTGGGTTTCTGATTTAGTTTGGCTAATTCCGATAACAGTTTGTTGAGCGCCATTATTAATAGAATTCATGGCTGAGATGACTTCTTCAATGGCGAGAACTTGTTGCTTTGAAGTTAAATAAATCTGTTGGGAACTGACGGAAACTTGATCAATAGCTGCGGTAACTTTGCTGAAAATTGCGGTGGTTTCTTCGGCGATTTTTAAGTTGTTTTGCACGGTATGTTTCCCATCTTCGGCCGCGATAACTGTACCTTTAAGTGCTTTTTCAATTTTATCAATTAATTGATTAATTTCTTGAGCGGATTTATGGGTTTCATCGGCTAACTTACGGATTTCTAAAGCAATTACATTAAATCCCAAACCATGCTCTCCGGCTCTAACAGCTTCAATGGAGGCATTCAGAGCTAACATATTTGTTTGATTGGCAATATCACTGACTAAGTTACTAATACTATTAATTTGTTGGGCTTGTTCATTCAATGTCATAATTTGGCGAGAAATTTCACTCACTTTTTGGTCTAAAATGATCATCCCTGACATGGTTTTGGAAACGGCGTTAGCCCCATCCTGGGATAAACTCAAGACTTGTTTAGTAATTTGGGCGGCGGTTTGGGCTTGTTGGGTGGCTTGACGAGAAGTCCGTCCTAATTCGTCCATTGTGGTTGTGGTTTGATTCACCGATGATGCTTGTAACGCGATAATTTTTTCTTGTTGTTCAACGGTAGCGGCAATTTCGGAGGAAGAATTGACAACGGTATTAACTAATCCTTTCAGACTTTGACTAATGGGACGGGCGATCGCTATACTTAAAATAATCCCTAAAACTATGGCGATTACCGGCCCAAATATCATTGCTAAAACGCTAAAATTTTGGCTGCTTTCAATAGTTTTATCTGCCTGAATTTTAGCTAAATTTGCTATATTTTGATTCTCTTGAATCACTTTTTGCAAACTTTGAGATGTAGCATATAAAACGGGTTGATTAATCGAGCTATCTTGAATATTTAATTTTGCTAAAAGTAGAGATGCTTGGCGGGCTATTTGCATTTCAGTGGAATTCTGTTGACCTGTTTTCCATAATTTAATTTGGGTTTGATAGGGGTATACAATGCCAACTTCTTGAAATTCATAATAAAGATTGATAAAATTTTTCTGCTGTTTTTCCCATTGTTGCCATCTTAACTTAAATTGCTGCCATAGTTGATCTTCTTTCTCCGTCCGAGGCAATATTTCATACTCGGAAAAACCGGTTCTGATTAAATTAAAGTTTTCTTGGATTTGTACCATGGTAATTTCCCTATTTTCACCTCCTATACAATTATTTAAAAGACAGGATTGTTTAGAATCAATATTTCTCAATCCCTGATCAATCTTCTCTAAAGCGAAAATTGAGGGTAATCTGACTACGCTAATTTCATTGAGTTCATTGCTTAAATTTAATGTGGTTTGCAATCCTAAGAAAGCCACAAAAAATGTAATTAATCCCATTAAAATAAAGGCATTAATCATTTTTAATTGTAACTCACATTGTTTGAAAAAATTAATTATTGTTTTCATGATCAATTTTCCTTGAATTCGGCTAATTTTTGCTATGGTTACGCACAAAACTAGGATCTAAAATTTGTTCTATATTAACGGATTTTTTAATCCATTTCTGCTTTTGCAAAAACTGATAAATTTTTTCAGCCGCATAGGGTAAAGACGCAAAAGTTTCTCCTCTTTCAAAAGCGGTTAAATTTTCCGATAATCCTTTTGTTGAAACTGGGGATTCATATTTTTTTAAGTCTTGAACTGTTAACCCAGAAGTATCAGCAATAATTTGACGAGATACGTCTGGATTTTTCTCCATAAATTCAACGGTATCAAACCAACTATTAACCAGAGATTGTACGACTTGAGGATGGGTTTCCAGAAATTTACGATTCACCACCAGATGATCGGAAATAGCTCCTGGTAAATCTTTAGAGCTTAATATAATTTGACTTCCAGGAAGATTCATAGCTGCCTTAAGAAAAGGAATATAGGTGCTAACAGCATCTACTTCTCCTTCGATAAAAAGGGCAACATTAGTAATTAAATCCTGATTAACCGCTTGAATATCCGATGGCTTTAATCCATATTTTTCTAAAGCCAGCAGCAGCAACAAATTGCCAACAGATCCCGATTCAAAAGCAACTTTTTTCCCTTTTAATTCCGTGATATTTTTAATCTCTGGTGCCACAACAATTTGATCTCCCCCGGTAGACCAATCTGTGAGATTAACAATCACTTGATCAACTTGTGAATCTGTCCCCATGAAATAAATTGTATCATACAAAGTCTGGCAATTTGCATCTAATTGACCCGAGGCGAAGTTAGTTAATCCGGTGGTATAATCAGAAAATTGTAAATCAACATCAAGATTATTTTTCTGAAAAATACCTTGCTCGGAAGCAATTTGCCAAACGGCACATCCGGGCCAATTACTAAAACCTAAGCGCACTGTAGAAACAGAGCTTGGGGTGTTTAACTCTGGCTGTAATATTTGACAGCTTACGATCAAAAATAAACCGATTAAAAATAGGCTAAAATTAATTAAATGTTGACGTTGTTTCATAGTTGTTACTGATATTTTATCAATAAAATAGATAAAATTTTTGATTATAACCATTATATCTGAATCAAGAATAATCCCTGGAAACTTAATATTTTTATCATTAATCTCTCCTTAATCTTTTTGAGGTGAATCCTAATGTTGAGTTCCCATCCTAGGGAGTTCGGGCTAAATTTTGTGGATTTTTGCTCAAAAATACTACCCAGGCGATCGCAGATGTGTTACAATTATTAATAGATTGGAACAATATTGACAATTTTCCAAAAATTCTGTTACTTAGACCTAACTTATGTCTCTCCCCATTCGCAACGTAGCAATTATTGCCCACGTCGATCACGGCAAAACGACCCTTGTGGACGCACTTCTCAGACAATCTGGCATTTTCCGTGAAGGGGAAGAGGTTCCAGATTGCGTTATGGACTCTAATGATATTGAACGGGAACGTGGGATCACGATTTTATCTAAAAATACCGCAGTTCGCTATAAAGAGACCGTTATTAATATTATCGATACCCCGGGTCACGCCGACTTTGGGGGCGAAGTCGAACGGGTATTAGGAATGGTGGACGGTTGTATTTTAATCGTCGATGCCAACGAAGGGCCCATGCCCCAAACCCGGTTTGTGCTGAAAAAAGCCTTGGAAAAAGGGCTGCGCCCCATTGTGGTGATTAATAAAATTGACCGTCATCGGGCCGAACCGCACACGGCCGTGGATAAGGTCTTAGATTTATTCTTAGAACTCGGTGCTGATGATGACCAATGCGAATTCCCCTATCTATTTGCATCGGGTTTAGGTGGCTTTGCTAAACGCACCCTAGAGGATGAAAGCTCGGATATGCAGCCGATGTTTGAGTACATCCTGGAATATGTTCCGCCCCCAGTGGGAAACCCGGAAAAATCCTTGCAAATGCAGGTGACAACCCTGGATTATTCTGAATATGTCGGCCGAATTGTGATTGGAAAAATCCATAATGGTGTGATTAAAGCTGGACAAATCGCCGCCTTAATTAAGGAAGATGGCAGTATTGTGAAAAGCAAAATCTCTAAATTAATGGGATTTGAAGGCTTAAAACGAATTGAACTACAAGAAGCATCGGCGGGAAATATTGTCGCCGTGGCCGGGTTTAGTGATGCCAATATTGGGGAAACGATTACTTGTCCCAATGACCCCCAAGCCTTACCATTAATTAAAGTCGATGAACCGACCCTACAAATGACTTTCTCGGTGAATGACTCCCCCTTTGCGGGACAGGAAGGAAATTTTGTCACCTCGCGGCAAATTCGCGATCGCTTAATGCGAGAATTGGAGACTAACGTCGCCCTGCGGGTGGAAGAAACCGACTCCCCTGATAAGTTCTTGGTATCGGGACGGGGGGAACTGCACCTGGGAATTTTAATTGAAAATATGCGTCGGGAAGGTTACGAATTCCAGGTATCCCAACCCCAGGTGATTTACCGCGAAGTTAATAGCCAACCTTATGAACCCTTTGAATATCTGGTGTTAGATGTGCCTGAAGATGGCGTGGGTAGCTGTATTGAACGCTTGGGTCAACGGCGGGCGGAAATGCAGGATATGTTGGTTGGTGCTAATGGCCGAACTCAGTTAGATTTTATTGTGCCTGCCCGGGGTTTAATTGGTTTCCGAGGGGAATTCATGCGGATGACTCGCGGGGAAGGGATTATGAACCATAGTTTCTTGGAATATCGCGCCCTATCTGGAGATATTGAAGCCCGTCGCAATGGGGTGTTAATTTCCTTTGAGGAAGGGGTGAGTACCTTCTATGCGATGAGAAACGCGGAAGACCGGGGGGTGTTTTTTATTACGCCCGGGACTAAGGTGTACAGAGGTATGATTGTGGGGGAAAACAACCGTCCCCAAGATTTAGAACTGAATGTCTGTAAAACCAAACAATTGACCAACCATCGGGCCGCCACCGGGGACGAACTGGTGCAGTTACAAGCGCCTGTGGAAATGAGTTTGGAACGGGCTTTAGAATATATTGGCCATGATGAATTGGTGGAGGTGACTCCCCTATCTATTCGTCTGCGTAAAGTTAGCAAGAAGTTAGTCAAACGTTAACCTTGTTTTAACCCCGCCAAAATGTAGAGACGTGCCACGGTGCGTCTCTTATTGTTTGAAAGGTAAGTCAACAGTAAGAAAGATTGCGCCGCATCGCAACAACGGTGCAATAACAAAAAGATATACTTTCTTTAAAAATATGTTATAATACCGATAACAAAAATCAATCTTAACCGTTCATCTCCCCCAAATGCTAAATCAAGAGGGACGCATTCCGGCGTTTGAGGAAGACGGAAGTAGGGAATTTTCCCGAAGGAACGCACAACACTCTTTTACTTTGAATTAAGGGTTTGTGGCGATGTTAGTACCTTCTTTATTTTCTTTAGTAATTTCCGTTTTTGCAGTCTTGTTCAGTCTGAGTACCAACGAAGAAATCGTTCAAGTCATGGCAAGAGGAGTTGCTGCTATCAGTTTGGTGGTCAGTTTAGCTTTAGCACCTTGGTTGATCTTGCTAATTTTATCAGTCCCCGTTGTCGGTACTAAACTGGTCAAAAATGCTGGATAAATGCCAAAACACGCTGTTTGGTTTTCACGGTGCAGAGATCCACAACCAAATTAATATTAATCTAGTATACCCCGCATCAGCACTCAGTAACTAACGCGGGGTTTTTGTTTGTCTATTTCCTATTCTTCCCTATTCCCTGTTCCCTGTTCCCTGTTCCCTGTTGCCTCAAGAATTAGGCAGATTATATTGTTCGACAATTTGCTTGGCAAAATCAGGAACATGAGATTCTAACTTCTCAGGATAATTTCGTTTAACATATAAATAATTCCGAGTAAAGTGAGAATCTATGGAAAATCGGGCATATTCTAACCCCCTGGGGCCGATTTTATCAATCACCACACCCATTAATTTTGCTGCCCACATCGGTAAGGTAACTGCTTGATCATAGGCGGGAATACTTTGTTGCACGGCGGGTTTCCGGTTTCCTTGGGTTATTACAGGTTGGGTGTCAATTAAATCTCCCACTAAGTCTAACATTTCCTGTCCGGTTTGATTTCTAACGACAATCCATTGCCAGCCAAAAGTTGCCCCCATATAACCCACAACTAAATCGGCTAGGGAGTTAACATAATCAAAACAACTCAAACAGGAAGGGGCAAAAATATCCTTTAATTCCTTAGTATTTAACCCAAAAAATGGCACGGTTTCAGTAGAGCCATCCTCATGTTTAAAGTGAACTCGAAAATCCTGCATAAATTCATAATAAGTAACTGTATCTGGGGATTTACTTGTGGTTTCCAGAAACTTTTGCAAACCTGCTCGGGTAACATTATCCACACAGGGGGTTCCCAAAACATAGAGTTTTTCTAATCCTAATTCCTTTTCAACTGCCCTTAATGCTTGGATTTGACAACCTACCCCAATTACTAACAGCCGCTTCATTTTCGACTGTTCAATTTGTTCTAATACCGATAAATTTGGGGACAAGGTAGGTTTATTAACTTTTGCTGCTAAAATTTCTTCTGGAGTTCTAGCAATCACGGGTTGAGGTTGAAAACGGTCTTCTTTGCTATTCTGAACACAAACCACACCTTCAACTAACCCCCGGTTGAGCATTTCAATAGCAATGGTACTCACAATTCCCGTCCATTGAGCACCCTCAATAGGTTCTTTTTTTCGAGCTTGCATCATATCTTGATGCACCCCAAAATAGACATCATCCCAGTTTTCTAAATGGCGGCGGCGTCCGTGGGCTTCTGTTTCTAATTCAGCGATTTGTTGATTGAGAAAGGCACAGGCTTCTTTAACATAGTGAATATAATAGGTATCGCACAGACCGCACTCGCTACAGAGTTCTTTGGCCGGCCGACGACTTCCGGGTTTCATACCCTTGGCTTTGAGATGGGGGGCTGGTTTTTGTAGTGAAGTCATTGATAATTGGGTTCTGTTATCAGCAGATGAGAGTGATGTGGAGATTTTACCATTTTAATCAGGCAACAATTACCAATTTAGCTGTCTGATTAAACCCTGACTCCATCAACATCAGTCTGATCACTGAAAAATCAAAGAACCACAATTAAATCCCCGGTGGTTCTTTGATCAGAATTATGTTAATATTTTATTGCTGACTAATAGCTGGCTGAGAATTTTTTTGTCGATGTAGGGCATAGAGTTGAAAGAAAACAATCATCCCTACAATAAAACTACCCGTGACAGCAACGGCTGTATTTATGGGTAAACTATTTTTGAATACGGCTAGTAACACAATCACCAATAAAAGTACCGTTGGTACTTCATTTAAACTGCGGAATTGTTGACTGGTGAACATGATTTTATTCGTGGCTAATTGTCGCAGAATTCGACCACAATAAAAATGATAGGCGATTAAAACCGCAACTAATCCTAATTTAATATGCAGCCACATATCTTTTAAAAGACTCGGTTCTGTGATTAAAAGAGCGATCGCCATTACCACTGTCACCACCATTCCTGGGGTTGTGATAATCCCATAAAGACGTTTTTCCATCAATTCATATTGTTCTTTTAAAATGCTGCGGGCGGGTTCGGGTTTTTCTTCGGCTTCGGCGTGATAAACAAATAATCTGACTAGATAAAATAAACCCGCAAACCAGACAACCATTCCGATGATATGAAAGGATTTAAACCAAAAATAAGTCATAGAGCCAATCAAAACCTAAAAATCAAGGTGGGCATAACCCACCTTAGCGGATTCTGGACAATCTAGCAATTAAATCGCCCTTGATAATCTTTGTTCCTGTTGGGCTAGAGTATGGGTATCAAATAAAAAGGCAATATTTCTAACTAAAAGTCTGCCTAGGTTTGTGACCACAATAGCATCATAACTAGACTGAACTAAACCATCGGCAATTAGGGGACGCATGGCGATTAATTCCTGGGCAAAGTAACTGTCAAAATCCAGATGATATTTAGCTTCAATTTGAGATTTATCTAAGTAAAAACTAGACATGATTTGCATAATTACGTCTCGTCTGATAATATCATCTTTACTTAATTTAAACCCTTTGCTGACAGGTAAAATTCCTTGATCAATGGCTTGATAATACTCTTTTAATCGTTTATGATTTTGAGCATAGGTATCTTCTAACATACTAATTGATGTTAACCCAAATCCATATAATTCGGCTTCGGGTTGGGTTGTATAACCTTGAAAATTCCGTTTTAAAGATGAATTTTGTTGAGCGATCGCTAATTCATCATTGGGTTTTGCAAAGTGATCCATACCGATAAAAATATAGCCATTATCGGTCAATTCTTGGATCGACATTTGCCAAATTTCTAACTTTTGATGGGGTTGGGGTAAGGCGGATTCGGGAATATTTTTTTGTACGGGTTTCATCCAGGGAACATAGGCAAAGTTGAAAATAGCGATGCGATCGGGATCGAGTTTAATGGTTTTTTGAATAGTTTCTTTAAAGCTAGATAAGGTTTGATAGGGTAAGCCATAAATTAAGTCCACATTCACACTTTCAAACCCGGCTTCCTTAATCCATTCCATCACATCAAATAACAGGGCTTCCGGCTGGACTCTATTAACTGCTGCTTGCACCTGGGGATTAAAGTCTTGAATCCCAAAACTAATCCGATTAAACCCAATTTGTTTCAGGAAAAAGATATAGTTTCTATCGACATATCGCGGATTAATTTCAATCGAAATTTCAGCTTTTTCGTCAAAAGTAAATTGATTATTAATGGTTTTCCATAAATAATCAACCTGTTCTAAGGATAGGTAATTCGGTGTACCACCGCCCCAATGTAGTTGGGTCACTGGGCGTCGAGTATCAATAAAACTAGAAGTAAATTCAATTTCTTTTGACAAATATTCTATATAGGTTTTGGCTGCATTTTTATTGTTAGAAACAATCACATTACAGCCACAAAAATAACAAGCTGTTTGGCAAAAGGGAATATGAAAATATAGAGATAAGGGAGATTGGCGTTGATTAGATTCAGTCAGGGAAAATTCCCAATCTAAGGGCGTAAATCCATCTTTTAATTCCGTAGCTGGTGGATAACTGGTATAACGAGGAACGGCATTACCATATTTTTCAATTAAATCAAAATCAAACGCCACATTAGCAACCGAAAAAACCATTGATTTGTTCTCCCTAATAAGTTATAATTGTAGATAATAAATAGACAAAATTAAACGGCCGCTGGAGTTGAGATTTGTCCTAAATCTCGCAACATGGCAATATTCAGGACAAAAGCATTATTAGCTTCGGTGACAATTTGATCTTGGAGTTGTTCAGTTATGACTAATTCATTCAATCTTTGACGATATAAATTTTTAAATTCATTGACATCAGAAATTTGATCAAATTCATAAAAACAAATTCCTTGATGTTCTTCTAAATGAAATACAGATTGGACAATTTTTTTTAAACTTTGCCCCCCAGATAAATCACCCATATAGCGAGTATAGGAGTGAGCAATTAATAAGCTGGGTTCGGTAGTAGAAAGTTCGCGAAGTCGGGAAACATAAGATTGAGCGGCGGGAGAAGGAGCGATATTATCGGGCCAATGTTCTCCATAATAAAAGTTTAAGTCTTTCTCTAAATTGGCTTTTCGGTTGAGTTCGGGAAAATAAATTTTGCTAATATTTGGATGGGTTTGATGGGATTGTAATTCTGCTTCTAATTGGCTATAAACAAAATATAAATTACTCAAAAGTTGACAAAAAGATTCTCGACTAATACCCCCAGATAAAAAGTTTCTCATAAATCCGGTATGTTCGGCATTACTATGGGATTGTTGGGTTCCAATTTTGAGTTTTTCAGCTAAGTTTGTCATGGTTTTAGAGATGAATTAAATTGAATTTTTCCTAAGACTAAAAACCGGGGAAATGGCAAGCCCCAGGTTCGGTTTTTCCTACTCAAATGAGTCTATCACTATATCGCTGGTCGGTTATATAGTTGTTACAATTCTTTACTAACCGAGGAAATAGGACTTACGCACCGGGCCCGAGAAACCGGGTTTTTTAGAGAATATGTGGGTCACACGAAGTATTTTCGTAAAAAAAACCGGTTTCTGTGCGTAAGTCCTGGGAAATTTAGGGAAACCCCTAGACAAAATAAAAATTATATAGTTCAATAACTAGATAGTAATATTTAAGGAATCGCAGCGATGGTAAATACTATCCAAAACCCCGAAACTCAAGGAGTGCGCCCCGGGATTAAAAATCCAGTTCAGGAAACGTTACTGACCCCTCGCTTCTACACAACGGATTTTGACGCGATGGCGAATATGGACTTATCCACTTGTGAGGAGGAATTTTCGGCGGTTTTAGAGGAGTTGCGGGCGGACTATAACCGCCATCATTTTGTGCGGGATGAACAATTTGACCAAAATTGGGAAGAAATTGATGAGAGAACCCGCCTGGCGTTTGTTGACTTTTTAGAAAGGTCTTGTACTTCGGAATTTTCTGGTTTTTTACTATTTAAAGAGTTATCTCGCCAACTGAAAAATCGCAACCCTTTATTATCAGAAGCATTTCATTTATTAGCCAGGGATGAAGCCCGTCATGCGGGGTTTATTAATAAGGCGATGTCCGATTTTAATTTATCCTTAGATTTAGGATATTTAACTAAAAACCGGACTTATACTTTCTTTAAACCCGAGTGGATTATTTTCGCGGTTTATTTATCGGAAAAAATTGGTTATTGGCGTTATATTACGGTTTTTCGCCATTTAGAAAACCATCCCGAACATGAATATTATCCTTTATTCCGTTATTTTGAAAATTGGTGTCAGGATGAAAACCGTCATGGGGATTTCTTTAAGGTTTTATTGCGATCGCAGCCCAATATGTGGCAAAGTTGGAAAGGTAGACTGTGGGCGCGGTTTTTCCTATTAACTGTGTTTGCAACCCATACTTTAACTGTAAATGAACGAGAAGATTTTTATGAAACCTTGGGGTTAGACGCTAAGGAATATAATCGTCATGTGGTGCGGAAAACTAATGAAACTTCCTTAAGAGCATTTCCAGAGGTTTTAGATACGGAACACCCGGACTTTTTCCGTCGTTTAGAACAATGTTCGGAGAATAATGTCAAGAATCAAAAAATTGATGCTACCGAAAAACCAAAATGGGTTAAATTCCTATTAAAATTACCCACAAATTGTTCAACTTTGTGGCATTTACTAAGAATTTATTTAACTAAACCCATTGATGCAGAAGCATTACGGGCGGAAGTTCATTAATATGTTTATATAAAAACAGGGTTTTATAATTTTTTTTTAAAACCCTATTTTCTATCATAAATTAATCATGAATTGTACCATCGGGCATCACCGCCCCATGAAGATTAGCATGGGTTAAAATTGTCCTAGTTAAGTCTGCTCCTTGCAAATTTGCATCGGATAAATTGGCTCCACTAAAATCAGCATAACTTAAATCCGCATCTTTGAAATTAACGCCACTCAGGTTAGTATTATAGCTTTGTTCAGAGCTTAAAATCCCTAAACCTGAAACCCCAAAAATAGCGTGACAGAGCTTGGCTTTTTCAAAGTTAGCTTGTTGTAAAATTGCTCCGCTAAAGTTAGCATAACTCAAATCCGCTTCCACTAGAATTGCATTGGTTAAATCCGTTTGTTGATTTTGGTTAGGGCGAAAATTAGCTTCAAAACTAATAGCTTGGGAAAGGTTAGCATTTGTTAAATTACATCCCGATAAACAGGCTTTGATAAGTTGGGTTTTTTCTAGGGAGGTTTTAATTAATTTGGCTCCGGTTAAATCGGCTTCTCGTAATTGAGCTTGATATAAATTGGCTTCGCTCAAATTAGCTCCCCAAAGAATAGTTTCACTGAGGTTAGCGTAACTCATATTGGCTTGAGAAAGCTTAGCTTTTCCTAATCTTGCTTCTCGTAAATCTGCATAACTTAAATTGGCTCCAGTTAGGTTTAAATTAACTAAATTTGCTTCTTGTAAATCAACATAAGATAAGTCAATATCTGGAAAGTTACGTTCGGCTGCGGCGTATCTTTGGAGAAATTCATCAACATTCATGGTAATATTTAGTTAAATCGATAAAAAAATAGACTAAACAGCAGATTTAATCGCTCTAAGTTGTTCTAACTGTTGATTTTGTTGCTGCATTTGAGCAACTAAGGATTCACAAACTAAATCACAAACATCAAATAAGAAAGGATTAGCAATTTCATAATACACGCTAACCCCTTGTTGGGTGCGAGTTACAATTCCAGCTTGGGCTAAAACTTTTAAATGTTTAGAAACATTCGCCTGTCCTAACCCGGTGGCTTCAATAATTTGGGTGACATTTTTAGCCCCGGATTTTAAACAGCAAATAATCTGTAACCGACTAACTTCGGATAACACTTTAAAAAAGTCTGCCATTAATGCTAAGGCGGCGGGAGATAATTGTAAATAATCGCAGTTTGAATTCGGTTGCATGGATTTTAGACTGGGGTGGGTGATGGGTAGGACTGAATCGGATTATTAATATTATTTGTTCATTATATTACCACATTATCTAATAATTTTAAATTTTAGGTAGAGACATTTTAGTTAATATCTCTACCTAAGTTTTAATCGAGATTTTTGGTGCGTTTTTTTTCGCTCAGTTGCAGTAAAATATCGGCGTGAACCTCTTTTGTTATCGGATATAAAAAAGTAAAAATTATCCCAATTATGAGAATAAGGGTGGGTAAAGGGCCAATGGCAAACCGCACTGCTAACAGAGCCGAGTCTGGTTGAATCGGGGCGGTTTGACCGGGAACTGTAGAAAGAAATCCAGCAAAACTTAAGGCTTGTCCGACCAAAAATAACCCCACGGCTAACCCAATTTTTTGCAATAAAACCATGAAAGAATAGAAGATTCCTTCCCGTCTTTGTCCGGTATTTAATTCATCTAAATCGATGACATCAGGAATCATTGACCAAGGAACTAAATAGGCCGTTGAAACCCCACATCCAGCTAAAATTGCTAGAATATACATTAACATAACCTGTCCAGGTTGGAGGAAAAATAAACCCGCTTGGGCAATAATCCACACCCCCATTCCCATAAAATAAACTGACTTTTTCCCATAGCGTTTACTAACAGAACTCCAGACAAATAACATCACTAAAGCAGTTCCTTGAACCGCCATGGCTACCTGGGGAAAAGTTGCTTCTGGAAGCTGCATCCAATTCACGACAAAATAGGGTAGAATTGAAGCGGTGAGTTGCACCCCTAACCAAGAACAAAGATAAATTCCAATCACTAATAAAAAAGGTCGATTACTCAAGGCAACTTTGATTTGTTCCGCCAGGGGAATACTATCGGAATTATCCTGATTGTCTGCAACTGAATTTCCCGCCCATACCCGCTTTCGTGTGCCAATAAAACACCAAAACAGAGGAAGAACCGATAGAATTGCACAAACAGCCCCTAAAACTAAATAGCGTTGATAGGGAGAATCGGGAAACAAACTAAAAATAATTTGTGCTAAAATTAAGGAAAAAATACTACCGCCGATGGAAAAACAAAAGCGAAAACTATTGAGGCTGGTGCGTTCGTTATAGTCCGATGTTAATTCGGGAGTTAGGGCAGTGTAAGGTAAATTAACGGCGGTGTAAGCGGTATTAAATAAAATTCCAACAATTACATAATACCCAAACAAAACCCATTGATTATTACTCGGAACAATCCACTGTAAAAAGAACAGAATTCCAAAGGGAATTGCCCCAAAAACCATCCAAGGATAACGTCTTCCCCAGGGGTGAACTGTGCGATCGCTTAATACTCCCACAATCGGATCATTAACCGCATCCCAAAATTTTCCTACCATTAATACACTTCCGGCTAATCCCGCAGGTAAACCCGCAACATTAGTCAGAAAAACCAAAACAAAAAATACAGAAATATTGGCAGTAATTGCCGGGCCTAAATCCCCGGCACCAAAGGCTAATTTAGTTGATAAATTTAGCTTTTCTGGTGGAGAAATAGTTGGAGAAGTATCTGAGTTCATTTGTATTAATATTAAAGAGTATTGTCAGCTTAAAATCAAAACCCGATGGCTAACAATAGGATATCTTAAAATGATAAGCTGATTGAATAAATAATTAGGGAGAAATCAAATTATGGCTGCTTTAGGCGATCGCTTTAATCGGATGATGGGGAAAACCCGATTTGTCGTTAGTCGTTTATTTCTGCATTTAGGAGGAGATCAGGTCGCGCCCCTATTAGGAATACTCAACCAAGCCGCCAGAGATGTGATTGATGCCGAGGGAGACTTGCAGGTGACAGGAGAGACCTTAGTAGAAGTCTGCCAAGGTCTGCTTCAGTATGACACCTATTGGCTCTCAGGCTCCAACGAAGGGGATGTGGTCTGGAGTGAGGGCGAGGCGGTGGACTACTTTAACGAACTATTTACGGATTCGGGCCAACGGTATTTGAGTCAGCCGGATTTATCCCAACCCCTGGATGAAAGTTCATACCTATCTATACCAATTACCCACAATTTAATCGTGATGATTACCATAGTCAGTGAAGGAGAAGTTCCCGATTTAGAAACGGATTTAGCCAGTTTAGAAGCCATGAATCAGGGGTTAAAAACATTAATTAATCTGCATTATCAACACCGACTCCGAGGGATTCAAGTACATTTTTCCCCGGCTGTTTTAGGAGATGAATTAACCAACGATCAATTATTAGAGAACTTTCCCGAACTAATTCCCCTTTAAGTAATGGCATTAGTTGATCTTGAAGTTAAAAAAGAGTGACCAATTCAGGATTTTTTTGTTACAATAGGAATAAATAAATGTTGAGAAAAGTAAATGGATTTATGTGGAAAAAAATTTTAATTCTGTTGATTTCGGTAACGTTTTGTTGGACAACGGTTGCTTGTGGATCTGCCACAACTTCATCTAACCCACAACAATCTGCTTCGATTATATCGGCTTCTAAAAATCAAGTCAAAGAGGGTAAATATCCCGTTCAGCAAGCCCAATATAATGACGTCGATGGGGAGTACACCCTGATGTTATTAAATACTCCGGCGGGAAAATCTGCCACCTATCGGACGACGGATTTACAAATGGCTCAGTTAAGTGAGGAACAAATTAAAGCCGGAGAAAAAAGCACTTTAAATATTACTAATGGTCAACCCGTTTTGTATTTAACCGAAGATTTTCGGATTGAATATGTTCATAACGTTACCGAAACTCAAACCAACCCAGCCACGGGTCAACCGCAAACCGTTGTCGTGCGACAAGAATCGAGTTTCTGGACACCCTTTGCCGCCTCTTTAGCTGGAAGTGCGATCGCCAATAGCTTATTTGCCCCCCGCTATTATGTACCTCCGATGTATCAACCCGGCGGTGTAATGACCGGATATGGAGGTTACGGCTCCAACTATAACCAAGCTGTAGACCAATATCGGACTCGATACAATAGCCCCCCGGCGGCGGTAAAAAATAGCACCACCCTACGCACCACCGGAAATATTCGTAACTCCAACCGGAATTCCTCCGTCAACCGTCCCACCTCCCCTAATTCCAGCCGTTCAACGGGTTCGGGGTTTGGAGCCACGGATTTGCGCTCCTCCCCGAATAAAGGTTCAACCCAACAACGCAAACCCAGCTTCGGTAGTGGTTCCCGCAGTCGCTCCTCCTCTGGAAGTGGCAGCAGAAGACGCCGTTAAATCGTAGTGAGCCCTTCAGGGCTCCTTCTTTCTTTTAACAAGTTGATTCGGGATCACTACAACTGATAGAGTTTGATTGGGAAAAAGCGATCGCTTCTTTGGAAGAAAGCCAACCTGTGAGGAAAGTTACATTGAGTATTCACCCTTTAGAATTCAGACTTATATCAAATCCCAATCAGCAGGAGATAATTACCTCTGAAAAAGATTGGCACAACACAATTATTTTAGGTGATTGCTCGAAAGTTTTGCAGAAAATTCCTTCTAATATAGTAGATCTGATTGTCACATCTCCTCCCTATGCAGATAGCCGGAAGAAAACCTATGGCGGAATTAATCCAGATGATTATGTCCAATGGTTTCTTCCCATTTCTAAACAAATGTACAGAGTTTTAAAAGCAGATGGAACCTTGATTATTAATATCAAAGAAAAAGTTGTTAATGGAGAAAGGCATAACTACGTTATTAAGTTAATTTTAGCAATGCAACAACAGGGATGGTTATGGACTGAAGAATATATTTGGCATAAAAAGAATAGCTATCCTGGTAAATGGCCTAATCGTTTTCGTGATGCTTGGGAACGTTGTCTACAGTTCAATAAGCAGAAAAAATTTAAAATGTATCAAGAAAGGGTTATGGTTCCTATGGGAGATTGGGCTAAAACTCGCTTAAAAAATTTGAGTGAAACTGATCAAACCCGGGATAATTCTAAAGTAGAAAGTGGATTTGGTAAAAATGTCTCTAATTGGTTGGGACGGACAATGGTTTATCCTACCAATGTTTTACATTTAGCAACGGAATGCAGCAATAAAAGTCACAGTGCTACATTTCCTAAATCTTTACCTGCATGGTTTATTCAATTATTTACAGAACCAGGAGATACGGTTTTTGATCCCTTTTTGGGTTCGGGAACAACTGCGATGGTAGCCAAAGAGTTAGGTAGATGTTATATTGGTATTGAGATTAAGGAAGAATATTATCAAGGGGCTTTAATTAATATAGAAAAACTCTATTTAATTGTCAAAATCAAAGTTTCACTGGGATTAATCAAACACAAGAAGTTAATAATTTAGCTATGAGCGAATCGAATCATCAAATTTATTCTAAATATCTAATTGAGAATGTTTTAAACCCCTTCTATGACAAACGATTTGAAAAGTTGAGACAACTTCAGATTAGAGATATTATTAAGCGTAAAAATCCTTATTTATTTAAGGCTAAAAATATTGAATTGGCGGGAGAATTTGTAAAAAGTATTGTTGATGCTTTTCTATCTTCTCAAGAAGAAACGATTTTCGGAAATTTATTAGAAGGTTTTGCTATATATATTTCAGAAACATTATATGGAGGAGTCAAGTCAACTCTTAATAGTGTTGATTTAGAATTTGAGAGAGAAGGAATTTATTATATCGTTGGGATTAAATCAGGAATAAACTGGGGAAATTCCGATCAAATTAATAGGATGAAAGATAACTTTAAAAAAGCTAGAATGATTTTAAGAAAACGAGGAATAACTCAGGAAATTGTTGCTGTGAATGGTTGGATGTATGGAAAAGATAAAAACCCGTTGAAAGATAATCAAGATCCAGATAAAGTATACTTTAAATATGCAGGTCAAGATTTTTGGAATTTTATCTCAGAAGATGATAATTTCTACCAAGAGATGATTGTACCCATTGATATAGAAGCCAAAAAAAAAGATGAAATTTTTAAAGCAACTTATTCAGCTAAAATAAATGAAATGACCCAAGAATTTATGCGTTATTTTATGACAAATAATCAGATCGACTGGATTAAATTAGTTGATTATGTTTCCAAGCGAGAGGATGTAAAATTAGAATCAGTAGAAGCACAGTTATCCTTAGATTTAGAATTAGAAGAATCTTCTGATTTAGAAGAATAAGCGATCTCTTGCTGATTTTTATTATTCATATAGCCAAACAGAAATGGCGAATGGACTTAACCTATTATTAACTTGAAAAATATTTTTGCCGGGTCATAATTCATGTTAAAATGACTCTCTGGTTAACAAAAATAGCAGAATAGAAGCAGATTGAACAAGAATTATTGAGAACCGACTATGAGTGATTCCAAAACAGAACCTTTAATGATCCTCAAAGGTGTTGGTAAATCCTATCAACAGCCCAATGGTCAAGAAATTCCGATTCTTAATAACATTAATTTAGAATTACGTCGAGGCGAAATCATCGCTTTATTAGGGCCTTCTGGTTCAGGAAAATCCACCTTAATGCGAATAATTGCCGGGTTAATTTATCCAACCCAAGGACAAGTTCTCTGTCATGGAAAGCCATTAATTGGAATTAATCCCGGGGTAGCAATTGTCTTTCAAAGTTTTGCCCTTTACCCTTGGTTAACGGTTTTAGAAAATGTCGAATTAGGGTTAAAAGCCAGGGGATTTCCCCTAGACTGGCGACGACAAAGAGCCTTAAAAATGATTGATATTATTGGTTTAGATGGATTTGAAAATGCCTATCCTAAAGAACTATCCGGGGGAATGCGACAACGGGTTGGCTTTGCCAGGGCTTTAGCCGTTGAACCGGAATTATTATGTATGGATGAACCCTTCTCTGCCCTAGATGTTTTAACCGCAGAAAACCTGCGAATTGAACTGTTAGATTTGTGGTTAGAAAAACGTATTCCTACCCAAGCAATTTTAATTGTAACCCATGGGATTGAAGAAGCGATCACCTTAGCGGATCGAGTGATTGTTTTAGGGAGAAATCCTGGTAGAATTAGAGCAAATTTACCGATTAAATTAAGCCATTATCGCGATCGCAAAAGTCCTAGCTTTCAAGCCTTAGTCGATCAAGTTTATAAAATTCTCACCAACCCAGAATTAGAAACCTTAGAACCCCAAAAAAACATTACTAATACTCCCGGTAAATATCAATCTTTACCCCATGTTCGTATCGGATCTGTTGCTGGTTTATTAGAACTTTTAGAAGGAAGACAAAACCCTGATTTATACCGTTTAGGACAAGAACTACAACTGGAAGTTGATGATTTACTTCCCATTGTTGAAGCCGCAGAATTCATGGCTTTAATCAAAATTAGAGAGGGAGATTTGAGTCTGACAACCATCGCCCTAGAATTTATTCAGGGAAATATTGATGATCGCAAACAAATTATTCGACAACAATTACTCAGTCATATTCGTCTTGTTCAACAAATTTATACCCTTTGTCAATCTAAACAAAATCGTCGGATTCCCGAAGATTTAGTCTTAGATGTTCTGAATAATCATTTTAGTCCTAAAGAAGCCCAAAGACAGTTAAATACAGCCATTGACTGGGGACGTTATGCAGAACTTTATGCCTATGATGAACCCAGTGGGGAAATCTTTTTAGAAACATCTGATTTTAGCTTAACAACACCGGAGGTATAAACTATATGACTCGTTCTCTTACCCCTAAAAATCAAACCTTAGATCGCTCTCGTTTAACATGGCAAGATGGCTTATTAATTCTAGCAGTTATTACTGTACTTTTAGTAATTGTTCGCACAGCTTCCCAATTAACCGGAGACTATCAACCCGATTTCATCATCTCCACCGATTTAGATCAACTTCCAAGTTATACCGCCCAAACATTATTAAGGATGGGAGCAGCTTATTTTTTATCCTTAATTTTTAGTTTAGTTTATGCCTATTCTGCTTATCGTTTTCCCTTGGCGGCTAAAGTTTTAATTCCCCTATTAGATATTTTACAATCAATTCCGGTTTTATCTTTTTTACCCGGGGTTGTTCTGGCTTTGATTGCTTTATTTCCGGGTCAAAGAATTGGGATTGAACTGGCAGCTATTCTGTTAATTTTTACGGGAATGACTTGGAATTTAGTCTTTAGTTTCTATCAATCTTTATCGAGTATTCCTCAAGAATTATTAGAAGTGGATCGGGTCTATAATCTCAGTTTTTGGCAACGGTTTTGGTCAGTGGAATTACCTTCGGGAATCTTGGGATTAGTTTGGAATAGTGTGATGTCGGTTGCCGGAGGTTGGTTTTTTTTAATGGCAATTGAATCCTTTACCCTGGGCGATCGCAGTTTTCGACTTCCAGGGTTAGGATCATTTCTAGCCAAAGCCTCCGATCAAGGAGATTTTACTGCCATTGCTTGGGGAGTGGCGGTCTTAGTTGGAGTTATTATTATCCTCGATTTTTTAGTCTGGAAACCCTTAATTGCTTGGGCGGAAAAATTTAAGTTAGAAACCGTTGAATCCCAAAATGTTCCCCAATCTATTGTATTAGATTTCCTGCGACGTTCTCCCACCCTGAGAATTTTAACGGAACGCTTGGGACATTTTTGGTCAGAAAAAATTGATACACCCATAGGAAAATCCCATCGTAATTTAACCTCAAATTTATCAGTCAGACCCAAGAAAAATTGGTGGAATCCCCTATTATTAACGGGGGTTGGATTTATGATTTTATGGGGAACTTGGGAATCGGTTTTACTCTTACAAAAACTAGAGTTTCAAGACTGGAAACACATCATGATCGGTGCTATTTTAACCGCTTTACGAGTAGTTATCGCCCTATGTTTATCCCTATTATGGACTGTGCCTGTGGGAGTTGCCATTGGCAGAAATCCTCGACTTGCCCAGAGTTTACAACCCTTAGTTCAAATTGCGGCATCGGTGCCAGCCACGGCTTTATTTACGGTTTTATTACTATTTTTAGCCCGTTTAGGAGGAGGTTTACAAATTGGTTCTGTGGCACTGATGATGTTAGGAACAATGTGGTATATCTTATTTAATGTAATTGCCGGGGCGCAGGCAATTCCCTCGGAGTTATTTGAAGCCGCCAGTATTTATAAACTCTCTTTAGTACAGCGATGGAAAACTGTAATTTTACCTGGAATTTTTCCCTATTTAATTACAGGAATGATTACGGCCGTTGGTGGGGCGTGGAATGCCAGTATTGTTAGCGAATATGTTCAGTTTCAAAACCAAACTTTAATCACACCAGGGTTAGGATCACTAATTTCTCAAGCAACAGAAACAGGTAACTATCCTCTGTTGTTTGCTTCTACGGCTGTGATGTCATTATTAGTAGTCTTAACCAACCGTTTAATCTGGCGAAAATTATATCAATTTGCTCGTTCAAAATACCAACTGTTGTAATACAACCCCATTTCCCCGTAGTGAGCCCTTCAGGGCTCATCTTGATCTTTGAGTAAGAATTGAGGCGTAAACGCCACGTAGTGAGCCCTGAAGGGCTCATCCTTATCTTTGAGTAAGAATTGAGGCGTAAACGCCTCACTACGAAGTTAGAGTAAGAATTGAGGCGTAAACGCCTCACTACGAAGTTGGGGAATTATTCGGTTTCTTCAACTTTTAATGTATCACAGAGGATTTTTTCTAGTTCTATCCGGGTGGGATCTCCACTAGAATAAACCTCCAAATTGGTATTAGATTCTCCGACAAATAAGCAATATTCCCCGGGAAAAATAACTCGTTCAAAATAACCCCGAACTGTAGTTTCCATCCGCAGAATTTGCACCTGTTTAGTGGGGTTTTTATAACCGCACAAAATTTGAGTCTTCATCGAATCTACAGGCAGGTTTACGGTTTGCATGATGTTTTATTAAGGTTGAGTTTTAAAGAACTACTTGGAAATTTCTTAACTTTTCAGCTAAGGGTGAGGGCACTGGGTCAGTAATCTATCTTTCTGACGTTAGATAGACTTTTCCTGATACTTCTGTGCAACCTCCATAAGAATCATTAATCTTGTGATGTTATCAAATCATCATAACTTAACAATTTATAAATTAAGTTATGTTAACTAAATTATACACACATTATCCCATTTGCCACAAGTAGATAAGTTGCCAAAATCATCAACAAGATTCCTTTACAAATCCCGACTTTTATCAGAACTTTGTAAAGCTTTTGTAAGTTGATCCCGATCAGATGGGACAGTGCCATTACCATGATTATGACCACTGCCATTAGTATAAGATCCTTTGTCTGTATTCAAAGTGACATTTTCTAAATGTTGTTCTGGAGAATTATGCCCCATCAAACGGGATTGGATACTGGTAGCAATCACATAAAAAACCGGAATAATATAAAGACTCAAAAATGTAGAAACAAACATTCCACCCATCACCGCCATACCAATAGCTACCCGACTAGCTGCCCCTGCCCCCGTGGCAAAAGCCAGAGGCATTACCCCTAAAATAGTAGATAAAGCCGTCATCATAATCGGGCGAAATCGTAACCGACAGGCTTCAATTGCCGCCTTTTGAATCGATAACCCCTGTTCCCGTAATTGGTTGGCAAATTCCACAATTAAAATCGAGTTTTTAGTTGCTAATCCAATCAACATAATTAACCCAATGCGACTAAAAGCATTTAACTCTAATTGTGCAATCCATAGCGCTCCAAATGCCCCTAATAAAGACAGAGGAACCGCTAATAGAATAATCATCGGGTCAATATAACTTTCAAATTGTGCAGCTAAAGTTAGGAAAATAAAAACTAAGGCGAGGGCAAAAATAAAATTAGTCGATTGACCTGCGGCTTTAAATTCTAAAGATTCCCCAGAAAAAGAGGTTCCCATATCCGGTGGTAGAATATCTTTGGCTAAATTTTCTAAGGCATTTAACGCCACGCCTAAACTGACTCCCTGGGCCGGACTGCCTTCTAAAGTCGCAGAACGAAAGCGATTAAAATGGTTAATTTGAGGGGGTGTGGTCGCGGTAGAAATCGTGACTAAATTACTCAAAGCAATCATTTCTCCCTGTTGGGAACGCACATATAATTGCTTTAAATCCTCTGGATTTGCTCGATATTGTTCCTCAGCTCGAACCACCACTTCATAGCGTTGATTTCCCTGATTAAAACTGGTAATTTCCTGACCACCAACTAAAATTTGTAGGGTTCGGGCAATATCCTGTACAGAAACCCCTAAATTTCCAGCTTGGGAACGATCGACACTAATCACTAATTCCGGTTTATTCAGTTTTAAATTAGTGTCAATATTAACTACCTCTGGTAAATCCCTAGCACGAATTACAAAGTCTTGAGAAACTTGCGCTAATTGTTCTAAATCATTGCCTTGTAAGACAAATTGTATCGGTTGACCTTGACCGCCTCCGGGTAATCCCCCTGGATTTGTAGCGAAGACTAAAGCATCCGTAATTGTTGAAAATTTACCCAATAATTTCTTCACAATAGATTGTTGAGATTGTTCGGGTTCCGGGCGTTCAGACCAAGGTTTTAAACGAGCAAAAGAAAATCCTGTATTCGCTTGAGATGCCCCTCGACTAGAACCGGCGATCGCAAAATAACTGGTAATTTCTGGGACTTGACTGAAGACATTTTCAACCTGTTTAACCGCACGGTTAGTATAGTTAATACTGACTCCTTCGGGAGCCGTAATTGGGGTAAAAATTCTACCTCGATCTTCACTGGGCAAAAAGCCCTGGGGTAACTGTAAAAACAACCAAACTGTTAATCCTAAACTAGCAATAAATCCCAAAATAACAAGGGGTTTAATTGTCATTAATAGACTTAATGTCCAAGCATAAATAGCGATGATTTTATTCAAAACCCATTCAAATAAATCCAGGGGGAAAAATAGAATTTTCATCAATCCTTGGGGCTTAGTTTCGTGACGCAATAAACGGGCGGAAAGAGGAGGGGCTAAAGTTAAGGCTACAATACTTGAAAAAACCACAGAAGCAGCTAAAGTTAAGGCAAATTCATTGAATAATCGTCCACTGGTTCCCCCGGCAAAGGCGACAGGAACAAATACTGCTACTAAAACAACCGTGGTGGCAATCACCGCAAATACCACTTCTCCCACGGCGGCATAAGTTGCTGGAAAGGCATCTAGCCGTTTTTCTTCCATATAACGGATGATATTTTCTAAGACCACAATCGTATCATCTACGACTAAACCCGTTGCTAAAGTTAAGGCAAATAGGGTTAAGGTATTAATCGAAAATCCCAGAAAAAACATCACACTAAATGCCCCAATTAAAGAAATGGGAATCGTGATGGCTGGAATTAAAGTAGCTCTCCAATTTCTCAAGAATAAAAAGATAATTAAAACCACCAGTCCAATTGAAATTAATAGACTAATCCAAACTTCCTCAATCGCCAGTTCTACAAACTCGGAATAATCTACAGCAATTTCATAGCTAATTCCTTCAGGAAAACTTTTTTTAAGTTCCGCTAATTTAGCTTTAATTCCGTGGGCAACTTGTATTAAATTCGCATCAGCAAGTTTACTAATTCCTAATCCTACGGCAGGATTTCCATTAAAACGGGCAATGACTCGATCATCTTTTGCCCCAATTTCTGCCCGTCCAATATCTCTAATTTTAACTTGCGAGCCATTATCATTACGTTTAATAATTAAGTCTTCATAATCTTGGGGAGTTTGCAGTCTTCCCAAAGTTCTTACCGGATATTCCGTTTCTTTTCCTTCAATTCGACCACTGGGAATTTCAATATTTTGTCGTCTTAGGGCTTGTTCAACATCTAAAGCGGTGATTTGACGGGCTGCCATTTTCATGGTATCTAACCATAATCGCATGGCATAACGGCGTTCTCCTGAGATAAAAATACTATTGACACCATCAACAGTTTCTAAAGTATTTTTAATATAAAGATCGGCGTAATTACTTAACTCTAAAGCTGATAAAGTTTGACTAAAAAAGGCAATCCATAAAATTCGTTCATCATCTCCAGATCGTTTTTCTACAACAGGTTCATCAACTTCATCGGGTAATCCTTTCGCAGCCCTTGCTACCCGAGTTCTAACTTCTTGGGCTGCGACTTCTAAATCTTGATCTAATTCAAATTGAACAGAAATAGAACTGCTACCTTCTCGACTACTGGAAGTTAAGGTTTTAATTCCAGCAATTCCGTTAAGTTGTGCTTCTAAAATCTCTGTAACTTCGGTTTCTACGACCTGGGGACTAGCCCCCGGATAGCTGGTACTAACTGTAACAACCGGCGGATCAATCTTGGGATATTCCTGCACCGGAAGGCGAGTATAACCCACCAGCCCTAAAATAATAATCAGCAACGAACAAACCGACGCAAAAACAGGTCTTTTAATGAAAAAATTAGTAAACATATTAAATTAATAATTGTAGTAAGCCCGACCGGGCTTCAATCCCCAGTAAAGATCCCAATTTAACGTTTACCTTTAGAACTCTGATCAGAATCAGCAGGTAAAATATTAATAGCTGCACCATCGGATAATTTTTGTGTACCGGAGATAATCAATTTTTGTCCTGGTTTAAGTCCTGCTAAAATTTCCGCCTGATCTTTTTGAATTAAACCTAATTTAATTGGTTGTTTTTTAGCAGTTAATTTTTCTTCTCCTTCCGCCATAAATACAAATCGCTGATCTCCTTGAAATTGAACGGCGGTCATCGGAATCACAACAGCATTTAGTTTTTGTTTCCAAACCACTTCAGCCCGGAAAAATTGACCATCTTTAAATAATCTTTGACTATTATCAAAACTAGCCTTTGCTAGAATAGTTTGGGAGTCTTGATTTACTGAAGGCGAGATAAAACTAATTCGTCCTGTTCCCAATATTTTACCTTGAGGATCAACTATTTGTACCAATAATCCTAACTTTAAATCTTCTTTACGTTCTAAGGCTATTGGTAAGCGCAATTCTAACTGATCATTAGCAGTTAAACGGGTGAGAATATCTCCTTTACTAACATAATCTCCGATTTTAATTCCCACATCACCAACTACCCCTGTAAACGGTGCTAAAACGGCCGTTTCTTGTAAATCTAATTCAATATTACGAACCTGAGCCGCCGCTTCCGCAACTTGAGCTTCCGCCTGTTGAACTTCTTGAATTCGAGTCCCATTTTCTAATTGTTTTAAAGCCTGTTGTTCCTGTTCAATCACGGCTTGACGGAGATTAATTTCTGATTGTCGATTTTTTTGTAATTGTTCTAAACGGCGTTTTGCGGCTTGTAAATTCGCATTAGCACTATTTTTCTGAGAGGATAAAGCATCAAATTGATCTTGAGAAATTGCCCCGGATTCGCTTAAATCTCTAAAGCGATTTACCCGATTTTGAGCTAGTTCGGCATCGGCTCGAATCGCATCAATTTGAGATGCGGCTTGATTAATTTCTGCTAATAAACTACCCGATTCAGCATCGGCTAATCTGGCTTTTGCTTCGGCTAATTTTGCCCTTGCTTGAGCAATTTCTTCGGGACGACTTCCGGCTTGTAATTCCGATAAACGGGCTTGAGTTCTAACTAAATTAGCTTTAGCTTGATTTAAACTTGATTCTACACTATCACTTTTGAGGCGAGCGATCGCATCTCCCTGTTCAATCACCTGCCCAGAGCGCACGAAAACTTCCGTAATTCGACCTTCAATTTCCGGCTTAATATCTACCGCCCGTTTTGCCTCTAATGTTCCCACAAAATCGGAGGTTTCCTCAAAATTTAAAGTTCCTACCGCAGCAATTTTAACTTGATTTTGTCTGGCTCGATTCGGTCTTTCTGCCGTTGGTTTATCCCCATCTTTCGGTGTAGATTGCCACCATTGTCCTCCGACAAAACCAATCCCCAACGCCATGGAAGTAACCAGCAAAATTTGGAACCATCCCTTTTGATAAGACGACGGCTCTGAGGCAATTTTTACGGGTAAAGACTCAGCCGGAAAATCCGTTTTTTCTCGGTAATTTTCCGGCTGAATCCCTTCTTTTTCCTGTTCTTTCACGGTAGATTTTGGGAATTGGAAATTAGACATGGTTTAGCCAAAATTAAGGTCATTTTTCTCGGAGCAAAATAGTGCTCAAATTGAGATGAAATCAGAGTTTAATCTAAAGCTACAATATATTAAGATCGGTCTACATCTTTCTGGAGATAGATGTAGTAGAACCCGATTTATCTTTTTCTAAACAGTTTTGAAGCCATTCCATTTCTGACTCCAGCATCACTTTTGCCCGTTCCCAAGTTGCTACTTGAAAAGAGTCCGTTACTAGAATTCCCATTTCTTGACTATCTAAATAGGTTTGTCGTTGATAACAAACCCTTAAACGGTTCTCAATCAGTTGGACTCGTTCCCCAGGTTCTAAACTTCCGAAAAAGAAATACTTAACTAAAAATCGAGCCCGACTTTTAACCCAGCTTTCCTGCGGATGTTCTAACATTTTTTCCCGCCAACGACCGCGACCAGCCGCAGTAATCCCATAAATTCTGCGACTAGCTCCTCCATCCCCAGACTCCTCTACCAAAACCTGGACTTGAGCCCGCTCCTCTAAACGTTTGAGCAAGGGGTAAATCGCTCCATAGTTAACACTCATACAACTACTGAGAAATAATTCCAGCCGTTGTTTAAGTCGGTAGCCATGTAAGGGTTCCTGTTGTAATAGTCCGAGGGCAGCTAACTCTAACATTATATCAAATTGATAGTTATAAATGTATTTAATTGTACCCGATTATTTTTTGGGCAATCAGGTTGTATTATTATTCAGTATTCTGGGAAATGTCAGAGAACTTTAATCTAGACTGAACCTAAATTTAACCTCAAGCCTTTAGGATGGGAGTAAGAATTCTAAGGAACCTCCTGTGAATATTTCAACCCTTATTAATCCCGCCTTAACCTCCAGACCCCGTACCTTTAACCCACGGGAACAAGTCCCTCTCTGGTCTAATACCCTGTGGAAAATTGAACGGGGTGTCGTGCGTACCCTGACCTGGAAAGAAGACGGAACCTTGATTAGTTTAGGATATTGGGGACAGAATGATATCGTCGGTAGACCCCTATCTCAACTCGAACCCTATCAAATTGAATGTGTGACTTCCGTTGAGGTCAGTGTTATCCCCTCAACTCTTTGGTCAGACTATACCGATGGAATTTTAACCCATCTGCGCCAAATCGAGGAATTACAAACTATTTTCCATACCCAAGGAACAGAGCAGCGTTTATTAAATTGTTTAAAATGGCTGGGAAAAAAATTTGGTCGTTTAACACCCGATGGATTATTAATAGATTTACGCCCAACCCATGCTGATATTTCTGATTTAATTGGGATGACCCGAGTCAGCGCAACTCGCATGATGATTAAACCTGAACAGGATGAATTAATTAAACGTCCGGGGCGTCACTGTATTATTTTGAAATCATCTGTTTTTATTTCGTAGCAATCATCAGAGGTTAAGAAAGTAGATTAAATATATATCGTATGTTTTCCCAGTTTGATTTGCTTGTCAGCAATTTTAATCTTTTTAAATGTACCATAGTTTCCATAAATGGAATAATAATAAGATATTAATAAAAATCAGAGTCTACCTGCTTAACTTCATCTAATCTTAATCCCAGCAATTCTGCAATTTGCTCATCGCTCAAGCCAAATTGCCGTAACTTACCAACTGTTTCAATCTTAGTTTGATACTTACCTTGCCCGAAGTCGGGAGCTACAGGCTGACTTTTCTCTGGGGTATCACCACGCTGATCAAAGCAAACATTAATGTATCCAATACTATTGCTATTAATACTATTATTACCAAAATTAATATTCAAATTTCCCTGTCGTTCTAAGACTGATTTAAGATTATATTTATCAACAGGTTCATCAAAGACATCTGATAACATTTGTAAAAGCTCGTAACCTACATCCTTAGCATGACCGAAAGAACAACCATAATTTTCTGCAATGTCCATATATTTCTGTCGTTTCAGTGTTCCCTCGATAATGCGCCGCTGCAAATCATTGAGATGATTACCTGTCCCAGCGCAAACAACTTCCTCTACAAATTGCAATACTTCACGAATGTCCATCAGCCAGGTATGTGAGAGAACTGAAGTTATTATATCCGACTTTATCCGACTTTATCCGTAGTTCTGATTACAGTAGCAATGATCCCAATGGATCTGATAGTAGCTATGAAACTGAGTCAAGCAGCCGTCCTGATTATGAAAGGAGCGATCCTGCCGATAGTGGTGGCTCTTGGGATTTATTCAGTAATTGGTTCGGTAATAGCTCTGAGTCTGAATCTAGTAATAGTTCTAATTCCAGTAGCATTGACTCAGACTCAAGAGAGAGTAGCGACTATGGAAATATCTCCTTACAATGTTCATAACAGCTAGTCCTTGTTTGCTCCGTTACTTTAAAAAAAATCCTATTTACTAAAAGGATTACTGGCAAAAATGATTGATAGCTATTCATAGAGGGATGTTAGAATTCTTTAAAAATGTTATTATTGGATTAATCTAAATCATCAAAAAACTTGGTAGAACACATTTTAATCACCATGATTCAAGAACTCAATGCCATATTCGATGGAACATCCCTACAACTGGAATCTCCCCTAAACCTAGACGTAGGTACAAGGGTTAGAATTATTGTTGAAACCGTATTACCGCAAGAACAACCACCCAAAACATTTCTGCAAACCGCTCAGTCTTTACAACTACAAGGTGAGCCAGATTGGTCTGAGAAAATCGATTGGTATTTATATGGGGAAATGGTTTCTGGTAATGATTGAAGTTTTTTTAGATACATCCTTTGTGATCGCACTATCTTCAATTACCGATCAACATCATGTACAAGCTGTTCAATTGGCTCATCAATTGGAATCTAGCTCATCACGTTTAGTCACCACTCAAGCCATATTACTAGAAATTGGTAATGCGCTTTCTCGATCAAAATACAGGATAGCCGCAATCCAACTGTTAGAATCCCTCGAAGCTGATCCTAATGTTGAAATTGTGTTGTTGACTAAGGATTTGTATATTCCTGCATTCAATTTGTTTAAACAGCGAAAAGATAAAGAATGGGGTTTAGTGGATTGTCTATCATTTATCGTCATGCAGAATCGAGGAATTACCGATGCACTAACCGCCGATACTCATTTCCAGCAAGCAGGATTCCGAGCATTACTAAAAAACTAGGTGATTCAATCTGTTTAGTTAAATATTCTCCATATTTGTCTCTAAACTACCTGACTTTCCCTTTATCCTGACCTAAAATTGAGCACGAACAGTAAAAGAATAATCCCCACCAGGTTCTAATTGATAATCATACTTTTCTAAAAACCGTCCCAAGGGTTCTTGTATTAAAGCTCGACCTTGGGATGGTTGAATTGTGAGTTTTTTTGTGTGTCGAAATCGCCACTGAAATCGCCACTCATAATCCCCAGCACTGACCTCTCCTTCGAGTAGACCCTGATGCCAAGATTGTCGCGTAATTCTAACATACGCTGTTGTTTCAGGTAAACTTTTAGAACTCACTCTGGGTTATCAACAAGACTCCGATTATTGTATAAACTCATGGCTTTTTCCACACCTTGATGCAAACTTAAATCAATCGCTTCTCCCGTCCATTTTAAAACCTGTTCCATCACCTGCATTTCCGTTGAGGAAAATTTTCCCAACACATAGGAAACGGTTTCCCCTGTTCCAGCTATGGATTTGGGTTTACCAATACCAATTCGCAACCGGGGAAAGTTTTGGGTTCCTAAATGGGAAATAGTAGATTTCATCCCATTATGACCTCCTGCGGAACCGGACAACCGCAGTCGCAACCGTCCTAATGGTAAATCCATATCATCATAAATTACTAATACGGATGTGGGAGGAAGTTTATACCAATCAACGACAGCCCGAATCGCCTGTCCTGATAAATTCATATAGGTTAGCGGTTTTAATAATCTAATCTTTTCGCCAGAAGATGTTACCCCTTCACCGAATTTCCCTTTAAATTTGCGATTTTCTGAAATGGGAATTCGCCAAGCCTTGGCTAAAGCATCAATAGCCTCAAAACCAATATTATGACGGGTTTGTTCATACTTGTTTTCAGGATTTCCTAAACCTACTATTAATTGAGGCACAATTAATGTTTTAGTAGGGGTAACCTCCATAACCATAATTATTAATATAACTAAATAACGTTAATTTATCTATTAATTATTCCAGGGTCTTAACTGAATTTTCTTCAGAAGTGTTTGCGACATTTGAGTTGTTTTCTGGCTTAATTTTAGGGGTTTCTTCTAACTTTTGAGCTTCTTTTTTAAATTCATCTTCAAACTCTTTAGAAGCTTGTTGAAATCCTTTTAGGGCTTTGCCTAAACTACTGCCAATTTCCGGTAGTTTTTTCGGGCCAAAAATTAAAAGTGCCAGTACCAAAATTACTGCCATTTCGGGTAAACCAATGCCAAATATATTCACTAAAATAGTCTCCTTAGTTTCAAAAAATAATTGTGATAAATAGAAAACCGTGAACTGTGATTTTTAACTTTCCAGAAGTAGCAATACAGGATTTAGGTGAAGTATTTTTAATTATTATACTTAAAACCTATTGCCTAAATTGCTACTCACAGTTCACGATTAACCGGATTTTAAACTTAATTAGCGGGTTAAATTAGCCCAGTTTACATCCACATTTTCAAGCAGCAGTGAGGAATTATAAATCTGTAAAATAATTAACAGAAACACAAAAAACAGACCCATAAACACTGCCATTAAGGAGGTAGTTCCCCAACCGGGAGAAACCTTACCATATTCGGAATTTAAAGGTCTTAATAAATCTCCTAACCAAGTCCGTTGTGCCATAGTTCACCTAAATTTTTTACTTCAACAAAATTTTTTCTGGATTTTGGACACTCTCACCGCTTCAAGCAAGGGAAGACCGGAGAGGCTTAGGCTAATGTTAACCGATTTAGGTGTCCCCATATCGGGTTAAACACAATATCCTGGCTCCAGAATTGAAACAATTGTTAAATTGTCTTAAGTTTTCTAAGTATTTTATTATAGAAGCACACGAATAACAAGGGATTAATCATAATGGAACCCGCATTAACTCTAAGCATTTGTATCGCTGTGTTTGTGATCGCCCTGACGGGATATGCGATCTACACAGCTTTTGGCCCGGCTTCTACCGACCTGCGCGACCCCTTTGAAGAACACGAAGATTAACATGGAGTGGGGCATATCCGTAGAGACGTGCCACGGCGCGTCTCTGATTTTTCTCTATTTTATCAGGGTTTCAGGTCTGGTTTAGCTCCAGATCGGCTATAATTAAGAGTTTGGCAAAATAAACACAACCATTATGGGCAACACATTTGGGCATTTGTTTCGGATCACGACCTTTGGAGAATCTCATGGTGGGGCGGTGGGAGTTGTGATCGATGGTTGTCCTCCCCGATTAAAACTTGAGATTACAGACATTCAGGCGGAACTGGATCGACGTCGCCCCGGACAAAGTAAAATTACCACTCCTCGTAAAGAAACCGATACCTGCGATATTCTCAGCGGCGTGTTCGAGGGACGAACCTTGGGAACCCCGATTATGATTATGGTGCGGAACCAGGATACTCGCCCCCAGGATTATAGTGATATGGCGGTTAAATATCGCCCTTCTCATGCGGATGCTACTTATGATGCGAAATATGGGATTAGAAATTGGCAAGGAGGAGGACGATCTTCAGCCCGTGAAACCATTGGCCGGGTGGCCGCCGGGGCGATCGCTAAACAAATCCTCAAACAATATGCCGGGGTAGAAATTATTGGCTATGTGAAACGAATTCAGGATATCGAAGGAGTAATTGATCCCAATACCGTTACCCTAGAGCAAGTAGAAAGTAATATTGTCCGTTGTCCCGATGGCAATTGTGCCGAAACCATGATAGAACGGATTGAACAAATTCGAGATCAGGGGGACTCGATTGGTGGGGTGGTGGAATGTGTCGCCCGCAATGTTCCGTTAGGACTCGGATCTCCAGTATTTGATAAACTAGAAGCAGATCTAGCGAAAGGGGTCATGTCCTTACCCGCGAGTAAAGGATTTGAAATTGGCTCTGGCTTTGCTGGTACTCTGCTCACAGGCAGTCAACATAACGATGAATTTTATATTGATTCTGTGGGCGGCGTCCGAACCGTAACCAATCGATCGGGTGGAATTCAGGGTGGCATTTCCAATGGAGAAAATATTATTATCCGAGTAGCATTTAAGCCAACTGCTACAATTCGGAAGGAGCAACGCACCGTCACCCAGGAGGGAGAGGAAACGTTGTTATCGGCGAAAGGACGGCATGACCCTTGTGTTTTACCTCGGGCCGTGCCAATGGTAGAAGCAATGGTTGCTCTTGTTTTGTGCGATCATTTGCTGCGTCATCATGGTCAGTGTGGAACTTTGAAGCCTGAAGAATAAAATGGAAACCAGCCTATCGTCTGTGGGGGCTAACCCTCAGAAGCTCTCTAATTTATCGGCTCCCGACTCTAAACCAGAGGATTTTGTGATCCAGTTTTGGGGGGTTAGGGGCAGTATTCCCACCCCCGGAAAAGAGACGATTCGTTATGGGGGCAATACCTCCTGTTTGGAAATGCGAGTGGCTGGTAAACGCTTGATTTTTGATGGCGGAACTGGCCTGCGGCTCCTGGGAGATGATTTACTTAAAGAAACTCCGGTGGAAGCGTATATGTTTTTTACGCACTACCACTGGGATCATATTCAAGGATTTCCCCTATTTACCCCGGCTTTTATGCGGGGTAATTGCTTTCATATCTATGGGGCAATTCCGCCGGATGGGGAGTCGATGAAACAACATTTTATTGATCGAATTTTGCATCCTAATTCCCCTGTTCCCCTGACGGGACTGCAAGGAGACTTGAGATTCTATACACTCAAGCCCGGAGACTCGATGATGTTGGATGATATTCTGATTGAAACCGGACAACTGAATCATCCGAATACGGCCATGGGATATCGGGTGACTTGGAAGGGACGCACGGCGGTTTATTGTTCCGATACCGAACATCTCCCCGATGGCTTGGATGAAAATGTCTTAAATCTATCTCAAAATGCTGATATTTTGATCTACGATGCTATGTATAGTGACGAGGAGTATCATAATCCTAAATCTCCTAAAATCGGTTGGGGACATTCCACTTGGCAAGAAGCCGTAAAGATGGCTAAAGCCGCCGGAGTTAAGCGAGTGGTGATTTTCCATCACGACCCTAGCCATAGCGATGACTTTCTGGATCAGGTAGAAAAGGAAGTCCAATCGGTATCTCCCCAAGCAATTATGGCACGGGAAGGGTTAGTGGTTCCGGTTGGGTTTTAGAGAATCGGTTAAGTAAATTCGTGCCACCATTAGACGGTGCAAATTCAGATGAAATCAGCACTAAAACCAATTATAGTTGCTTTGGTAATCGGGATATCAGTCCTAAGTTTTAGCTTAAATGCGATCGCGGTTGATTTTGACCAAAAAGAGGTGGATCAGGATCGGTTTGTGGCGATCGCTGTACCTCGTGCCTTTGGGCATACTTTAGTGATTGTGGAACAGGTCTCGGATAGTCGCCCCTGTTGGAGTGAAAGCGGTAGTCAGCCCACGATGATTGATCCGTTACTACTGAATTTTGATTTTACTGGCATTTGTGGACGGGCCACCGATAGTAATGGTTATTCGGTGAGAATGGCTGGGACAGATTTGGTGCTCTCCCATGCTTTAAGTGTTCAAAGTACCCCTAATGATATTTTGCTAGTTGCCCAGTCCAGGGCTGATGCCTACGCGCCACCGATTATTATTGGTAGAACCTACGGATTTACCAGTGGTTTCGCTAAAATTATTTTAGAACCGGGTTGGCGTTTAACTAAACGAGTTTATCAAGGAAAAACTTTAGGTCATATTTATTTTACTAGCGATTCTCCAGCTTCTTAAATCGGCAAGATAATTTGATGGGTTGATCGCCGAATCAACGGCTGAATTTATAGCCATTTTTTTAGCATTTGAGATAATATCATTGATTTGATTAACTCAAAAATTTTATGGGAGAAATTGCTTGAAACTACCCAATTATCGGCAAGCCATAGTTCCACAGAAAAAAATTACAGAATATTTACTGTCACCGACTCATCCTGATGGCAAAAGTAAGGCAAATTTTTTTCTCCGGTTTGGGTTTACGGTTAATTCCTGGGAAATAATGGCTAAAGCTTTCATAAATCATGCTGCTGATCATGAATTAGCTAAAATCGAAGCATCTCCTTTTGGAACACGGTACGTTATTGAGGGTATACTCATGACCCCAGATTGTAGAAACCCAGAAGTTCGTTCTGTTTGGTTTATTGCCACCGGAGATGATAATCCTAGACTGGTTAGCGCATATCCACTAGAATAAAATCCTCAGATCAAATTAACTAAACTAATATGATTACTGAATTAGACCGAGTGGTTTTAACCCATGATTTAGCCGAATATAATTTAAAAGCAGGCGATATTGGTACTGTAGTTTTAGTCCATCAAGAAGGTTTAGGATACGAAGTAGAATTTATGACCCTCACAGGTCAAACAATTACTATTATTTCTTTATTTAGTTCTCAAATTCGGGCTATTGGTAATAGAGAAATTGCCCAAGCACGAGTTCTGAGCTAATTATGTTTAAGGGATTTAATCTATCGCCCGTGAGTTTAAACAATTCTGATTATATTATAGAAACAACCTTTACACTCAAAGTGATTAAAGGTCATAATGTTACACAATACGACCTGCTGCAAATATTTGTTGGGCGGTGATTTTTAAACTGGGAAAGATTGATGAAACCAGTAAATCATTATTTTGAAATAATTGTTTTTGATATTGATCACCGACTAGATTACAAATAGTAACAGTAGGTTGTTTTGGTTTACCAATATATTCCCTACCTCCTATTCCTAAATAATCAATAATCCAATATTCAAGAACTCCGAATAAAGCATAATCTTCCACCTTCCGAGCATAATCATTTTGCCAGTTGGTACTGACAACTTCAGCAATTAGTTGAATAGATTTTCCTGATGTAATCACAGGTTTTTGTTCCCATAGGGGTTCATCAATCAGCTTTGTTTGATCTAATACAATCAGATCGGGACGAAAAGCGGTTTCTGTTCCTAAGAGTTTGATCAGACAACGATGGGGAATTAGATAAGAAAGGTCTTGACGATCAATTTCTACATTTAGTTTGCGACCGATAAAAGCTCCTACTTGTTCGTGTAGTCCAGTCGGTTCCATTTCAATTAACTCCCCATCGATTAATTCATAGCGATCGCTATCACCATATTTAGTAATAAATTCATCAACATTTAAGAGTTTTGTTGCTGATTGAATCATTGCAATTATTCCTTATACTAATAATTGTGGTTAAATTAATTTAGGATAACCAAGGCTAGAAAAGTTAATCGGGATAATTACAACCTAGCCTGATTATCCTAATCAGGGGAGAATCAATCTCTTTAGTTTTTATCCTTAAACCAGAGAAAGTTTCTGTGAAAAAATCTTTTCAATTACTTCTTCCACAACTTTATCAGGAGTTGATGCACCGGACGTAATTCCGACTAGGATCTCTCCCTGTGGAAGCCAGTTTTCTTGAATTTCCAAAGATTTACCTAACGGTTTATGTTCAATCTGGTTATCCGCTAAAATGCGTTCTGCACAGTCAATATGATAGGATAAAATTCCTTTTTCCACGGACATTTCTTGTAAATGGGTGGTATTAGAAGAATTAAACCCCCCAATCACAACCATCAAATCTAACGGTTGATCTAATATGTCAATCATGGCATCTTGACGTTCTTGGGTAGCATCACAAATGGTATTAAAACTTTGAAAATGATTATTTAATTGATCGGGGCCATATTTTTTAATCATTGTATGCTCTAACAGTTTGCCGATTTGTTCGGTTTCACTTTTGAGCATAGTGGTTTGGTTAGCAATACCAATTTGTTTTAAATCCTGATCGGGATCAAAACCCTCCGAATAAGCTCGAACAAATTTTGCTAAAAACTCTTGACGATCGCCTCCATTCAGAATATAATTAGACACATATTCCGCTTCTTTATAATTCAAAACTACTAAATATTTATCGGCAAAAGAGCTAGTAGCAACGGTTTCTTCATGGTTATATTTTCCATGAATAATAGAGGTATAATCTCTTTTTTTATGTTTCTCAACGCTATTCCAAACTTTAGAAACCCAAGGGCAAGTTGTATCGACAATTTTACAGCCCTTTTCGTTCAAGGTTTGCATTTCTTGAACACTAGCTCCAAAGGCGGGTAAAATCACCACATCCCCAGCATCAACCACGGAAAAATCCTTATTCCCATTTTCAACCGGAATAAACTCAACTTTCATCTCCTTTAAATGTTGATTCACTGAAGGATTATGAATAATTTCATTAGTAATCCAAATATTTTCCGTCGGGAAATGTTGGCGAGTTTCATAGGCCATGGCGACGGCTCGTTCCACACCCCAACAAAACCCAAAGGATTCAGCCATTTGAATCGTAACATTTCCCCGTTTCATCCTATAGTTATTCTCTCTAATTTCTTGAATTAAAGAACTTTGATAGGCGGAGTTCATGACATTTGCCACTTCTTCCTCATGACCAAAACCTTTACGATGATAGGTTTGGGACTGTTGTAAGGAACGTCTAAATGCTTTTGTATCCATTTTTTTATCTTTAACTGGGGTGGGTTTTCATTGCTGATCTTAAACTACCATGGGGTCTGAAAAAACGCCCCAATGGCTTGAATACTCGGTTTTAATGGTCTGTAATTCCGTTTCCGAGAGGGGTTGGATTACCCATTCTCCCCCGAACCAAAACCGGGCGGCGACGGCTAAGCCATCAATTACCGTTGAAATCAACTCCTCTCCCGACGGTAAAGTGCTTAAAGTCGGTGAGGGCATTTCCCGACCAAATACCTGACGAAACAGTTCCGCATCGGGGGTTAATCGAATGGAGCCATGTTGTAGGATTGTGCCATTTCCCTTAAGTTGGGCGCTTCCAATTAATTTAGTACCATCGGATAGGACTAAATCGGCGGCGGTGGCGGTGGCAAAACAGTTGGGGTTGTGAATATATCCCCGTCCGGTGGAACCATAATGGAGTTCATAACCGAGTGATCGCCATCCGTCAATTAAAAATTGGCATAATGTTTGATAGGCTGCCCTAGAATTTTGGGGTAATCCCGAAGCAATCACCGCATAGGTTAAATCCCCTTGATGTAAAACCGCCCGACCTCCGGTGGGACGTTTAACTAACTCTAAAGGTTGGTTTTGCCAGGTTAAATCTTGCCAATGTTCCGGCCAAGATTTCTGATGATAACCTAAAGAAATACTCGCAGGTTCCCAAAGATAAAACCGCAAAGTAGGGGGATGTTTTCCTTGTTGATGCTGACGAAACAACCAATGGTCAATTGCCATTTGTAGATGTCCCGAAGCTTTAAATACAGGAATTAAACGCCAAATATTAGACACCGAATTCGGCTTGTAAGCTATCATCGTTATTATCGGCAATTGTTGCCACAATAGTAATAATTCGGGAGATTTCCGTGGCCGATATTTCCGCTAAAGTTCGACTCGATAAAACCACAACTTGATCATTAGTAATCGCAAAATGGGATTCTAATGTCGATAACCAGTTCATTTCTAATAATCTTCGCATTAACTGATTTTCATTTTTAACCGGAAATTTGAGTACCGTCGCCCAAACCGTGAGAGTATCTTCATCCGTTTCTCCGGTAAGTTGCACAAAAACCTCCACGCTGCCATATTCAAACTGCCAAATCTTGCCCGCTTCGGAATTTCCCACCATGACTTTCTGGTCTTGGGCTAACCCGGCCAGGACGGCTTCAATTTCTTCTGAGGGTTTGACGGTCGCCATGGCATTGTCAATGAGCTCATCGTTTGTTTCGGTCGTTAGTGGGGCTTGTTCTGTGCTTGTCATAATACTTATACTAGGTTTTAGTTGAATTGTATCGTAACTAGCCCTTCCTTGCCGAAGGCTACAGGAGGATGTTGGACTCTCAATATATAAAAATTAATTAATGAAACAGACTCAAATTTAAAGTTTTAACGATTTTTTCAATCAAAAATAAACCTCCTATAGAATTTCCTTGGGAATCAAGGAGAGGACTATAACAAGCGATCGCTCCCCAGGAATAACCGATAATACCGCCCCACTCACCCCCGATTTAGTTGGGACTCCCACCTTTACCGCAAACTGTCCTGATGTTTCGTATAATCCAGCTAGGGCGATCGCCCCACTATTAATCATCGGATTACGGGGCCATCCGCCATCGGACTCTAGCTGTTCGAGGGAATTAAACGGCTGACTCGATATTCACTGAGAATCCCTGCGAATTTGTTTTCTTTAGTCTAGCTTGGCGGGGAAGACTCAACCAAAAGCACCGTCAAAAAAAATTTCCTAGAAAGGCTTGACAAATTAGAAAAAAGCAGTAATAATAAAAATTGTCGCAAAAAAAAAGAACGACAGCAAGGGACTGTAGTTCAATTGGTTAGAGCACCGCCCTGTCACGGCGGAAGTTGCGGGTTCGAGCCCCGTCAGTCCCGTTCTAAAGGTTAAAAATAGAAAGAAATAATAGTCGCCTGATCTATTATTATCAAATTTCTAAATTGCGATCGCTCCCGTTTTACAGCACCTATTTGATCCCCCTAAATCCCGCTTAAAAAGGGGGACTTTGAAGTCCAGTTCCCCCCTTTTTAAGGGGGGCTAGGGGGGATCAGGAATTGTTGATAGGTGGGGGGCGAGTTTATTCAGATTTCTGCTAATTAACAAAGATTAACGCGAACCCACCCCTATCGTGCCGCCCACAATTTAATCGTCTTGTCCCTACTCCCACTGGCTAACATCCGACCATCGGGACTGAAGGCTACAGACATGACATCATTTGAATGTCCGGTGAGAGTGGCAATTTGCCGTTGGCTCTGCACATCCCACAATTTGATCGTCTCGTCCCAACTCCCACTAGCTAACATCCGACCATCGGGACTGAAGGCTACAGACATGACATCATTTGAATGTCCGGTGAGAGTGGCAATTTGCCGTTGGCTCTGC
>MNYZ01000024.1 GCA_001873365.1 Oscillatoriales cyanobacterium CG2_30_40_61 | reverse complement strand
TAGAGAATTTTTATCAGAAATAAATGGTGATAAAGAACCTGATGATTTTTTAATTACTTGTATTTTATTTGCTCCTAATGCTCCGCAACAAAATCCGGTTGAAGATATTTGGTTACAAGCGAAAAACTTTTTGAGGAAGTATTGGTATTTATGCAGGTCGTTTAAGATTATCAAATTTTTGTTCGAGTTTTTTACTAAGGAACATAAATTTGATTTTCCCAAAATTCATCAGTATACTTATATATAGAAAATCATTTAGGATTGCTATATCTTTATTTGTAGATGCCAGAAAATGGCAGGATATTTAACTAATATTGTAGTGAGTCCTTTAGGACTCAGAGGCTTCGTAGTGAGTCCTTTAGGACTCTGAACCCTGAAGGGCTCACTACATAGAGAATAATGATATAATTTTTATATGAGGATCATTAGCCTTAGAAATAATGAAAGTTAAAGATGTTATTAAAAAACTAGAAAAAGAGGGTTGGTATCTATCCAGAACGCGAGGGAGTCACCGCCAATTTAAACATCTTGATAAAATAGGAACGGTGACAGTTTCAGGTAAGCTAAGTATTGATGTACCCATCGGAACACTTAAAAATATTTGGCGACAAGCACAAATAGAGGAGGAGCAATAATGCGTTATGCCATTGTGATTGAAAAAGGCGAAAATAGTTATGGTGCTTATGTTCCTGATTTACCCGGATGTGTAGCAGTTGGTGAAACGGTTGAAGAAGTCCGAAGCTTAATTCAAGAAGCGATTATTTTTCATTTAGAAGGATTACAAGAAGAAGGTTTTAACATCCCTGAACCTGTCTCAATTTGTGAGTATGTAGAAGCTAAACTATAAAAAATTGATATTGTAGTGAGTCCTAAAGGACTCTGAGACTTCGTAGTGAGTCCTAAAGGACTCTGAGCCCTTCAGGGCTCACTACAAGCGATCGCAATAACCGAAAAAAATCCAATTTCCTAATATTAGATAAACTCACCTAGGTTAAAACTAATCTATCTAATAATTTCTGGGATTAAACTTCAACATATTCGGATATAGCCATAGGTTCACCGAATGGGTAAACCTTCAATCTCCAACCCTTCCAGATGAAAAATAATGGCTTCTTGCATTAAAGTTCGTACCTTTTCAACAGTTTCACCCACTGCTACACATCCTGGTAAATCGGGAACATAAGCACCATAACTATTTTCGCCTTTTTCAATTACAATGGCATAACGCATTATTGATCCTCCTCTATTTGTGCTTGTCGCCAAATACTTTTAAGCGTTCCGATGGGTACATCAATACTTAACTTACCCGAAACGGTCACAGTTCCTAATTAATCTTATTGTTGTTTCCGATAGTAGACCTAGAAACGAATGTTATAATAAACCCAAAGGCGATCGCCCAAAAGCTATTATTAATTTTAGCAATAACTTTAGATTAATGGTAAGTTAATGCTTACAGTTCTGGATGATCCAACAAAAAGTTAAACAACAAAATAAAAGACAAACCTCCAAACCCACGAGGGAGATGACCTAATGGAGCTTGTAAAGAAAAGGTTAGGTCATCGTAACTCTTCTCCACTCCTCTATTGCGCCATCCAACTTGATCACCTAATTTAGATTCTGTCTTATAGTCCACTTTAGTACCGACTTTTAACCAGATTTTTTTCTGAACACTAAAGCCAAAATGGAACCTACTGTATTTTACCCATAACTGATCAATTGCAACTAAATCCTCAGATGGAAAATTAATAATTGACTCATGATTTAACCAACCCTGTTTTTCTCTACCTACTGATTGAAGTATGAGCTTTCTGGTCTCTTGGTCTGCTTCTTTCCACTGTTCTGTTATCAGTAAGTTTTCTAAATGGGAATATTTATCAATCATCAGTTCTCCTCATTAATAATAAACATCGGTTTAATTGTTTTCGTGATAGATGTTTACCCGCGAAGACAGCGCAACGATGAACGGAAACTACAACCTAAAATATACGGTTTGCCACAATACCAAAACCGATCGCACTTCCTACAGTAGTAGATGTGAACAACAAAGGGCAACTGTCCAAAGTTGAAGTCAAACCGTCCTAAACAAGTTCGGTAAACACGCCTTCAAGGAATGGACAAACCGCCCCCAGTATAGAGATAAGCAATCGTATCTTAAAAACTGTATGGAAATTGGACTCGCCGAGTCCAGAAGTCGTTTTAAGACGACCAACCTGAAACAGAATCTAACTTTTTTGTAGTAAATTGGAGAACAATTAAAGAATATGGGAAAAGTAGTCGGCATTGACTTAGGAACCACTAACTCTTGCGTCGCCGTGATGGAAGGGGGAAAACCCACCGTTATCGCTAATGCGGAAGGGTTACGCACCACACCTTCAGTAGTTGCTTTTGCTAAAAATGGTGACGAACTGGTAGGTCAAATTGCCAAACGTCAGTCGGTAATGAACCCCGAAAACACTTTTTATTCGGTAAAACGGTTTATCGGACGCAAATCAGAAGAAGTTAACAACGAATCTAAAGAAGTTTCTTATAAGGTACTGCGCGACAGCAGTGGTAATGTTAAATTAGATTCCCCCGCCCGCAATAAACAATTTGCCCCGGAAGAAATCTCCGCCAAAGTGTTGAGAAAACTGGTTGATGATGCCAGTAAATATTTAGGCGAAACCGTTAAAGAAGCTGTGATCACCGTTCCTGCTTATTTTAACGACTCCCAACGTCAAGCTACTAAAGACGCGGGTAGAATTGCCGGAATTGAAGTTAAACGGATTATCAACGAACCTACTGCTGCTTCTTTGGCCTATGGTTTAGAACAAAAAAGTAACGAAACTATTCTAGTTTTTGACTTAGGGGGCGGTACTTTTGATGTCTCAATTTTAGAAGTCGGGGACGGGGTATTTGAAGTATTATCAACTTCTGGAGATACTCACCTGGGAGGAGATGATTTTGATAAGAAAATCGTTGACTACCTAGCGGAAGAATTCCAGAAAAATGAAGGAGTTGACCTGCGCAAAGATAAACAAGCCCTGCAACGGTTAACGGAAGCCTCGGAGAAAGCTAAACAAGAACTGTCTAGCGTTACCCAAACCGAAATTAACCTCCCCTTTATTACGGCTACCCAAGATGGGCCAAAACATCTGGATATAACCCTAACCCGGGCAAAATTTGAACAATTGTGTTCTGATTTAATTAATCGTTGTCTGACGCCCGTTGAGAAGGCCATCACTGATTCTAAACTCAAGAAGTCCGATATTGATGAAGTGGTGTTGGTGGGTGGTTCTACCCGGATTCCCGCGATTCAAAAATTAGTTCGGGACGCCCTGGGTAAGGAACCTAACCAAACCGTTAACCCCGATGAAGTGGTGGCTTTAGGGGCGGCGATTCAAGCTGGGGTGTTATCGGGTGAAGTTAAAGATATTCTGCTGTTAGACGTGACTCCGTTATCCTTGGGTGTGGAAACCCTCGGTGGGGTGATGACTAAAATTATTCCGCGTAACACTACTATCCCTACCAAGAAATCGGAAGTGTTCTCGACGGCGGTGGATGGTCAAACTAACGTAGAAATCCATGTTCTCCAAGGAGAACGGGAAATGTCGAATGATAACAAGAGTTTGGGAACTTTCCGCCTCGATGGTATTCCCCCCTCGCCCCGGGGTGTTCCTCAAATTGAAGTCATTTTTGATATCGACGCCAACGGGATTTTGAACGTGACGGCTAAGGATAAGGGGACTGGAAAAGAACAGTCTATCAGTATTACGGGCGCGTCTACCCTCCCCGATGACGAAGTACAACGGATGGTACGCGAAGCCGAACAAAATGCCGCCACCGACAAAGAACGTCGGGAACGGATTGAACGCAAAAACCAAGCCGATACCCTTTCCTATCAAGCGGAAAAACAGCTTCAAGAGTTGGGTGATAAGGTTCCCGAAGCTGATAAAACCAAGATTGAAGGGATGGTGAAGGAACTGCGGGAAGCGATCGCCCAGGATGATGATGACAAGATCAAAACCCTCACCACGGATTTACAACAAGAGTTATTTAAGGTGGGTTCTAACATCTATCAGCAAGCGGGTGGCGGTGTTCCTCCTGAAGACGGTGGCCCTAGTGCTGGCGGTTCCACGCCTCCTAGTGGCGGTGATGATGTGATTGATGCTGACTTCACCGAATCTAAATAACTTGAAATCCTTTAATGTTTGCTACACATTCCCCCTGTAGAGACGTTGTATGCAACGTCTCTACAGGGGGAATTTTTATTATTAAATATAAACTAAATGAAATCTATAAAACCCCAAAATTCTGACCTTGAAAGAATTGTTATTGTCCGCAGAATGCGACGTCTGAGCACCCTTTTAGATAATGCTATTCGGGTTCCTGGTACATCAATTGGGTTTGGAATTGATCCAATTTTGGGCTTAATTCCTGGGGGTGGGGATATATTAGGAGGAGTGTTATCGATTTATATTGTATTTGAGGCGTTTAAGTTGGGTTTACCCCAAGAACGGTTAATTACAATGGTCTCCAATATTGCCCTAGAAACTATTACGGGAACTGTCCCTGTATTTGGAGATATTTTTGATGTCGCTTGGAAAGCTAATGTTAAAAACGTGGAAATTTTAGAAACTTACGTTAATTCCCCAGAAGTTGGGGAAAAAGCCGATCCTTGGTTTATTGTTTTATTATTGGGGGGATTATTATTCTTGATTATCTTTATTGCTATTATCGGTATTGCTATTTTTACGCTACTTTTACAAGGATTGAGTGCTATTTTTTCCTAGATTGATTCATGGTTATTCATCAGAAACCGGGTTTTTAGTCAAGACTCTGATTTTTCATCTAAACCCTGGGGAAAAACCCGGTTTCTGAACTCTCAGTTTTACAACCTATAGAAACCGGGTTTTTAGTCAAGACTCTGATTTTTCATCTAAACCCTGGGGAAAAACCCGGTTTCTGAACCCAATTATCAGCTTATGCACGAGTCCAAAACCACTCTTCACGGCGAATCTTAGAAAAAGTTGGTTTTCGCTGCAACAACGATAATTTGTGGTTTGATAATCGGGATTATTGCCAATATAGCTTGACTCAAGAACGCTATTTTCAAATGTTAGAAATTCGTCAAGCGTCTTAACTCACCCCTTGGGGATATTTCAACCTATACCCCTTTTTTGGTGATTAATTTAGAGGAGAAAAAAATTATGTCTTGCAATTTTAACAATAATTATCCCTGTGGCGTTTCCCCCTGTTCTCAAAATAGAACTTGCCCCTATTCCTCTCCTTGCCCCCAATCTTGATTATCGCTATAATCAAGATTGGGGTGATCTATTCTGGTTAGTTCTAAGTTTAGTGTTCATGGTTTGGACAGTTAACGCAATTGTAGAAGTGCGTTATTCTGGATCAAAATCTGATTCTGAGTTACAACTTGAGTATGTTGATAGCAATAATCCTTAGAAATTCTCAATAGGTTGTAATATTTTATCGTAGGGGTTTGGTCTGCAAACCCCTAAAGGTTTTTTATATATGACATCGATGATTATATAGTTTTATATTGTTAGTTATTACGTTTAAGGTTATTATAACACTCAGGCGCACCCAGAAACCTTGTATCTAATCCTTGATTGACTTAAACTGTTAGATTATGACCTTGATTATTGCCGGAGAACGTAGTGGTGTTGGTAAAACAACGATTACATTAGGGATTTTATCCTATTTAAAAAAATACTATTCTAATATCCAATCTTTTAAGGTTGGCCCCGATTATATTGATCCGATGTTTCATCAATATGTGACCGGGAAACCTTGTTATAATTTGGATTCAATTTTAACCTCTGAATCCTATATTAAAACCTGTTATCAGCAACATATTCAGACTGCGAATTATGGCTTAATTGAAGGCGTGATGGGTCTGTTTGATGGCATTCCCGATGGGGAAAATGTTCCGATCGCTTCAACAGCCCAAATTGCTTTAATTCTGGATTTACCTGTGATTTTAGTCTTAGATTGTAGTCGATTATCGGGTTCTATTGCTGCGATCGCCATGGGTTTTAAAAACTTTAATCCTAATATAAAATTAGAGGGTTTGGTTTTAAATAAAGTCGGAAGCGATCGCCATTTAGAATTATTAAAAGCCTTCTTAGCACCCCTGAATATTCCGATTATAGGAACAATTAAAAGACAGGAAAATATTGTAATTCCCGATCGCCATTTAGGGTTAATTCCTACGAATGAACTCCCCGAAATGGATTTATTCATTCAAGAGTTAGCTGAATTAGCAGAAAATTGGTTTGACTGGGAACAATTATTACCCCTATTAAAAAATACTAATAAAGTCAGCCCAGAAAAACCCGCCCCTACGGTCTGGGTTAAAAACACCTATCAACGGATTAGAATTGCGATCGCTAAAGATGCTGCATTTAATTTTTATTATGCCGATAATTTAGAAATTTTGCAACAGTTAGGGGCAGAATTAATCGAATGGAGTCCGTTAAAGGATAATCAATTACCTCAAGAAATTAAAGGATTATATTTTGGTGGGGGTTTTCCCGAGGTATTTGCCCAAAAGTTAAGCGAAAATCAGGTGGTTTTGAAAGCAGTTAAAACCGCTATTTTATCAGGAATACCCACCTATGCAGAATGTGGAGGGTTAATGTATTTGTGTGAAAAAATTATTGACTTTGAAAATAATGCTTGGTCAATGCTGGGGATATTACCGACGACGGCGGTGATGGGAAAACGCTTAAAATTAGGCTATTATCAAGCCAAGGTGTTAAAAAATACCCCTTTATTATCGGAGGGAGAAATCATCACGGGACATGAGTTTCATCGGTCTGAATTAAGGGAAAACCCCTCTCACCCTTTATATGAAATGCAGCGTTTTTTGTCCTCACAAACTAACGCATCTGTATTAGAAGGTTGGGGAAATTATCCTAATGTCCATGGGTCTTATTTACATCTCCATTGGGGAAATAGGATTGATATTCCTACCCGGTTTGTAAAGTCTTGTAGGGAGTGGAATGTTATATGAAATCGAAAAAATAATACTACGGCAGGGAATTGCGAATTACGAATTGGGAATTACGAATTACGAATTACGAATTAGGAATTGGGAATAGTTATTAGCCACCCGATCCTGATTAATCAGGACTTACGCACAAGACCAAAGAAACCGGGTTTCTGGCCGTGATTTTGCGGATAAAATCAACATTTATCGTTCAGAAACCCGGTTTCTGCGTAAGTCCTATTAATAATTTGTGGCATAAATTTAAGGATTTCATATTAGTATTTAAAACTTTTAATGTTTTATTCTTAATAGTCCTTGGGTGGGACTGAATAAAAATGTTAAGACAAATAACCCGGAGGTTACTAATACAATGGCTGGGCCAGAAGGGAGATTATAAAAATAACTTAGGTACATTCCGCTAATACTAGAGATCACCCCAATAATTACACCCAAGATCATAACTAAATGCAGACGTTCGACTAATAAATAAGCGGTGGCTGCGGGGGTAATTAATAGGGATAATACTAAGATAACTCCGACGGCTTTTAAACTGGCAACAATGGTTAAAGCAATTAATCCCATTAATCCTAAATTAAGCAGGTTAACGGGTAAACCAGTGGCTTCTGCACCGAGGGGATCGAAGGTATAAAACAGCAGTTCTTTATAGATTAAGGTAACTACAGTTAGGATAATAATAGCAATAATAAATGTATCCCTAACATCGTCTCCTGTTACTCCCAGAATATTACCGAATAGAAAATGATTCAGGTCAATTTTATTATCTTTTTGAACTAAAGTAATTAAAGTTATTCCTAATGCAAAAAAGGCAGAAAATACTATTCCCATCGCCGCATCTTCTTTAATACGAGAATAGGTTCTAATGATATTCATGCAAATTGTACTTAAAATTCCGGCAATAAATGCCCCGACAAAGATATTAGCATTCAGGATAAAGGCGATCGCTAAACCGGGTAAAACAGAATGACTAATGGCATCTCCTAATAATGCCAGTCGTTGTACCATTAAATAGCTTCCAACAACGGCACAAATAATTCCAACTAAAATCGCTATGGTTAGCGATCGCTGCATAAAACTATATTGTAAAGGTTCAATCAAAAGATTAATCATTAGATTTAAACTCAAAAAGTTATATTATAGATATTTCTAGGGGTAATTCATGAATTACCCCTACAAAACTTGGAGGAGATTCTATCAAGCAACAGGGGCGCGTTCAGGAACAATAAAGGTTTTCTCCCCAGATAGTTCAAAGATTTCATGAACCGCTTTTAATGCTTCTACGCCCTGATCTTCATCTACTAAACAACTAACTTTAATTTCAGAAGTCGCAATCATAGAAATATTAATATTTCTGTTAGCTAAAGCCTCAAACATTTTAGCAGCTACCCCCGGATGATGTAACATTCCTGAACCAACAACACTCAGTTTGGCAATGGATTTATTTACAATAATTTCACCACAGCCTAATTCAGATACCGCCCGTTCTAAAATTTGTTGAGATTCATCCGCATCTCCCTGGGCAACAGTAAAAGCAATATCTCTCGTTAGAATCCCATTAATTTGATGACAGCGTTGGGATTGAATAATCATATCCACACTAATATTATGGTCGGCTAAAAGCGAGAATATTTTTGCTGCCATCCCCGGACGATCGGGAATATAACGAATTGCTAAACGGGCTTGTTTAACATCTAATGCCACCCCACGCACGGGGGGTAAGGTTTGATTTAGGGGAGTTTTTTCTAGTTCAAAATTGCGGGATGGTTTTTCAGGAATATTAACCTCACAGGATTGACATAAAGCCACAACAGCCCGTTCACAATCTGCGGAGGAAATTACACAACTAACTTTAACTTCTGAAGTCGAAATCATCTGAATATTAATTCCGGCTGCGGCAAGGGTATTAAACATTTGGGAGGCAACTTTAGGGCGACCAATCATTCCTGCCCCCACAATACTAACCTTAGCAATGGGAGTATCATCGACCGTGACTTCAGCATTACTAATATCAGAACTATTAGTTTTTCCTAAAGCGGGTAATAAGGCATCCGCAACGGCGATCGCTTTATTAAAATATTTGCGTTCTACCGTGAAGGTAATATCATTAATATTGGCTTCATGAATCGATTGAATAATTAAATCCACATCTAAATTTTGAGAGGCAATACCACCAAATAATTTAGCCGCAATTCCAGGGCGATCTGGTATTCTTAATAAAGAAACCGCCGCTTGATCCGTATCAAATTCCACCCCATCTACCGGACGAGCTAATTCTAATCCTTCTAAGGGTCTAGGTTGTAGTTTCGGGGGAATAACTTTAGTTCCAAGGTCATCTGTCCAACTGGAACGAACGACTAAAGAAACCCCATAATTTCTAGCGATTTCTACGGCGCGGGGATGCAAAACTTTTGCCCCTAAACTGGCAAGTTCTAACATCTCATCACAGGTAATTTCTGTCATTAATTGAGCATTAGGAACTAAGCGGGGATCGGTGGTTAAAATCCCTGGAACATCCGTATAAATTTCACATAAATCAGCTTTTAAAGCCGCCGCTAAAGCCACCGCCGAGGTATCAGAACCGCCCCTTCCTAATGTAGTAATTTCTAAATCATCTTGACTACTTACCCCTTGAAATCCGGCAACAACTACCACTTGTCCTTGATTTAAGTGACGTTCTATCCGTTCAGTTTCAATCTTTAAAATTCGGGCGCGAGTATGTTCGGCTTCGGTGACAATTCCCACTTGAGCACCAGTTAAAGAAATTGCCGGTTGTCCTAATTCCTGCAATGCCATACTTAATAAAGCGATGCTGATTTGTTCTCCAGTTGAGAGTAACATATCCATCTCTCGACGGTTAGGAATCGGAGAAATTTGTTGGGCTAAACCAACTAATTGATCAGTGGTTTTTCCCATGGCGGAAAGAACTACAACCACTTGATGATCTTGGGCTGTTTTGAACACCCGTTGAGCCACCGATTGAATACGTTCAACGGAACCGACCGAACTACCACCGTATTTTTGAATAATTAGCATATTAACTTCAGAGTTAGTAATTGGGATGGGAGAATTAAACTAATTTAAGATCAGGCTGAATCAACCTATTATATTCTACAGGAAAACAGGAGAAAATCATCCTCAAGTTTTGAAAAATATTTGAGGGAATGTTGACATAAAGGGTATGGAAGCTGGAATTTTCGATTATAATACTATAGCACAGACAAATATAATCTCAGTCATTTTATTATCTAAGTTACCAAATGTTAATATTTTTTACGCCATTAATTAACTCACGCTCTGGTTCCCTTGTCTGATTATTAAAGACAACATCATTAATTTTGAATACCAAATGTTTGAAAAACTTTCCCTCCGCTTTATTCTAATTGTCCCTTTTATTTTACAAATTTTTGCCGCGGTTGGTTTGACGGGGTATTTATCCCTCAGAAATGGTCAACGGGCGGTAAATAATTTAGCAATTCAGTTACAAAATGAAGTCAGTAGTCGGATTTATCAACACTTAAATAGTTATCTTTCTATTGCACCACAACTTAATCAAATCAATGCCCATGCTATTGAAACCGGAACCATAAATCCAGATAATTTAACTCAACTCGTACAGTTTTTTTGGAAACAGCGAGTTACCTTTAATATCGGTTATGTATTATTGGGAACATCCACTAGAAAATTTTCTAGTGTTGGTAATTATTTTGGGGATAGTAGAATTGGTTGGGACAACGTAAATTATCAAAATCATGGCAATTATTTGATGCACACTTTTTCAATTAATAGTCAGGGAAAACCTACAAAACTTCTCTTAAAAAGCCAGAAAGATTATTTATTTGAAAAAGAAGGATGGTATGCCGCCGGAGCCCAATTAGGCAGACCCACCTGGAGTAAAGTTTATAACTGGGAAGTTGAACCTTTTCCTTTGTGTATTGCCGCCAGTTATCCTTTATTTGATGATAATAAAAAATTAACTGGAGTCTTGGGTGTAGAAATGCGATTATCCCAAGTTAGTGATTTTTTACAACAATTAAAAGTCAGTCCTTCCGGCCAAACTTTTATTATAGAACGGAATGGATTACTAATTGGTAGTTCCAGTGCTGAAGAACCTTTTATAATTAAAGCAGGACAAAAACCGCAAAGATTAAAAGCCATAGATAGTCAACAACCTTTAATTAAAGCCACCGCCAAATATTTAGAATCAGAGATTAAAAATATTGAAACAATTGAAACAAATCAGAATCTGAATTTTTATTGGAATAATAATCAACAATTTGTAGAAGTTACCCCTTGGCGAGATCCTTTGGGTTTAGATTGGCTAGTGGTTGTAGTGGTTCCAGAATCGGATTTTATGGCGGAAATTCAGGCAAATACTCGGACTACAATTTTGCTATGTTTCGGGGCATTAATATTAGCAACTATATCGGGAATTTATACCACTCATCGGATTACTCAACCGATTTTACGCCTGAGTGCTGCATCGAAAACCATTGCCAAAGAAGCTGAACAGGGGTTTAAAGGGGACTTAGATCAACCAAGGGTGGAAGAACCTAAAATCAAAGAATTAGGAGTTTTAGCCCATGCTTTTAATCAAATGAGTCAACAGTTACAAGATGCTTTTATTACCTTAGAACAGGCAAATAAAGTATTAGAAAAACGGGTAGAAGAACGGACAATAGAACTGCAAACTGCTAAGGAAAAAGCGGATGCAGCCAATCAAGCAAAAAGTGAATTTTTAGCGAATATGAGCCACGAATTACGCACCCCCTTAAATGGGATTTTGGGCTATGCTCAAATTTTACAACAATTGGAACCTTTGACGGATAAAGGACAAAAAGGGGTAGAAATTATTCAACAATGTGGCTATCATTTATTAACCCTGATTAATGATGTTTTAGATTTATCTAAAATTGAAGCTCGTAAAATGGAACTATACCCCTCGGATTTTCATTTCCCAGCATTTTTAGAGGGGGTAGTTGAAATTTGTAATATTAAAGCCGAGCAGAAAAAAATTAAGTTTTATTATCGACCCCAAGACAATCTTCCCGTTGGAATTAAAGCCGATGAAAAACGTCTCAGACAAGTTTTAATTAATTTATTGGGAAATGGGATTAAATTTACGGATAAAGGCAGTGTCACCTTTTCAATTCAAGCTAGATTGATCCCAGAAACTTCCATGTATCGCCTAAACTTTCAAATTAAAGATACGGGAGTAGGGATGAATTCAGAACAAGTATCTCGAATTTTTCAACCCTTTGAACAAGTCGGAGAAACTAAAAAAAATACAGAAGGAACTGGGTTAGGGTTAGCAATTAGTCAACAAATTGTTTCCTTAATGGGAAGCCAACTGCAAGTACAAAGTCAGGAGGGAGAAGGGAGTATTTTCTGGTTTGATGTAGAATTACCCGAAGCCAAAGCATGGGCAAATACCTCTCGAAATATTCAGAAAGGCACGGTTACTGGGTATCAAGGAGAAGAAAAAACTATTTTAATAGTAGATGATAATTGGGCAAATCGTTCTGTAATTGTAAACTTATTAGAACCGATTGGATTTCGAGTGCTAGAAGCTAATAATGGTCAAGAAGGATTACAGCAAGCGATCGCTATTCTTCCTAATTTAATTATTACGGATTTGATCATGCCTTTGATGGATGGGTTTACATTAATTAATCTATTACGTCAATCGTTAAAACTCAAAGATATTCCAGTAATTGCCTCCTCTGCTAGTGTATTTGATAGTGATCAACATCGTAGTTTAAATGCGGGGGCTAATGCGTTTTTACCTAAACCAATTTCGGCTGATTTATTACTGAATTTATTGCAAGTTCACCTCAACCTAGAATGGATTTATCTAACCTCTGATACTCCGGTTAAAACCCTGAACCCTTCGGTAGATTTTCCCGCAGAAAATCCTAAAATTCCGGTTGAAATCCTATCAAGATTATATGAATTAGCTCAAGAAGGAGATGCAGATGCTATAATAGAGGAGGCTACCATATTTGAAAATAATCATCCGATTTATTCTGCCTTTACTCAGCAAGTGATTCAGCTTACAGAAAATTTTCAACTTAAAAAGCTGCGAGAATTGTTGAATGAAACCCTCGGTCAATCTTAAACCCTTGATTTTTCCCATCAAATTAAAATAAAATCTCCTACCTTTATCTATGCAAGACCTTGGTTTTATCCTGATTGTTGATGACAACCCCACCAATTTAGCCGTTTTATCCCAAACTCTAAAAAGTGCAGGATTTGCTGTGCGAGTCGCAGAAGACGGAGAAAGTGCTTTAGAATTAGTCGAACGGAAACAACCGGCCCTAATTTTATTAGATATACAAATGCCTGGGATAGATGGGTTTGAAACCTGTAAAAAATTAAAAGCTGATCCCAAAACCCAAGAAATTCCGATTATTTTTTTAACGGCTTTAACAAATACTGAAAATAAAGTTAAAGGACTTTCTTTAGGAGCGGTTGATTATATTGGTAAACCCTTTGAACAGGAGGAGGTTTTAGCTCGGGTTCGTGTACATTTAGAACTCAAACATTTGACGGAAACCCTAGAACAACGGGTGGCAGAAAGGACGGCAATTTTAGAAAAAACCCAGGTTCAATTGGTGCAACAAGAAAAACTTTCCAGTCTCGGACAATTAGTTACAGGAATTGCCCATGAAATGAATAATCCGATTAGTTGTATTGTTAATAATATTCCTCCGGCGCAGGAATATGTGATGGATATTAACCATATTTTTAATTTGTGCCAAACCTATTATGATCAGCTACCTCAACCCCTACAAGAGGCGATCATTTCTACGGATTTAGATTTTATTTTAACTGATTTAAACGATCTGTTTAATTCCATGAAATTAAGCACGGATCGAATTAAAGATATTTCCAGTTCTTTAAGGAATTTTGCCCGCACTGATTCGTCAACTAAAGTTCTTTTTGATATTCATGATGGCATTGATAGTACACTATTAATTTTAAGTCATCGCTTTAAACCCCTAGGGGAAAATATGGCAATTCAATTGCTGAAAGAATATGGGGATTTACCGCCTATTTATTGTTACCCAGGTCAACTTAATCAAGTGTTTATGAATCTTTTGGCTAATGCCATTGATGCCTTAGAAGAAGCGAGTAACCAGGGACTATTTAACCCTCGGATTCCCCTAATTACAATTCAAACTAGCCAACCGGAACCTGAATCGGTTTTAATTAAAATTTCTGATAATGGAATTGGCATGACCCAGGAAATTAGTCAGCGAATTTTTGAACCTTTATTTACAACTAAACCCGTGGGTCAGGGAACCGGATTAGGATTACTGATTGTGAATGAAATTATTGAAAAACATCAGGGTAAACTCAACCTATATTCAACCCCAAGAGAGGGAACAAAATTAGAAATTATACTTCCGTTGCATCAGCAATAAGCAATAGAAAGGATATCAAATATTAAATATGCTAACAGCCGAACAACAAAAGGAATTATTAATTAAATTAGCTGAATCAATTATCAGTTTAGGAGGTCAATTTTTGACGGCAATTCTGATCCTATTAATTGGTTTGTGGGCGGCAAGATTTATCCAAAATCTCAGTAAACATCTGATGATCAAGGCTCAACTAGAGCCAACCCTAATTAGATTTTTTGTCAACTTAATTTATATTGCCATTATTACCTTTGTGGCTTTGGCTGCACTGGGAAAACTGGGAATTAAAACTACATCCTTTGTAGCAGTTTTAGGTGCTGCTGGGTTAGCCATTGGTTTAGCCTTACAGGGATCTTTATCTAATTTTGCTTCGGGTGTATTTATGATAGTTTTTCGCCCGTTTAAAGTCCATGATTATATTGAAGGGGGAGGAGTAGAGGGAACAGTTGAGGAAATCCAAATTTTCACGACTATGTTAAAAACACCCGATCATAAAACCATTATTATTCCTAATAGTAAGCTATACGGAGATAAAATAGTAAATCACTCAATTCAACCGCTCCGTAGGGTTGATATTAAATTGAATTTCAGTTATAATACTAATCTGGATCAAGTTAGGGAAGTTTTTAATACTTTGGTTCAAACTGATCCCCGAATTTTATTAGAACCCATACCCGATGTTGAGATTCAGGAAATAGCTGCGGGTGGGATTAAAACTTTATTAACGGTTTGGGTGGTTAATTCGGACTATGTTCGGGTACGTTCTGATCTGAATCAAAGGCTTAAACAGAGCTTAGATGGGGCCGAGATTCAATTGGTTTGATCCGTTTGTTGTTAAGGTGCGATCGCCAAAATTAGAATTATTTGTGTTATAACTACTCATAAGAGTTAGGCATAAAATATGGCATCGGATTTAGATCGTGGAATCATGAAATTTAAAGGGGCGGACAGTCCCACGGCAATTATTATTTCTTCTGTGCTGGTTTTGGGAGGTATCGGCGTTCTAGTTTGGTGGGCACTGCAAACGGCCTATTCTCTATCTTGATCAGGAACTACAACGGATATTGATATTAATAAGTCAATCTCCATTACTATTTTAGCAACTGGGTTTCTTGCAGAAATCCGGTTTTTTTTACTTCTAACTGTGGGAAACGGGTTATATTAAGATCAATAGTTGCGATTAATCTTCGTCGCAAGTCTAGCCAAGGAAAGCAAAACAGTATGTTTGAAATTAAACAAGGGTTATTTCAGTTTGAATTTATGGATAATCACGGGATTTTAGGGGTTTCCCTAGAAGCCGAATTTGACGATATCCGCAAACGTTATATGCAGATCGCCCGTCGTTTGCATCCTGATACCTGTCCCTTTGAGAACCCCCAAGATCGGGAGTTAGCCAAGCAATTATTAGCTAAATTAGTCAGTCCGGCCTATAATCAGTTTTCTAAGGAAACTGAACGTAAGGAATATACACTGCTATTAAAAACCATTGGCGATCGCATTGTCAAAGAACAGCATAACCTCAAACCGCAAACCGAAGCTGCTCAAAAACTTCTCCAAGCCTCCGATTATCAAAATGCTTATGAAAGTGCGATCAAAGCCTTAGCAAAACATCAATATGAATCCCCGGAAAAGGTCTTAGAAATTACGGGTCAAATTAGTGAGTTAAACCTAATTTATTTACTGCGTAAAAATCAAAAAGGCGGTGCTCCTGCATCTCCTAAAATCCCCGAAACAACACCGCCCCCTCACTCAGTAACACCTAAAAAAGATTCCTTTGTAGAACAAGCCTGTCACCGTGCCGAACAGTTAATGGTGAGTCAAAACTATACCCTAGCAGCTTCAGAATTAAAAGACGCCATTAAACGGCAACCTGATAATAGTCATTGTCATGGTTTATTAGGGTTAGTTTATTTAAAACAAAATCAACCTAAACTAGCTACTCCCCATATTAATCGGGCTTTACAACTTGATCCACAACAACCCCAAGCCCTAGAAGCTAAAAAAGAACTAGAAAAATCCACCTACCCCGCCGGGACAAAAGCCAAAACCAAATCCGATAAATCCTCCGGTGGCGGTTTATTTGGGGGGCTATTTGGAGGTAAGAAAAAATAGAAATTATCGCCGTCAGGGGCATCGAATTAAAAGTTATTAAAGCTGTTCAATTAAATCATGTCTAAATTCACGGGTTTATCATCTTCTAAAATTGGATTAACTTGGTTAATGGTGGCAGCTATTGTCACCATTATTTTATGGCAATTTCCTTGGGGAAGTTATATTTTATATCCCTTTTCTATTTTAATTTTTTGGGTAAGTTTGAATATCGCCTAGGGCTCGATTAAAAATCACAGTTTTAATTAATTTTTATTCCGTGGGTAACAGAATAGGGTATGGTAAAGAAAGTTACGAATTTATCGGTTTGTAACTCTATGTTAATTCTTAATTCTCAAGTATGGTTTATCAACCCCCATCGGGTGCGCGAGATTTACTGCCCCTCGATGTTGCTCAAAAAATTTGGATTGAAAGACGCTTACAACAGGTGTTTCACCGTTGGGGCTATCATCGAATTATTACCTCCACTTTAGAACGGTTGGACACCCTCATGGCTGGAGGAGCGGTACAACCCTCAACCGTGATTCAATTGCAAGATGCCGAAAATCAGGGTCTAGGACTGCGCCCCGAATTAACCGCATCCATCGCCAGAGCCATTGCGACTCGCATGGGCAAACTGCCATCATGGCCTCAACGCCTCTATTATAATGCCAATGTCTTCCGCAAAGGCCAAGCCCTGGATCACGGACAACAGTTAGAATTTTATCAAGCGGGGGTGGAACTCCTGGGCGCTGGTGGGTTACGGGCTGATTCGGAAATTCTGTTATTGTTGCGGGACTGTCTACAAAATTTGGGGTTAAATAATGCCGATTTAATTATCGGAGAAGCGGGTTTAACTCAATCGTTATTATCACCTTTTCCAACTAAAGAACGGGAAAAAGTAAGAACTGCGATCGCTAATTTAGATAGAATTGGTTTAGAATCCCTATCACTTTCCTCGGAACTGCGAGAGCGCGCCTTATTTTTATTTGATTTACGCGGTCGTCCCGAAACCGTATTATCCCAAGTTTCTCAACTTGATTTAGATCCCGGCCAACGACAAGCGGTTAATAATCTCAAATCCTTGATAGAATTATTGCAAAACTGTTGGGAAAAGTCCGAAGTTAAACCATCAATTACCCTGGATTTAAGCTTAGTTCAAACCTTTGATTATTATACCGGAATTGTGTTTATTGCGGTCAGTGATACCGCATCGGGAGCTAGGGTATTAGGACAGGGCGGACGTTATGACCAACTCCTAGGACTATATCATCCCCAAGGTCAAACCGAACCCGGAATTGGGTTTTCTTTGAATATTGAAAACCTGCATCAAGTCTTATTAGGACGGGGTGAACTCCCCCATCAAACCCCCGCCAGCGACTGGTTAGTGGTGGCGCAAACTCCCCAAGCTGATGCAGCCGCCTTTGCCCATGCCAGTCAGTTAAGGCGCTCTAGTGAGTTGGTGCGGGTGGAAGTGGAGTTAGGGCGTCGGGAAACCCCCGAAGATATTCGGGACTATGCCCGACGTCGGGGAATTGGTCAAATTGCTTGGGTTAATATTAACGGCGACCCAACAATTGAAAAAATTATCTAAAGCAAATTCGCCCATTGTTAACCCGAATTACATCTTATTTTCCAGGAGGAGAAAACTAACCATGCCCCATACTATTGTCACTAATATTTGTGAAGGTGTCGCCGATTGTGTGGCGGCTTGTCCCGTTGCCTGTATTCATGAAGGACCAGAAAAAAATATCAAGGGGACTGACTGGTATTGGATTGATTTTTCCACCTGTATTGACTGCGGAATCTGTCTACAAGTTTGTCCGGTTGAAGGAGCAATTGTAGCAGAAGAACGCCCGGAATTACAGAAAACTCCCCAATAAATTAGAAACCGGGTTTTTGAATAAATTTTATTTGAGGTACTCAAATTGGAGGAAAAACCCGGTTTCTGTTCGGCGGTTTTTGAATAAATTTTATTTGAGGTACTCAAATTGGAGGAAAAACCCGGTTGATAAAAGGGTATAATCAACAATAGTCTAATAAATTAAATCACCATGGAAATGTTATTAACCCAAACCGACTTAAAACAACAATTAATTACTAGAATTCAGTCGATTCAATCCCAACTGGGAGGCAGAGAAGGAACTCCCGTCACCAACGTTAAAATTCAACCGGATATCGCTCAAGAAATCGAAGCCATGGTGATTCAATTAGAAGCGAAAAACCCCAATTATCGACCCTTACTATTTAAACCATTATTATTAGATGGATCTTGGTTACTGCTCTATTCTACAGCCCGAGAAATTCGTAATTTAGCCTCCCTTCCTTTAGGTTTAAAAGTGGGGAAAATCTATCAAATTATTGATGTTGCTTCGGGAAGTTTTTTAAATCAAGCCTTTGTTAAACATCCCTTAGGATTAATTTCTGGGTATGTGAAAGTAACGGCTAATTTTGAAATTGTTCGTGATGATAATAACTTACCAGATAACCGCCTGAATGTTTATTTTCAACAACGTTATTTAGCTATTTCTAATATTTTAGGGGTGAAAACTCCTCAATTAGAACCCGCCCGGGTTGTCCCGGCAAAAAATCCGGTTGGACGCATTCCCAGTTTAGACATTACTTACCTTGATGAAACTTTTCGTATTGGTCGAGGAGGAGATGGAAGTTTATTTGTTTTGATCAAAAGTGAATTACCTTAAAGATCAGATAAAATTGTGGTTTACTTCAATACATAATAGGCTAAAACACTTTGAACTTCATAGATATTTAACCTTCTGTTAAACTCCCTTTCTATGGGGGTAGAACTTCCTGATATCCAGATTTTTAATTCAGCATCAAGGTCAAAGTGTCCCGATGTTTCAATACTAAAATGAATAATACTGCGGTAGGGAATAGAGTGATATTCAATTTTTTTCCCGGTGATTCCTTGTTTATCAACAAAGATTAATCGTTTATTGGTGAATACAATTAAATCTCGCACTAATTGATAAGCTCTTTCTACAGACTCACCCTCTGCTAAAAGTTTCACCAATCCCGCTTGTAGCTTTTCTGAATCGATTTCAGATGCGTTACCTAATAAGCCATCTATTAATCCCATAATTGACCTCCTAACTCAAATTAAAGAATATGTTTTTGACAAGTTATGTCTATAATAGCTTGATTTTTTGGATTCTGCACAGACTATTTCAATCTACAGAATAGAAACCGGGTTTCTATAAGAGTTACCAGGGGCTTCCAATCATTGTAAATCCTGACCAATAATAGGGATGAGATAGGGTGGTAATATGGGATTCTGTGAGATTCGCAGGCAGAGGAATAGCGCCAAAAGTCGTAATTAACTGCTCATTTTCGATGCGAGTTTTTCCTTGAATCATAGCAATTTGTGCCTCTTGTAAAGCGATCGCTTTAATCGGTGCTTGCTTTAAAGATTCATAAAACTCACTCATTAATCCTAAAGTTCCTTGATCACTAACATACCATAAACTCGCTAAAGCCGATTTAACTCCCGCTTGCACCGCTAACCCCGCAAACCCTAATTCTGAACGTCGATCTCCTAATGCTGTTCGACAAGCACTTAAAGTTAATAATTCCACCGTAGGATTATCCCAACCCAAGTTAGGAAGTTCTGTTAAGGGTAATTTTTCATTCCATAATTGAATAAAAGAATTATTCGGAGATCCGGTTTTAAAATCAGCATGGGTAGCTAAATGAATTACTTTAAAATCAAATCTACGTCGTTGGGATTTCAGATTGTCCAGGGTGAAACGCTCGTTTAAAAATTTTTCACCCGGCCAAATTCCCATAATATTTTCTAATTCAATCGGAACCGCCGGTAAAGGGTTTTGTTGTTGAAATTGACTAGCTCCCATGGCTAAGACTTCCGCTTGACCAATGGGTTGATATCGAAAGTCAATTAAGCTGGTACTCGGAATTAAACTAATCCCATATTTTTCAACTAAAAATTGTTGACCATCCCATAAAACAGCCATGGGCAAACTCCGTAAACCCGGGTCAAGGGAGAATAAAATAGTAGAAACTCCCAAGCGTTTCAAATCAGCTTCTATCGGTTCAATTATCCATTGATGGAGTTGTTCGGCGGGAGCTTGATAACTAACTGTATCCCGCTTGCGGGGGTTAGTAATTTCGCTTTGCAGTTGTCGAACTACGGGGAATAATTTTTCCTGTGTAGCATCAGCAATGCTATATCGCAGGGGTTGACCCGAGGAAGGAACCACAATTAATTCTAATTGCTCCTCCCTAGACACAACATAAACAATGGCATAAACCTGCTGGGTTTTTATCTCTAATTCTTTTAACAGTTGTTGAACTTCTGAACGGCTTAATGGGGTTCCTTCAACTCCTAAATGTTGTTTAAATTCTTGATTTTTTAACTGTTCTAATGCTAAAAAAGTAGAGTCTAAATCATCAAAACTAAAAGCCATATCTACCGTTGATAAAATCTCCTGGGAAAGAAAACTATTATTATAATTAATCATAACTTCAGGAGCAGTTTGTTTCGGTTCTTGTTCTTGGTTATTAGGAGGAATTAATAGATTTTGTTGCCGGATCACTCCGGTATCAATTAAGGGGTCGTTTCCACTAGGAATAGGGGGAATAATATTAGGCCCGTCATCGGTTTCAAGGGCAATATTTCCTAATGTAAATGAACCTTCAAAACCTTGGGGGGGAAGAATACTAAAATCCCCGGTGGTCATGGCGGCGGCGGTTCCATTCACCGTTAAATTACCTTTGATTTCAAAGGTAGCGATCGGGGGATTCCGAGGCCCTCCGGCGTGACGAATCGTGATGGAACCCCCACCCAGACGTCCGGCGGTGGAGATACTGGCGGTTCCCGTGGGGGAAAATTGGGTGGTAAATGAGTTGGTAGCACGGAAGTAGCCTTGGCTGGATTCGGCAAAAACGTTTCCCCCACGGCCGTTAGGAGATTCGGCGTTAATAAATTCCACCTGGGTATCATTAATCGGGTCAAGGAAGACGTTACCCCCCTGGGTTTGACCTTGCGTATCAATTTTTCTAGTGGTAATTCGGGTTTGGGCTTTGACCGTAAGGTTACCGCCCGTTAAACCTGATGTCAGTATATTCCCGGTTGTAATATTTCCGGTGATGGCTTGTAGGGAGATAGTTCCACCCCGACCATTGGGGGATGAACTATTTAGGGTATTAGTGGTAATATTTCCCCTGGCGGTACTTAAGGAAATCTCCCCACCGTTAGCATTAGGAGATGAACTATTGAGGGAGTTAACCGTGATATTCCCGTTGCGGCTATTGAGGGTAATACCCGAAGATGTGGTAAGATCACGGATAGTAATATCATTAGTTGCCGTAACCGCAACCGTACCAATACTGAGAGTATCACTATTAAAGTTAACAATATTACTGGCATTAATATTCAGTCCCCCCGACCCTAGGGTAATGGGGGCGTTAGCTTGAACTGTTCTGGCGGTAATCCCTAAACCATTCAGGGGAGATTCGGTGGTAAAGGTATCTAAATTTACATCATTATTGCCTGCGTTAATTGTTAATTGTCCCTCTCCTGTAAGGGTTGAACCAATAAAATTAATTGCTCCGCTACCAATACTGGTATCTAATATTACTGAATTTCCAGCAATATTAACGGTATTTACGGAGGAAAAGTTAAGTCCGGTCCTAGTGTAGATATCGCCAAACAGGTTAAGGGCGTTTGCTTGTTGGAAAATTAATCCGCTTAGGGGGTTATTATTATTACCAACGGTATTCAGGGAAATTGTTCCGCTTCCGGCGTTCAGTGTTAGGGTTTGAGAGCCCGTTATCGGACTATTATTAAACAGGATATTACCATTATTTCCGGCAGTATTAATAATAATAGGATTTTTGAGTTGAGTTCCTCCTAAAGCATTACTAAAATCAAGATTATTATTTGTAGTTAAATTACCTTGTAGGGTCGTGAGTCCGGTGGTATTCACTTGCAAACTAGACAGGGGGTTACTATCACCCACAGTAGAAAAAGTAATATTCCCAGTCCCCGCATTTAGAGTTAAATTACTATTTCCATTAATAGAATTATTAAAAATAATATTCCCACTATTATTAGTTCCCGATGAAGTTAGGGTAATATCAGGGGATGCTAGTTGTAGGGGACTATTATATTGTTGTTGACTTCCACTCCCATTATTACTCGAAGTATTAATATTACTATTTAAAATAATTGGATTATTTCCGGTGTTTAAATTCAGGGTTCCTGCTGTACCAGCAATTGCACTGGTATTAACTCCACCTAAATTGAGCGTTTGGGGGGTACTAATAGTAATATTTCCCCCATTATTTGGAGAACTGGTATTCAGAATACCGGGGTTTGTCGTAACATTTCCGGTGGAACTATTCATGGTTATCGGTTGACCGTTGGTGGTGATATTTCCGGTGATAATATTATTAGTGGCATTAATTTCAACGTCACTACCATTAGTGGTGATAATATCTTGGGGAAGGGTAACAGCATCACTAGAATTAATCCTTAAATTTCCCGTATCCAGGGTAATAGGAGAATTACTATTAACGGTTTGGGCATTAATTTCTAACCCTCCCAAGTTGACCGAATTATTGAATTGAATATTACCATTTCCCGCTTGTAGAGTTAAACTATTATTAGAGGGAATACTATTAATTGTATTATTAAAGGTAATATTTCCGCTTCCTGCGGTTCCCGAGGTATTTAGGGTAACGGGTTGATTTAATTCAACGGGGTTATTAAAAGTTAAATTGCTACCCGTCCCGCTATTTCCAGAGGTATTAATATTTCCGGTTAACCCAATTTTTTCTCCCGTCACCGTTAAAATTCCCGCTTGGTTGGTTTGGGTAGTGGTATTAATTTCTCCCAGGGTAATATTAGCAGGAGTTGTCATCGTAATATCACCGCCATTACTATTAGTGGAACTGCTATTAATAATTCCAGCACTACTATCAATATTTGCCGTATTACTGTTTAATATAATAGGTTGACCTTGGGTACTTAGGTTGGCGGTGGTGATATTATTTTCGGCATTAATATTAATTGTGGCGGTATTTGTAGCGGTGATAGGTTGGGTTAAATTAACTGTTCCACTACTATTGATATTAACTCCTTCTCCTGTAACATTAATTCCTCCATTACTATTAACATCTCCACTGGTTATATTTAAAGTATTTAGGGGATTAATTTCTCCTATGTTTTGATTAATATTAACCGTTCCTGTCCCTGCTTGAATGGTTAAATTAGCAGTCCCTGAACTATTACTATCAACGATATTATTAAAGGTAATATCCCCACTTCCGGCGGTTCCCGATGTCGTTAAGGTAACGGTATCTGCATCTAAAATAACCGGAGAATTAAAGGTAATATTATTCCCTGAACCAATAGTAGCGGAAGTATCAATATTATTAGTTAAATTAATTGTATTTCCAGCCAGGGTTAGGGTTCCCGCTTGACTGGTTCCTATATTAGATTCTGTACGGGTATTTACTGCACCTATAGTTAAATTTTGAGCCGCATTTAGGTTAATTTCTCCCCCGTCTTCGGTGGTAGAACTACTATTAAGAATACCCGATACCGTATTAATATTTCCGGTATTACTCACTAGGGAAATTCTCGAACCATTACTAATAATATCCGCCGTTGTAATTTCTCCAGTTGCAACCACATTAACCAAACTATTATTATCGGTGGTTATGGTATCACCTAAATTAACATCTTGATTTGCATTAATATTAATTCCCCCATTTTCAATATTAACAGCAGATTGAGTAACCACATTTCCGCTATTAATGGTTAAGGTTTGTAGCGGCAAAATATCCCCGATGGCTTGATTAAATGTTGCATCTCCCGTCCCGGTTTCCAGGGTTAAACTATTACTCCCAGCATTACTTTCAATACCACCATTCAGGGTTCCATTAAAAGTAACATTTCCGCCGCTATTATTGCCTCGGGTTGTGATTATAACGTTAGGTTCAGGTAGAATAACATTAGCATTAAAATTAACATCACTTCCTTGACCTTGGGTGGCAGAAGTATTAATATTTCCGGTTAAATTAATCGTATTATTTTCCGAAGAAATATCCAGAGTTCCGGCTTGACTATTAGCAGAATTAGAGGCGGTACTGGTATTAATATCTCCCAGGGTAATAGTTCCCGATGCGTTGAGGGTTTGGTTACCACCATTATTATCAGAAGCACTGCTATCTAAAATTCCGGCGGTGGTATCAATATTATTACTACTTTCTAAGGTAATATTTCCCCCGGCGGTGGTCATATCTTGAGTGATAATATTTCCCGTAGCTAAAATATTAATAATGCCGTTATCGGTAGTTAAAACATTAGCCAAATTTACCTCCCCACTCGCATTAATAGTCAGTCCAGAGTTAGCTAAATTCATCGGTGCGATACTATTAATATTATCTCCCGTAATTGTTAAACCATTTAGGGGAATAGTATTACCTACACTATCATTAAAATTGATATTGCCCCCTTGCAGAATTAATGTATTACTTCCGGGGTTAATTCCATTAATAGTATTATTAAAAATAATATCCCCTCTACCCGTACTTCCAATAGTATTAAAAGTAATTGTAGGTTGGGCAATTTGTAGGGGTGCAGAAACCGTAATATTATTTCCCTGACCCGTGGTAGCGGAAGTATTAATATTATCAGTTACCGTAACTATATTATTAGTAGAAGTTAAACTCACACTTCCTCCTTGAGTATTCCCACTAGCATTAATTCCCCCAACCCTAATATTACCCGCCGCATCAATAGCAATATTTCCCCCACTCCCATCACTCGAACTACTATCAAGGGTTCCAAAACTACTATTAATATTTCCTTCGCTACTTTGGAGATTAATTTCACCCCCGGCATTAGTTAAGGAATTAATTAATAAATCTCGATTTCCTGATATGGTAATACTTCCTGAACCCGTGGTAGTAATGGGGGTATTTTCTCCAATAATTACACTATTTGTATTCTCGCCATTATTCACACCATTGATTAAAATTGACCCCGTATTAGTTTGAATTTGACTCCCTCCAAATATTCCCACCGCCCGACTATTAGCAACCGCCGACCCTTGACCTTGAATATTAATATCTCCACTACCTAAACTATTAATTTGGGCGGTATTAATTAAAAGAATCCCATTACTTTCTATTCCTGTACCATTTCCGGTTCCGTTAAAATTAATTGTCCCGGTTCCTGATGATTGAATTAAACTATTTCCCAATAGAATACCCTGTCCACCCAAAGAAGATGTACTAACTCCGGTTAAACTTAAATTTCCATTAAAAACCTCAATAATAGGGTTATCTAAAATAAAAATCCCATGACTATCGGGAGTCTGACTACTACTACCAACTAAAGTAATATTTCCAGTTGCTGTCGCCCTAATATTTCCCCCTCCAAACAGGTCAATTCCATGACTACTATTTCCGGTAGCACTACTAAGTCCATCTAAACTAATATCGCCAGTTCCAGTAGAAAGAATTTCCCCTCCATCCCCAATCAAAATCCCCGGACTTGAGGTTAAACCCCGTCCCAAACCATTAATTAAAATATTGCCATTGTTGGTTTGTACCTGTCCATTAGCAATAAAAATTCCCTCGCTAATGTCACCCTCACCACTGACCCCCGATAGATTAATTGTTCCGCTTCCGGTGGTGGAAATTAGGGCGTTATTCAAGATAGAAATACCATCATTATTATTCCCAGTAGCGTTATTATTTCCATTTATATCAATAATTCCTGTCCCCGTAGAAGTAATATTACTCTCACTAATATAAACTCCCACACTACCATCTGTTCCGGCAGGAGTTCCGGCGATTTGAATAACACCATCAACGGTTAAAATATTGCCTTGGTTCAAATTCACCCCAAAACTATTGAATCCATTTTGGCTATTTCCGGTTAAGTTAATATTTCCTGTTGTGCTTTGTAAGGTAGAATTATTATTAATTAAAATCCCGATATTATTGGTTTCAAGTCCTTGGCTATTACCAATAATATTAATTGTTCCTGCGGCTGAGTTAATTGTAGATTGGTTTAACCAAACCCCTACATTTGTATCGGTTTCTGTGCCACTGGTTCCGGTTAAATTAATATTACCATTCCCCGAATTTAAGCTACTATTAGTTAGCAGAATTCCATGATTAAAAGGTTGATTATCAACCCCAATTCCATCTAGGGTAATATTTCCCCCTAAAGTATTAATTTGACTATTATTAATGAAAACCCCAGTATGGAAAAGAGCATTACCTCGACCCGTTGCGGTAAAATCTCCCGTATTAGTATTAATAGTAGCGTTATTAATATAAACAGCACCATTATTATTATTGTCAAAATCCGCCTTAAAATTCAGGTTTAATTTATCACTATCATTTGGGATACTATCGCTAATATTGTGTCCATCCAGAATAATATTACCTGCCGCATTTAAGGTTAAATTTTTTTCTCCACCAATTCCATTAAAATCAAAGGAGGTTTGAAAGGTAATATTCCCATCTTGGGAATTGTTTCCCACATCTCCAGTTTCTACAACAACATTCCCTTCACTCAGCGCCGACTTTAAGACAAAAACACTTAATCTAGCATTATCATCGCTGGTATTAAATAGAAATTCATCCGAATCTAAAAAATCTTCATTTATATTTGTATTTCCTTCCGTATCATCAACAATATCAATATTATTCGGGTCAATTAACCAGGTTCCTCCTAACCCGGTGGGGGCGGAAATATCGGGGGCGGTGTTAATATCTAAAATACCGCGACTACTGGTTTCAACAAATCCCCCATTTCCACTTTGTACTCCCCCCCGCACTTGAATTGAACCATAAACTTGAGTTAAATCTTCAGACCAAATAATAACTGTTCCGCCATTTCCGGTGTCTAAAGCATTAGCATTAATAAAAGAATCGGAACTAATAAAAGTTTTTTGAGCGTTGGGAAAATCCCCTAATCCTTTATAGTTTCCCCCGATTAAAACCGTTCCTCCTCCGATTAATCCCGAGGCGTTTAAGGTACTATTAATTAAGCCGATTCTTTCTCCAGTTAACGCTAAGTTTCCCCCCAGTTGGGTCGGGGAACTCACATCAATTGTTCCTGATAAAATTGTAGTTCCCGGTGTGGTGGGAACGGTAATTCCCGAAGCAGTTAAAACAACCTGTCCCTGTTCATTAACCTTAACTTGACTCGCACTAACTGAATTTCCTCCGGTGAGTAATTCCGGTAAGGATAGGGCGGTAAAGGTAGAATTATTTTCAGGAATATCTGAGGTTAATTCTAAATTTAATAGGTGTCCTTTTTGGGAAAGTCTAACTAAATTTTCCCCCGTTACCGATGCAATGGTAATATTTCCGGCGGGGGCTGAAATTGTTCCAGTATTTAAAACTGTTCCTGCTAATAAGGTTATATTCTGCCCAGGGGAAACCGTGAGATTTCCTAAATTAACTAAACTCCCAGGATTTTCGGAATTAAACACAAAATCCCTAGGAGTTCCGACTAAGGTTTGCCATGGATTTTCCCCGATAGCTTGGAACCAATTTTGATTCCCAAATCCTATACTATTGGCGGTAGTTGCGGTAAAGGAAGCTGGAATATTTAAACTGGCACTTTCTCCAAAAATAATTCCCGCCGGATTGATTAAAAATAGGTTAGAATTTCCCCCCGTAACTTGAATTAACCCATTAATAAAAGATGCTTCTCCCCCGGTGACTCGTCCTAAGATATTCTGAATATTCGGATTAGAAATAAAGTTAATAATTTGACCCTGAGAGAGTCCTAATTTTTCAAAACTATGGAATAAATTCGCCCCATTTCCTGATAAACTGCCACCATTAATATTAAACTGATTTCCCTGGGGCGTGACCTGGGTTCCGGTTCCATCCCTTGCCGGAATAATAGTTTGTGCCCTAATTGAAGTGGGAAATAGGCAAACAAACAGTACCGATGGAACCATAACCCCGGAAGTGAACAGAACCGGAATTTGTGCAAAAGATGGGAACTTGGGGAGGCTTGTTTGTTTCCGATTCATATTTTCACCCAATCCAGAGAAACTTGCCTCTATCCTATGCCAATTTTTCCTAAATGGCAACTCTTAATCTTGATAATAAATTATAAATCTTTATAAAATTTATCAACTTTTATAGTAAACTAATAAAGTGCACTCAAACCCTTGTCATCATCAATGGATCAACATCAACATCCGGTAATTCTGAATCAGTCCATCGCCACAACGGATTTAACAACTTTGCGGCATTGGTTACTAGATTTATTCTGTCAACTTGCCTATAAAGAAGGGGATTTTGTACTTTCTTCGGGTCAACAGAGTTCCTACTATATTAATGGGAAACAAGTCACTTTGCACCCCCATGGCGCCTTAGCTATCGGCCGTTTATTATTAGCCATGTTACCCGAAGATACCCAAGCGGTGGCCGGATTAACTCTCGGTGCTGACCCGATGGTATCGGCGGTGAGCGTGGTTTCCGCCTATGAAAATCGGCCAGTTTTTGGCTTAATTGTTCGTAAGGAAGCCAAAGGACATGGAACCCAGGCCTATATTGAGGGGCCAACTTTACCCCCGGGCTCCCAGGTGGTGGTTTTAGAAGATGTGGTGACTACGGGACAGTCGGCGATGAAAGCGGTCAAACGCCTACAGGATTCGGGATATCAAGCCCATCATATTATTGCTTTAGTTGACCGACAACAGGGCGGCGGCGAACTTTATCAGCACGAAGGCTTAGAATTTCAAAGTCTATTTACGATAGATGACTTAAAAGCCCATAATGCTATAGCCCTAGGGAACAGGGAACAGGGAACACCGGAACAGTAAGCAGTGAAAGGGTTTCAGAACTCAAAAGTGTCCTAACTGTAATGCGTAGCACTATAGTAACAATTTTGCCAAAATGTGATATTCTCCTGAATACTTTCAATTTCGCAACGTACTATCCCTTCCCAAAAATTATCGATGAACAGCAAACATTTAATCGGGCCTGGATTTGCGCTTCTGTTGGGCACCGTGTTCCTGGGGACTGCGGTTGCTAGGGAACTCACCGCAGAGGAGAAAACAGTTGTTTGTAAACTCCAAGAAGTAGTTAAAGATGCGGGGAGAGACGGTTTTGAGTTGGCATTTTGGCCGATTGTCCGTAAGGGGCCGGCGAAGGCAAATGCTCCTTTAACTATTAGACTTGACCCAGCGATAGAATATTTATTTGTGGGCTATTGTGACGAAAATTGTAGCGATGTAAATTTAAGTATTAAAACCCTGGATGGGAAGGTTTTACAATCGGAAAAAGATACATTATCTGTGATGCCATTTAAACCTCCGGCTGCTAATATTTATGAGCTCAATCTGAATATGGCTAGTTGTAGCAAAAAGGACGGATGTGTTTATGGAATTGGTATTTTAGCACCGAAAGGAGTTCAGGTTCCCTATGCTGCATCCTTACCTAAAGATCTTGCTAAATTTGAGTTTTGCAAATAAAAATAATCAGTCATCCGTAGAGACGTGCCATGGCGCGTCTGTACCAGTCATCAGTTATCAAAGTTTTGAAATACAGAATTTTTCCACACAGCGTGCAAACATTTCTACCCCCATAGCTAAAACAGTTTCATCAAAATCAAACCGGGGATGATGGTGGGGAAAATCCAAATTTTTATCCGCATTTGCCGAACCCAAAAAGAAATAACAACCCGGAACAGCTTGGAGAAAATAAGAAATATCTTCCGCCGCCATAGTTTGACATTCAAGCACGACTCCGGCGGGAGTTTCAACTAAAGTTTCCGCCACACTTTGTACTAACTCCGTGATTCGTTTATCATTAAATACGGTCGGATATAAAGAAGCATAATTAAGTTCATAACTTGCCCCCTGACTTTGACAAATTCCAGCAATAATTTGTTCAATCCGACTACCGAAAAACCCTTGATAAGCAGGATTAAAATAGCGCACTGTTCCTAACATTTTGGCACTATCCGCTATGGCATTATCGGTGCTTCCAGCATGAAGGGAACCCACACTGACAACGGCTGCATCTAAGGGATTAACATTCCGAGAAACAATAGTTTGTAGAGCTAAAACAATATGGGAAGCAACCACAATTGAATCAATAGTTTGATGGGGAATCGCCCCATGTCCCCCCTTTCCATAAATTGTACATTGAAATTTTTCTACCGCCGCCATTAACGCCCCACTACGGACTCCCACAGTTCCCAATGGTAAATTATTCCACAGGTGTAATCCAATTAAAGCATCCACATTCGGGTTTTTTAAAACCCCCGCTTCAATCATCGGTTTAGCACCGCCGGGCCCTTCTTCGGCGGGTTGAAAAATAATTTTGACTAACCCTTGAAAACTATGGCGATGATGGGCTAAATAATAAGCAGTTCCTAATGCAATCGCCGTATGACCATCATGGCCGCAGGCGTGCATTATTCCCTGATGTTGGGATTTATAAGAAACATCATTTTCCTCTTGAATTGGTAAGGCGTCTAAATCAGCCCGAATCCCTAAAACTGGCCCGGGTTTTCCACTATCAATAATAGCCACAATTCCGGTTTTAGCAATTCCGGTTTCATGCTCAATTCCCCATTTTTTGAGTTTTTCCGCTACAAATTCCGCCGTTAAGGTTTCCTTAAATCCTAATTCGGGATACTGATGTAGATGGCGACGCCATTCGATTAACTGCGGCTGTAAGTTACGGATATCTAGTCGCAGTTGTGAGAGATTAACTGAATTTAAGCAGGGAATTGTAGAAACCATTGGTATGCAGAAAATCTGAAAAATTTATTAAGGGTTAAAACTGATTATAACATTATTTTAATATCTGTAGGGGCGGGTTGGGAATTAATCTTTCAACTACACAAATCATCTACCTAAACCCGCCCTAGATTTATTCCCTATTTTAATATCTGTAGGGGCGGGTTGGGAATTAATCTTTCAACTACACAAATCATCTACCTAAACCCGCCCTAGATTTATTGAGAATTTTAAAATTAGATTATTTTTGATTTATTAAAAATAGTTTCTAAGTCTAAATCCGCAGCAATTTGAGTCAGTTTTTCTCGATCGGTTGGTGTATCAAGATGGGGTAAAATTCCTAAAACTGGGATTTGGGTTAAAGATTCTATTAAATGGGCGGGAGTCCAATTTTCAATATCCTGTTCTGAACAGGGTTCGACACAATTTAAGACTAATCCTTTTAATAATACCCCTGTCTGTCGAGCCAAAGCAACATTAGCCACCGCCTGAGCGATCGCACCTAAACGAACCGGAACCACTAAAATAGTCGGTAAATGCCAATCCCGTGCTAAATCAGCAACAATCAATTCATCAGTCACCGGAGAACCCAAACCGCCCAAGCCTTCTATTAACACAAAATCCCGACTTTTTTGTAACTGACATAACTGCGACCAAACTAACTTTAAATCGACTATTCTTCCTTCTAAGTCGGCTGCAATTGGCGGTGCAAGTGGGGCTGCAAAATGTAGAGGATTAATTTCTTCAATCGACTGATTTAAAGTAAAAATTTGAGTATATAATTCTCGATCGCCCCGGCCAGTTTGAATCGGTTTAAAAACCCCTAAACTTCGAGATAAATAATAGGTTTGCCAATAGGAAATTAACGCAGTAGTCAATACTGTTTTTCCCACATTCGTATCCGTTCCAGCAATCAATAAAGTTTGTTTCACCATTCTCACCGCGCTTAATATTTTCTATGCTTCAATAGTCTAACGGAAAAAGTTGCCAGCCATTGAGTTAGGGTTCTCCTGACACCCAAAAATCACCCCGGAAAACCATCATTCTATATCTGGGTTCAGATTCAGTTCAAAGATTCTTTCCACCGGGGGTTCCGGGGTTGGTGACGGTGCGGGAATTGGGGTCGGTTCCGGGGTCGGTTCGGGAGTTGGTTCGGGAGTTGGTTCGGGGGTAGGTGCGGGAGTAGGTTCGGGGGTAGGTGCGGGAGTAGGTTCGGGGGTAGGTTGTGGTGCGGGTGCAAAGGTGGGTTGAGGTATCGGTTCAGGCGCAAAAGTTGGTTGGGGTATCGGTTCAGGTGCAAAAGTTGGTTGGGGTATCGGTTCAGGTTCAGCAGAGGGAATGGGTTCGGGTTCGGGTTCTGAGGGAATAATCGGGGGAAGGGAATTAATCAAGGTTAACTCTAACTTATAGTCAGTTTTCGCTAGTCCAGGAATAGACTTGAGAATCACCGTATAATCTCCGGTTATCGGCAGAGTTCCCTGCCATAACGATACCGATGTGGCTTGATTAATTGGTTGTTGATCCGGGCCAATCAAGGTTAATAATACTCCCTCCCCACTGACAGACGCATAAAACTGTTGTCCCGCTTCAGCCGAAACCACATAATTAATCGCTTCACTGGCTTGGAGATTTCCCTCAACCACCTTGGCATCCCCAACGGCCAAATTTAGGCGTTCTGTGGAGGCTGTTGGCCCCCCTGGTGTGGTTGTCGGAAGCACCGGATGTAAACTCGGCGGCGGTGTCAAATTCGGTAATGGTATTCCTGGTAAGGGAAGGGAGGGACTGGCGATCGGGGGATTCACCTGTGAAGGCTGATCATCGGGGGAATGATCCTTGGCTTTGAGTAATCCTTTTACCAAAGTCAAGGAACCCCAAGCGGCTAAACAAGCTACCAGAAAACCCACCACTATCAGTGTTGCGGGTTTTTCCCAGATGGGTTGAGATCCCAAAAAATCCGGGTCAGGTGTTTGGGGAGAGTTGGCAACCACAGGTCTATTATTATTCTGAGCCTGCTGTTGTACCTGTGGAGTTACTAACGGCCGTCCCACCGCCAGGGTGGGGAGTTGGGAAAAATCAGGGTTCGGAGGTTGGGGAGTGGATGTCGGACGGGGTTGATGGGGTTGGGTTGGGGGAAAATTTAACGGCTGATTTAGGGTTTGTAGGGCTTGTTCAACTTCTGGGGCTGATTGATAGCGATCGCTCGGTTGCCGACTTAACATTTTATCGATAATTTGAGCGAAATTAGAACTGACATTAGTATAGGGTTGCCAATTCCAAGATAATGTCGTTTGATCTAATAAATATTGAGGTTCCTGACCCGTTAATAAAACAATTGCCGTCACCGCTAAAGCATATAAATCACTACTCGGAAATGCCTGTCCGGTTTGAATTTGTTCAAAGGGAGCATAACCTAATTTTCCCACCCGAGTCGCCGGAGGTAAGGTTAAATCAGGGGTATTAATCCGGGTAGCTAATTCAATCACCACGCCAAAATCAATTAAGATTGGGAGTTGATCTTGATGACGTAAAATAATATTATCTGGAGAAATATCTCGATGAATAATTCCTAAATTGTGAATATGAGCTAAAACCGGCAACATTTGCCTGAGAAATAAAACAATTTCTGACTCTGTAAAGGTTTTAGGTAAACCCGCCGTGGTATTTTTTCGCTCCATTAATAGGGCGTGGTAAGTTTTTCCCTCTACATAATCTTGAACTAAAAATAACCGTTGGTTTTCTTCAAAGACCGCTCCAAATTGGGGGATTTGAGCATGACGAATTTGGTAGAGAATTTGCGCTTCCCGGCGGAATAGTTCCTGAGACTTTTCCAGGGCGTAGGTTCCGGTTTGGACAGGAATAAATTCTTTCAGAGCGCAGCGCTCGTTAAACCGTCCCTGATCCTCAGCTAAATAGGTACGACCAAACCCCCCCTGACCTAAAATGCTAATCAAGCGGTAACGGTTTTGCAAAATTGTTCCAACGGGAATAGCAGTTTGAGTCATGCGTAAATGGAGATGAGTATTGGAAAAAACCACTAATAAAAGAAATTAATCCCTTATATTATAGGGCTTAGGCACAATCCTAACGGTTAAAACTGACTACGAACTACTGATTAGTGATTACCGATTACTGATAAATACATGATAAAATTGTGACAAATGAACTGTGAATGAACTGTGAGGGTTCGCCGTGATCCGTTCTGCTATATTACCCCTTCCTTACTCTGAGCCATTGGTTGCTGATCATGGTCGGTTACGACTATTTTCAGGCTCGGCAAATGTTCCTCTTTCCCAAGAGGTAAGCCGTTATTTAGGAATTGACTTAGGGCCAATGGTTCGTAAGCGATTCGCCGATGGAGAAATTTACATCCAGATTCAAGAATCTATTCGAGGCTGTGATGTTTATTTAATCCAACCCTGCTGCTATCGGGTCAATGATAACCTGATGGAGTTATTGATCATGATCGACGCCTGTAAACGGGCTTCTGCCCGCCAAATTACAGCCGTTATCCCCTATTACGGATATGCCAGAGCTGATCGCAAAACCGCAGGTCGTGAGTCAATCACCGCCAAATTAGTGGCTAACTTGATTACTGAAGCGGGTGCTAGTCGGATTCTGGCCATGGATTTACACTCAGCCCAGATTCAAGGATATTTTGATATTCCCGTTGATCATGTCTACGGTTCTCCGGTAATTTTAGATTACCTGATCAGTAAACAATTACCCGATCTGGTAGTTGTTTCCCCCGATGTGGGTGGAGTCGCCCGGGCTAGAGCTTTTGCTAAAAAACTCAATGACGCCCCTTTAGCGATTATTGATAAACGCCGTCAAGCCCATAATGTCGCCGAAGTTCTAAATGTGATTGGTGATGTTAAGGGTAAAACCGCCGTTTTAGTCGATGACATGATTGATACGGCGGGTACAATTTGTGAGGGGGCTCGTTTATTGCGTCGAGAAGGGGCGCGTCAAGTTTACGCCTGTGCCACCCATGCGGTGTTCTCTCCCCCCGCCGTTGAACGTCTATCTAGTGGGCTACTTGAAGAAGTGATTGTGACTAATACGATTCCGCTCGTACCCGAGAAACAATTTGATCAGTTAAAGGTTTTGTCCGTTGCCAATTTAGTCGGTGAAACGATTTGGCGCATTCATGAGGATAGCTCCGTGAGCAGTATGTTCCGTTAAATCAGTGATCAGTTATCGGTGATCAGTGGCTAGACGTGCAAGGGCGCGTCTGTTTTTGTCAGGAGCAGATCAATAAATTTTAACTATTTGATTAGCCGATAAATCACGGCCATTATCTGGCTGTGGTGAATTCAGTTTTATAAATTATTTTAATTCTAAACTAGATGAAAAACAAAATATAGGGTAGCATGATACCCAGATTCTGGGTGATCGTCAGAACAACCACCAAAGGGTCGTCAATTCCCTATCATCAAAGGACAATTGATTTTATGGCTGATTTTTTTGATTTATCTTCCCCTAGCCCGACTTCTGCAATCTTCGCAGACAGTGCTGCTGATCCCATTACTAGGGAAAGTCGCCAGAACCCGGCTCCCATTTCGGTGAATGCAGGACAAAACCTTAACGGAATTAACTTTGGTAATACTCAATTAGGTTCCATTAGTGGAATTAAATTTAATGATCTCAATCGAGATGCCTTGCTGACCCCTGGAGAACCCAGTTTAGCCGGATGGACAATCTTTATTGATGCTAACAATAATGGCACCCTAGAGGCCACAGAACCCACCACAGTTACAAATGCCAATGGTGGATATGCTTTCACCAACTTAACTCCCGGCAACTATACCATCAGAGAAGTCCAGCAAGCCGGATGGGTACAAAGCACCCCTAACCCCGGCCCTGTGGGCGTAACTGGCGGTGTAGATATCACCGGAATTAACTTCGGTAATAACCAATTTGGTACGATCACCGGAATCAAATTTAATGATAATAACGGTAACGCCCTATTTGATAACGGAGAAGTACCGTTACAGGGTTGGACAATTTTTGTCGATGGTAACAATAATGGGACTCTCGACGCCGGAGAAGGAACAACCGTAACCGGCCCCGATGGTCGTTATACCTTCGCTAATGTTCCCGCCGGAAATTATACCCTGCGGGAAGTTCAGCAACCGGGATGGACACAAACCACACCGAACCCTGGCGCTATCGGGGTCAGTGGTGGAACCAATGCTATTATCAACTTTGGAAACCGTCAGTTTGGTTCCATTAGTGGGATTAAATTTAATGACCTGAATAGTAATGCCACTGTCGATACCGGAGAACCAGGTTTAGCCGGCTGGACGATTTTTATTGATGCCAATGGTAACGGCATCATCGAACCCACGGAACCCACCACCGTCACCAACGCTACCGGCGGTTATGCCTTCGCGAACATTCCTCCGGGTAACTATAATGTTCTGGAAGTACAGCAACCAGGATGGGTGCAAACAACCCCAAACCCTGGCACAATCAGCTTAACAGGTGGTGCTAATGTCACCGGAATTAACTTCGGTAATAACCAATTTGGCACGATCACAGGTTTAAAGTTCAGTGACACGAACGCCAATGCCCTGTTTGATGCGGGTGAAACCCCCCTACCCGGGTGGACGATTTTTATTGATGCCAACGGCAATGGCACCCTTGACGCCACAGAAGCAACTGCCGTTACAGGCGCGGATGGTCGCTATACCTTTGCGAACGTTCCCGTAGGAAATTATACCCTGCGCGAAGTTCAGCAAACGGGATGGACACAAACGACCCCTAACCCTGGCCCCGTTGGCATTACTGGTGGCACCAATGCAGCTATCAACTTTGGTAACCGTCAATTCGGTTCCGTTAGTGGCATCAAGTTCAATGATACCAACGCCAATAGTTTGTTTGATGCGGGTGAAACCCCTTTACAGGGGTGGACAATTTATATTGATGCCAATAATAACGGCATTCTTGAACCCACAGAACCGACAACCGTAACCGATGCCAATGGTAGCTACGTTTTTGCTAACATTGCTCCTGGTAATTATGTATTGCGCGAAGTTCAACAACCTGGATGGGTTCAAACCGTCCCCCCTTTAGCCGCTTAATCGAAATTAAGAATTAAGAATTAAATTCTTACTTCTTACTTTCTGACTTCTGTAGAACTTACGCACCGTCGCCCGAGCAACCGGGTTTTTTAGATAATATGTGGGTCACAAAGAAGTATTTTCACAAAAAAAACCGGTTTCTTTCTGTAGGACTTACGCACCGTCGCCCGAGCAACCGGGTTTTTTAGATAATATGTGGGTCACAAAGAAGTATTTTCACAAAAAAAACCGGTTTCTTTGCTTGGGTGCGTAAGTCCTGTTCTGTAGAGATGTGCCAAGCGTGCCACAATGCTGTCAGACTATAGGCGCATTTCTACTTTTTTAGTAATCAATTTTAGCCATAAAAATTAATTGCTCAAGGCATAGTTAAATTAAAATACAGTTCCATCACTGTCTAACTTCAGAGGCGGAGAACCATCCGAACGGCGTTGTTTAGCAATTTCTCGTCCAGCGTTCCAGGTGCCACCTTGTAGGACTTTAACCAAAGGAAATTCCTGGGGGGTAAGGTTGAGTTTTTGGCGAATAATTTCTGCAATTTTATCGAGTATAATAATAGTCAGCGATCGCCATTCTATAATCACAGTAGCATCGGGTTTGTGTTGTTGTTTTGATAAATTAATATCTTTTAATTCTAATAATCCCAAATCTAAAATTAATCCCCCATTGCGATATTCTGCTAATCCAGTTAATTGCTCTAAATCAATAATTTCTAATCCTAAATCCTGTAGAGGTTCCAGTAAAGAATAGGTTAACCATTGGGATAATTTATGGAAAGGAACAAAGGGATATTCTGAGTCTAAGATTTCTAACCCAGGATAATACCAAACATCCCCTAAATTAACTTGATTTAGGGTTAATCGTCCCGGCCATATTTCTCCCAATCCTTCTAAAATAGCCGTTAAAACAATCACAGCACTGAGTTTATTATTATGAGTTTTAGTTAAAAAATAATCAACTAATTTCCCCGGTCTAGGGTTGTTTTCTCCAAATAAATGCGGATAATTATATAAAGTTTCACCGAGTTTTTTTAAGAGTTCTAATCTGCCTTTAATTCCCGTCAAAGGGTTATTTTCATTAACTTGAAATCCGGTGATTAATTGGGATTCTGTTAAATTAATTAATCCCTGAACATCAGCTTGCAAAGGATATTCAGGATCACTAGAAAATAAACCCTGACTAAACATTTCATAACTGGCGATCGCTAACCCTTCAGAACGTCGCCAAATTAACCCGGTTTCTGATTCTTGATAATACCATTTTTCCCCCGCTCCAGCATCGAGTAATACACTAATAATAGCTAAATCAAGTTTAGTTTGGGTTTGTTCAATTGGGGATAAATCCTTTAATTTTTTTTGTAAGTTTTGCATCCGAGGAATATTCCCGACCTCAAAATGTCGCCATCGAGAATGGAAAGGAACATTCAACTCCGGGTAGTTTTGATGAATATTATCTAAAACAAAATTAGCAACAAATTCTAACTTTTCTGGATGATAGCGAAAGTGTTGCAACTGATCAGATAAAGCTAAATTAAAGATAAAATTACACCGTTCTCGAATAGCTTCAGGAGAACGAAAATAGGCGATCGCATTTTCTTGATTCTGCATTTTAATCTTATATTCTATGGCAAGGGAATAGGGAATAGGGAATAGGGAATGGGTAATTCGTAATTCGTAATTCGTAATTCCCATTAACTTAGGATTTTGTGCGCTGAAGCGCAACAACGGGTTAATAATCTCGACCTTTGATCTCGAGTAAACTTTCCGGGTCTAAAACTTCCCCTTCCGTATAATATCCAGCCGCTTTTTTTGCTTCTATTTCTACTTGAGCATCCGCCGGAATTAAATCATCAGGAATAGCAATCCGTTTAACAACTTCAATCCCAGAATTGATAATAGCATCATATTTCATATTACTCATCGAAACTAAACGGTCAATCCGAGTAATTCCTAACCAGTGTAAGACATCCGGCATCAACTCTTGAAGTCGCATATCTTGAACTCCGGCTACACATTCTGTCCGTTCAAAATAGGCATCAGCGCGATCGCCTCCGGTTTGACGTTTTCGGGCATTATAAACTAAAAACTTCGTGACTTCTCCCAAAGCTCGGCCCTCTTTTCGATAGTATACAATCACCCCTGCACCGCCTTTCTGGGCTGTTTTAATACATTCTTCAATTCCATGGACTAAATAGGGGCGACAGGTACAAATATCCGACCCAAAAACATCCGACCCATTACACTCATCATGGACTCTAACCGCCACCGGGCGATCGGGATCGGTAATTGCCGCCATATCTCCCACAATATAAACCGTAACTCCGCCAATCGGAGGTAAAAATACTTGTAAATCAGGACGAGTAATTAACTCAGGAAACATTCCGCCAGTTTGTTCAAATAATGCCTGACGTAAATCACTTTCTGTCACTTTTAAACGCCGGGCAATTCCGGGCAGATACCAAACGGGTTCAATAGCGGCTTTTGTTACCACTAAATCGCCATTTTCTTTCATAATTTTACCATCAATTGTCAACCGTCCCTTAGTGGCAGCCTCATATAATTCGGGCATATTAATATGGGCTTTTGTAATCGCAATAGTCGGGCGAATATCATAGCCTTTTTCCAAATATTCGGTAAATGCTTCCCCAATTACTGCCCCAAAAGGATCAAGGGCGACAATTTTATCGGGATCAGCCCAACTGGGGTGGGGGCCAATTTTAACAAAGGGGGATGTATTAGTTAAGTCCGCACGGTGATCGGTTTTCAGGCTTCCCTGAACAACGGCTAAAGCCCGATAAATGGCGTAGGAGCCCGAATGTGTGCCAATAACGTTGCGATGGCTCGGATCGGTCAAGGTGCCGATCAGGGGGCCTCGTTGGCGAGGATCGGCGTTTCCCCAGTTAATGGGAATGGGTTTAGTCCCGTAGGAGGTGGGGTGAGATGTCAAAACAATATGCCTGAGTTTTGGATCTCGCTTTGGGTTAGCCATTGTTGTGTCCCATGGTATTCTGATATCCCTATTATTGACCGATTGGGGGTTTTTGGGGATGGCAGTCACCGAAAATCAAAGGGCGCAAATCCCTAAATTCATTATTATAGGACTTACGCATGGGGCCCGATCAACCGGGTTTTTTAGAAAATATGTGGGTCACAACGCAGTATTTTCGTAAAAAAACCCGGTTTCTTTGGTTGGGTGCGTAAGTCCTGTATTAGATAGAGTCTAGGCTTGAACGAAATACGATCACTCCTTGAGGTACATAGTAGCCAGTTGTGCAACCGGTCTATTAATAGTATCGGCAACCTGGGGTAAAACTTGCTGTGATCTGGAAAAATAAAATAGGGTTATAATACTGATTATATAAGGCTTTCAGGGTAATGCACTAGGGCGGAGTGTAGAGGATAAACCCAGCGCATCTAATTAGTTACATCAGAGAGTGGAACATTGATATCACTACTCCAAAGGGGCTGCTTCTACTATTCAAAGTGTAGAGAGTTGAATCAGGAAATACCAAACCGCCTTTAACTCTCGCCTTCTGTACACAGTGCTTTACCCAAGGAAACCCATCATGTTTGCACAAGATATTTCGATTCCAGATTCTGAAGCTACCCTTAATTCTATTGATCCCCAAGCCCTAGCTCAACTGTTATTACAAGAATTGCAAACAGCCGTCAAAACCCTTCCCGCCAGTGGTCGGACAGTAACACTACGGATGGCCCTAGAAGTAGAACGCATTTGTGAAAAAAGTAACCGCATTCAAACCTCTGGCGATGTGCAAACCTGGCAGTTAAGTTTAGCCCGTCATCGGTTGCAAAAGTGCTTAGAATATTACAAACTCGGTTCCCGTCAAGGTCGGGTAGAACTTCACTCCCACCTGGCGGCCATGGTCTACCGTCACGTGGCTTCCTTTGAGTCTCAGTTGAGCTTCCAAGCCCGTTACAACTTAATTGAAGACTTTTTACAAGGATTTTATGTCGAGTCTCTGCGGGCTTTTCGTCGGGAACACCAAACCGAAGCCAGTTATACTCCCCATACCCGTTTAGAATTGGCGGAATATATGGCTTTTACCGAACAGTATGCCAAACGTCAGATCGGTTTACCCGGTCGCAACCGTCAACGGTTAATTGTGTTACGCGCCCAAGGGTTTGCTAAAGGTCAACCCCCGGAAACTTCTATGGATATTGAATTGGCCGTTGAAGGCGGCAAAACCGAAGAATCTGAAGCCCAAAGTCGAACCTCGGCGATGCAGCAAATTAGAGAAAAAATGGTTTCTGAAACCGTTGACCCCTCAGAAAGTGTTTTACGCGATCGCGTGCTTAATGAACTAATTCAATATTTAGAATCCCAAGGACAAACCGATTGTGTCAAATATTTAAAACTAAAAATGCAAGATCTCCAAGCTTGCGATATTGATAAAGCTCTGGGTTTAACCGCCCGGGAACGGGACTATCTGCAACAACGGTTTAAATACCACGTTGAAAAATTTGCCCGGTCTAATAACTGGAAACTCGTCCATGAATGGTTAGGGGCAGATATTAACCAAAAATTAGGGATGACGGGCGAACAATGGCAAGCCTTCCAAGCCCAATTATCCGCCGAACAACAACAGTTATTACAACTCAAAGACCAAGAAGAAAACGATAAAGCGATCGCCTCTATCCTCAAATGCACTCCCAAACAAGTCCAAAAACGTTGGGCAAAACTCCTAGACCTAGCCTTCAACTACCGTAACAGCGAGGCTTTAATATAATGGAGCACCGGGAGGCAGGGGAGGCAGGGGAGGCAGGGGAGGCAGGGGAGGCAGGGGAGGCAGGGGAGGCAGGGGAGGCA
>MNYZ01000079.1 GCA_001873365.1 Oscillatoriales cyanobacterium CG2_30_40_61 | reverse complement strand
CTAGTTTTAATCCAGCGATTCCTTTGCCTTTAAAAACTTTTTTCCAATGCCCAACAAAAAATTCGCTTACACCTAAAATTTGGCTGATTTCACGGTAAATTTTACCGGTGAGCGCCATCCTGACAGCTATTGCTCGTTTTAGTTCTCTTGCCGAAAGATTACTCTCAATTAAAATTTCTAATTCAGCTATTTCTTTGTTCCGCTCTTTTTCTGCCTGTTGTAAGTCATTCATAATTTTTATTGTCATAATCAAGTAGTGTATATCATTATATCATGCTCTTGATAATGATTTAGGACTGCTATATTGAGGTTTCGATTATTCTGATAGAATTATAGTCTTTGCTCAAGGCGATCGCTAATCTGGTTTTGTAATTGGCTTGCTAGTTTATTAATCGCTATGGGCCGATTTGGTCAAGACAACGGATATCTACTCAATATACAATGAATATTACTCAGGAAAAATCCTGGGTAGAACTTAGGGGCTTTCAACCCATTTTTTGTGTAACTATTAGGTATGACCGCATGAGTCGAATTCTCATTGCTGAAGATGAACCCCGAATTGCCGCCTTTTTAGAAAAGGGACTGCGAGCTAATGGATTTACCACAACCTTAGCTGGTAATGGACGAGAAGCCGTAGAAAAAGCCCTCGCCCATGAATTTGACTTGTTAATTCTCGACTTAGGACTTCCCGATCAAGATGGGTTTCAAGTTTTAGAACAATTGCGGGGTCAAGGGGAACAAATTCCGATTATTATATTGACTGCCCGAGACGATATTACCGATAAAGTAGCGGGGTTAGAAGCAGGTGCAGATGATTATGTCACCAAACCCTTCCGATTTGCAGAACTTTTGGCCCGAGTTCGTGCCCGTTTACGACATCATCCCGCATCGGGGAATAAAGAAGATAAGGCCTTAACCTTTGGCTCAGTAACACTGGATTTATACACCCGTCAAGTCTGTTTGGGAGAAACACCCATTACCCTATCGGCTAAGGAATTTCAACTGTTAGAAACCTTCTTACGCCATCCGGGTCAAGTGCTCAGTCGCGAACAACTCTTAGATCAGGTTTGGGGATATGACTATGATCCTGGATCAAATATTGTAGATGTTTATGTTGGTTATCTGCGCAAGAAGTTGGGGAGTGAACGGATTGAAACCTTACGGGGTATGGGGTATCGTCTTGTTGCTTAAAAATTCTGGGAACTTTAAGTCTGAGCAAACGTCTACAGTAACAAGGCTTTTAGAACCCGCGATTCAGATTAAGGTCAAATCTCAAGTTAACGCCAGAGACCCAGGGCCTAGGGAATAGAGAATATTAAACAATTGATTTATCTTTAGGGAGTTGGGCTAATTAATGTCCCACTACTTAGACCGATGACGTCTATAAATTCGATGATTAAAAGTATTTTTTAAAACTGTTAATAATTGCCTTGACAGAGGGCATACTTAAATTAAGTGTGTGGGGAATAATAATAGAGTAAATCAGGATTATACTTGAGGTTGATCATGGTTTTTTGACCCGAATTATTGCCAGGGTTGAAAAATAAACTTGTGATTTTGATTTAAAAAAAAGTCCACCTAAGTCAATAAAAAAGGTGGGAGTTTTTTGTGCTTCAAGTCAAAAAAAATTAATCATCAAACTCTAAAATTAAGATTTTTCTCACCCAGGCTTAATAACTGTCTTAAATCCATGTTTTAAAGTTAGTATATGCAGAGGAATACCTTGAAAACCGAATCCGAGTTTAACCTTTTATTTATGTTCGGTTTGATGGTTTCGGAAGGGGTCTGCAAGACAACCGTTTTTGTGTCGTAGATATTACAAGGGCGAAAAGACTATGAATGACCAGAATAAGTTTTCAAAAGAATTAGACAAATTGGGCGACAAACTTGGTAAATTAGCCAATAAACCCGATAAATTCTTCAAAAAACTAGATAAGCTCTTTGATGAAGATGCCTATTTGAAATTCAACCCCGATGTGAAACAGGCTATTGAAGCCAACTCACTAACAGCAAAAGAACACTTTCTGCTCTATGGAATTTATGAAAATCGGGAATTTAGCAATTTATTTAGTGTTCGTGAATACCTAAAACTGAATTTAGACATTAACTCTGCTGTTGAACAACAGGGTTTAAGTGTTGCTGAACAGTTTATTGATTTTGGACAGAGTGAAAACCGTAAATGGAGTTTCTTATTTAATATTGAGGACTACCTAAAGCTTAATCCTGATGTAAAACAAGCAGTTCAAGCCGGTTTTACCAGTGCGATTGAACATTTCTTTGAAGTTGGAATTGATGAAAAACGAGAGTTTAGTTTTGCATTCAAACTTCAAGATTATTTAACCCTAAATCCCGATGTTGCAGCCGAAGCAGAAACGGGTTTAGTCAATCCGATTTTACACTTTTTCAATCTCGGTCAATTTGAAGATCGGGAATGCAATAAATCCTTCTTTAATGTCAAGTATTATTTGGAAGCGAATCCAGACGTTAAGGAAGCTGTTCAGACAGGTAAAATTAGTGCATTCGCTCATTTTTTGCAATTTGGTCTAGGAGAAAACCGTCCATTTAATCCCAATATTTCTGTCACTCAGATTCTACAGCAATTTAACGTTAGTAGTCTCTCAGTCATTAGTATTGAGCAACTCCAGCAGTTTATTCAGGTATCGCTATTAGCGGCCGCACCTGTACCTACCCCCGCACCGACACCCGCACCGACACCCGCACCGGAAGGAAGTGGCTCCACTCCTATTAACATTGTTTTCAATGAAAGTCAGGGTTCTACCAACAATACTCCAGCACCAGAACCAACACCCGCACCAACACCCGCACCAACACCCGCACCAACCGTAACACCTGCTCCTACTCCACAACCAACGGTTGAACCAACACCCGCACCGACAACAGCACCAACTCCACAACCAACGGTTGAACCAACACCCGCACCGACAACAGCACCAACTCCAGAACCCACACCAGAACCAACGGTTGAACCGACACCCGCACCCACACAGGAACCGACTTCAGAACTTCCCTCAGAGTTGTTCAATCTTGACTATATTAAAGTCACCTATGAAGCTGAACTAAAAGCGGGTTTAAATGTTGAAGATCTCAACACCGTTACCGATCTTGAGATCATCAATTTTATCAACCAAAATGGCTTAGAACTGGGGATTAATACCTCAGTGTATGTAGATATTCAGAGTTACCTACAAGCCTACAGTCAACAACTACTAAGTTTCTATCAAGTTGCCGCCGTTTCTGAACTAAGTTTTACACAAATCCTCAAATATATTAGTGAGGCAGGTTTAGAGGCGGGAAACAGTCCCTCTGTGTTCCTTGATTTTGATTTTGTCAAGAAAAATCAGGCTAAAAAACTAGAGAAATTCTTCGACAAAACTCTTGACAAAATCACCAACAAAGAGATTTTAGAATACCTTGACAAAGAAGGAATTAAAGGCGGAGATCAACTCTCCGGTTCCATCGACTTTAATTTTATTCGGTCAACCTATAGCGCTGAACTGGTTGCTAAATTCGGACTGAGCTTAGAAGTCATTAGTAATCAACAAATCTTTGAGTTTATTAACAGTCAAGAAGGGTCGGAGATTATCGTTAATCCCTCTCCTACGGTTAATATTAACTTCGTCAAAGTTGTTTACACCCAAGAGATTGCGGCTTACTTCAATATTTCCGTTGAACAAGTCCTAACTCTATCTAATATTCAGATTCTCCAGTTCATTAATAACGTTCCACCGGAACAAAAAATTGATACTTCTTGGACAGTTTCTTCAAATTATTTAGAAGCTGTTTACGGGAAAGAATTAGTCGCTGGGCTAGGAAAAAATCCGTCCGTTGAACAGATTCTCAATTTCATTGAAGAACAAGGAATCAAAAACGGACATACCGTTTCTCCCTTCCTCAGTTTGGATTATGTGAAACAGTTGAATCTCGATCAAATTGTCGAGAAATACAATATCACACAAACTAATGAAATTGGCAGTGAAAATATCCTCGAAAGTGTCAATGTAGATTACCTAATTGACGTTGAATACTCTCGGGTTAAATACGCCACTCAGTTAGCCGCTTACTTCAAAATTTCTGAAGAAGAAGTTGCTAACCTAACGGATGAAAAAATCAAGGTTTATATCCTAGGAATTGGCAAAGACTTGGGATTAACCGGAAATCCAATTGACTTTAAGAAAGTCGAGAAACTGCTGGAAAAAGAACTCAAAGACTTCTTTAAGGTCAAAGATGTTAAAGACTTAACCGATGGACAAGTCAAGGGTTTCTTATCGGGTGAAGGCAAAAAACTGGGATTGCTCCAACAAATTTCTGAAGTCGTTGATGTCGAATACTATAAAGAAATTTATGGTAATGTCCTCACCGCTCAATTTGGAGCAGATATCAAACCGGAAAACATTATTGATTTTCTGTTTGGTGATAAATCTCCAGTTATTGATGTGAAATTCTGTTTAGATAAATATGCAGATGAACTCACACAATATGCCGATAGTTTAGGTAAAAATCCCCAAGAATTAACCCCAGACGATCTGAAAAAATACTTCTTCAGCAATGATAAGTTTGACTCAACAAAGAGCCTAGTCACTTTCGATTTAACAGCGTTCAGTGCCCAATATTCATCACAGTTAGTTTCGTTTTATAACGTTACTTCCATCACAGAAATTACCCAAACCCAAGTCTATCAGTTTATTACCCAAGGAGCTGACAAACTCAATCTCAATCTTTCTGAATTTATCTCAGCAGATGGATTGGCATTCTACAAGCAAGAATACGCCGAAAAAATCGCCGCTCAATATGGTGTTGAAGTCAGCGTTGTGCAAGAACTTGATGCCAATGTTTTACTCGATGTTGTCTTTGGTGGCTGGTCTGATGATCTCGATTCTGACTACTTCCGGTTTAAATTTGCAGGAGATGTTCAAGCAACATTTGGTGTAGAAACAATTGCCGAAGTTACCGACTTACAAATTCTCCAATACCTGCATGAACAGGAAACCGTTGATGTCAAAACCATTAATTGGTTTGATACCAATGAATATGTCAAAAAATACGGTAAAGAACTTGAAGCCGCGCTGAAGGATTCTTACCACGTTAAAGACATTAGTGAACTGTCTAGTCAGCAAATTATCAAGTTTGCTTTTAGTCCTGAAGCTAAAGCTTTTAGTACGGAAGGATTAATTGATTTAGGGTACATTACTGATACCTTTGGTGCAGCTATTGTTAGTGGGGATCAAGTTACTGAAAAATGGATTAGTCAATATATTAGCGTTGATGCTGGATATGTTGAGTTTCAACTCAGTGGTTTGATTGCAGCGGGAACTGTTACCTTAGATAAAATCAATCAAGTTCTAGGAACAACCGTTACCAGCGTTGATTTGTTGAGCAAAAAACAACTTATCGACTTAATTAATAACAGTGAATTCCAGACCGCTTTAGGCGCAGGTGTTGAAATTAAACTGTCTCAAGATGCTCCGAATTTAGATTACATCAAAGCCACCTTTGCTCCCGCTTTAGCAGAAGTTTTAGGAGTGAATCTTGCCTCGCTTACGGGTGATACAACCAAGGTTGTTTCTAACGATAAAGTCCTAACCTACCTCGTTGAAAATAAAGCAGCAGAAATCGCGGCATTTGCCCAAGTTACTGAAGCGGAAGTTACACCAGAATTAGCACAACAATGGTTAACTAAAGCCAATCTGATTTCCTTAGATAATGGTGGTACAACCGATGGTGGTACGCCCATTAAAATCGATCTGGTTTATGGTCGTTATCAACTAGAACAGTTAGTTACGGACGAAAAACTTACCCTCGATACGGTTAATCAATTCTTACCTGAACCAATTGAGTCTTTAGAAACAATTACCGACGAAAATCTAACGGAATTGTTACTCAATGAAGAATTCCAAACCGCATTAGGTCAGGACAGTATTGAGTTAGTTCAACCTGAAACTTTAGATCTGAATTTCTTGGGTTCTAAATATCAGACTGAACTGTCAGCAAAATACGGTTTACCTGCGGGTACTCAATTTACCGAACAACAAATTAAGGATTATTTCAGTACCGAAGATGCTGAAGAAATTACTACCAAGGGTGTAACTGTTGAACAATATATTCAACAGCTTACGGTGACAGAAGTTCCACCAAAAGATCCAACAACAGTTCCACCAATAGATCCAACAAAAGACTTTGATCCACAATATCTGAAATTCCAAATTAAAGATTTGTTGGATAACAATGTCATCACCATCGAAGATGTTAATGGGGTTCTAACTACTGATATTCAGGCGTTGGATACGTTAACAAATGAACAACTTAAAGAATTAGTTGTTAACGAAGCCTTTAACACTAAACTGGGTGCAGATCAGGCTCTGAAACCAACACAAACCGACACACCTGACTATAACTATGTGCGTAACCTTTATGCTCAAGAATTAGCGGATGCTTATGCGGTTTCAGTCGATGATGTTTTAGCCGGAGATGTTGTTCAACTTACGGACGAACAAATTCTCACCGCCTTTACACAAAACCTGTCAACAGTTGATGTGGGATACGTCAGTTATCAACTAGAAAAATTGATTACTGACACAACATTAAATTTAGATCAAGTCAAACAATTCTTAGGAAGTGGAGACGCAACTTTCACCACCGTTGACGACTTGACAAATTCCCAAATCATTCAGTTAGTCTATAGTGCTGACTTCAAGGATTTGTTAAAAACACAGAATCAAACGCTGAAACTGTCCCCTGTTGATTATGAACAGTATATTCAGGACAATACCGATGCTTTGAAAGCGGCTTATCCAGATGTGACCAATATCGCAGATTTAACTCTCGAACAAGTCAAACAGTTTATGTATGACGCAGGAGTTAAACAGGATATTCAGCCTGATAAATATTTAGCTCTTGATTATCTGGGAGACACCTATGGAAGCGCGATTAATAGCGTTGCAGTTGATGATCAGGTGGCGTTAAATTGGCTGAAAAACGACTACAATCAACTGGATACAAACTATCTGCGTTATCAATTTGAACAGTTAAGCGTTGAGCAACAAACGCAGTTATTAACTGATCTTAAAATCGATAAAGATGTTAATTCCCTGACGAATAAAGACATCATTTCTATTACCTTGAGCGACGCTTATAAACAGGTGTCACCGGATAATAGTATCCAACTAACCGCTATTGATGTTAATGCTTATCGGCAAGGTTACGCCCAACAGCTTGTTGATTACTACTTCCCAAACAAAGATGGCGTTACTCCTCCTACCGATGGCGTTACTCCTCCTACCGACAACCCCGGAAATGTTAATAGTGGAAATGGCAATTTAGTTGATCAAATCAGCGACAAAGATGTGATTAAGTTTGCCTTTAGCGACGGAATTAAACAAGGAATTAATCCTCTGGAATTCGTTGATAAAGAATACCTAAAAACAGCTTTCAAAGGTGAACTAGCAACCCATTACAACGTTGATTTATCAGCCGTTGCTCAACTCGATGATTCCTTGGTAGCTGACTATGTTTACGGTGGGATTCTGGGTGCAGAAATTGACGACAAATTCTATAGCCAAACCTACAAAACCGAGTTGGAAACCACCTTCAACAAACCTGTTGATCAACTCACACATACCGACATCCTGCAACACGCTTTAGACGTAACAATTCCCCAAGGAAAACCGCTCGCGCCTGTGGATGTTGATGGATTTGTCAAGGAATACAATAAACAACTGTCCGAGATTTTTGGAATCGAACCCAAAGACCTCAAAAAACTCGATAAAGCTTTCCTCAAAGACTTTATCCTAGAACAAGCCTCCTCCTATGATTTAGATGGGAAAAAATACACCAATCTTGACTACTATGTGAATCAAGACGGGGAAGAATTGTTAGGAAACTACCGCGAGGAAAACGTCTACAATATTGATCCTAAGAAAGTCTTTAATTACGTTTCTGAAAATCAAAAAGACGTTTCTAGTACGGCTCCAACAATTGATTTAGTTTGGTATCAAAAACAATATGGCGATGATATTGCGGCAAATCAAGCTAAAATTGATACCAATGGAGACTCCGAAATTAGCAACGATGAATTGTCGGTCTATGCAACCAGCGAAGGTTTAATTAAAGGGAATAAAACCTCAGAATGGTTGAAAGATTTTGACGCATACGTTGCTGATCCTCAAGTGCAGGAAGATGTCTTAACCTACTACAATGTTGGGTCGGTTGATGCACTTACAAATCCTCAAATTGCGACCTATATGGTGGGTAAAGGGTTGTTAGATGGTCATAAACCTTTCAGCGATGAATTCTTAGCGAATAATCCTGAACTGGACTTTGAAGCCTTCAAACAAGCCAATACTCAAGCCTTAGTTCAATATACGGGTCTGAGCATTGAACAGGTAACATCTGTTAATGTCTTTTCCTATCAAGCGACTGTAGGTTTGTTTAACCCAACTACCCCTAACAGTGGTTTAGCTTAATCTCAAAAAGCCCCTCTAATCAATGATAGGTTAGGGGGCTTTTTCTGGTATATTGATAATTGTTAAACCTAATTTAACCACAAAGACACAAAGACACAAAGAAAACCAATAAGTTGTAAAAACGCTCACGGATTATCGTTATTATATATTAATGATTTTTCCAATAACTATAGGTTTCTGAACCAATTTTATCCTTTTCTTCTTGATAAATTTCATCTAAACATTGAAATAATGCTTTAGCTTCATTTTCTAGTCCTAATAGTCTTAAACTGGTTAAAATTCGAGTTAGGCGTAAATAGTTATGATCTCGCCAACCAATCCATTTTTTTTTCTTTGTTGATAGTTTTCACCTTTAATAATTTTTATCCCTTGAGAGGGTTGAGATTCTATTTTTAATCCATAAAAATTTAACATTAATAATAAAGATTGACCTAACCTTTGTTTTAATTGGGGAGTATTTCTAAAAGTTTCAATAACAGACGGATTTAATGTGGGCGCATTTCGATTAAAATTGCTTTTTTCCACCAAAGGAAATAACCATTGAATATAATCATGGATATATTCTAAACGATCATGTTTCCATTGCCAAATATCTTCGATTTTCCGTCCTTCAGTATCAGGAGATAAACCTAAATAGAACTGAATAAGAATGTCTTGATTATTTGAACTCATAACAAGTGATTTCTCCAGATTAGCCAAGGATAAAAACCCCTGGCTAGTAGTATAACCTATTACCAATTACGATATTATAAATCTCTATGGGTGAAATATTTAGCGTTACTTCCAGAATAGGTTTCTACAATATGTCCGTCCCCAACTACTTGATATTTATAAGTAACTAACCCTTCCAAACCCACGGGGCCGCGGGGGGGCATTTGTTGGGTACTAATTCCCACTTCTGCCCCGAAACCATAGCGAAATCCATCGGCAAATCGAGTGGAACAATTATGGAAAACTCCCGCCGCATCGACTTGATTTAAAAAGGTATTTGCTGTGGTTTGATCTTCTGTTATAATAGCGTCAGTATGACCCGAACCATAGATATTAATATGGGCGATCGCTTCTTCTAAATTCTCAACAATTTTAATCGCTAAGATTAAATCACTATATTCCGTTGACCAATCTTCCGCCGTTGCGGGTTGAATATTAACAATTTTTAGGGTTTGATCATCTCCGCGCAATTCAACATTTTTAGCTTGTAAAGCCGTTACCGCTTCTAATAAAAACTCTCGGGCAATATCTTGATGAACTAATAGGGTTTCCACCGCATTACAAGCAGCCGGATATTGGGTTTTTGCATCAATTGTAATGGCGATCGCTTTTTTAATATCCGCCAATTTATCAATATAAACATGACAAATTCCTTCGGCGTGACCTAATACCGGAATCCGAGTATTATCCTGAACAAACTTTACAAAAGCATTAGACCCACGAGGGATAATTAAATCTACATAATCATCTAATCGTAATAATTCTAAAATTTCCTCACGGGTGGTTAAAAGTTGCACCGCATCGGGATTAATAGCCGTTTGCGATAATCCTTGACGAATGGCTTTAACTAAAACTTGACAAGAATTAATTGCCTCTTTTCCCCCTTTCAAAATTATCCCATTTCCCGATTTAATTGCCAAGGCAGAAATTTGAATCACCGCTTCCGGGCGAGCCTCAAAAATTACCCCTAAAACCCCTAATGGACAGGTAATTCTTTTTAAGATTAAATCCTGATCTAATTCTCGATGAATTTGCACCACGCCCACCGGATCAGGCAATTTAGCAACATCTCTTAATCCGGCAATGGTACTTTTTAATTTAGTCCCATCAAATTTGAGGCGATTATATAAAGGTTTAGCAATTCCTTCAGCTTCGGCGGCACGACAGTCAACTTCATTGGCGGCAATAATTTCCGATGTAGCCGCTTCTAAAGCCTGAGCAACGGCTTCAATGGCTTGATTTTTTTCTGCTGTTGATAATATCCCTAATTTCTGTGCCACTACACGAGTTCTTGCAGCCAGTTCAACTAAAGGAATAGAACGAGTTTCTGAGACTGTCATTGTTACAAAGTAATCCCCAAATTAGTCAAAAATCACTATTTTTTTATGATATATCAAGAAATAGGCAATCAGTAATCAGTTTATTGCCCATTACCCATTCCCCATTCCCCATTACCGATCAAGGATTTAAGCCGATGACGCAGATTAACCCAGCCCTCGACTTGATTGGGGGCCTGCCCTCAACTTGATTGGGGGACAAATTAAAATCGGTGAAATCCGTGAAATCCTCTTAAATCCGTGATCGCAAATTCTGAGATGATGGGGAAGCTCGGACTATTGATATCAGTGTATAGCTTGTATGCGAATTGCTCTTTTCACTGAGACTTTTTTGCCCAAAATTGATGGGATCGTGACGCGGCTGTGTCATACGGTGGAACAGTTACAACGGTTGGGAGATCAGGTTTTGGTGATTTCTCCGGCCGGGGGACTCACGGACTATAAAGGGGCTAGAATCTATGGCGTAGAAGGGGTTCCCCTACCCCTATACCCCGAATTAAAACTCGGTATTCCCCATCCGGGTATTGGTGTGGAATTAGAAAAATTCCAGCCCGATCTGATTCATATTGCCAATCCCGCAATATTGGGGCTAGGCGGCCTATATTATGCCAAAAAGTTAAATATTCCTTTAGTGGCATCCTACCATACCCATCTTCCCCAATATTTGCACCATTATGGTCTAGGAATGTTGGAGGAGGTGCTCTGGAGTATGTTGAGGGCGGCCCATAACCAAGCCCAATTAAATCTTTGTACCTCAACGGCGATGGTACAGGAACTAGATAATCACGGAATTGAAAGGTTAGATTTATGGCAGAGGGGAGTTGATACGGAAATGTTTCAACCCGGCTGGGCGAGTGTGGAAATGCGCGATCGCTTAAGCCAGGGACACCCGGACTGCAATCTATTACTCTACGTCGGCCGTTTGGGAGCAGAAAAAGAAATTGAACGGATTAAACCCGTTTTAGAAACCCTTCCTAATGCCCGTTTAGCCCTAGTCGGAGATGGCCCCAATCGTCAGGCCCTAGAAGCCCATTTTCAGGGAACTCCCACCCATTTCGTCGGTTACTTGCGAGGAAAAGACCTAGCAGCAGCCTACGCCTCCGCCGATGCCTTTATTTTCCCCTCCCGCACCGAAACCCTGGGATTAGTCCTATTAGAAGCCATGGCTGCGGGAACCCCCGTAGTTGCCGCCCGGTCTGGGGGGATTCCCGATATTGTCACCGATGGTGTTAATGGCTATTTGTTCGATCCACGGGACGAACAGGGGGCAATTACTGCGACTCAACGGTTATTTGCCAACCCCCAAGAACGGGAAACCCTACGCCAAAATGCCCGTTTAGAAGCCGAACGCTGGGGATGGGCCGCCGCGACCCAACAACTGCGCTCCTACTATCAACGAATTCTAAACCGTTACTCCCTGCCCTCGGTTGCTTAGTATGGGGTGGAAACTTCAGACCCGGTGACAAGGATGGCAACCACCACCATCCTTTGTCTGTTATTATCTAGTCAATATCTGAGTATCTTCTAGTTGGGAAGGTTTTTATTCGATCAAAGCCAGTTAACCTCCTCTAATCAGAGTTTTTCGGTTCTCTATCCCTCACCCAAACTATCCCCTTCCCATGACTTTTTCTAATGCTGGTAGCATCTTAGCTACGCTGACACAAGTGGATCGTATGGGCCTATTGGCAGCGCGTGTTAAAAATCTGCCAATTGGGGAATTTATTTGTATTTTAGATTTTATTACCGCAGAATTTCAGCAATTTCTCCGGGCAATTGATCTGATTAATAATGAAGGAATAGAAACTTTATTAGAACAATTACTCGATGCCTTTACCCTGAAAATTGGCCAAATTCTACAAGCTGATCGCACTACTATTTTCTTAGTTAATCGGGGAAAAAATCAACTCTGGTACACAAAAGTTAATGAAGAAACCGGACTCGCAAAAGAAATCCGTTTACCGATGGATTCGGGAATTTTAGGATATGTTGCCCGCACGGGTAAGGGCATGAATGTAGCCGATGCTCATGGCTGTGAGTTATTTGATGTGGATGTGGATGAACCCCCCGGATATTATGCCCGCACGATTCTGTGTATGCCGATTTTTAGTAGCCAAAATCCCCAGGAATCCGTGGCGGTGGTACGGTTATTAAATAAAGCCGGAGATACGGAATTTACCGAGGAAGATGAACAACAATTTAGAGCTTTTGCCGATTCGATTGGGATTATTTTAGAAAGTTGTCAATCATTTTTTGTAGCCGCCCGAAATCAACGGGGAGTCGCCGCCCTATTAAAAGCAACAACAACTTTAGGACAAAGTTTAGATTTAGAAACCACCCTACAAGCGGTGATGGAACAGGCACGGGATTTAATGCAGGCCGATCGCAGCACTTTATTTTTATTACAAAAAGAAACTCAAGAATTGTGGACAAAAGTAGCGAATGCCGAAGGTTCCAAAATGATAGAAATTCGGATTCCTGCTAATCGTGGGATTGCCGGATATGTGGCTTCCACGGGTCAAGTTTTGAATATTCCCGATGCCTATTGTGATCCTCGTTTTGACCCCAACACTGACCGCAAAACTGGCTATCAAACCCGAAATATTTTATGTATGCCCGTGTTTAATGCGGCCGGGGAATTAATTGGAGTGACTCAGTTAATTAATAAACATAAAGGCAGTTTTACTAATTCCGATGAAGAATTTCTGAGGGCGTTTAATGCTCAGGCGGGAATTGCCTTACAAAATGCTCAGTTATTTGAAAATGTCATGGTGGAAAAGCAATATCAAAAGGATATTTTACAAAGTCTTTCTGATGTGGTGATTTCTACGGATTTACAAGGAAAAATTGTCACGATTAATGATGCGGCTTTGGAATTATTGGGCTGTCCAAAACCACAAGTTGGCGATCGCTCTATTCGTCAATATTGGGAAGAAAAATTAGCCGGACGTTATGTTTGGGAAGTCCTACCGATTGAAAATTTAAGATTCCGTTTAGAAGATAGTTTACGCCATGCCGCCCGTCATTATGTTCCCGAACAAAGTTTAACGGTGGGTTTAATTAAACAGGAAGAAACTCAAGGAGATGTAATCCAAATTAGCTATATTTTAGGCATTCCCGATCGCTCTAATGCGGAACTTTATCATCCCTGGGGAGAACCCTCAGACCCACAACCTAATAATATAATCTATCCTAAACAGCAAGTTAGACAAATAGAACGCAGTATTAATTTAACCGTTAATCCTCTGACTAATCCAGAAGGAGGAGTTAGGGGAGGGTTAGTGGTTTTAGAAGATATTAGCCGGGAAAAACGGATGAAAACCACCATGTATCGCTATATGACTCCGGGGGTAGCTGAACAGGTTATGGCTTTGGGAGAAGATGTTTTAATGGTAGGAGAACGCAAGGAAGTTACTATTCTATTTTCCGATATTCGCGGTTATACAACCTTAACAGAAAATTTAGAAGCCTCGGACGTGGTGGCGTTATTAAATCAATATTTTGAAACCATGGTAGAAGCGGTTTTTTCCCATGAAGGTACTTTAGATAAATTCATTGGAGATGCTTTAATGGCGGTGTTTGGGGCGCCCCTACCCCTGCGCGATAATCATGCTTGGATGGCGGTAAAATCTGCTTTAGATATGCGTCGCCGCCTGAAGGAATTTAACCAAATGCGACCGGATGAACCGCAAATTAGAATCGGAATTGGGATGAGTTCGGGGGAAGTGGTATCGGGAAATATTGGTTCCCAAAAACGCATGGACTATACCGTAATTGGGGATGGGGTGAATTTAAGTTCTCGCTTAGAACAAATTACTAAACAATATGGTTGTGATATTATTATTAGTGAAATGACTTATCATTTATGCCAGGATAAAATTTGGGTACGGGAGTTAGATCGGGTGCGGGTAAAAGGCAAGAATCAGGCGGTGAGTATTTATGAGTTAATTGGCAATCGTTCGATGGCTTTAGATGATCAGGTAAGGGAGTTTTTAGATTGTTTTAATCAAGGGAGAGTGGCTTATTTGGCGAAAGAGTTTAAGCAAGCAATTCGGATTTTTGAGGAAGCGAAAAAAATGCGTCCTGATGACCGGGCGGTACAAATTCATATCGGGCGATCGCAACAATATTTACAAACTGCTGTTCCTGAAGAATGGGATGGAGTTTATACGATGACGACAAAATAAATAGTATAGCAGAGAATAGGGAACAGGGAACAGGGAACAGGGAACAGGGAACAGGGAACACCGGAGGAAAAGACTTCACCGTCTAGCTTTTAGCATCACTCTTTGTCCTAATAGGTGTGGCGACTGCTATAGCACCTAGTTGGATTATAATTAAATTATTACCCTAACAAATAGGAGTATCAATAAATGGCTATTGTCAAAATTTCTAAAGATTGTTTGATTAGTGAAGATCAAGATTCAATTACTTTAAATTTGCCTGATGATTGTTTAAAAACTGATCAGACTATAAATTATGATAAAATTGCTCAAGTTAGAGGAATTTTGAAAGCTAAGAAAAAGGATTTAATTGCCCATACTCAAAAACTACGTCAGGAGTGGGAATGAAATATCTTTATGATACCAATATTTTTATTGACTATTTTGCTGATGAGGGAGCAGTTATTGAATGGTTTACTGAAGATTTTTTGACTAATAATCAAGTTATAATTTCAACCATTATCAAAATGGAATTACTATCTTATTCAGGATTATCTGTCAAAGAAGATCAAGCTATTAGAGAATGTTTAGAGCAGTTTGACAATATTTTTGTTACTCCTAAAATTGAGGAAGTAACTATTCAAATCAGAAAACAACATAAAATTAAACTGCCCGATGCTATTATTGGTGGCACGGCTTTAGTAGAAGGGGCAGTTTTGGTTACTCGAAATATAGATGATTTTCAAGGAATTTCAAGTTTAAATATAGTTGATCCTTTTACTAATTAATGAAATCATTCCATTAATTACATACAGGATTTAGACAACTGAACTCCTGATTTTTGTTTAATTTTAAATAACCAACAACCCAACTACTTTCCTTGTCGTTTAACTTCCTGTTGAATTTGATTAGGAATATTATCTATTTCTGTGGATAGTTTTTCTAAAGATTGTTCAACTTTTTGATGGAGTTCATTCATTTGATGTTGTTGTAAATTGCCCCATTGGGGTAATTGATTAATAAATTGTTGTAGATCCACAATCACATGGGTTAAACTATTAATCTGGTCTAACTCCGGGCGTTTTTGGAACGCTTGCACAACAATTTCTAACTCCGATTGCATCATGCTTAAAGTCTTTTCTAATAAATTTTGACGTTCTAAAATATTTTGAATTACCGCCATTAAAGATTGCAATTCCTGGGCTAATTGAGCATTGGGATTAATCGCTAGTCCCGAAGATATATTTAAAGTCGAGATAGTTCTCTGTAACTGATCCATGAGTTGATCTAAATCCGCTTTATGTTGCTGAATCAAACTTTTATTTGTAGCACTATTTTTCCGAATTTGTTGGGCTAACAATTGACGATTTAACCAATTTAATCCTAAAGCAAAAGAACCTGGAATCGCTGCATAGGTTATGGACTTTCCCGTGAGAAGACTAAAGGAACCAATTATGGCAGCAATAATAAAGATTAACTCGACTAATTCCGGCCATTGCTTTTTATTAAACATATTATTTTTAGGAATTCTGTTTCTAGTTGGATCGGGAAAATCGACAGGGGGCATTGAAATTATAACCTCCCCTAAAGTTGCAAAATTAATCGCGCTAAATTAAAATAAATTAAAACCCCTAAAACATCAACAGCCGTGGTAATAAATGGCGCTGACATTAAGGCCGGATCTAATCCTAATGACCGGAATAAAAAAGGCAAAGACGAACCCGCCACCGATGCTAAAATAGAAATAGCAACTAAACTAACACCCACAGCCACGGCAACGGATAAATTTCCCGATACCACAAATACGGCCGCCCAAATTGTGGCTAAAACCCCTAGGATTGAACCTAACAATGCTCCAGCTAATCCCTCCCGCCAAATTACTTGTAATGGCCCCAGGGCTCGAATTTCATCGGTATTCATGCCTCGAATCACCACGGTAGAAGATTGTGCTCCCACATTGCCGCCCGTTCCTGTTAGTAAAGGAATAAAAAATGATAACGCTACCACCTGTTGTAACAGATCCTGTTGAGATTTCAAAATTGCACCCGTTACACTATTTGTTAATAACAAAACTAACAACCAAACCACCCGGCGGCGGGCAACGGTGAGCAGATCTACCTGAAAATAATTATCTCCATCGGTTTGTACGCCCCCCAAGGCATAAATATCTTCTGTAGCTTCCTGTTGAATAATATCTAAAACATCATCAACCGTAATAATTCCTACTAATCGCCGTTCACTATCTACAACCGGAATTGCTAAAAAATCGTACCTTTGAATAATATCAGCTACTTCCTCTTGATCGGTGTCCGTTTGCACAGAAACAATATCTTGATTCATAATTTCACCGACGGTTTTATCCAGTGGGGTAGTGACTAAATCCCGCAAAGATAAAATCCCCAATAATCGCCGATCGGAGTCCGTCACATACAGAGAATAAATCGTTTCTTTGACATGGGCTAAACTGCGAATTCGTTCTAAACTTTGGCTAACCGTAAAATATTCTTTTAGGGAAACATACTCCGGGGTCATAATTCGTCCGGCGGTTCCCGGTTCATAACCCAGTAGCAAGGCCGTAGACTGACGTTCGGTGGGGCTTAACTCCGCCACAATCCTTCGCACCACCGAGGCGGGTAACTCCTCAAATAAACGCACCCGGTCATCGGGGGACATTTTATCCACAATGTCGATAACTTCTTGGCGCTTGAATTTCTCGCACAGGGATTGTTGGACGCTCGAATCAAGTTGTTCATAAACTTCGATCGCCTCATCTTTAGACAGCAAACGGAAAGCAATCACCTGCATGGTTTCGGGTAAACCTTCGATAGCTTCGGCTATATCCGTCGGTTGTACGGGTTTGAGGATGCTTTTCGCTGCGGTTAAATCCCCTATTTCCAGTAACATTTGCAGTTGCGCCCGCACCAACTCCCGTAACTCTTTACGCGAGATGGTTGACGTCGGCGGTATGGATTGATTAGCTTCAGTCAAAGGCATCTCTCCTAAAACACTTCTGCATCTAGTCTAAGGGGTTAGGGTTAATAAAGGGATATATTCTGGAATTGTCCTCAATTTTCCTACTTTTTTCAATATCCTAATTTTGGCGATCGCCTGATAATTTATGATCTTTGTAAACACAATTACAATCTCGAAACCTATACTATAATTAATTAACTTTAAGAAACTTAGTAATGATTAAAATATTACATCTTTCGGATATTCATTTGGGGAGTGGTTTTTCCCATGGACAAATTAATCCCGAAACCGGGTTAAATACTCGCTTAGAGGACTTTACTGCCACCTTGGGGCGCTGTATTGATCGAGCGATCGCAGAACCCGTAGATTTAGTCTTATTTGGCGGAGATGCCTTTCCCGACGCCACTCCCGCCCCCTATGTTAAACAAGCTTTTGCCGCCCAATTTCGGCGATTAGTTGATGCAGAAATTCCCACGGTTTTATTAGTCGGAAACCATGACCAACATTCCCAGGGACAAGGAGGAGCAAGTTTAGGAATTTATCGGACTTTAGGGGTTCCCGGTTTTGTGGTGGGGGATAGTTTAACCACCCATACTATTCAAACTAAAAATGGTGCGATTCAAATTATTACTTTACCTTGGTTAACTCGGTCAACTTTATTAACTCGTCCCGAAACCGAGGGACTATCTTTAGAAGCTGTTAATCAACTTTTAATTGATCGTTTAACCGTGGTTTTAGAAGGAGAAATTAGGCAATTAGACCCGGAATTGCCGACAATTTTATTAGGACATTTAATGGCGGATAAAGCCAATTTAGGCGCGGAAAGATTTTTAGCTGTTGGTAAGGGTTTTAATATTCCCCTATCCCTATTAACCCGCTCCTGTTTTGATTATGTCGCCCTAGGTCATGTCCATAAACATCAAAATCTAAATCGGACTAATGATCCGCCAGTAATTTATCCCGGGAGTATTGAAAGAGTTGATTTTAGTGAGGAGAAAGAGGATAAGGGATTTGTATTACTGGAAGTAGAAAAAGGTCAGATAAAATGGGAATTTTGTGCTTTACCTGTGCGGTCTTTTTGTACAATTAAGGTAGATTTATCTAAGGTAGATGACCCGTTACAAACCTTAATTAAAGTAATTGAGAAAAAACCGATCCAAGATGCAGTTGTTAGGTTAATTTATCAATTACGTTCCGACCAATTAGATGCGATTAATAATACAGAATTACACCAGCTTTTGAGCACCGCCCATAGCTACACAATTAAACCCGAATTAGTTAGCCAATTAGCCCGACCGCGTTTACCCGAATTAGATTCTGGAAGTAGTATTGATCCCCTAGATGCACTTAAAACCTACTTAACCAGTCGGGAGGATTTGCTAGGATTTCAAACGGAAATGCTCGAAGCGGCTCAACTGCTATTAGCGGGAGAATCCTAGAATTAAGATTCAGAAGGAGGAGCATCATTCCGATGTTTTAAGGTTCGTTCAATTAACTGAATTAAAACTTGACTATTTGAGGCAGAATCTAGCTTTTTTTCTGGAGTATTATCTAAAGATTCAATCAACTCAGGGCTAATATTTTTAGCCTGTTCAACAATTGAAATAATTAAATTCGGATTATAATTATCAATCAGTTTTTTCAATTCATTAATTACCATTTCGGCTCGTTCTAATTGTAAGGAAACCAAGGAGTAAATACCCGATTGATTTTGAGCAATATCTTGGAGCTTGTGAACATGAAATTGAAAATTATTCGCCAGCTTATTTATCTGTTGATTAATATTTGAAATTTGATCAAGCATTTGATTAATTTCTATATTAATTTGATTTAATCCTTGAGGTGTAGAAGGAGATTGATAAGCAACAATCGAGCCCTTTACGGCTAAATGACGAATTTTTTGCAATATTTTACTACTGAAATTACAAGCGACGTGAATTGATTCTAAATCCTTAGAAATAGACGTACTCATTTCTTGGATAAGACTGGTATTAGAATTAATAGAATTAGTATGGATAACAATTTCATTAAAAGATTTGTTTGTTTCCTTAATCACTAACTGACTAATCTGTAAAAAATCTTCGTTAATTTCGGTAATCTTTTGGGCGGTTTCAAAAATTTCTTGTTGTTTAACCTTCAAAAAGTTTTCATAATTTTTCTTAATTAATTCTTGTTTATTTTTATAATATTTACTGCATTTTTGCATTCTATTTTTTTCGACATTAATAATCTCAAAAGATTGTAGAATTTGAGATTGTTGTTGTTGAATTATATTTTGAGCGTAGTTTAACAGTTTATTTTGAGCCAGTAATAGAACTTGAACATCTAAAATTCTAAAAATATCAGCTTCATAAACAACCACAATCGGCTCATAAATCAAATCTTTAGACCGATTTAATGCACTATTAATAGCGTCCGCAATTTTAGAATTATGATCTAATAATAAGGGAGGAGTTCTGATATAGTCGAGAAGCAACTGAATCGGATTATTAAAATAAAGATCTTCTCGGGCTGAAGTATTCATTTGTTCTCTAAACTTCCTTTGTGAAATCATCCCTAGGAAATGAGTTTCATCCATGACAATTACCCCGGGTAAATTAGGGTTTTGTGCGAAGTTCTGAGCGACAACTTTTCCTAAAGTTGTAGAACTAACTCGAAAATCATGAGAAAGTACAGAAGCTAAGGTAGAATCAAAAGTTATGGAAGATTGGCTGCTCATTAACTTTAGCGGTTTGGCACAAACAGAGGTGATTCTAAGATCATATTGATCCTATGGGACTATTTTGTCAAGTCCAGAGTATTAATAGCTATAAAAATAGCAACAACCTGTTGGCTTTTTTCCTCCTCCCCTATTCTTTAGCGTAACGGTTCTATAAGCCTGTGGACGATGTTTTATATCAGCAACTTCAACAAGAGCGACTCTTAAATCAAGTGACGACTCAGATTCGTCAGAGCTTGGATTTATCGGTGATTTTATCAACGGCGGTTGAACAGTTGCGTCAATTTTTATTAGTCGATAGATTGATTATTTATCAATTTAATATCCCACAGATACCGGACTTAGAAACTCATACAAGTAATTTTGAAATAAAAAAACAAACTAATTCAGAGGATTTGCTTGGAAAAGTAACCTATGAAGCTCGGTCTTCCGATCAAATTATTTCGGTTTTAAATATATCTGAAGATCAAGATTGTTTAAAATATAGATGTAATTTTCAGGATAAATATTATCAGGGTTTTATTCAATCCGTTTCTGATATCGAGGATACTTATAATCATTCCTCCTGTTTCATTAAATTTTTAAAACAATTTCAAGTTCAATCAATATTGGTGCTTCCGATTATGGTTCAGCAACAATTATGGGGGTTATTAATTGCTCACCAATGTTTAGAACGACGTCAGTGGAAAACCATGGAAAAACGGTTTTTAAATCAAATCACCCAACATTTATCTATTGCAATTCATCAAGCTGAACTTTATGCTCAGGTTCAACAACAAAAACAAACCTTAGAACAACGAGTCAGAGAAAGAACTGAAGCCCTCCATGACGCCCTATTAGCAGCGCAATCTGCAAACTTAGCTAAAAACCAATTTTTAGCCACTATGAGCCATGAATTGCGTACTCCCTTAACCTGTGTGATCGGAATTTCAGCCACTTTATTACGCTATTCCGAGGAAAAACAAGCGAATAAGCAACTATCCTTGGATAAGCAACGGAGGTATTTAAAAACCATCCATGATAGTGGAGAAAAGTTACTAGAACTAATTAACGATATTTTGGATTTATCCCAAGCAGAAGCCGGAAAAACCATACTGCAAATTAGTGAATTTTCTTTATCAAAATTAGCTAAACAAGTTGTAAAAAGTTTGCAAGAAAAAGCTCAAAATCGGCAAATCGAGCTAATTAATGAACTGGAAATTAAATCTAATCAAAATTTATTTACCGGAGACTATAACCGGACTTTACAAATTTTATTTAGTTTATTAGAAAATGCCATAAAATTTACACCTATAGCAATCCTAAATGATTTTCTATATATAAGTATACTGATGAATTTTGGGAAAATCAAATTTATGTTCCTTAGTAAAAAACTCGAACAAAAATTTGATAATCTTAAACGACCTGCATAAATACCAATACTTCCTCAAAAAGTTTTTCGCTTGTAACCAAATATCTTCAACCGGATTTTGTTGCGGAGCATTAGGAGCAAATAAAATACAAGTAATTAAAAAATCATCAGGTTCTTTATCACCATTTATTTCTGATAAAAATTCTCTAAA
>MNYZ01000107.1 GCA_001873365.1 Oscillatoriales cyanobacterium CG2_30_40_61 | reverse complement strand
GGGGGCAGGGGGAGCAGGGGGGGGCACCGGGAGCGTCTCACCGTAGTAAGTCCTTTAGGACTCTCTTAGATGGGCAGCTTAACAATCAACCATCAACACCCTCCCTTAAGGAACAATTAAAACGGGACAGGGAGATAAATTAATTACGCGGTTGGTAACGCTATCGGCGGCTCCTTCTTCGGTTAAACCGATGCCTCGACTCCCCATGACAATTAAATCCGCATTAATTTCATCAGCAACATCACAAATCGTAAAAGCGGGTTTTCCCTCTCTTTCCAGGGTTTTAGCCTCAATACCATCCTTAGAAAACAGGGTTTGAGCCTGTTTTAGTAAGTCCGCCACCGCTTCGGGAGACGTCATTTGTTCAGGATGGGGTTGAGGTTCGGCTACCTCGGCATTGGGCTCCACAACCGCCAAAACATGGAGACTAGACCCAAAGGTTTTGACCAGGTTGGTCACAATTACGGCCGCTTCGTGGGCTTCACGGCTTTGGTCAACAGCAAATAAAATGGTTTTAAACATAATCGCGCATCTCCAAGACGCGGACTTAGGTAGAATGTTTACTGTGAACGATTAGGTGGTAAACCGGATTGGGTTGACAGACAGGATTAAACTGTCCAAAACCTAACGGATGTCACCTAAATTTAATCTGATTTAGACAACAACACATCCTAGGAGGATTATCCTGTGTCAAAAAAAACTGTAGCAGATTTATCCGCATCAGATTTATCTGGGAAACGGGTATTAGTCCGCGTTGATTTTAATGTTCCCCTAGATAACGGTTCAATTACCGATGATACACGGATTCGTGCAGCTCTGCCGACGATTCAAGATTTAACCTCTAAAGGCGCTAAGGTGATTTTAAGCAGCCACTTTGGTCGTCCCAAAGGTGAAGTTAACGAGTCCATGCGCTTAACTCCCGTCGCCGTCCGGTTATCGGAATTATTAGGTCAACCCGTTAAAAAATTTGACGATTGTATTGGCGATGAAGTTATCCAAGGGGTTGCCGAACTGCAAAATGGCGATGTGGCATTATTAGAAAACGTCCGTTTCTATGCCGAAGAGGAAAATAATAATCCTGAATTTGCGCAAAAATTAGCTGCTGTTGCCGATTTATACGTTAATGATGCTTTTGGAACCGCCCACCGCGCCCATGCTTCCACCGAAGGAGTTACCCATTATTTGCCTTCTGTGGCGGGTTATTTAATTGAAAAAGAACTCAAGTTTTTACAAGGAGCAATTGAAGAACCTAAACGGCCTTTAGCTGCTATTGTGGGTGGTTCTAAAGTGTCTTCTAAAATTGGTGTGATTGAAGCTCTTTTAGATAAATGCGATAAATTGCTGTTAGGTGGTGGGATGATTTTCACCTTCTATAAAGCTCGTGGTTTGAATGTGGGTAATTCTTTAGTGGAAGAAGATAAACTGGAATTAGCCCGGGCATTGGAAGCCAAAGCTAAAGAAAAAGGGGTGGCTTTCCTGTTACCTACTGATGTAATTGTTGCTGATAAATTTGCTCCTGATGCCGAAGCAAAAACCGTTAGCATTAATGATATTCCTGATGGTTGGATGGGGTTAGATATTGGCCCTGATTCGATTAAAGTCTTCCAAGAAGCGTTAGGCGATTGTAAAACGGTGATTTGGAATGGCCCCATGGGGGTTTTTGAGTTCGAGAAATTTGCCGCTGGAACCAAAGCGATCGCTTTAACTTTAGCAGATTTAACGAAAGAAGGCGCGATTACAATTATCGGTGGCGGTGACTCCGTTGCTGCGGTGGAACAGTTGCATTTAGGCGAACAAATGAGCCATATTTCCACTGGGGGCGGTGCCAGTTTGGAATTGTTAGAAGGGAAAGTATTACCCGGAATTGCCGCGTTAAATGATGCGTAGTTGCGGTTTTAGTTAACATCAAATATTAGGGGATATGGCGGTGTCCTATTCCCTAATATTTTTCGGAGAAATGCTTTACCATTGATGAGAATTAACTCCTATATTTTAGCACAAGCTTGAGAATCTAATTTTAAATAACTCAGAAGTATTATTTAGGAAATTTTGGATGATTAAAATGGATCTGTTGAATTAGAATAATATTTTGCTGTGATTTTGTGGGAGTATGGCCGGACATAGTAAGTGGGCGAATATTAAGCGCCAAAAAGCAAGAGTGGACGCGGTTAAAGGTAAAGTGTTCACTAAAATTTCCCGGGAAATTATTGTGGCGGCGCGTCAAGGGGGCGACCCGGCGGGAAACTTTCAATTGCGCACTGCGATTGAAAAAGCCAAAGCCGCGGCCATTCCGAATGATAATATTGAACGGGCGATCGCCAAAGGGGCGGGCAAATTAGGATCAGGGGCCTCTGAGTTAGAATTTATTCGTTATGAAGGCTATGGGGTCGGGGGTGTGGCGATTTTAATTGAAGCACTCAGCGATAACCGCAACCGCACGGCGGCGGACTTGCGAGTGGCATTTAGTAAAAATGGCGGTAACTTGGGGGAAACTGGCTGTGTGAGTTGGATGTTTGATCAAAAAGGTGTGGTTACCTTAGCTGGGCCTATTGATGAGGAAAAACTCCTAGAAGCCTTAATGGAAGCCGAAGCCGAATCCTATGAATTGACTCCGGTGAATGATACTGATGGGGCGGAAGTGTTTACAACTATCGGGAATTTAGAACAGTTAAGTCAAGTGTTAAAAGAGCAAAAATTTACGGTTTTGGAAGCCGAATGGCGCTGGATTCCTAATAACATTATTGAAGTTGATGATTTGGAAAAAGCCCGATCGCTTATGAAATTAATGAATATTTTAGATGATTTAGATGACGTACAGAATGTCACGGCAAATTTTGAACTATCTGATGCTTGTTATCAAGCTCTTTATAACGAATGAACTGCTTAACTCCTTTTATAGTAACTTTGGTTGGAGTTTTTTCCCTATCAATTCAGGGTTTAGCCTGTCCAACCCTGGCGGTTAATTCTAGTTTAGAACTTCCTTTAGTTCGTGATAATTTGGAATCAAATACTACAATCTTATTGAGTATTTTTTCCTTAGATGCGATCGTCAGACTTGAAGGTTTGAATTTACCCCATCCTAAAACTATCGGGGAGGCGACTATTGTACTTCAAAAATTAGCAGGAAGTCAAGTTTTTACCCTACAACTTGAGATTGGTGAAAAATCCGGTAGGTTTTTATTAGATACGGGGGCATCGACAACGATGATTGCCACAGCGATTGTTCAGGATTTAGGGTTAAAAGGAGAACCAATTCCGAATCAGGGATTAGACTATGCCGTAGCCGGGGATGATTGTCCGAATATGAAGGGGATTTTACACTATTTACCCCCTTTAGTTATTAATCAAGTTCGAGTTGAAGAATTGCGAGGTTTGGAATTTTCTACTACCGTAATTCCAGAGGAATTATCGGGAGTTTTGGGGATGGATTTTTTCAGGAATTTTGATCTTAAATTAAATCCTCAAACCGGTCAATTACAATTACTAAATCCGTCTCCTTTACCGACTGAATCTGTCCCGGAAGCTATCCCATTAGAAAGTCGTTTGGGGGTGATGTTAGCCTCCGTTAAAATTAATGGTCAAGGGCCGTTTACGTTTCTATTAGATACGGGTGCGGATACCATTTTTATATCTAAACAGTTAGCAAATCAACTCCAACTAAATCATTTAAATCGTCAACCGATCAAAGTTCAGGGTTTTTGTGGGTTAGAAGATGCGGAAGTTTCCCCTTTGGAAACCGTCACGATTCAAGATTATGAACAAAATAATTTAGAGGCGGTTATTTTATCTTCTCCAGTTTTAGATTTATTACAAATTGATGGCATTATTGGTCAAAGTTTTTTAAATCAATATCAACAATATTGGCGGTTTAATCCTCCAACTCAATCCCCAGAATTTCAGGGGAGTTTATTATTAATTCCCATAGAATAATGGCTTACTGACTGGTTTAGGAAGGGGAATTAAACTGATCTTAAACTAACTAAATAATCATGAAAAATTTCAGATCTTTCTGCGGGAATTTCGGGTAAAAGCAAGACCAAACCAGACAGGACAAAAATCTTTAAAACCGGATCTAAATTTTGATTAATATTCTCAAAATGGTTAGCCATTTCCTGAATACCTCGAACTAAATCAGCCCGGGTTTTTAAAGGCAGAGTATTATTTTCATCTGTCAGTAAATAAAGCACTAACTCAGCCAAACTTTTATTACTTACACCACAATCTTGAATCACTTCATCTAAATAGTCTGCAACTAATTTTGTCTTTTTCCCTGCTTTTTGATACTGTTCTAAAGTGTTAATATTTTGGGCTTGTAACTGAGAACCCACAACTTGTAACTCTATCGGTCGAATTTCTCCAAAATCTTCGGCTAAATCTTCAACTAACTGCTCAATTAAAGCTGGTTCAAGAACAAATTGAGTTCTTTCTGTTAAGCTTTGAATCACCGATGTTGCTTCCGCTCGTGTAAAGTTCCCAATATAGGATAAAATATTTCGGTCTAAAATATTATTACCAATACTTTCCAAATAGCCTTGACGAGTACATTCTAATAAATAGTGTAAGTAATCTTCTCGTAAAGATAAAACAATTTTAACATAGGGAATATCTAAACAATCTTTAATAAATTTATAGCCAGTTTGTCGCTGTTGATTATCTTTGCAAGCAAAGAAAAATTCCTCAAATTGGTCAAAAATAATAATCACCCAGAAATTTTGATTGACTAAAGTTCTAATTTGCTCTAAAATTATTTCTTGATTATTGAGTAAAGAAGAATCTAATTCAATGTTTTTAAACTCCCTAATTCCCTTGGCTAAAGCCCTGGAAAATTCTCGAATAAAATTGGTATAAACCTGTAGTAATAATGGAATAACATAACGAGTTTCAATTGTACTTTTTTGTAACTCTGGAATAAAACCAGCTTGCAAAATTGAACTTTTACCCACTCCAGACTGTCCATAAATCACCGTTAATCGACAATCAGTTCTTCTAATCCGTTCACATAACCAATTAACCACGGATAAACGACCAGAAGCACTAATTTCAGGATTAATAATTTGGGGGTGATTAATTGGGGGTAAACTCGGGTTAGTAATGGTTTGAATATGTCCAAGTCTTCCGGCTCCAATAAAGGCTATTAATCTAAATTGTTGTTCAATTTCTCGACATTTTTGTTTAATTTCATAGGAAATTAAATATTCTCCTTTTTGAAAATATAAATCTTGTAAAAGTTGTAAAATTTTAATATACAGGTCTGGGTCATAGTCAGGTTTAGTTCTAACTTTGGCTTTTTCCAGAATATTAATCGCCTCTTGAGATTGATTCAATTGTTGATAGGCTTGGGCTAGGGTAAATAAATACCAACCTTGGTGATAGGAGGTTTCCCAGTCTAAAATCAAATGTTCTTCTGGGGTTTGAGCTTGATGATTAGAGCAGGTTTTAATCAATAAATTTTGAGCTTTTTCTGCTAAATTTCTGGCTTCTGAGGGAGAATTTTTAGCCAGAGAAACTTCTGCTAAAAAATGATAAGCCCGAGCTTCCCTAAATGGATAACCGTAAATTCGATTATAATGAATCGATTCCTTAGCGACCACTTCTAATTCTTGCCATTGTTTTAATCCAAATAAAATATCAGCTAAAGCATTAATAAATTTAGCTACTAAATCCCAACGGTCAGCTTGTTTAAACCCTTCGATAGATTCAGTATAATAGGCTTTAGCTTGATGATAAGCAGATTCTTTTTGAAATCGATGTAAAATTCCGTAACTATGCCACCAAAATCCGACATAAAATAATAACTGACTATAACGAATTAAATTATTTGTTTGTTTCCAAAGCTGCAAACTTCGTTGATAATGTTGTAAAGAAACTTGATTAGAATGGTCAGAAATTCGACCTAAAATAAATTCTAAACCAGCTTCTAGTTCAATATCTAAAAGCTCTCCTCGGTTTTCTAACTCTTGACGAGCCGTTTCTAATTCTAATCTTAAAGGTGAACTCAATTCTAAATTAAAATAAGAATTATCCAGAAAAATACCCGCGCCACTATCTAAGATTTTAACAGAAACTTGGTCTGTCATCTGTTGAATAAACTTTAATAAATCCTCCGTACTAATTTCAAAAGAAATTGCCGTTGACCAACTATGGAAATCAGGAGCCAAGCGAATTAAAGATTGTAAGAGAGAATCCGTCACCCACAATACCAAAGGAAAGGGAAATCTCCGGCGAAATTCCTCCCGCATTTGGTTCATAATTTTAATTAAGATTTCCAGTTGTTTGTTAGACTCCAAACCGGATATAATTAAAGCTGTCGGTGAATTTTGTTCCGGTTTAATCGCTTTAACTAAGACATTGTAAAGATTGGTTTCATGGGCATCTATAATAATATTTTTAATTAAGTTAGGATGTTCTGATTCTAATTGTGTAATAATTTTTTCTCGCACAATTCTATAATTACAATGGGCTAAAATTAAAGAAAAATCGTTATTAAATCTGGAAAAAATTCGGTTTAAAGTTTTTAAAGAATTTTGATTGATTTCTGTTTTCTCGTTCATAAAATTTGGCGGGTTTCCTTTCCCATAAAGCGATAACCGTACTTAACCTTTGAAGTTAATAGATGAAATTAATCAATAAACGTTTACTGTGCAACGCTTACATCCCTCGCAAGGATTAATTCTTGTCGGTTGATTAATCTCTATCTACTGAGTACAGCAATTGATAATTCAATTCAGGAATCGGAATGCACCCATAACTGCGATCTGAGTTTTACCTTCGCAGCTCTCTTGATTTTTCTATTCTATAACAATCTTTAATCAATTGTCCGATTTCAGGTATGAGCTTCAGTCCCCCAAGTTAAAATCGGCTGACTGTTGCACATCGTTTATAGTTTATCTAAACTTTCCACAACAACACGACGAAGGATTTCCGTGACTTCTGCGGCCATTCGAGCATCTAACTCCAATGCTTGTTGAGTAAAATCCCCCTGATTATTAATAGGAATTACACCCCTTAAAGCCAGTGATAAGGTTCGGAATTCCGCAGGTTTTTGACCAGTATTTGGTAAGGGGTCAATAAACTGCACAAATGCAACATAACAAATTTCTACGGTTTGCCTAAGTGCACTATTGCCATAACCCATTTTAGAAAGAATTACTGGAGCCTTAATTATCTGTTCAATTCCTAAAGTTTTTAACGCCACATCTACATAACGAGCCGGGTCTTGACCCAGGGCTTTCACCAAACAATTAAAGTTTTTTTCTGTTAGGTTAGGAAGTTGAGATTGGGCGGGTAAATAATTATGCCATCCGATTAAAGAAATTAGACGAGTTAAATCATAGGCTGACACAAAATTATCGCCTTTAGGAGTATCTAAAACCGATTTTAAAATAATATTTTTAGTTTCATAATTAATAATCTCGGGACTGAGAAATACTGGGCTTTCCCCATAGTCTCCTTGAAAACTTAACGTTGAATTTCCTGTGATTTTTTGTAGCCATTTCTCTAAATTAGACCGGGTTTCAAATCGTTTAAATAAAGCAGCTAAAGCGTTGGAACTACCTACTTTACTTTTATAATTAATTACATCTTCGATCGCGGTTTCTAAAGAGAAGTTTACAGTCTGGTTTTCAGAATTTTGTAACTTTAAATTATTGATATCATATTGAGAAAATTTTTGATCAATTTGAATTAAGGTATTTAGCACCGGAATAATTTTAGCTGTACTCCAAAATTGTGTGGTTTTTAGGGGATTTCTTCCCAACCAAACCGTTTTTAGTTCTCCGGCTTCAAATTTCCCTAAACTAATACAGGCTTCTTCTATTTGAGGATGGATAAAAGCTAAACTTTCTTGATCAATATAAGGAATTTTTCCCAAGGCAGGATAGGGACTATATTGTAAAGGTTTACGGGTTAAATATTGGGGATAATTTTGAATACTATTTTGATATTGAGACTGATCAAATCCTTGATCTAAAAAAGCAAATTTATCTAAATTTGCCCCAACTTCCTGTTCAATTTTTAGAAAATTATCAAATACTTGTTTTCTATTTTTCGCTTGTTCTAAACTATAGCTACTCATTGAGGATATTTCCTAAGTTCAAATAAAATGGGCTTCTTCAGTCATCAGTTAACAGTTGTAGGGGCGGGTTCATCAAGATGCGTGGTGATTATCAAAGATCTAAAATAACCCGCCCGTACCAGTTAACTGTTTTTAGCCTACAAATATTAACAATTAACTCTTTACTGTCAACTGATGACTGATACAGACGCGCCATGGCACGTCTCTACTACTGATTATTGGTATTTACAACAAATACAGCAAAATGAACAAAATAATCCAAACCACATCAACAAAGTGCCAATATAATTCAGCAGCTTCTGGGCCAAAATGGGATTCTTTGCTGTAATGACTGGTCTGGCGTCCCCGCCAGAGAACCGCTAAAATTAATACGACTCCAAAGGTCACGTGCAACCCGTGAAACCCGGTTAAAACATAGAAGCAACTGGCGTATAAATTGGTGGTTAATCCAAACGCTAACTGGCTGTATTCATAAGCTTGACCTGCCAAGAAAGTTAAGCCCATAATTGCCGTAGCAATAAACCAATTTCGCAAAGCCACGGGATCATTTTTCTTAATAGCAATTGTCCCTTGATTCATGACAAAACTACCAGAAATCAGAACCACAGTATTAATCGCCGGAAGCAGTAATTCCCGTTCTGTTCCTTCCGGGGGCCAAACCGGGGACATAGCCCGATAAATTAAACAGGCAGAGAATAAACCCAAAAAGATCATACTCTCAGCCACCAGAAAAACCACCACCCCCAACATTCGTAAATCGGGATGTTCCTCATGTTCATGTCCCGAGGCAGTGGCCTCCTGTGCATATCCCAGAACGGTTTGAGACTCGTTAATTGCTGAACCTTGCATGAATTAACTCGGTAAAGTTGACAGATAAATAATTAGGAATTACGAATTAATCTGTAATTCACAATTCCTAATTAATTGGAGAGGTTAACCCAAACCCTAACTTTGATTATCGATATCCTTGTCCACTTCTAACACCGTAGTTGAACGGTCGTCTGTAAATAAAGTGGAAGATTTTGCTTGAGACATGGGAATCCCAACCTCTTTAGGGCGGTCTCCGGTCATTTGTTTTAACCGTTGACGAATAGCCAAGGTTTTGCGACTACCGTAGTCATAGGGCCCAGTTTTTAATACCGGGGTAACTAGGAAATTTTCAATCGGAGGAGGAGAAGACGTCATCCATTCTAGGGTGAGGGCTTCCCAGGGATTATCCGGGGCTTTTGGCCCTTTGAACCAACTCCAAGCCGCATTAATTAGGAAAGGGAAGGTAGAAACAGCCAGAATATAACTACCCACGGTACAGACCTGATTCAGCGTGGTGAATTGGGGGTCATACATGGCTACCCGTCGGGGCATTCCCTGTAATCCTAAAGCGTGCATGGGCATAAAGGTTAAGTTCGTACCCACAAAGGTAAGCACAAAGTGAACAATTCCCCAGGGTTCGTTCATCATCCTTCCAGTCATTTTCGGGAACCAATGATAAATGGCGGCAAATACCCCAAATACCGCCCCACCAAACAGAACATAGTGGAAGTGCGCCACGACAAAATAGGTATCGTGAACGTGAATATCAAAGGGAACCGACGCCACCATAATTCCGGTGACACCGCCCATGACAAAGGTAGCCAGAAACCCCATGGCAAAGAGCATGGCGCTATTCAGACGCAGTTTACCGCCCCAAATGGTCGCTAACCAGCCAAAGACCTTAATTCCGGTGGGGACAGCAATGATCATCGTAGTGATCATAAAGAACATCCGTAACCAACCTGGGGTTCCACTGGTGAACATATGGTGTGCCCAGACAATTAGGCCTAAAAAACTAATGGCTAAACTGGAATAGGCGATCGCTTGATAACCAAAAATCGGTTTGCGAGCATGAACCGGAAGCACATCAGAAATCACCCCAAAAAAGGGCAAGACCATGATATAGACTGCCGGATGGGAATAAAACCAGAATAAGTGCTGATAAACCACCGGATCACCGCCCCCGGTGGGGTTAAAGAAACTGGTTCCAGCAATTAGATCAAAGGAGAGGAGAATTAAAGCTGCGGCTAAAACCGGAGTCGATAACAGCACCAAAGCGGACGTGGCGATCATAGCCCAACAAAATAGGGGCATATCGTTCAATCCCATGGTGGGAATCCGCATTTTAAAAATGGTGACGGAGAAATTTAACGCCCCCAAAATCGAAGAAGTTCCCAATAATAAAACACTGAGAATCCAAATTTCCTCTCCGACCTGGCCCGTTAATAGACTTAACGGCGGGTAAGATGTCCAACCCGCTTGAGGAGCTTCCACCAAGAAACTAGCTAACAGCAAAATTCCACCCGGAGGAATTAACCAAAAACCCACGGTATTCACACGGGGAAAGGCCATATCCTTAGCCCCCACCATTAAGGGGATCAAATAGTTAGCTAATCCACCACCCGCCGGAACGATCCACAGGAAGATCATTACCGTGCCATGGACTGTGAATAGGCTGTTATAGACTTCGGGGGTAACAAAATCGGGATCGGGGGTGGCCAGTTCTGTCCGAACGGCCGTAGCCAGGGCTCCACCGACTAAATAAAAGAAAAATGCCGTAACGAGATATTGAATCCCGATGACTTTGTGATCCGTACTAAAACCAAAAAAATCTTGCCAACGTCTTTCCTCCTCATGATCAGGTTTAGGAACATTAGCCGTGAGATCAAGTTGTGCTTGTGCCATAGGAATTCAGTAATCTGTAATCATTAATCAGTTATCAGTGTGAGAAACAAAATCTTGATTTTGTTGAATCGCAGCCACAGTCAACTGTTTTATCACTGATAACTGTTCACTGTTGACTGATAACTGATTTTCGTTGGCATAGGGGGCTAAAAATTCACCGTCGCCCAGGTCTGCGGGATTAATCGCAATGGCTTTTTGCAGGTCAGGGTTACTTGCTACCAGGTTTTCTGTGACCCAGGCTTGATAATCCTCTGGGGTCTCTACCACCATTTGCGATCGCATCGCCCCATGATAGCTACCACACAATTCGGCGCAGACAATTGGATAGGTGCCGAGCTTACTAGGGGTAAACCGCAGTTCTGTGATCCGACCCGGGATCGTATCTTGCTTTAACCGCAATTGGGGAATCCAGAAGGCGTGGATCACATCTTGGGCGCTCATATTTAATTGCACTTCTTGACCGACGGGTACATGAAGTTCACCGCCGTTAATCCCTGTTTCTTTGTAATTAAAAATCCAGGCAAACTGTAACCCGGTAACATCCACATTCACGGCGGCGGCTTTCCCTTCTTGGCTGGGAGAGGCCCCAATTCCCAAGGCAATTTGGGTTAATTCTGGGGGGTTTTGACCGTCGATTAAGGGGGCGGCGATCGCTGCTCCATTCATTTTGCCGTGGGCGTGCATAGAGTGTTGACCCGAGGCCATCGGATCAAGTCCCCCCATATTGTTATAGATTTCAAAACTATAAATACCAATGCCCAAAACGATCACCGCCGGAATCGCCGTCCAGACAATCTCCAGGGGAATATTACCGTGAATCGGAGCCGCGTCGGTGTTGTCATCTGGGCGACGACGAAACTTAATCGCCGCGACCACCAGCACTCCTTCTACCAGAAGCACCAAGCCGAAGCTAATGGTCATCATAATATCAAATAAACCATCGACTTGTGCCGCTTGTTCGGTGGCAGCCACGGGTAATAAATTGTGGTTTTGACCATACCACAGAGATACGAGAGTAATCCCGATCCCCACCAGTAGGGTTAAAATTGAACTCGGAATTTTCACGTTGATTCCTCCTTATTGACCATCCCCAACACCGATATCGGATGGGAAGATACTGCTATATACATACACGCTTGTTTAATCTTAATGGCTAGTTGATAAACCTGAACATTAGGGTTGATTGTCTATGTAAAATCCCGCTTCTACGGTAAAACAGATCACAAAACTTACAGAACGAGATTGAGTAATATTGATAGATTTTCTTTAGAATTGGGCTGTCGGGTCACTCCTCAACCCCTAAATTGAAAAACTTATCTTAAGTCTGTTCATCTGCATACCGCATTTTTGACTTAAATAGGTAGAATTAACCATCATGTTGAATTAGCATTAGTCAAGTTAAATTCCTCGAACTCATGGCCCATAATCTCCTTGATCATGCCAGTTTATCAATCCCCCAGACCCAAGAGAACGGCTCTGTGGCCCAGGATCGAATCCGCCGTCTGGTCTGGAAACTGAGTATTGCTACTTTACTATTAATGGCCGTTGGCAGTGCGACCCGAGTGATGAATGCTGGATTAGCCTGTCCTGACTGGCCCTTGTGTTACGGGCAGTTAGTTCCCACGGCCCAAATGAATCTACAAGTCTTCTTGGAATGGTTTCACCGTTTGGATGCGGCCGGGATCGGACTCGGTGCGATCGCCCTAGTGGGATTATCCTGGTGGGATCGACGGGAGTTACCAAAATGGTTACCCTGGGCTTCCCTATTCGCCTTGACTTTAATTGTGTTTCAAGGAGTTTTAGGAGGACTGACTGTGACCCAACTCCTGCGGTTTGATATTGTCAGTGCCCATTTGGGAACGGCCTTACTATTTTTCACCACTCTACTGATTATCGGTTGTTTACTGTTACCCTATCAAGGCGCGGGCACCGTGGGAAAACTACCCTGGATCAGCCTTACCGCAGCAATTTTAGTCTATTTACAGAGCATTTTAGGGGCTTTAGTCGGTTCTCAATGGGCTTTACATCAATGTTTGGGAACCTCCCAACTCTGTACGGTGATGAATAGTCATATCTGGGGAGTGGTTCCCCCCACCCTGGCCACCCTCACCCTGATTATCGGGGTTTGGCGAACTTCTGCCTTACATCCTCAACTCAGAACTTTAGGAAATATCGCCGGAGTTTGTTTAATTGCTCAAATTCTTTTGGGCGTCGCCACCTATAAAATGCGGTTGCAGGTGGAACCCCTGACTATTGCTCATCAAGCGATGGGTGCTACACTTCTGGGAACTTTAGTCTGTTTTAGTATTCTCGCCCTCCGCGATCGACAAGAATCAGTAATCAGTTATCAGTAATCAGTTATCAGTGATGAGTTTTTAGTGAGTAGTCTTTTATCACTTGAAACCTTCGGCAAATCAACAAATTCTATAGGTCATAATTCATGCAAGAAGTAATTCAAACCCAGGTCTCCCGACACCACGAGAATATTTTACAAGTGCTGCAAAGTTATTATCAACTGACCAAGCCTAGAATTATTCTATTGTTATTAATTACAACTTCCGCCGGAATGTGGTTAGCATCAAAAGGAGAAGTAGATCCCCTATTGTTATTGGTAACATTAACCGGGGGTGCTTTAGCGTCGGGTTCTGCTAACACCATTAACTGTTTGTATGACCGAGATATTGATTATATTATGGAGCGGACTCGTTGGCGGCCGATTCCTTCGGGTCGAGTTAAACCCCTTGATGCCCTAATTTTTGCGATCGCTCTTGCTATTACTTCTTTTACCTTACTAACGGTTTTTGCTAATCTATTAACAGCCTGTTTAGCCCTATCAGGAATCGTTTTTTATGTCCTGATCTATACCCATTGGTTAAAACGTCATAGCGTCCAAAATATCGTGATTGGGGGCGCCGCCGGAGCTATTCCTCCTTTAGTGGGATGGGCGGCTGTCACCGGGGATTTAAGTTGGGCGGCGTGGCTATTATTTGCGATTATTTTCCTCTGGACACCGCCTCATTTTTGGGCTTTAGCCATGATGATCCGAGATGAATATAAGGAGGTGGGAGTTCCAATGTTACCTGTAATTGAAGGAGATGAAGTTACAGCTAAACAAATTTGGATTTATAGCTTGATTATGGTTCCCTCAACCTTATTGTTAGTTTATCCTTTGCATACCAGTGGTTTTGTTTATGCGGCGCTCGCTTTAATCTTAGGAGGGATTTTCTTACAAAAAGCTTGGCAATTATTACAATCTCCCTCCGAAAGAGATGTAGCGCGATCGCTGTTTAAATATTCCATTTTTTATTTAATGCTATTGTGTTTAGCAATGGTTGTAGATAGTTTACCGTTTACTAATTCTATGGTGATGGCATTGAGTGAATTTTTGCCCATGGGATTGCTATAAATCCAATATTTTTAGGGTAGGTGACACGGGAAAAACAACTTAAATTCTGATGTCACCACCCCACCTAAAACTACTTAAAAGGCGACTGCTATAAAATAATTTTACGAAAATCAGGTTTTAAAAAAAATTGTTATTATCAAGGGCAAGTCTTGAGATATTTTTAATGAAAAAATTTTTACTGCGTATGTCGATTGGGCTTCTATTTGCCCTATTTGGATTAATCAGTTATTGTACAAATGTGGAAAAAAATCCAATCACAGGAGAAGTCCAGAGGGTTAGTCTTTCTCCCCATCAAGAAATTGTTTTAGGACTGAAATCCAGGGGACAACTAGCGGAACAGTATGGGGGTTTATATCCCGATTCCAGGTTACAAAATTATGTTGATCAAGTGGGATTACGGGTTGTGCAGAAATCGGCGGCGGGTCAATCTTCCTATCCTTTTGATTTTCACCTATTGAATGATCCCAAAATCGTTAACGCCTTTGCATTACCCGGGGGACAAGTATTTGTGACTATGGCTCTGTTTAATCGTCTTAATTCCGAAGCCCAACTAGCAGGGGTTTTAGGACACGAAATCGGTCATGTAATTGGCCGCCACGGTTCGGAACATCTAGCTAGACAACAGTTAGGAGCAGCTTTAGTTAATGCGGTGGGAATTACGGCCAGTGATGACCCCCAGAATGCCCAACAAGCGGCGATTCTGGCTCAAGCGGTGAATCAATTAGTTAACCTTAAGTATGGTCGTGAAGATGAATTAGAAAGCGATCGCTTAGGATTTGAATTTATGACCAAAGCCGGTTACAACCCCAAAGGTTTAGTAGAGCTGATGCAGATTTTAGGGTCTGCTAATTCGGGGGGGGCTCCACCAGAATTTCTGAGTACCCATCCCAACCCCGGTAACAGGGTAGAACTGCTACAGGCTATAATTACTGAAACCTATCCCCAGGGGATTCCCCCTAATTTGGAAGAAGGACAAGAGCGCTTTGCTCAAAAGATTCTGACTAACAACTCAAAAAATTAACCCCATGAATTATTGGATTTTATATTGGATTGTGATTGCTTTTATGATGGTGGGAATTATTGGGATTGTTGTTCCTTTATTACCCGGAACCAGTTTAATTTTAGGCGCTATTTTAGTTTGGGGAATTGCCACAAAATTCACCGGAATTGTGGGGCCGATGATTGTGGTAATTTCGATTTTAATTGTGAGTATGGTGATTGTCTATTTAGCGACAATTTTGGGATTACAACAGTTTGGAGCCAGTAAATGGGCGCAGTTTGGAGCAATTATTGGATTGGTTGTGGGATTATTCGGACTTTTACCCGCTTTACCCTTTGGAGGGCCGTTATTAGGGGTTTTAATTGGGCCGATTTTGGGGGCTTTTATTGGGGAATTACTCTATCAACGGGATGTTAAATTAACGGAACGGATCAAGCCAGCTTTTAAGGCTAGTATTGGTGTTTTTATCGGTTCAATTTTAGGTAATGTGATTGAATTAGTTTTAGGAATTGTTGCTGTTGCTATTTTTATTATTAAGACTTGGCCGTTGGTTTCCACATTACAACCATAAATAATGGGGATCACAGATTTAAGCGGATTTCACGGATTTCACGGATTTTAAATATAGCAAGTATCTTGATTCTGAATTGATTAAATTGAACCCATGATCCATAATTTTATTCCCCCGGAACGTTTTTTTCCCTATTTAACCTGGAAAGAAATTGAATTAATGCCCGATAAAAATAATGTAGTTATTTTACAACCGATTGGCTCTATTGAACAACATGGCCCCCATTTACCATTAATAGTTGATGCTGCGATCGCCACCGCCATTACGGGAAAATCCTTAGCCCAACTTAATCATAATATTCCAGCCTACGCTTTACCCACAATTTATTATGGAAAATCTAACGAACATTGGCATTTTCCAGGTACAATCACCTTGAGTTCCCAAACCCTAACGGCGGTATTAATGGAATTAGGAGAAAGTCTTTATCGGGCTGGATTTAGAAAATTAGCTTTTATTAATGGTCATGGCGGACAACCGCAAATTTTAGAACTGGTAGCGCGAGATCTACATCAAAAATATCAGGATTTTTCTGTATTTCCCCTATTTGTTTGGCGAGTTCCAAATATTGCCTCGGAATTATTAACCCCCAAGGAATTAGAATTAGGAATTCACGCCGGAGATGCGGAAACCAGTTTAATGTTGTCCTTACTTCCTGAACAAGTAAAAATGCAACAAGCGGTTTGTGAATATCCCCATTATTTACCCGAAAATAGTAGATTAAGTATGGAGGGGAACCTACCCTTTGCTTGGGTAACAAAGGATTTAACCAAAAGTGGTGTTTTAGGAGATGCCACGGTGGCAACTAAAGAAAAAGGCGATCAAATTTTAGCCTCTTTAGTTAATAGTTGGGTGCAAGTAATTGAGGATTTATATAAATTTCAACAACCCCAAAGATTTAGGGATTAATTAAATATTATGGGCAAAAAATAATTTTTATGCTGACGATCACCCGAATGTCATAACTTATGGCAGAATGTTTTTAACTAAGATAGCTAGAGCCCTTCAGGGCTCACTACGTTAATACTAAAACCATGATGAATTCATCCTTACAACGAGCCTTCAACCAAGGTAACGCCCTAAAAGTGATTAGCGGTTTAACCAACTTCAACGTTGGCCGGGTCGCTTCCGTGGTCAAAGCCGCCACCCAAGGGGGCGCAACCTTTGTGGATATTGCTGCTGACCCCAACTTAGTGCAGATTGTCCGCGAATTGACCCATCTCCCCATCTGTGTTTCTGCGGTTGAACCGGAAAAATTTGTTACCTGCGCAGAAGTGGGTGTAGACCTGATTGAAATTGGTAACTTTGATGCCTTCTATACTCAAGGACGGCGGTTTGAAGCGGCGGAAGTGCTGCAACTGACCCACGAAACCCGCGCCCTCCTGCCCCATATTACCCTATCGGTCACTGTTCCCCATATCCTCGAACTTGACCAACAGGTGGAACTGGCCCTGGAACTGGTCAAAGCGGGTGCAGATATCATCCAAACCGAAGGCGGAACCAGTTCTTTCCCGGTTCATGGCGGCACATTGGGACTCATTGAAAAAGCCGCCCCCACCTTAGCAGCCGCCTCGGAAATTTCTCGCGCCGTATCCGTCCCCGTGTTATGCGCTTCGGGTATTTCTAATATTACCGCTCCCATGGCCATTGCTGCGGGTGCGGCCGGCGTTGGCGTGGGTTCGGCTATTAACCGCCTCGATAACGAAGTGGCGATGGTGGCGGTGGTTCGGAGCTTAGTGGAAGCCTTAGCCACGGTTAAATATAACCGAGTTTACGCTTAATATTTTTTGAGTTAAAATTGTAGAGACGTGAAAGTTTTCGTCTCTACAAAATTTACCCATAACAACTTATGAATAGGTTAGAAACCAGACTAAATAATCTTCTATAAAACTATAGTTTGGAGAGTTTTCATCCGCTACTTCTAATTCCGCTAAAGGCAGGGTAAATTTTCGATTGTCGCTGGCTCGTTTAACATCCACCATAATCCCATCCATTTCATCAAATTTAGGCTGAAAATTTTCTAATATAAAAACATCGGTGTAGGAAGGATTTGTTTTTTTAAGTTCTTCATATTCCTTGATTTTTCCTAGCCCATAAAGATATTCTTCTTCCCAGAAAAACTCCTGCGACCCACTTAAATAGCAAGGTAATTCAAGATTTTCTTTCAAAAACTTAAAATATTTATTTAAAGTTTTTGGATTTACCTTAATTCTATTGTTTCCTAAAATTTTCTTGACTCTTTCTTCAAATTCTTCAACATTAAACTCCTCATCCTCATCCTCATCCTCATCTCCCACATCAAAGAAATCTTTATTAATTAATCCCAAGGATTCCATTTGTTCGATCATAGTTTTTAGAATCATCCTGGGGTCGGAGGAGTCCAGCCTATTTCTTCGTTTATTCACTAAACCAGATACAATAGTTTCATCAATTTGAATCGGTTTCAAATCATCTCCGGGGGGCTGGATTTTTTTTTTGCTTTTGTTTTGATATAGTTTAGACATTCTATTACACCAAGCACAGTAGTTATTCGTCTCAACCCTAGTTGATTTTAATTAATCTTTTTTAAGGTTTACAATTGTAGAGACGTCAGGGGTTGCGCTTCTAGCCATTTCGACCTTAAGATTTTTCTATGGGGAAGGGAGTAGAATTTAGTATATCGTGCTACAGGTATTTTTAACATTCTTCAGTAGAGAACATCATGATACAAACACAACCGCCTTCCATACCCGTTATTTATCAAGGACAATTCGGCAATTATACAATTAATCAGAGCGATCGCCAAAGCGTAATTATTTACCGCACGGGCTTAATTATAGCAGCCCTGTGCTTCACCCTCGCCACCGGATTAGTTTTGTTCCAAATCAATAACCCAGGGGTTTTACCCGCATTAACCCCCATTTACTTCGGTTTTTGGTTGGGTTTAGGCGTGAGTTTATTCACAATTCATATTTATCTGATTCAGTTACACCAACTTCTAAAACTGTTTTGGTTAATTGGTGGAATTGCTTCGGTGGTTTTTGCTTTGGTCGATCCTGAACCCTTAGCCTTAACAATTTATCACAACCCCTATAGCTTATTTGGAGTGGGATTTACTTTTGTAGCGTTAACAGGAATTTATTTTAAAGAAGCCTTCTGTTTTAATCGCGTGGAAACCAAACTCCTAACTCCTTTAGTTCCAATTTTCTTATTAGGATTTATGGCTGGGTTTTGGTCAGTTGATGCTCAAAAAATTTTACTCGCATTTTGGGCGATTCAATTTATTATTTTTGCAGGTCGGAAAATTTTCCAAGGAATTCCAGGAGATATCGGAGATAAAAGCGTTTTTGATTATTTGAAGAATCAACAGTTAGCCTAATACAAAAATTGTTGCTCCCCCCTAACCCCCTTAAAAAAAGGGGAACAAGACTTCAAATCTACCATTTTTAATAGGGAGGAATAAAACTTCAAATTCCCCCTTGGGAAGGGGGAAGAACAAAACTTCAAAGTCCCCCTTGGGAAGGGGGATTTAGGGGGATCAGATCTGGGATGTAATTAATACTTATCACAAATAAGCTAATCTAATTCTGCATAATCGGGTAATTTTTCCTCTAATATTTTACCATTTCTAATTACCATCCGATCGCTTTGACACCGAGACAATATTTCACTAAAATAACGTCCTTGAAAAATAATAAAATCCGCCACCATTCCCACACCAATTCGTCCTGTATCGACTAAACCCATAAAATCCGCCGGGGTTTTGGTTACACTCAATAACCAATCTTGAAAAGGTCGATCTAAATGACAAATTCTTACCGCCATTTTAAATACTTCTAAGCCATCATGGTCGCCAAAACCATAAAACGGATCACGACAATTATCACTCGCAAAAGCCACGGAAATCCCCGCTTGTTTCAATTCATGGACTAAGGTTGTTCCCCGCCAACGGGGGGTTTTTGGAAGTTCAGAGGGATGATATTGACGATCTTGTAAATAGAGATTACACATCGGTAAACTGACAATTCCAATATTTGCAGCTTTAACTAATTCTAGGGTTTTTTGCACAATATCCTCCGGTTGTACGGCTAAACTACAACAATGTCCGCAAATAATTTTTCCTTCAAATTGATATTTTAACGCCGCTTCTGCAATTTTATATAAACAAATTGATTCCGCTTCTCCATTTTCATCGACATGGAAATCTAAGTTCAAATTCCGATCTTTAGCCATAGCAAAAATCCGCTCAATTTGTTGATCTAAATCAGGATTAATATAAGCAACGCCCCCTAAAATTCCGCCTGAATCTACTATTTTATTAACTAATTTTTCCCCTTCCGCCGTTGAATAATAGTCTAAAGTAGCTAAAGAAACTCCTTGTAATATTAAGCGATCTTCCCATGCTTTTTTTAATGTGTTAAAAACATCCCAGTTTATATCTATCAATTTTCCCGCCGAATCTAAATGGGTTCTAATCGCTTTAGTTCCATGGACATAACTACACTTTAAACCAAATTCCATGCGTCGGTAAATATCTTCGGTAGTCCAGGTTTCTTCATCTTTAAAGGTAGCAGTTAAAGCATCTGCAAAGGTTCCTTTAAGATTTGGCGATCGCTCCCAAATATGACCCTTATCTAAATGGGTATGAACATCGACAAAACAGGGCCAAATTTGTTTTCCCTGTAAATCCACCGTGGGGATATTTTCTAACTCAATATCTTCTACAATAGCAATCTGATTAATGATTCCCGATCCAATTTTAATATCAACTAAAGCCATACCATCCGTATTAGCAGAAGTTGTGATCGCCCCATCAACATCGGTCAGCACACAAACCGGAACCCGAACATTTTTCAGCCAGTAACAAGAAGTATTTGGAATCATAATTAGGGAATAGGGAATAGGGAATAGGGAATAGGGAATAGGGAATAGTTGGCTGGATTTAGAAGCATCAAACCCAAAAATCATCTACAGGACTTACGCACCCAACCAAAGAAACCGGGTTTTTTCCCGAAAATACTTGGTTGTGACCCACATATTCTCTAAAAAAACCCGGTTTCTCGGGCGACGGTGCGTAAGTCCTAATCTAAAAATTTTAGATTATGCAAAAAATGTATTGTACCTATGCCAAATCTTCATAAACTTTTAAGATTTGTAACATTAGCTACGATTGCATCGGGTATAGGGGTCTAACTTATTCACATTGCTTAACCTTTAGGTTGAGGTCAAGAACCTCCCAGTTTTCAAACAAGAGGTCAATACTCTGATTTTAGATTTGAGTCTCCGATGATACGGTTTGTGTCCCACAGATCTGTTAATGTTTGGCCAAATTCGATCCAAATTCGAGACATAGCAACACTGAGGAATCCGCTATGACCAGCACAGTCCCACAAAAAACAGCCACAAACAAATTTGAAAAACTCAAAGCCGAAAAAGACGGTTTAGCGGTTAAAGATGAATTAGAAACCTTCGCCCAATTAGGCTGGGAAGCCATGGACGAAACCGACCGAGACCATCGCCTAAAATGGCTAGGGGTGTTTTTCCGTCCGGTGACGCCGGGGAAATTTATGATGCGGTTGCGTTTACCAAATGGCGTGATCACCAGTGAGCAGATGCGGGTTTTGGGAGAAATCGTACAACGCTACGGTGATGACGGTAGTGCTGATATTACCACAAGACAGAACCTTCAGTTAAGAGGAATTCGGATTGAGGATCTCAGCGATATTTTTCAACGGTTTGAAACCGTTGGACTCACCAGCATTCAGTCGGGAATGGATAATGTCCGTAATATTACGGGTTCGCCCGTTGCGGGGTTAGATTCCGATGAATTATATGATACCAGAGAGTTAGTGCAACAGGTTCAAGACATGATTACCAATCAAGGAAAAGGTAATCCTGAGTTTAGTAATTTACCCCGAAAATTCAACATTGCTATTGGTGGATGTCGGGATAATTCTATTCATGCTGAAATCAATGATATTGCCTTTATTCCCGCATTTAAACAGGAAACTTTTGGCTTCAATGTGTTAGTTGGAGGATTCTTTTCTGCAACCCGTTGTGAAGCAGCTATTCCCCTGAATGTTTGGGCAAAACCTGAGCAAGTTGTCGATATTTGTCGAGGGATTTTAGAAGTCTTTCGAGATCATGGGCCTAGGGGAGTTCGTCAAAAAACTCGGTTAATGTGGTTAATTGATGAATGGGGGATTGAAAAGTTTCGTTCTGAAGTCGAAAAACAAATAGGTTATGCTTTAGAATCCGAAGCGGAAAAAGACGAAATTCTCTGGGAAAAACGGGATCATTTGGGGATTTATAAACAGAAACAAGCCGGATTAAACTATGTGGGATTAAATATTCCCGTAGGTCGGTTATCGGCTAACGAGATGTTAGAATTATCTCGAATTGCTCAAGTTTATGGCAGTGGAGAAATTCGCTTAACCGTTGAACAAAATGTGATTATTCCTAATATTTCCGATAGTCGGTTAGAAGCGTTTTTAACCGAATCGATTTTAGAAAAATTCTCCGTTAATCCCTCAGCCTTAAGTCGAGGATTAGTTTCCTGTACGGGGGCACAATTCTGTAACTTTGCTTTAGTAGAAACTAAAAATCGGGCTGTCGAATTAGTTAAGGAATTAGAAGCGGAATTAACCTTAGAAAAACCTGTAAGAATTCATTGGACAGGTTGCCCAAATTCCTGCGGACAACCCCAAGTAGCTGATATTGGATTAATGGGAACTAAAGCCCGCAAAGAGGGCAAAACCGTTGAAGGGGTGAACCTTTATATGGGCGGAAAAGTTGGTAAAGATGCCCAACTGGGTGAATGTGTGCAAAAATCCATTCCCTGTGAGGATCTCAAACCCGTTTTACGACAAATTTTAGTCGAACAATTTGGCGCTCGAGTCAAAGAATAATTCATCTCAAAACCTAGATCAAAACCTTACCAATACGGAATCAAAATAGAGAAAATGAGTAAACTTTCACGACGGAAATTTCTTTTAAATGCTGGTTTAACTGCTGCTGGAACTATATTAATTCATGGCTGTTCTCCTAGTACAACTTCTTCTAATCCTTCTCCTGGGACAACTCCAGCCCCGGCGGTTAATATTAATCCAGCCGATGCTCCAGAAATAGCAACAGCCACATTAGGATTTATTGCCTTAACCGACTCCGCGCCCCTAATTATTGCCTTAGAAAAGGGCTTATTTGCTAAGTATGGAATGTCGGATGTTAAGGTAGTTAAACAAGCCTCTTGGCCTGTTACTAGAGATAACCTAGAATTAGGGTCAGGTGGCGGCGGAATTGATGGGGCCCATATTTTATCCCCCATGCCCTATTTAATGACATTAGGAACGATTACAAAACAACCCGTTCCCATGTATCTTTTAGCCCGATTAAATACTAATGGTCAGGCGATTTCTTTAGGTAAAGACTATCTGGATGCTAAAATTACTGTTAACGATAGTGCTAAGTTCAGAGACATTTTATTAACCGCTAAAAATGCCGGAAAAGAAGCCAAAGGGGCGATGACTTTCCCTGGAGGAACTCACGATTTATGGTTACGCTATTGGTTAGCCGCCGGGGGGACTATTCCTGATACTGATATTTCAATTGTTCCAGTGCCACCACCCCAAATGGTAGCAAATATCAAAGTCGGAAATATGGAAGGTTTCTGTGTCGGAGAACCTTGGAATGCCCAATTAGTTAATCAAAAAGCCGGATATACCGCCTTAATTACCGGGGAATTGTGGAAAGATCACCCGGAAAAAGCCTTTACCATGCGAGCAGATTGGGTTGATAAAAACCCCAAAGCGGCAAAAGCCTTAACTATGGCCGTATTAGAAGCGCAACAATGGTGTGATAAACCGGAAAATATTGAGGAAATGTGTCAAATTGTTTCCCAAGATAAATGGTTTAAAGTGCCTTTTAAAGATATTATTGAACGCTCTAGGGGAAATATTGATTTCGGGGATAGTCGGGTAATTACCGCTAGTCCGGTTGCCATGAAATTCTGGAAAGATAATGCGTCTTATCCCTATAAGAGTCATGATAGTTGGTTCTTAACCGAAAATATTCGCTGGGGATATTTACCAGCCGATTTAGATATTAAAGCCACCGTTGATAAGGTCAACCGCGAAGATTTATGGCGAGAAGCTGCCCAGTCTTTAAATGTTCCCGCCGCCGAAATTCCTACTACTCCCTCTCGCGGGATTGAAACCTTCTTTGATGGCGTACAATTCAACCCCGACGATCCTAAAGCCTATCTCAATAGTTTAGCGATTAAAAAGGTCTAATTCCTTAATAATTCCTGTCAGGCTGGGTTATTCAATATCTAAAATTATGACAAATAATATTAGTAAACCCGTCCTGAATACGGAAATGATCCCCCCTAACCCCCCTTGATAATGGGGGAATTGGAGAATTAAAGCCAGGGGGATTTAGGGAAATCGGATCATCAAAGTCCCCCTTGGGAAGGGGGATTTAGGGGGATCGACCTAACGGCGTTTCGGCTTAAGTTGACACCAATGCTACCCTCCCAACTCCTCTTGGTAAAGGGGCTTCAAGAAAAAACTAACTCAATTATAATCATCATGACTACTAGCACTAAGACCAATTCTAATAGTAATAATCCTCTGAATTTTGTTTTTAATTGGTTCAATCAAAATCGTAATCAAATTATCCGTCCTTTGATTGGATTCTTTATTTTTCTGGCAATTTGGCAAATATTATGTTCAGGAGAAAATCCTAATTTACCGTCTCCAATTACAACGGTTAAAGAATCTTGGGAATTAATTATTAACCCATTTTTCGATAATGGCGGTACTGATAAAGGGTTGGGTTGGCAAGTTATTGCCAGTTTACAACGGGTGGCGATTGGATTTAGCTTATCCGTGGTTGTAGGAATTTCCCTAGGGATTTTAGTAGGAAGTAATAGCTTTATGTATGATGCCTTAGATCCCCTATTTCAAATTCTCAGAACCATTCCACCCCTAGCTTGGTTACCCATTGCTTTAGCTGCCTTACAACAATCGAATCCGGCGGCTATTTTCGTAATTTTTATTACGGCAATTTGGCCGATTATTATTAATACCACCGTCGGCGTACAACAAATTCCTCAAGACTATAAAAACGTGGCGAGAGTCTTACGTTTACCTCGACATAAATACTTTTTTAAAGTATTATTTCCCTCCGCAGTTCCCTATATTTTCACCGGATTAAGAATTGGGATCGGTCTATCTTGGTTAGCAATTATTGCGGCGGAAATGTTAGTTGGTGGAGTTGGGATCGGCTTCTTTATTTGGGATGCCTATAATAGTTCTCGAATGAGTGCAATTATCGTGGCTTTAATTTACGTCGGAGTCGTCGGTTTAGTCCTCGATCGCGCCATTGGTTTTATTGCTTCTAAAGTGGTTCCGGCTGAACAAAAATAAGCCTAAAATCATACCTATAAACCCCCTAGCCCATCTCATATTTAATTATGTCTGTATTCGTACAAGTTGATCACGTCCATCGCGTTTTTAATCTCCCCAATGGAGAAAAATATATTGCGCTGAAAAATATCGAACTCAAAATTAATAAAGGTGAGTTTATTACCTTAATTGGACATTCTGGCTGTGGAAAATCCACCCTCTTAAATATTATTGCGGGCTTAGATAAAGCCTCAGAAGGAGGGATTATTTTAGAAGGGCGAGAAATCCGAGAACCCGGGCCAGATCGGATGGTAGTATTTCAAAATTATTCCCTCTTACCTTGGTTAACTGTTAGGGAAAATATTGCCTTAGCTGTTGATGAAGTCTATAGTAAATTACCAAAAACCGAACGAAAAGAAATTGTTGAACAACATATTAAATTAGTCGGTTTAAGACAGGCGGCGGATAAACGACCTGGGGAACTTTCGGGAGGAATGAAACAACGGGTAGCGATCGCTCGTGCCCTATCAATTCGGCCCCAATTATTACTCCTAGATGAACCCTTTGGAGCCTTAGACGCTTTAACTAGAGGGGGGTTACAAGAGCAGTTAATGAAAATCTGTGAAGCCAACCAAGTCAGCGCCGTCATGGTCACCCACGATGTCGATGAAGCCTTGTTATTATCCGATCGCATCGTCATGTTAACTAACGGCCCGGAAGCCCATATCGGACAAATTTTAGAGGTAAATATTCCCCGTCCCCGTCAACGGATGGAAGTGGTAAATCATCCCAGCTATTATGCCCTAAGAAATGAAATTATTTATTTTCTCAACCAACAGAAAAAAGCCAAAAAAACCGCAATCAAAAAAGCACCTACGGTTATTGCTAAAAATGGCTTAGAAAAAGTTAATTTAGACCTAGGTTTTATTCCCTTAACCGACTGTGCCCCCCTAATTATTGCCAAAGAAAAGGGTATTTTTGAAGAATATGGATTAAGTGAAGTCACCCTCAGTCGAGAAACCAGTTGGAAACTGTTGGGTCAAGGAGTAGTAGAAGGTCGTTTAGATGCGGCTCAAATGGTGGCAGGAATGCCCTTAGCGATGACCTTGGGCTTTGGTAAAAATCCACCAATTCCGATTGTTACGGCCATGACTCTCTCGCGCAATGGCAATGGAATTACCCTGAGTAAAAATCTATATGAAAATGGGGTAAAAACCTTAGCAGATTTTAAAAATTATATCGAAAATCACCTTGACAAAGTGCATACATTAGGCATGGTTCACCCCAGTTCTATGCACAATTTAATGTTACGTTATTGGTTAGCAGCCGGGGGGATTAATCCCGATCAAGATGTTAATTTAACAGTGATTCCCCCGCCCCAAATGCAAGCTAATTTAAAAGCCGGAAATATTGATGGCTATTGTGTGGGAGGGCCTTGGAATGCCCGGTCTGTCCATGAGGGGTTAGGATTTGTGATTGCTAATAGTTTTGATATTTTCCCCGAAGGACATACGGAGAAAGTTTTAGGAGTAACAGAAGACTGGGCAAATCGTTATCCAAAAACCCATATTGCCTTAGTTAAATCATTAATTGATGCCTGTGATTATTGCGATGATCGACGAAATCGAGAAGAAATTTTAGAGATTTTATGCCGGGATGAATATGTGGGATCGGCACCGGAATATACTCGTTTAGGATTTATTGATCCGGTGGAACGGGGTGATGGTCAACCCCCACAATTATTAGTGAATTACAATCAATTTTTTGTCGATAAAACCAATTGTCCCGATGCTACGGAATTTATCTGGATGATGGCAGAAATGGCGCGTTGGGGGATTACACCCTTTCCGAAAAATTGGGTTTCTGTCATAGAAAGGGTATTAAGAACCGATGTTTACGGTCAAGCCACCAGGGAATTAGGATTATCAGATACAGGACGCGATCGCCATACCCTGAAACTATTTGATGGAACCCTATTTAATCCCAATGATCCGATTAAATATCTCCAAACCCTGAAAATTAAACAACAAATTCGGATTGAAGAAATTATCTTGGATGCCATTGCAGCCTAAAACCGTTTCATCGTCAACCATTGTTAAGTCTAAAAAATTATGCAAATTTTAGATAGTATTTCTTCTAAACCAATGCCATCTTCAAAATCCGATGCTTTTTTGGTAATTGATCAAGTTTCCAAAGTTTATGACACAGCAAAAGGTGAATATGTTGTGCTTGAAAATGTCAATCTTCAAGTACAAGAAGGCGAATTTATTTGTATTATTGGTCACTCTGGTTGTGGAAAATCCACCCTATTAAATATGGTAGCCGGGTTTAATCAACCCACCACCGGAGTTGTATCAGTTCAGGGACAATTGATCACCGAACCCGGGCCAGAACGGATGGTGGTGTTTCAAAACTATTCCCTCCTACCTTGGTTAACCGCGAAAGAAAATATTCACTTAGGAGTTGAGTCAGTATATCCTGACAAATCTGCCGCCGAACATAAAACCATTGTTCAAGAAAATTTAGAGTTAGTGGGGTTATCGGAGGCGGCCAATAAAAAACCCTCCCAACTCTCAGGAGGCATGAAACAAAGGGTTTCCATCGCCCGGGCCCTGGCGACTCGTCCCCAAATGTTGATTTTAGACGAACCCTTTGGCGCCCTAGACCCGATCACCCGGGAAGAACTTCAGGAAGAACTGCTGAGTATTTGGCAAGATCATCGGATTACAGTGTTAATGATTACCCATGATATCGATGAAGCCCTATTTTTAGCCGATCGTTTGGTAATGATGACCAATGGCCCGGCGGCCCAAATTGGGGAAATCCTAGATATTCCCTTCTCCCGTCCCCGCAACCGTGCCAAGATTACCGAAGATCCTCGATACTACGAATTACGCAACTATGCCCTTGACTTCCTGTTCCGGCGCTTTGCTCACCACGAAGAAGATCAAGAAGATCAAGACACAATTGAACAGACAACCTCTGACATCGGATCTGCACAAAGCACTACAATATCACCCAGTTCTAGTCCTATAGCAACAGAGGTGTCAACTATGCAACCTAATAAACCAGATGCTAATGAAAATCCCTATGCTGCGGTTTCTCAACCAGATGTAACCCCCGTACCGGATCAGGTGATCAACTCGGAAGAAATGTCTCCAGCGATGAAGACGGGGATATTATTTGCCCTTTGGGGAGTAATTATTGCCACTCTGCTCGGGTCATTGATCTTTAACCCCACCTCTACCACCGCCAGTAAGGATGCAGAAACAACCGCATCTCCCTCTCCAACGATGGGAAGCGAAACCCCCACGGTTACTGAAACCGCAACTCCAGTTACGATAGTTTCCCCCACCCTATCCCCCACCGCTTCCCCTAGCCTATCACCAGATACGGCGACATCGGTGAGTCCCTCCCCCTCTCTGGGTTCAACCCCAACGGCTTCTCCCGATGCGGTGGCTACCATTACCCCGACTCCGATGACCCCAGCCCCGAGCGCAGTCACGCCAACCCCAGCCCCAGCCCCAACGGTTGCTCCATCTCCCCTGTCTGCTGCCTCCCCAACCCCCGATAGTATGGCTGTGGCGACCGGATCACCCTCCCCAACGGTGGCCCCAACCCTAACCCCATCCCCCACGGAAGCAGCAACAACCCCCACCACCTCTGAGACAACACCCCCGACGGAAACGGCTACGGCTACGGGTAGCTCCGCTACAACTCCGAGTGCGGCGGATTTAGAAAAGTTAAATCAAGAGGTTTTTACCCAAATTAATGAGGCTTGGACAAGCACTCCTGTCACCGCAGTTTCTGTTTATCTGGTTAAAGTGAGTCAAACCGGGGAGATTTTGAGTTATGAAGCTAAATCGGCCGATGCAACTCAAAACCTGAATAATACCCCTCTGCCTAAGTTGGTGAAATCCGATGTTACCCAAACTCCCTATACGCAGTTTGAAGTGACATTTACTCCCGTGGGAACCTTGGATTTAAAATCGGTTCAATAGGGAATTTTAGGAGAAATTGGGATAATAATTAACTCCCAATTTCTCCCTCTGAGTTAACAATTTTTATATTACATAAATTTTGGAATTCGTTGTTGGGCTTGGGCCCAAGAATATTGAGGGCTAAAGCCCAACTACTAGCCCAACTACTATTTTATCAAATAATGGAATCGATTAAAACCCTTTGTCCTTTCTGTGGCGTCGGTTGTGGTTTGGAAATTCTATCCACAGCAACGGCTGATCAAGAGATTAAACGAGATCCACAGGGAAACCCGATTTGGAAGGTCAGAGGCGATCGCCAACATCCGTCTAGTCTGGGAATGGTCTGTGTTAAAGGAGCTACCGTCACCGAATCTATCCGTCGCGATCGCCTTTTACACCCAATGATTCGAGAAACCCTAGATCAACCCTTCCGCCAAGGGAGTTGGGAGGAGGCTCTAACTCTGATCGTAGATCGGATCAAAACCGTTCGTGATCAATATGGCTCCGATGCCTTATGTATGTATGGTTCCGGTCAGTTTGTTACCGAAGATTATTATGTAGCTCAAAAACTATTTAAAGGGTGTTTGGGAACCAATAATTTTGATGCAAATTCTCGTTTATGTATGTCATCGGCCGTATCGGGTTATGTTCAGAGCTTGGGGGGTGATGGGCCTCCCTGTTGTTATGATGATTTAGAATTAACTGATTGTGCCTTTATTGTTGGTAGTAATACCGCCGAATGTCATCCGATTATATTTAATCGTTTAGCCAAATATCATAAAAGAAATCCCCAGGTTAAACTAATTGTAGCTGACCCTCGCTATACCCAAACCGCCGAAGCCGCCGACCTACATTTACCCCTGCGCCCCGGAACCGATATTGACCTATTTAATGGTATTGGTCATTTATTATTAAAATCGGGAAATATTGATCAAGTTTTTATTGATAAATGTACGAATAATTTTCAACAATATGCTCAACTTTTACAATATTATCCTCCCGAAAAAGTTGCCGAAACCTGTGGAATTACTATCGAAGCCCTAGAAACCGCGGCCCGCTATTGGCAAGAATCTAAACGGACTTTATCCCTATGGTCAATGGGATTAAATCAATCCTCCGAAGGCACCGCCAAAGTGCGATCGCTGATTAATCTACACCTAATGACTGGTCAAATTGGTAAACCGGGTGCTGGCCCCTTTTCCCTCACCGGACAACCTAACGCCATGGGCGGACGGGAAGCCGGAGGACTAGCCTATCTCTTACCCGGCTATCGGTCTGTAACTAACCCCCAACATCGGGCCGAAGTCGAACGGTTTTGGGGAATTCCAGAAGGTCAGATCTCTGCCAATATTGGACGCACGGTTTGGGATATGATTCTGGGTTTAGAACAAGATCAAGTGCAGTTTCTCTGGATCGCCGCCACTAACCCGGCCGTTAGTATGCCAGATTTGGCACGCACCAAAGCCGCTCTCTTAAAATCCCCCTTCACCGTCTACCAAGAAGCCTACTATCCCACGGAAACCGCCCCCTACGCCCATATTTTACTCCCCGCTACCCAATGGAGTGAAAAAACCGGGGTGATGACCAACTCTGAACGGCGCGTTACCTACTGTCCGGGGTTTGATGTCCCTTTAGGAGAAGCCCGACATGACTGGGAGATTTTTGCCGAAGTCGGGAGACGTTTAGGGTTTAAGGAACAATTTGCTTTCCAAACCTCGGCGGATGTCTATGCTGAATTTGTGCGGCTGACTAAAGGGCGTCCCTGTGATCAGTCCGGGTTAAGTCATGAGCGTTTGCAACAACAGGGGGCGACCCAATGGCCCTGTCCAGAAGGAGAAGTTAACACCGATACTGCCTCCAAACGCCTCTACACCAATAGTTATTTTGCCACCCCCGACGGTCGGGCGATTTTTGGCCCCTATCATTCCCATGGGTTAGCCGAACCCAGCGATCCCGATTATCCCTATGTCTTGACAACGGGTCGCCTGTATGGTCATTGGCACACCCTCACCCGCACCGGGAGAACGGCAAAAATCCAACAAATGCACCCAGACCCATTTATTGAAATTCATCCCAAGGATGCAGCTAATTTAGGGGTTGAAAATGGCGATATTGTGGAAGTCCGTTCTCGACGGGGAAGTTGTCAATTTCCTGCTAAAGTTACCGCCTTTATTGCCCCGGGAACCGTATTTGTCCCGATGCACTGGGGGGCGTTGTGGGCCGCAGACGCAGAAGCCAATAATTTAACCCATCCCCACGCCTGTCCTGACTCCCACCAACCGGAATTAAAGGCCTGTGCAGTTCAGTTATCGGTTATTAGTCATTAGTGATCAATGGGGAACCTTTGATAATTTTTATCGACTATTAGAATAAACCAGGAGTTATAAAAACTCGTAAGTGCAATCTATGAAAAGTCTGATTAAGACCTTTAAAATCATCTTTTAGGATGAGGTAAATTCCCTAAAAAAACGTTAGATTAAAATAAACGAAGGGATTCACAATTTTATTAAGTTGAGTTGACCTATGAAACCGACATTAACCTTAGCAACATTAGTATTATTAGCCAGTTCCATGCTCCCAGCCCATGCTGTGACACCCAATAACCGGATTGATAATAGTTCGCTCAGACAACCCTCTCAAGATTTAATTCTGGCTCAAAATAATTTTGAACAATATCGTCAACAGCGTCATGCACAGTTAGAACAACAAATGCGCCAGGAGGTAAAAAAACCTCAATATAATAATTTATCCCTAGCCCAAAAAGCTAAAATGATTCGGGATGCTCATACAACTTTGGATAAAAGTTTAGACCGGGAATATGAAACCTGGAAACAACAACAATCCAATAATAATAATAATAATGGTCGTTACAACAATAATGGTCGTTATAATAACAACAATCCTAACAATCGTAACAATCGCAATAATCAACAGTCCTTTGATCAATATCGTCAACAGCGCCATGCACAGTTAGAACAACAAATGCGCCAGGAGGTAAAAAAACCTCAATATAATAATTTATCCCCAGCCCAAAAAGCCCAAATGATTCGGGATGCTCATACCAATTTAGATAAAAGTTTAGACCGGGAATATGAAACCTGGAAACAACAGCAATCCAATAATAACAATAATGGTAGTTATAACAATCCCAACAATCCCAATAGTCAACAATCTTTTGAGCAATATCGTCAGCAACGTCATGCACAGTTAGAACAACAAATGCGCCAGGAGGTTAATAAACCTCAGTACAATAATTTATCCCCAGCCCAAAAAGCCCAAATGATTCGAGATGCTCATACGGCTTTAGATCAACGTTTAGATCAGGAGTATGCCAACGGTAATTATAATAATGGTCAGTATGATTCAGGAACTTATAATAGGAGCGATCGCTATGATCGTTATAATCGCAATAATCAACCCTATCCCCAACCCAATTCTAACGGCGGTTACAATCGTTAATTAGCGATCGCACCCTCTAGGATATCTCGAATCATTGGATCATTGAATTAAAATTTAGGCTCAAAGCTCAAACCTATTAAAATAGGTTAAAGACTTAGAGATGATCTGATAAAGTAGGGGCAGGTTTAGTTAAATTTCTAGCAGATATTCGAGATATTGGTGAACCCGCCCCTACGGAAATTGTATTGAATTAAGCGGAGATAAAATCCCGTGTTGTTAATAGAAGGTTTTTATTGCCAGACGAATCTATAGTATTGCCATTGATTACAATGGCATACACCTCACTGGTATTACTACTCGAAACGATTGCCATATCGCTAGAATTATAGCCATAGCTATTTCCTGGCTTGAGTGAATATTGACCAAGACTTCCCTTTACTGTGATATGATGATCTTCTCGCCAGTTAAAGTCTTGGATCACTGCCCAACTCTTTCCTAAATAGCCTTGGCCGTAAGAACCACCAATAACAAAGATATCTGCACCCGCATCACCCCGTAAATAGTCAATTTCTCCATTGCCACTCAAACCACTGTACCAAAAGCCATCAAGGATATCATTACCATCACCACCCCTAAGATCATCATTGCCAAGGCCACCGAATAATTTATCGTCGTTATTATCTCCATATAAAGTGTCATTACCACCATCACCTCTCAGGGAATCATTGCCATTCTGACCATGCAACTTGTCAGAGCCATTACCACCAATGAGGGTATCCCATCCGCTATTATTATCGCCACCATACATACTGTCATTACCATCACCACCATTCAGGTAATCATGACCATTCTGACCATGTAGTTGATCATTTCCTCCATAACCGTACAACGAATCATTTCCTGCATTACCATACATTTTTTCACTAGAAGAGGTACCGCGCAATAAGTCATTACCATTACCTCCATGAATGTCAGCAGCCATATTCAATTCCTCCACAGAATCGTTTTAAAATGAAGTTTTGTGTTTAGCACAGTTTCATTTTGTGATTTTTTTAGAGATGCGTAAATGTATAAAGTTCATTCATATTTTTTCTTGAACTATTACCTGCAATGTTCATAAAGTTCATAAAGTTCATGCTAGAATTTTAGATACTCAGGGAAAATTAGCCAGACTATGGATTTTAAAAATCTTGAAGAAGTCATGTCACTGCTCGAACAGTGGGTATCTGAGAAGACGGGGAAAGCACTAACAGCAGTAGAGACAGAAATCATAAAACAGAGTTTGGAAGATAAAACTTATGAGCAGATGGAGATTCGAGGGTATAGTACGGCATACATTAAGACGGTGGTATCTCCTAAGTTATGGAAACAGTTGTCAGAAGTAGCGGGTACACCAGTTAATAAAAAAAACTGCCAATTAGTCCTAAAAGGAATTTTGGCAGAATTTGAAAATAAATCTCAGTTAAAATTGCCGGAAATACAGGAATCTGAAGTTGATCAGAGTATAACAGAAGATTCTAGTCGGATTGCACCTCTATCTACCCCAATGAATCCTCATTTTATCGGTCGGGAAAATGCGATCGCTCACCTTAAAACTAAAATTAATCAAGGTGCAAAAGTTATTTTAATTCAAGCCGCAGCAGGAATTGGTAAAACAACTCTGGCTACGGAATTTCTGAAGAATCAAAATTTTGATAAAATCTTATATTTGACTATGGCGAAGGAAAGAGAAACCATCTCGCCTGTGGAAACTATTGTTGAGGAATGACTGAAAAAGGATTTTGAGGAGGAACCTGGACGGGATTTTATGGTGTCCTTGGAACGACTCAAACGACTGTTACAAAATCAAAAAATTGGGATATTAATTGATAACTTAGAACCTGCACTGGATTCTGAATTTAGATTTATTGAACCCCATCGACGTTATATTGAACTATTGAGGATGTTAACAGATCCAATAGTGCAGTCAGTAACTTTAATTACCAGTCGTGAACGTTTGTGTGAAGGGGATATTACGGTTGAAACCTATCGTTTACCTGAGTTAGACTATTGTGCCTGGAAACAATATTTTGAATATTATCAGATTAATAATTATGAGTCTATTTTAACAGAAATGTACAAAGCTTATGGGGGAAATGCTAAGGCGATGCGGATTCTTTGCGGTGCAGTTCAAGAAGATAATCAAGGAGATATTCAATCTTATTGGTATTTTAATAAAGCTGAAATTTTAGCTAAACCCGATTTAAAAAATTTAGTAAATTCTCAGTTTAAGCGTTTACAAAAACTTGATATTAATGCGTTTAAATTATTATGTCGGTTGGGGTGTTATCGTTATCAAGATGTTCCCACTGTTCCTGATAATGGGTTATTGGGTTTATTATGGGATGTTCCAGAAGGTGAACAGCGCAGGGTGATTGAGTCGTTAAAAAATCGTTCTTTAGTGGAAGTTAACAAGGGTGAATTCTTTTTACATCCAATGGTTAAGGAAGAAGCGATCGCACGTTTAAGAAAAAGTGAAGATTGGGAAACCGCTAATATTAAAGCTGCGGAGTTTTGGACTGAGAGTGTTGAGAGTGTTGAAAATGTACAAGATGCGTTGACAGCTTTTGAAGCTTATTATCACTATTTACAAATAAATGACTTTAAGCAGGCTGGTTATGTAATTGAAGGAAGGAGAAAGTGCAAATGGAGAACGAAGTTAGAAGGAGGAGAAGCCCTTGGTTCTTCTTTTCATAGATTGGGGTGGTTACATCAAATTACTTATGCAATAAATCAAATTATAAATAATATAAATAAAGAAGAAGATTTTTATATTACTTGTCACTTAAATAATTTATTAGGAGCCATATCATGTTCAAGTGGCAACTTTTTTAAAGCTATAAAATGTTATCAATTATCATCTGAACAATCCAAAGAATATTTAAATACTCTTATAAAGAATAGTATGGAAGATAATGAAAATTTAAAATTAAAACAAAGTTACAGAGTACAGTTGGCTAACTTGGTAGGAATAGGGCTTTGTCAAATAGATATATGGGAACTAGAAGAAGCAATGAAAATTTTTCAACTTGTTAAAGAACGAAGTGAAAGCCAAGAATTAAATAAATATCAATGCAACCAATATACATTTGAAGCCTATTTTTGTTTAGCATTTTTAAATTCAGCTTTAGGACTTACTAAAGAAGCATATTATTTTGCTGAGAAAGCTGAGAATGAATTACCAACGGCTTGGGCTGCATGGAATGGTGGATATAGTTTAGTGTTTTTAGGAAAAACTTACAGTAATTCAAAACAGATAGACAGGTCTTTTAAAATGTATAACAAAGCACGATCTTACGCAGAGGAAAACCATTATACTCAGATCAAAGCCAAAGCTCTGACCGGTCTAGCAGAACTGTATCGAGAACAAGGAGATTTTGAAACAGCCCTTCTAAATCATTTAGAATCAATTGAAATCCTTAAACAAATTGGCGCAAAATGTGACTTAGCTGAAGCTTATTATCAACAGGCTTTAACCTATCAACAGATGGGGGATAGGGAAAATAGCAAACCTAATTTTGATCATGCAATTCAACTATTTACAGAAATTGAAGCACCTCTACAGGTTGAGAGGGTGATAAAGTCGATCATTAATGAATAATAAACACAACTGAGGTACACAAACCAAGAAACCGGGTTTCTGACCATTATTTCTGGGATGAAATCAAAATTTATTGTTCAGAAACCCGGTTTCTGTGCTAATCACCGAGCACGGTTTGATTCACAGCAATTTCTAAGAGGTTCCCGAATTGTGCAATAATGATCCAGCAGTCTCCCAACAAGTGCGTGCGTCCGATGGCCGACAATCCCCAAGCTCCCGATGAACTGATCCAGGTTTTAGCAGAATTTCAGGATCTGCATTTTGAACTCCCTGATCCAGAAGCGGAAATTCCTGAATTGGATTTTGAACACCAAATTGATGTCGCTTGGAAAGTTTGCGATCGCTTCGACTTGCAAACCGAAATTTGGCGTGGCAGAATATTAAGAGTTGTCCGAGATCGAGAAAAAAAAGGCGGCGAAGGACGGGGTACAGGCTTTTTAAATTGGTTAAAAGAACGGGAAATTAGCAAAAGTCAAGCCTACGCTTTAATTGAATTAGCTAATAGCGCTGATGCCCTATTACTTCAAGGTCATCTTAATCCCGATGCGATTAATAATTTTAGTAAAAGGGCGTTTATAGAAACAGCAAAAGCCCCCGCAGAAGTTCAACAAATGGTTAGTGATGCGGCTTGTAATGGCGATCGCATTACTCGCCGGGAAGTCCGACAATTGAATGATGAATGGACGGCAATGAGCTCCGATTTAATTCCCGATAGCATTCGAGAAAAAGCCACGGAGGGAGCAATGCCGCCTCGTTATTTAGCGCCATTAGTGCGAGAAATGGAAAAACTACCGGAAGTTCATATTACGGAATTACAACGGGAAATGATTGAAAATCCTGATGTTGATACGATTAAACAGTTAACATCGGAAGCGAAAAATTTATCAAAATATTTGGATGCGGCGGGTCAAGTTCAAGCATTAAATCAGTCTTCTGTGGATATGGAAATGGCATTAGAAGAAGCGCTACGGGTGGGATGTTTAAATACGGCTTCTGATTTAGTTAAACAAGCTACTGTCCTCGAACAAACGATGGTTAAACTGTATAGCAGTTGGAAACGAGTTGGTAGTTTGGCGGATAGATTATATGTGGATACCGGAGCAAGTACCCCCCATTTGCGATCGCTTTTAGGTTGTTTAGAACAGTTAGCAGGTCAGATTATTGAAGTACAATTAGGCGATGGTAGTGAGGGCAAAATTCGCTTACAAATTCTATCGGATAACGAATAAAACAAAGCAGTGCGAGCGCCATCGCTCGCTATGATTTCCTAAACTTAAGTATTTTAACTATACATTCTATAAATCTTAGGGATTAGAGGGCTTTGTCAACGCCCCCAAATATTAAATAAAAAACTTAGTTATTATATAGGATAACCGATCTGATGTAAGATTCTGGAAACCTGAATCAGTTACAGGATAATCTGTTTACAAATATAGCGCTACGCGCTATGGTTAGGACATTTATGAATCCAGCAAACCCTTTCACTCCTTACTGTTCCCTGTTCCGGTGTTCCCTGTTCCCTAAAGCGTAGCGCTATATCATCAAAATTGTATGCTAAGTTGCAACGGATTTGAGCTATACAACCTGTTCCCGAATTCTACTGATATTTCCTATCCTAATCTATCATCAACCCTGCAAGATCAATGTTTATATGATTGTCAGGTAGATACCTCAGAAATTGGAGAAGTTGTGGCTAATTTTTTTAACTCTAACCATTTATTACCTGGGGTAATTTTAACTGAAAATAACAATTTTTTTGGGATGATTTCTCGACAACGATTTTTAGAAAGGTTAAGCCGTCCCTATAGTATTGAACTATTTTTAAAGCGTCCTTTAAAAGTATTATATCGCTGGGAAAAAAAAGATATTTTAATCCTCCCAGGTTTGACGCCAATTTTAGAAGCAACTCAAACCGCTTTACAGCGCTTACCCGATTTAGTTTATGAACCGATTGTGGTTGAACTTGCTCCCCAGATTTATCGACTGATTGATATGTACCAACTGTTACTAGCTCAGTCTAAAATTCATCAATTATCTAATCAAGTTCTCCAGAAATTATATCAAGAATTACAAATCCAAGCCAGCTTAGATGGGTTAACTCAAGTCCCTAACCGTCGTTTTTTCGACCAATATTTTGATCAACAATGGTCAGAACTAAAATCTACTAAATTTTCTCTGTCTCTGATTTTTATTGATGTCGATTATTTCAAAGGTTATAATGATACCTACGGACATCAAGCCGGAGATGATTGTCTTAAACAAGTGGCTCAAGTCATCGCCCAAACTTTGACATCACAACAGGGTTTAGTAGCTCGATATGGTGGGGAAGAATTTGTTGTTATTTTACCCAAAATTGATCAAGAACAAGCGATTTTAATTGCTGAAAAAATTCGAGATCATCTCCAAGCCCTTCAAATTGATCATCAAAGTTCTTCGGTGAGTTCCTATGTCACCCTGAGTTTAGGAATTGCTACCGCAGAATTTGGAAATCCAGAAACTATGAAAACGATTAAAACACCCGGAGATTTAATTGTTCTAGCGGATCAAGCCTTATATCAAGCGAAAAATCAAGGACGAAATCGGGTAGTTTGTTCGAGTTTCAGACATCCCTATCTTTAGGTAACAAATCCCCCAGTTTCATTTCAAAATTCCTGGGAAAATAGCTAAAATTACGAAGTTATTCTCTGTTTTTTTAACCCTGTATTTTGGGTGATAGGGTGTGTATACCGAATAAGTTTAACAATAGGTAAATAGATTAATAATAGGTTAAATTTTGCTTCAAATTATAGATTATAGAATAAAATAGAGTAAAGGCTTTTCAGGGTGAAACGGTATCCTTTAAGCTGTTAAGCATTTGAAAGACAGTACCTCAGTCATCAATATGACTAAATTGCAAGGATTTGACGGTTTTTAAATAGGTAATTTAGATGCAGCAACAGCTATCCGATCAATTGAACTTCAATCTATTTATTTTGACATAATTATGCTCAATACTTACCCTATGGAAACGTCATCTTTAATGCTTCCTTTTTCATCAATTAATCAATTAAATTTAGAGTCAACCCTAAAAGATTTATCTTTGTATGATGCTCAAGTTGATGTCAACCAACCTGGGATAATTCTAACTCAGAAGTTAGAAGAAAATCCCCTGATTCCTGGGGTGATGCTAACTCAAAATGGTCAGTTTACTGGGATGATTTCCCGACGAATATTTTTAGAATGTTTAAGTCGTCCCTATGGACGGGAATTGTTTTTACAAAGGTCTATTCGTTCCTTACAAAGATTTGCTCAAAGCCAATTATTAATTTTATCTGGAGATACCTTAATTGTAGAAGCAGCCCATCGAGTTGTCAAGCGCTCGCCTGAATCATTATATGAACCAATTGTAGTTCAGTTAACAGAAAATTGTCATCAACTTCTCGATATTCAACAGTTATTAGTTGCTCAATCCCATATTCATCAATTAGCAACGGAATTATTACGTCAACAGGCTCAATCCCAACTGATTCAAACTGAGAAATTAGCCAGTTTAGGAAAAATGGTCGCTGGAGTCGCCCATGAAATCCGTAATCCTGTTAGTTGTATTTTAGGAAATTCTAGCTGTCTATTAAATTATTATCAAGATTTAATCAAGTTAATTCAAACCTATGAAGAAAATATCCAAAAACCTTGTCCTGCGATTGATCATGTTAAAGCAGAAATTGATTTTGAATTTTTACAACAAGACCTAGGAGAAGCAGTTAAAAGTATTTTAGTTAGTTCAGAACGTCTGAGTCAACTGGTTAATAGTTTGCATAGTTTTTCTCACATGGATGGTAGTCAACGGCGAGAAATTAATATCCATGATTGTCTGGATGGAACATTATTGATTCTAAAAAATCGTCTAAAACAGGGAATTGAAGTGGTTAAAAACTATGGCGATATTCCCCTAATTAAGTGTTATTCGGGTCAACTAAGTCAAGTGTTTATGAACCTAATTTCCAATGCGATTGATGCGTTAGAAGAAACCAATCAACAATCCCCCCAAATTGAGATTCATACCCAGGTTAAAACCCTATCTCAAGATCAAATATATCCGGCGCAGTTAGCCCAACTTTCTCAGGGAAATAGATTATTATATTGCTTACCAACTGACAAAGAATCCTTATCTTTAGTTGAACAAGATATCCTTGATATTGATCTCAACCCCGAATGGCTATCAATTTCTATTCGGGATAATGGGATGGGTATTCCCCAAGAAATTCAATCTCGAATTTTTGATACTTTTTTTACCACTAAACCCGCCGGAAAAGGCACCGGATTAGGATTAGCAATTAGTTACCAAATTATTAGCGAAAAGCATAGCGGTCAACTGAACTTTATTTCTGATTTAGGGGTGGGGACGGAATTTGAGATTTTATTACCGATTATTTAAAAACTGATAACTGATTGTTTCATGGTTTCTAATAAACTCAGAGGTAAATTAAACTGATTGATTTCTCCTATGCCATGATAATCACTCCCTCCAGTTTTTAATAGACCATGTTCATCACAAAGTTTTTCTAACCGTTGAATTTGTGATAAACTATGATGGGGATGATAAACTTCTAACCCCATTAATCCAGCTTCTAATAACTCTTGAAAAACCGTTTCAATCTTTCCCCCTTGATATAAATAAGGATGGGCCCAAACCGGAATTGCACCGCAGGATTTTAATAATTTAATCCCATCAATACTAGAAAATTTGTCATACTGAACAAATGCAGGTTTATAATCTCCTAACCAGCGATCAAACGCTTCTCTGGTAGACTTAACATAACCCGCTTTTAACATCGCCATGGCAATATGGGGACGCGCCACCGCCATTCCTTCCCCCAGGGGTTCTAACTCAATTGGATAACCCAGTGTGGCGAGTTTTTCTATGATCTGATTAGCTCGATTTTTTCGTCCATTTAAACGTTCTTTTAGGGGATTTTCTAATTTATTTTTATCCGGATAAAACCCTAAAATATGTAATGATCTTTCATTATAAACCGTTGATAATTCCACACCAGGGACAATTTCTATACCATAGAATTGCGCCGCCTGAAATGCTTCTTCCCAACCCGATAAAGTATCATGATCGGTAATTGCTAATGCTTTAACTCCAGCTTCGGCGGCGACTTTCACCAGTTCCGTTGGAGTCAGTTGACCATCGGAATAGGTGGTATGACAGTGTAGTTCTAACATCGGTTAATTAATCTCCTGGGGATTCCTTTTTTAGAGTATAGTCTGAGGAATCCCGAATCGGAATTAATCCGCCAGAAAGTTAGGAGTTACGCACCCAACCAAAGAAACCGGGTTTTTTCCGAACATACTTCGTTGTGACCCACTTATGCTCTAAAAAACCCGGTTTCTCGGACTCCATTTCTTTTCCTCCGGTGCTCCCTGTCATACCGTATTGTTTAAGATTCAGGTGTGGATAAAGTCAACAAAAATGCTAAATTAGACTCTGCTTTTAAGGCATGGGGGGCGTTAGCAGCCATGATAATAAAAATCCCAGGTTCTAATCTAATATCTTCCCCATTTAAGGTTAAAATTCCTTCTCCTTCTAATACCTGAACTGTGGCATTTCGACTTGAGGTATGTTCAGAAATATCTGTTCCTTTTGCCAAACAAAATAGGGTATATTGGCAAATTTCATTTTTCCAAAGCACTGAACTCAAAATCCCAGCGTCTGCATATTGAATTTTATCCTTTAAATTTAAGATATTTTGAGTCATGGTTAAATCCTTTTACCAAAGTTGATGGGTTTGCAAAAAATCCTGAATAGTTTGATAGAGTAAATGAGCTTGTGCTGGAGAAAATCCCCCGTGACCTCCAAATTCATCCTCCTCCATAATAACGGGTGGCAACAATCCGATACAATAAGCCTTAATTATCATAAATGGAGTGACAATATCATGACCGGAGAAATTTTCTCAACTGCTTTCCTGTGCTTTTTCCTGATTCTCGTGGGTTTGGGCGGTGGCTTTCTGTTACTGAAAATCCAAGGCGGGGAATAGGGGGATAGGGAGCAGGGGAGGCAGGGGAGGCAGGGGAGCAGGGGGAGCACCGGGAGCAGGGGGAGCAGAGGGAGCAGGGGAGGATGGGGAAAACTTTTATGTTCCTTTGTGTTCCTTTATGTTCCCTGGTTTTTGGTCTGCACGTTTGTTTCCTCTGTTTCCTCTGAATCCGCAATAGTCAACAGTCTAACTGGGATAGTGAGCATTGCTCGGTGGGTGGCAAATATATTGATAAAACCCCCCACCCAATCAATAACCTCGCACACTTCAGTAATTATCGCCTTTGCTGCGTCTAAATCTTCTGCTTGAGACGCATGATAGTGCGCCCTGATTAGTGGTTTAATATCCTCAATATTTTGCCATTCAGATTTAGGTTTGAGCGGAATACTGATATAATAACTATAGGCTTGACGATGGGCTGTGTTAACATTTCCAGGGTTTTGATTCAACAAGCGATCGCCTTTTTCTTGTACTAGCGGATGCAATTGATAGGATTCGCGTTGGTAATCATAATATAGCAATTGCCGACGCTTGAGAGCCAGGATAATATTTTCTTTGAGTTCATATTTACTCACTTCTGGCATTTGAGTAGCAATTGCAGCAAAAGATAGGGGATATTCTGAAGTTTGATAGACAGAAATTCTGCCCAGACAAGTTTGCTCTATTTCACTAAGACGTGCTATCATTTCATCAATTAACTTTTCGATATCTCGAATTAATAACCAGTCTCTATCCTGCAAAAACTTCCCTACATTTCCTTGAAATTCAGCAGAATCTCGAATCAAGGCGGCTACCAATTGCAAGGCTTTAGGATATCCTTGATAGCGTGCTGATAATTCGGCTAATTCTTCTTCATTCCCTATTAGATTAAAAGATTGTAATAGGGTAATTGCTGCATCTTGATTGATTCCATTTAGCTGGATTTCACGGGTAAGAGTTGGTGGTAATTCCGCTAAACTTTCACGACTGGTGAATAGGATTTTGCTTTGATGTTCTGTTTCTAATAATTGTTTGAATAACCAAGCATATTCGGCACAATTGTCGGCGAAATAACCAGCAGTTTTTGCCTCTCCGGTTTTCAAAAGTGTTTCGGCGCGATCGAAAACGAGCAAGCAAGGTTTTTCTCTGAGGATTTTGAGCAGATTTTCAGTTTTTTTACCACAGTCATTTTCAGCATTGAGGGCTGCGGTAATGTCGCCGTTGGAGAGGGTAAATAGCAGGGAGTTAATTATCCCATCAAAAGGGGGTGCTTTACCTGTTACCGATTCTAATGATTGCCAAACGACGGCGGTAAAGCGGGTATTTTCTGTATGTAATTGGCGAATTAGTTGGCTGATCAGGGAGGTTTTTCCGATACCTGGTAAGCCGACAATAACCCCCCCAGCCCCCCCTTGGTAAGGGGAGGTAGTGACAGGCGACTCATTGAGAAGGGGGGGAACAGGAGCAATTAGGGTTTTTAAGATGTTAAGTTCTTTTGTGCGATTTACCCAATTTCTCACGGGGGGTAAATTTTCAGGGAGGGGGAAGTTTTTATCGTTTTCAGAGTCTAGGGGAATATCTGCGATCGCGGCGGCTAAAAGTAATTCTGTTTGCTTGATATCATTGCGATCAATAATGTCTTCCCAGTTATTAATTCCTACTGCTTTACAAATATCAATAAATGTTTCGCGTCGAATTCGCTTGTGTGTCCAAAACCGTTTTAATGTTGCTTTTGAAGTTAGGGCGGCTTGACACCAGAGTTCATCTGTTTTGTTCCAGCCAGGGTTACGTCTGGCTAGATTAATGATTTTTAGCCCTTCTTCAGACGCCCTGAGTAAACCTGCCATTGTTAGTCCTTTAGCACAATTGCGATCAAGTTTAATTATAGCTCAGGTTGGAGAGCCGAAATATGAGCCAAATGATCTAAATGAGTCAAAAGAGCCTTTTATATTGAGCCAAATGGTGAGCCATTGAGCCGATACAGTGTAGGGATTCGGGATTATTATTAAAGGATCAGACTGCCTTTGTCCATCAGTGCTATTGATATCAAAGCTCTCACTGTTAGCCTGTTAAGCCACTTCCTAGCAAAAGTCTTAAAACTTTTATGTTCAGAGCAAGTCTTGTTGGAACAAAACTTCAGAATGGACGCTATCACATCACAGCCGAACTGGGAGAGGGTGGTATTGGGGAAACATTTTTAGCTGAAGATGCCAACTATTTCAATGAACCCTGCGTTGTTAAAAGACTCAAGCCGCAACAGCAACAGTCTGTTTGGAAGTGGGTGCAAGAGGCATTTGAAAAAGAAGCTAAAACACTGAAAACATTAGGACAACACGATCAAATTCCGAGACTTTTAGCTTACTTCCCAGAAAATCAAGAATTTTTCTTAGTCCAAGAATTTGTCAAGGGTAACAATCTTCGTAAAGACATTTATCCGGGTAAACAATTGCATGAACATGATGTCTCTTACCTCTTGAGAGACATTTTAGAAGTTTTGGAGTTTGTTCATCAAAAAGGAGTGATTCACCGCGATATTACGCCAGAAAACTTGATGATCAGACATTCAGATAAAAAGATTGTAATCATCGACTTTGGAGCGGTCAAAGAAATCAGTACCCAAGTATTTAATACACAAGGGCAAGTGGTTATAAATTCTGTCGTTGGTAAGCCCGGTTATATGCCTGTTGAACAATTAGGAGGACAACCTTTATTCTGTAGCGACATTTATGCAGTGGGAATGATTGGGATTGAAGCTATCACAGGTTTATCTCCGATGCAACTTACTAATCCTAATAATTCGGAAATTGTCTGGCGAAATAGAGTACAAGTCAGCGATGACTTTGCCAATATTTTAGAAAAAATGGTACGTTTCAGATATCAAGAACGCTATCAATCGGCTTCAGAAGCACTGCAAGCTGTTCATCAGTTACTACAAACCAAACCTTTCTTACCACCGCCTCCCCCACAACCGCCTCCCCCACAACCGCCTCCCCCACAACCGCCATACCAACAACCGCCATACCAACAACCACCCTCACAACCGCCATACCAACAACCGCCATACCAGCAACCGCCATACCAACAACAACCACCCATATTACAACCAGCAGATTTTGGTCGTCGATTGGTAGCCTATTTGATTGACATCTCTATTTTAGCGATCGGCAGTCTTCTGATTAATGCGGTAATGTTTGGTGGCACTACTACTTTAGTGGGTTGGATTACTTGGTATGTCGTACTTGGATTTCTGTACTGTCCAGTCATGGAAAGTTCTTCTCTGCAAGCAACTCTTGGCAAGATGGCAGTGGGAATTATTGTTACAGATTTAAGTGGAAATCCGATTTCTTTTGAGCAAGCCACAAAAAGACATGGCAGTAAACTAATCTCATACTTGCTTATATTTATGGGTTTCTTAATGGGGGGATTTACCCAGAAAAGAAGAACTCTCCATGATCAATTATCTGACTGTTTAGTAATTAGGAAATAATCCAATGACTAGGACAACTGGCTATGCAGGATTTGAGAAAAGATTTGTTGCTTTATTAATAGATACAATTATTTTCATTTTCATTGGTTTTATAATTGTTGGTCGCTCACCATCAGAATTGCAACAGCCAAATACCGAACTAGCTATGTATCTCATTTTGATGCAGATAATAGGTTGGATTTATTTCGCTCTCCTTGAAAGTTCTTCAATGCAGGGAACTCTTGGGAAGAGAGTTATGGGTATTATTGTTACCAATCTTCAGGGAAATAAGATTTCCTTTGGCAAAGCCACAGCCAGATACTTCGCTAAGTCAATTTTTCTTTTGTTTTGGATTATGGCTGTTTTAGTAGAGGTTATGAAACCTAGCGCAACCGGATCAGACTCTCCTTATGACTATCTATCTATAGCTTTGTTTGTCATAGGTTGTGTAGTTCCGATACTTGGCTACTTGATGGCAGGATATACACCAGAAAAGCAAGCACTTCATGATATTATAGCTAGATGTTACATTGTTAATGGTCGAGGTCAGTCTAGCTCAATTTCGTGGAAACCGCTAGCTGGATTGGCAATTGCAGTTCTAATATCCAAAGGAATTTTTTCACAGGTTCCCAAAAACTCAAATCTGGTTAAAGAGCCAGAAACCATAAACTCATCAACACCCGAACCTACACCCGCACCTACACCTGCACCTACACCCGAACCTACACCCGCACCTACACCCGCACCTACACCCGCACCTACACCCGCACCTACAGAAAATAAAATTTTTGGAGAACTGACTTCAGTTTCTCCAGGTCTCTACGGTCAAACCAATGGCATTCGGGAATTAGAGTTTGCTGTTGGTGTGACTCAGCATCAAGCTATTCTATCTATTAATGGAGATTCAGGATTTATGATAGTTCGTCTACCCGATGGTCAAGGTGGAATTAAAACAATTTTCCAAAAAATGAGACTTGGGCAATCATATAAAGGGCTAGTAATAGTGGGTGAAGATCCTACCGATATGGATACTAAAAAACCTAGTGAGACTTATCAACCTGATAATTTTCTGATTGCTGTACGCCCCGAAAAAGAAAACCCAGTCACATTCCGCAATATTTCAGTGAATCCTGATAATTCGATAGTGGAATCTCCCGTTAACGCGACTTTTAAGGGTTATCCCCGCATAGGAATTAAAATGACTGAACTTTCGTCTCAACTTCGAGATGAAATTAATCAGAATGGGGGTTTACCTTTTTCCATTACTCAAGATACAGGTGTTATAATTACTGAGGTTAACGAAGATTCACCAGCAGCTAAAGCCGACCTGCGACCAGGAGATATTATTCAGAGTATAGATGGAACAAATGTTGCTCGTGCTTCTGATGTTCAGCCTAGGATTACTTCTTCATTGTTGTACATTCCTCTGAATTTTGATATTAATCGTGGGGAAGAAAATCTATCAGTTCAAGTTAGTCCTGAGTGTTGTGTCACCCAGGAAGAATTGAATCAACAACAATCCCCGTTAGAGTAATAATAAATGTGATCAGATGAAATTTTTGGTGTCTATACAAACATCTTTGGTGTCGTCATCAACACGCAGCCAGACATTGTGAAAAATGCCTTATTTACTATTCCTCTGAACGATCCAATCATTCAGATAGGATGATGCTGTGGCATAGTTATCTATTGTTCCGTCCTAGTAATATTAGCGATCGCCTTTTCCCAAAAAGCGCGATCGCCCTTCAAATCAGAATAGACTAACAATATCTAATGTGTTATAATTGAATAAGACTATACCCTAGAGAGTTTTACCTAATTTTATAATAGTTGAAAGATATGTTTTGGATTCTGAAAAACTTAATCAGCACAGATCCACAAGGATGCCTCAGTTTAAACCTCGAACCCAAGTCAACAGAGTATCGAGTTCTCATCAACGAAGCCGGACAAATTTTATTAGACCCCATAACCAATATACCTGATCGTTAACAGTGGTTGTGGCAAAACCCCCAAGCATTAGCCTCAGTCAAGTGCGGCCTTGCACAAGCAGCTAAAGGTGAAGTACATGATTTGGGTGACTTTTCTGAGTATGCTGATTTGGAGATTGAAGAGGAATGAATTTTCGGATAGAATTTTCTTCATCAGCTAGAGATAGCTTAATTAATCTAATTACACCTCATCCTTAAAGTGCGATCGCTACCGGAATAGTAATATTAAGAAGTGCGATCGCCTCTTTCCTCAAAAAGCGCGATCGCCCTTGATCCATCCATCTCTATTTGCGATTTAAAAATTTCTATACAACCCTTACATCTCTAACTATGCTACCATTAACCTCAGCTATTATTATTGACTAAAGCCATAAACATTGACAAACCTATCCGACGAAAAAAATACTCTCATTGCCGAACTTAGAAAAGCTGGAATTAAACATACACCAGAAGAAATTTTGCGAATATCCCAACTCCCTAATGGCAAAATAGTTTTCTTAGAAACGGGGAATGCTAGTTCTGGACTGCAACATATATTAGAAAATCACAAAGATGAATTTGCCGAAAAAGGAATTTATGAAGCGGAGGTTCCCGATGCAGTCTTCCTAGCCATTATTCAAGGGACTGTTGTGGGTTATCAAAAACCCAATCGCCCTATTTATCAAATTATCTTTAATGGCAAAACTCAGTTAATTGCTGTTACAGTAGGTAGTAATGGTTATATAGTCTGTGCCAATCCTCGCTCTACTTCACAATAACTGAAAAAAGGAGAAATCAAATGACAATCAACATCAAGTTAATGCCAGATTATTGCTCCTACTCTTTGTGGGGACTCGATCCTGATAATATTGGAGATATCAATCCCGCATTATTACCCTTGAGTAAAAAGACAATCAAGCGTCTGGAAAAATGGGCTGCCACCTACGATCAAATTTTGAAGTGGGACGATCCAGCTTCATCAGGTTTTGCAACTGTTGAAGAAGCTGAAAAATTTGAACGAGAAGGAGTTGATTTATGGCATCAGTTACGAGAAGAATTGGCTCCTAATTATGAAGTGCGTTACTTTAGTCAAAAATTGCGAAAAGTAATAAATAACCCAGGTGAATTAATGGCTACTGCCTAATTATATCAGGACTTACGCAATTGGCACAACCTGTAGGAAAATCTTCGATATTGCCCCCCTTTCCCCAAAAAGCGCGATCGTCTTTCATCCTAAAATTTACTCTTTCTACAACTCATGCTATAATTAAATAACAATATTTGTAACTACTAACTACTAAGATGGCGCAAGCTAATGAAATTTCAATTTCCTTACCAACATCGCTAGTACAATTTATTGAAACCTACAAAATTACCAAGGGATGCCAATCGCCATCCCAAGTAATTGAATTAGCTTTAGAATTATTGCAAAACCAAGACCTAGAAGAATCTTATAGACAAGCATCTAGTGAAATTGACTCCGCTTGGGATATAACAGTTGCCGATGGATTAACAGATGACATTAGAGTTATTATAGCTTTTGGAGGTACTGTTTAATGCTGACACTAGATATCCAATCAATTCTCAATTTTATTCCCAATGAAATTAGCTGGCAAGACATCGTACAGTTTGAAAAACTAGACGATCGCGTTACCATTGCCAATGACCTTTGTGCCAATATTATTGGTGTAAATGAAGGTACTATCGAATGGTGTCCTAATGAAAATCCTCCCGAGCATTTAGAAAAACTGGTTTGATGGTGGGTTGTCCGTCCCGATTTAGGAGCGGCGATTGCCAAAGAAGCTCCTCAAGAACTCAAAAATATTATCAGTCAATACATTTTGCAAAATTGACAAAAACTAACATGAATCAAACTTCTACAGTTACAATCAGCAATACATCTTATCAAACCCCTTGACAGTTCAAGACAGGATCTACAGGGCCAACCTTCAAATTTTTGTAAAGTTTTGTAAAAAAATGTGAGAATATTTGATACTATACTTAACAAACTTTAATCTTCAGACTCATATTCATGACCTTATTAATTGTTGGTGGGACTGGCACGTTGGGTAGACAGGTGGTGCGACGCGCTATTGACGAGGGTTATACCGTGCGTTGTTTAGCACGCAGTTACCGCAGAGCCGCATTTTTAAAAGAATGGGGGGCGGAATTGGTTCCAGGGGACTTGTGTGAACCGGAAACCTTAAAATCCGCCCTAGAAGGAGTAACGGCCGTCATTGACGTAGCCACGGCCCGTCCAACGGATTCATTAGGGATTAAACAAATAGACTGGAAAGGGAAAGTCTCTCTAATTCAAGCCGCCAAGGAAGCGGGAGTGGAAAGATTTATCTTCTTTTCGTTTTTGGATGCTGAGAAATATCCCCAAGTGCCCCTATTAGAAATCAAGCGCTGTACCGAACTATTTTTAGCTGAGTCCGGTTTGAATTACACAATTTTAAAGCCCTGTGGATTTTTTCAAGGATTAATTGGTCAATATGCGATTCCAATTTTAGATAAACAAGCGGTTTTAGTACCCGGGTTAAGTTCCGCCGTTGCCTATATGGACACCATCGATGTCGCTAAATTTGCGGTGAAAGCCCTATCCGTTACTGAAACTGAGAATAGAAGTTTCCCGGTGGTCGGTTCCAAAGCCTGGACAGCCGAGGAAATTATTCGTTTGTGTGAACGGCTTTCGGGTAAAGAAGCTAAAATTACCCGCACCCCCACCCAAGTCCTGCGTCTATTCCGTCAGATAACGCGCTGGTTTCAGTGGAGTTGGAATGTCTCTGACCGTCTAGCCTTTGCTGAAGTATTAGCCAATGGTCAATCCTTGCAAGCCTCAATGGATGAAACCTATCAGGTCTTTGGCATTGACCCCAAGGAAATCAGCAGCTTAGAAACCTATATGCAGGAATACTTTAGTCGAATTATGAAAAAACTGAAAGAATTAGAATATGAACAGGAAAAATTGAAAAAACGCAAACAAAGAAGCAATCCCTTCAAGCCCCTCTAACTGAATACAATCGCCCAAAGACAGAGTATGCTTTAAATATAGCTAAATTTTTGTGTCTGCTCAGAATTGGGATGGAAATTCCAGTTCTGGGATAGACCCTGACTCTGTTTAAACTCAATTTTAAGAAGACGTCGCGTGCCAAAAGTAGGAATTATTTATAATGACGCCAAACCCACCGCTTGTCGTGCTGCTACCGAGATCAAAGATAAGCTGATAGGGCAGGGATTAAAGGTTTGCACTGCACCCGGAACCGGGGGGATATTAGGCTATTCCATGGGGCCAAATCCTTTACATCGGATTCCTATAGATAAACTTGCCCCTCCTGATTTTGATCGGGAGATGATGTTTGTGATTGTTCTAGGTGGCGATGGTACGGTTCTCTCGGCATCTCGTCAACTGGCGCCTCACGGTATTCCTCTGTTGGCAGTGAATACGGGTCACATGGGGTTTTTGACCGAAACCTATCTAAATCAACTGCCTGCGGTCTTGGAACAAGTTATCGAGGGAAACTATATCGTTGAAAACCGTACTATGATTGCGGTGGAGGTGTGTCATTCAGAACAAGTGCTGTGGGAAGCCCTGTGTCTGAATGAAATGGTGTTACACCGGGAACCCATGACCTGTATGTGCCATTTTGAAATTAAAATCGGCCGTCATGCTCCGGTGGATATTGCTGCCGATGGGGTGATTATTTCCACTCCCACGGGTTCAACAGCCTATTCCTTATCGGCTGGAGGGGCGGTGGTGACCCCCGGGGTGGAAGTCTTACAGTTACTGCCCATCTGTCCCCATTCTCTGGCTTCTCGGGCTCTGATTTATGGGGAAACCGAACCTGTGATCATTTATCCGGCTAGTCCGAATCAGTTGGTGATGGTGGTGGATGGAAATGGAGGCTGTTATGTCCTTCCAGAATATCAGGTCAAAGTTCGGCGATCGCCCTATCATGCCAAATTTATTCGGCTTGAAGCTCCTGAGTTTTTCCAAGTTCTTCGAGAAAAATTGGGCTGGGGACTACCTCATATTGCTAAACCGACTTCTGTGGAATTGCCGTAGGTACCGGGAGTAAGAGGGCAGGGGGAGTAGTGTGTTAGCGCGCCTGAATACCTCAATAGTTAAGGAAAAGTGTTAAAACTGTTTTAAGTTTTTTGATCAAAACAAAACAAAATAAATGAATAAGTTGGGGTTAGATCAGCATCCTTCGATCTTAGTTATTGAGCCAGATGAACTGTTAGCTCAACAAATTAGCGTAGATTTAGAAGAAGCGGGTTATTATCCGATGGTGGTGAATAATGGAGTAGCGGGATTACATCAAGCAACGGAATTACAACCAGCATTAATAGTCATTGACCGACTATTGGCCGGAGAGTCAGGACTATCGGTTTGTAGTCATTTACGGGATTTAGGCAGCCGGATACCTGTGTTAATTTTAATGGCAAAAGATGCGATCGAAGACCGCATTGCTTGTTTAGAGTCGGGGGCGGATGACTATTGTTTAAAACCCTATCGAACCGAAACTTTTTTAGAACGGATTAATCTGTATTTACAACCTGCAACTAGCAATAACGAACAATTACGCTTTGGGGAATTAGTCTTAGATTTAGCCACCCGTCGGGCACTCCGCAATGGTAGAACCATTGATCTAACCATGAAAGAGTATGAGTTACTCAAATATTTAATGGAACACCCGCGAGAAGTATTGACCCGGGAACAAATTTTAGAGAATGTCTGGGGTTACGACTTTCTGGGAGAGTCTAACGTGATCGAGGTTTATATTCGTTATCTGCGACTCAAAATTGAAGACGAAGGGGAAAAACGCCTAATTCAAACCGTAAGAGGGGTGGGATATGTTCTTAGAGATGGGTAATGGGTAATACTTCGACTTCGCTCAGTAACAGGGTTATGGGTAATAGGTAATGGGTAATACTTCGACTTCGCTCAGTAACAGGGTTATGGGTTATGGGTTTTAAGAACTGGTTAATCTGTGTAATCTGTGTAATCCTCTTAAATCCGTGATCAAAATTGTCTAAGATGGGGTATAATTCTTTTTCGCTGATGATAGGGATTTTTTGAGAACCTTGAACCTTGAACTGTTAGTTGGATTTGGGGCAGGTTGGCTCTGGGCTTCTATACCAAAAGCTTTAGTTTCCATGGGCTTAGGGATAGTCGGTGTATTATTAGTTAGCTGTTCACCCCTGTTGTCCTCAGTTTCAACAGCACAAACTCTGAGCTTAGGAACTGCGGTTTCTCAGTCTCCTCTAATCACCCAAGAGCATGGGGGTCAAATGTTACCGATTACCGCAAAGGCTAAAATTGGCGGTGAACTTATTCAGCTTGAAGTAGCTAAAACACCCCAACAGCAAGCATTAGGCCTAATGTACAGAACCGATCTCGCTGATGATCACGGAATGTTATTTCCCTTTGCTCAACCTCGGGTTGTCGGGTTTTGGATGAAAAACTGCAAAATTCCCCTGGATATGATTTTTCTGCGGGATGATGTGGTGAAAGCTATTCAGGTTAATGCTCTCCCCTGTGAACAGGAACCCTGTCCTACCTATGGCCCAGATGTTCCGGTGGATCGGGTGATCGAACTCCGGGGCGGACGCTCTCAGGAATTGGGTCTGAAAGTGGGCGATCGCATCCCGATCAATTTTCTGAATTCTCAGCCCTGAGCTTTAAGTTTAAAAAACTTTACAAAAGTTCATGTAATTTGTTAAAACTTTAATGTTAAGGTCTACAGCATAGCAAATAAATTTGTTAATCTGTTTATTCGGTGAACTGTTCAGTGTCAAGGCAGTTAACCCTATACAGTTGATTTATTCTTCTTAGGTGTGAGGAAAGGCAAGCGGGCTAAAAAAATTGCTCCACGACAATAATTAGTTGTCAAGGCTAATTTTGAGTCAAGTTAGCGCGTCTTGAACAAGCTAGGGTTAAATAACCATGAAACTGTGACTCTACATCTTAGAGTTTCGCTACTTCTATGTATTGACAAGCAAACTGTTCTGTCTAGCGAAGGATTAATTTTGATAGCTTCATCTGTTTTAGGGGTTACTTATTATTTCAGAAAGTGAACCTGTGACAGAAAATTGTGTGGCTACCACTCCATTGTGCGGAATGTTCATCGCAGCTAATGTAGATGCGTGAGAAGAAAACTGGGTAAATAGTTTAGTAATACTTAAGTTTTTCTCCAGCCAAATCCATAGCTACAAATCAAGGTTTTGAAGTTTAAAACTTCAGACTTTATCCGTATATCAATCTATAAAAAAAGGCAATTTACCGCTTTTATCAAAAAAATTTTTGTTAACCCTTTAATCCTGATTAAATTAGGAGGTGAATGTTAGAATGACACCCAGTAATTACTCTCGGTTTATTCATTTTTTGGAGAATGAGTTATCCCTATCTGCGGACTCAATTGCCATGGCTGAAAGAGCAAATCATCCCACGGACGCTCAACATAAATATCAAGATCCAAGTCCGGTATCCATGACCCTGTGGCAATATGGTTTAGTCACTTTAGAACAGTTAGATAAAATTTTTGACTGGTTAGAAACGGCTTAAAAATTTAGATTTTTAGCAAAAAAGGTGGGCAATAGCCCACCCATAGAATTCTCAAAAATCAAATTAAGATTCTGCTAAGACCCGAGCCGCCGCAGCAACTCCCGCACCCGGAGTAAATCCTTGATAACCAAGTTCCTGTAATGCGGCTTCTAAGGAAGCGATCGCCGTTAAAATATCGCGATCGCTCACAAATCCTAAATGCCCAATCCGGAAAATCTTACCCTTAAGATGATCCTGTCCTCCGGCTAAAACAATATCGAATTTCTTCTTAACAATAGCCCGAATATCTTCAGCATCTAAGCCATCGGGAGGGACAACGGCCGTAATCGATGGACTGGCATATTCATCGGCGGCAAATAACGATAAACCTAGGGCTTTCACCCCCTCCCGAGTCACTTTTGTTAACCGTTGATGACGGGCAAAAATATTCTCTAGCCCTTCTTTTTTCATCATTTGTAAAGTGACTTGTAAAGCAAAAAACAAGTTCACCGGAGGAGTAAAAGGATTGGTATTTTTCTTCGCCGATTTGCTATACAATCCCAAATCTAAATAATAGCGAGGTAGATTAGCAGTTTTATAGGCTTCCCAAGCTTTATCACTCACCGCCACAAATCCCAAACCAGGGGGAATCATATAGCCTTTTTGAGAACCAGAAGCCACCACATCAATCCCCCATTCATCAATAGGAAGATTAAACGCCCCTAAACTGGTGACAGCATCCGCAATCATTAACGCTCCATGGGCTTTAACATGGTGATTAATCGCTTTTAAATCGTTAATTACCCCGGTAGAAGTTTCGCTGTGGGTGATAATTACGGCCTTGATTTCTTTGTTGGTATCCGCTTCTAATTTAGCCCGGAAGGCTTCGGGGTCTAGGGGTTGTCCCCATTCGGCGGTGACGGTATCAACTTCTAAACCATAGGCGGTGGCGACTTCTACCCAACGTTCTCCGAATTTACCGTTAGAACCACATAATACCTTTTCCCCCCGACTGAGGAAATTAATAATGGCGGCTTCCATCGCCCCCGTGCCACTGACGGTTAAAATCAGGACATCATTTTGAGTTTGGTGTAACCATTTCAGGTTTTCCGTCACCTCGGCCATAATTTTGAAAAAATCGCCACTGCGGTGTCCGATGGGGTGTTTGGACAGCGCCAGTAAAGCCTGTTCAGGAACCGGAGTTGGCCCTGGAATCATCAACATTAATTTATCGTCCATGGTCTGTTTCAATGAATAAGGGTTTGGTGTTCTACATAAGTCACAGGAGGAATATTTTCCCTCAAAATTGTGACTTAATTCTCAATTCTTATTTCAACCCTTTATGCCTTATGATCGATTAATCCCTTTTGGATTAACTTATTAATTAACATAAGCGGGAATAGGAATCGGTTCTACCGTTTTCTGATCATATCACTTAACGGCAATCAGTTGATTTAAGGCAACACCAGGATCGGGTTGCTTGATTAAAGATTCTCCAATTAAAACGGCTTTAGCCCCGGCTTGGGTAACTAAACTGATATCCTCGCGGGTATACAGTCCCGACTCACTCACAACTAAAATATCACGGGATTGCAGTTGGGATTGTCGGCTTTGCAACAATTGACAAGTAGTTTGTAGATCAACGGAAAAATCCTGTAAATCTCGGTTATTAATCCCAATTAAGTTAACACCATCCAGGGTTAATACCCGATCTAATTCTTCGAGAGTATGCACTTCAATTAAAGCGGTCATACCTAAAACCTTAGCAATTTTCAGGAAATATTGTAGGTCTTGGTCGGAGAGAACTGCCGCAATTAATAAAACCGCATCGGCTCCATAATATCTAGCTAGATAAATTTGATAGGGATAAATTACAAAGTCTTTACAAAGTAAGGGTAAATCAACTACAGCCCGAATTTGAGAGAGGTTTTCAAAACTGCCTTGAAAGAATTTTTTATCGGTTAAAACCGATAGGCAAGTGGCGCCTCCTTGTTGATAGGATTTAGCGATCGCCACCGGATCAAAATCTTCTCTAATTACCCCTTTACTGGGGGAGGCTTTCTTGACTTCAGCAATGACCGCAGGTTGGGTTTGACTGAATTTTAATGCCTCAAAAAAGTTACGGGGGGCGGAAATTGTATTAACTTTTTGTTTTAATTGTTCTAGGGGTAAACGTTCCCGAAGGTCGGTAATTTCTTTTTCTTTATGCCAAACAATTTCTTCTAAAATATTCTGGGGTTCCGCACCTGGGATAGCGACTTGATAGCGTAAACTTAAGACTTCAACGGCGGGATTAGGTTGACGACGACGAATTTGTACCATAGAATTTAGCAATACTGAAGATTTAACAGTAGGTTGTCAGAATTAACATTCTAAGGGATATTGAGCTTTATTTCAAACTTTTTTCTAGGATCGGGTAGAATATCATCAGATATATTTGAAGATAGTGGCGGTAAGCCTTATTAATTAATTGTAGTTCCCCATTAGATAACTTAACGGTTAATCATTAAACCCTTGATTAACTCTAGTTTTTTCATTAACCCTTCTTGATCTATCCAACCCACATAGCCACCGAATTGAAGTTCATCATCACTATCTAATACATAAATATGATGCACGTTAATAGCATTAACAAATAAATAAATTTTCCCACTTTTATCAGGAAATTTTAAATAAAGATCTCCCTTTGAAATATTATAGCTATGATATTTGAGTTTAATTCCCATCACTTCAGATATAGGTGTCATCCCCTTAACTTGAGATAAATGGTGAATTACGGTTTTTAAGAAATTTTGAAAAATCACTTTTTGTTGATTCAAAATATTATTAGTAATTAATCGAGCAGTTTCAGGACAATTCCAATAATTATTATGGGCATCACTACAACCTAAAACCATTGCTAAGTCATTTTGGCCTAAACTTCTAGCTGTTTTTTCAGCCAAGTTAACATCCTCTAATAAATACTCATCTTCAAATTTTAGATAACTATTTTCAGCCGGATGTAAATTCGCTTTTAAAGGATAAGCAATTAAGTCCGAAGCATGAATTAAATTGAGCCATCTTAAAGGCTGTTCCGAAGAATAGGAATGAGCAAATTGATTAACTTTTTCGGGACGTACATCTAACATCATATTAAGCAATAAAATAGGCGAGCCCATAAGGGTGATACTCTTCAAATTAACCTGATGTTTAAGTTTTACATCTGTCTGATTTTGCAATTCTCGAATCATAGATCGAATCGATAAAGCGGGATCTTTCGCTGAAAATCGATCTGAAAATAAAACATCCCATAAAATCACAGTTCCTAACGAATGAGCAACAATATGAAGTTCAGAATTATTAGGGTTTTGCTTAATAAAATTATAGAGTTGTTGAGCGATTGTTTTACGAATTTCTCGACCCTTATCAGGATTCATATAGGTAAAGAAATCTCCAAGAAATTGAGAAAAGAAACCTTCTCTAAACGATCGATATTTCAAAAACTCTTCACTATCACTTTTAGAATATTTCTTTTTAGCGTGTGCTAAATCTTCATCAATCCCATTCCATATTTTTCCCATATCTGTTAAGGCAGAACCCCAAAAACTAGCATAAAAATGAGGATTTTTTTCTCCCCGTTGACTAAATTCTGTTTTGATAATTTGTTGTAAATTTGATGAGTAGCAAGCATCTCTTGTGGCGACACCATGAATAAAAAATACAAGCATAATCGAGAATAGGTAAAGTGTTTCAGGGTTGGGTTAGTATTTAATTATAGATCAAAAAGTTATCAAACCTAAAGTTATAGCGGTTATTATCGTGGTGAGGTGATTGGACAGCTTTATTAATTTCTGTAATATTATTGGAATAATAGAGGATTGATTCATGGTTTTAGAAATTGCGATCGCATCAAATTACTATGTTACACTATAAGTCACAGACATCTATCCTAAAACCGAGGTGAAACGTGAAACAGTAGAAACGATTATTTATTTTTTCTCTTGTATATGTACTTATTCAGAAAATTTATAAGTAAAATCAAGAACAATAATTAAACTATAACAATATCCCTCATGCTTAAGCAAATTAATTTAAAAAACTGGAAAAGTTTTAAAGAGGCAACATTATATATTGATCCAATTACTATTTTAATTGGAACCAATTCTAGTGGCAAGTCTAATATTATTGATGCTTTGGATTTGTTAAGTCGTATTCCCGAAGCAAAATCCTTAGAATCTGCTTTAATTGGTGATAGTCATACCCCAGGAATTAGAGGGGGGTTAGAATGGGTAGTTAGAAAACCTGAAACTCAGTTTACCTTAGAAGCGGTTGTTAGTGGAGAATATAGACAGAAAAATGAGCAAGTTAAATTTGATTGTCTTTATAGTATTACAACAGAAATAGAACCTAAAATACAATTACTTAATGAATTTATAAAATTAATTAAATCTAATGAGAGTCATAAAACTTATAACCTGTACGAAAATACGGTGAGTCGTATAAATTCACTCCTAAACCTATCTTCGAGTGGGATAAAAATGACTCTTGGAGAGTATGAATCATCAGCATTAAACCAATTGTTTCCCAGCAGTCAATTTATTTTGATGAATCAGAAATATCTGCCCTTTTATAATTTTTATTCTTTAATAACTACGACTTGGAGTTACACTACTACTGTAGAAGTTATCAAAAAAATATTTATTATTAACCCAATTCCTCAGAACATGAGAAACTATTCTCCCCTATCAAAAACTTTAGAACAGGATGGCTCAAATATTGCTGGAGTTTTAGCCGCCCTTCCTGAACCAGAAAAAGAAAAAATTGAACAAACTTTACTGAATTATTTATCCCAACTTCCCGAAGGAGATTTACAACGAGTTTGGGCTGAACCCGTGGGAAGATTAGGCAGTGATGCCATGTTATATTGTGAAGAAAAATGGGGTAAAAATCACGAACCTTTATTAGTGGATGCGAGAGGAATGTCCGATGGAACATTAAGATTTTTAGCTATTTTAACAGCTTTATTAACCCGTCCCGAAGGCAGTTTAATTGTGATTGAAGAAGTTGATAATGGTTTACATCCTTCTCGCGCTGGTTTGCTTTTGAAAATGTTAAAGGAAATAGGAAAAAAACGGAATATTGATATTTTAGTTACGACCCATAACCCGGCTTTAATGGATGAATTAACCCCTGATTTTATTCCTTTCGTCATGGTTGCTTATCGAGATCAAGATACGGGAGAAAGCCAGTTAATTCCCTTAGATGAAATTGAAAATTTACCGAAATTAATGGCTTCGGGGTCTTTGGGAAAAATCACCCAACAGGGATTATTAGAAAAAAGTTTAGCTAAACATCGGGAATAGAAATGATGGGAAAAGTATTAATTTTTGATACTTCTATCCTGTGTGTTTGGTTAGGAGTTCCGGGTAAAGAAACCTGTGGTTCAAAAGACAATTTTTGGAATAAAGCCAAAGTTGAGAAAATTTTACAACAGGAAGAAAAATTAAAAACAACGTTTGTTTTACCCTTAGCTTCTATTATTGAAACAGGAAATCATATTGCCCAATCTTCTAATCTACGATATGAAATCGCTCTAAAATTAGCAGAATTAATGAAATTAACGGCTGATAACCAAACCCCTTGGGCTGCATTTACCGAACAGTCGGAATTATGGAATTCTGAACAAATTAAACAACTAGCGGATGAATTTCCTCAGTTAGCTATGCAAAAATTATCCCTCGGAGATGCAACTATTAAAGGAGTCGCCGATTATTATGCAAAGTCAGGTTATGAAGTCGAAATTCTGACGGGAGATGGAGGATTAAAGTCCTATGAACCTGCAAAACCGCCCTTAATTCCTCGACGCAAACAAAAGTAAATTTTAAGAATCCCCCGTTATTTCAAAAGTTAACGAGGGATTATTTCAATTACTCGTAAGCATCCATTGGTAAACACGAACAGACAAAATTGCGATCGCCAAAAGCATTATCAATTCGTCCCACAGACGGCCAGAATTTATGTTCTTTTGTCCAGGGGGCGGGATAGGCCGCTTGTTCCCGGGAATAGGGATGATTCCATTCACCACACAGTAAGGAAATTGCCGTATGGGGCGCGTTTTTCAACATATTATTAGTGGCATCCATCGCCCCCGATTCTATCTGGGAAATCTCCTGATAAATGGCAATCATGGCATCACAAAACCGATCTAATTCGGCTTTAGATTCGCTTTCAGTTGGTTCGACCATCATAGTTCCAGCTACGGGCCATGATACCGTCGGGGCATGGAATCCATAGTCCATTAATCGTTTGGCAATATCATCAACTTCAATACCCGCAGATTTCTTCACGCCCCGCAAATCTAAAATACATTCATGGGCAACAAATCCCTGATTTCCCTTGTACAAAATTGGGTAATATTTATCTAAACGACTGGCAATATAATTAGCATTTAAAATTGCCAGTTTTGTCGCTTCTGTTAACCCCTGCGCCCCCATCATGGCAATATACATCCAAGAAATCACCAGGATACTCGCACTCCCCCAAGGAGCGGCGGAAACGGCCCCGGTTTGACTTCCCTGGATATCCACGACCCCATGACCGGGGAGAAAGGGAACTAAATGGGAGGCGACCCCAATCGGCCCCATACCCGGCCCACCGCCCCCGTGGGGGATACAGAAGGTTTTATGCAGGTTGAGGTGACAGACATCGGCCCCAAAATCCCCAGGACGACATAACCCGACCTGGGCGTTCATATTGGCCCCATCCATATAAACCTGTCCGCCATTGCTGTGAATGATATTACAAATATCCTCAATTCCGGTTTCAAAGACCCCGTGAGTTGAAGGATAGGTAATCATTAATGCTGCCAAACTTTCTTGATGTTTTTCGGCTTTTGCTTGCAAGTCATTAATATTAATATTACCTTGATCATCACAGGCAACAGGAACCACTTTAAACCCGCACATAACCGCACTAGCAGGGTTTGTACCGTGGGCAGATTCGGGAATTAAACAGATATTTCGGTTAATTTCTCCCCGACTTTCGTGGTATTTACGAATTACCAATAATCCGGTATACTCTCCTTGGGAACCTGCATTAGGTTGTAAGGAAATTCCGGCAAATCCTGTTATTTCTGCTAACCAGTTTTCTAATTGTTCAAACAGAATTTGATAGCCTTGGGTTTGCGCTTTTGGGGCAAAAGGATGGAGTTTTCCAAATTCCGGCCAAGTCACCGGAATCATTTCCGCCGTGGCGTTAAGTTTCATTGTACAGGAGCCCAAAGGAATCATCGAAGTAGTTAAGGATAAATCCTTGGTTTCTAAGCGATGAATATAGCGTAGAAGTTCGGTTTCTGAATGGTAGCTATTGAAAACCGGATGGGTTAAATAGGCAGATTTTCGGGTAAATGCAGTTAGGTTTTCTGATGGGTTTAAAACATCTTCAACGGTAAAAGTTAATTCAGATTCGGCAAAGATTTCCCATAAATCGATGATATCATTAATTGAGGTGGTTTCATCTAAACTAATACCAACGGTTTGAGCATCAATGACTCGGAGATTGATCTCTTTAGCTTGGGATGCCGATAGAATTTCTGTTAAGGATTTCTTGCCTAATTTGACTTTAATGGTATCAAAAAAGGGTTCTGTTCCCATTACATATCCTAACCGTTTTAAGCCTTCTGTAAGAGTTAGGGTTAACTGATGAATAGTTTGGGCGATTTGTTGTAGTCCAGACGGCCCATGATACACCGCATATAAACTAGCAATGACCGCTAATAATACCTGAGCAGTACAAATATTACTGGTAGCTTTATCCCGGCGAATATGTTGCTCACGGGTTTGTAATGCTAACCGCAAAGCTGGGTTTCCTTGGGCATCTTTAGACACACCTACCATCCTACCCGGAACGTTGCGTTTATAGGTTTCTTTGGTGGCAAAATAGGCTGCATGGGGGCCGCCATAACCCAGGGGAACCCCCAGCCGTTGGGTACTTCCGACGGCAATATCTGCTCCCAATTCCCCAGGAGGAGTTAATAGAGTTAAACTTAAAATATCTGCCGCCACTGTAACTAAAGCGTTATGTTTGTGGGCGGTTTCTATAAAGTTTCGATAGTCATAAATTGTCCCATCAGTAGTAGGATATTGCAGTAGACATCCAAAGATAGATGTGCTAAAATTAAAAGTATGATCATCTCCAATAATTACCTCAATTCCCAAGGTAGCTGCCCTGGTTTTAACTACATCAATGGTTTGAGGGTGACAATCTTGGGAAACAAAAAAGCCCTTAGTTTTGGTTTTAGAAACCGCATAACTCAGACTCATGGCTTCGGCAGCGGCGGTAGCTTCATCCAGTAGAGAAGCGTTAGCAATTTCTAATCCCGTTAAGTCAATAATTAGGGTTTGAAAGTTTAATAAAGCTTCTAAGCGACCTTGGGCAATTTCGGCTTGATAGGGGGTATAAGCCGTATACCAACCGGGATTTTCTAAGATATTTCTTTGAATCACTCCGGGCGTGATACAATCAGAATAGCCCATACCAATAAAAGAGCGATAGACTTGATTTTGAGAGGCGATCGCTTTTAATTGATTTAAAGCCGCATATTCACTTAAGGCTTCCGGTAATTTTAAGCTATAATTGAGGCGAATGGTTGAGGGAATTGTTTGATCAATTAAAGTTTCTAAACTAGAAACCCCCAACAATTCTAACATTTGTTGAATCTCAACGGAATTGGGGCCTAAATGCCGTTGGGCAAACCCCTGGGACTGCGGGGGGTTTCCGTTACCCTTGGGGGCGGAAGATAGCATGGTTTCCATCTGGGTGTTCGTTGAGGAAGTAATCTCTAACATGAAGCTCCGATTGATTCAACTATTTACTTTTCTTAAAATTAGTTTAGCAAAGTTTGAAGACAAGAGATAGGAATAGTTGATCAATTCTCTGTGTCTTCGTGGTTAAACTAATCTTGATCCTCGCTCCTACTTTTGAATCATTAATTGATAGCCTTGAGGATTAATTTAACCACCAAGACACAAAGACACAAAGGAATTGTTAATAATAACCTGCTTATTATCTATATTCTGGTTGGTGAAAGTGATCAGAAAGTTCTCCTGGGAAAAAGTTAGTGTCTAAAACTTGGTCTAGGGTATAGGGACATTCCGTGGGAAAATCCTGATCATTCAGGGAGGTTTCGCGTACGGCTAAGTCAATACCACTTTGATAACCTTTATGTAATGCTTCAGGAAGATAGGGTTTTAAACTGGGATTTTCTGTTAATAAATAGCCAATCTCTCGGCGTTGTTCGCGTAGGGTCACAAACCAACTTTTAGAGCGTTTATTCGGTTGAAATTGCCACTTGAGTAAATGGCCGAGTAATATTCCTAAACGGTTTTTTAACTCTTGGCGTTGTTGTTTTCCCAAAGATTGAATCTCCTCAGCCAAATTGATCATATCAAGGTGATCTAATGCGCCTTCGAGTAGTAGTTTAGCTTGTTGCTGTGTCCATCCATAAAAGTCTTGTTCATAAAGAGAGGAGCTTTTTTGAAAGGATGCGCTCTGTTTTATATCCATAACATTAATTCAGACTATAGAAAGAATTATATTGTTTTTTTAAATAGGTGTCAAATTCTGCGATCGCAATTTTTAATTTAATAACTGTGGGGAAACAGGATTATTGTATCCCTATCAGATAGTTTACTCATTTCTGAATCATTAATTGATAGCCTTGATGGATTATTTTCACAGGTTGAGAGATAGTTTTAAGAAATTGATCAATTCCTTTACCCGTATCTTCTTCTGGATGATCAGGATCTCGATATTCATAATCATCAAAAATCATAATTCCTCCCGGTTTAAGTAAATTCCAAGAAAGCAAAGCATCCTGTAAGACCACCGAGGCTAAATGACAGCCATCAATATAAACAAAATTGTAGGTATTAGGAGTAAGGGTCGATAATATTTCTTGGGAATATCCTTCTAATTTAGTAACTTTTTCAGCCCCTCCAGTTTTAGCAATATTTCCCTGAAATTCCGGTTTAAAACCTAAATCAATACAGGTTATTTTTGCCGTAGGATGGGTTAAAATATGATCTAGTAACCAACAAGCAGACATCCCTTGGAAACTACCGATTTCTAAGCCTTGAATTTCCGGACAATTAGCGAAAGTAGATAGGGCTTTTTCCCACTGGAGAATATTAACTGTAAACCAATCTTTTGTAAAACGATAACCTTTTTCCAAACTAGAATTCCATCCCCTTAAATAGTGGGATTTTTGATGGGCTTGGATGGCGGTTTCTACCTCTCCAATTTCCGATAGAAAGTTCCCTAGATGGGTGTGAGCATGGGGTAAATCAGGACTTAATAAAATAGCTTTTTGAGAAGCTGCGATCGCTTCTTCCCATTGTTTTTGATAACTATAAGCTCGACTTAAAGATAAATAGATAAATGGATTTTGATCTTCAACTTTTAGGGCATTTTGATAATTGGCGATCGCCTGATCCCATTGTTGTAATTTAAACTTAATTTCCGCAATTTGAAAATGGGGTAAATAGGCCCTTGGGTTTAATTCTATGACTCGCTGATAACAATGAATGGCATTTTCCCATTTTTTTAATTGTTTATTAGCATTTCCTAACCCCATATAGGAACTCAACCCTTGATCATTCCGTTTAATAGCTTGACCATAGGCTTGTGCAGCCTTCTCCCACTCTTGGAGTTGAAAATAAACCTCTCCTAAATTATGATAGGGTTCATAACCATTGGGGTTAGCTTGAATCGCATTTTGATAACAAAAAATTGCTTGATTAATTTTCTGTTTTTGAAACAGTCTATTTCCCAGGTTTAAATAGTCAGCAAATGTCCCTAAACTCGGTTCTAAATGTAAGGCTTTATACCAGAGTTCCTCCCCTTCATCCTGCTGATCAATTTCAATTAAAACCTTTGCCAACTTTTGATAAATTACCGCCAAATTAGGATTACATTTTATCGCTTTTCGATAATTTAAAATTGCCGTTTCCCAATCTTGTTTTAGACTATAAATATCTCCTAAATTCCCATAAACTTCTGCATAATTAGGCTGTAGTTTCAGGGCTTTTTGATACCAAAATTCCGCCTGTTCAAAATCCTCTTGCTCTTGCCAAATCACCCCTAACATTTTAGAAATCGGCGCATAGTCTGGATCTAAATTAAGAGCTACCAAACAAATAGAAAGGGCTTGATCAAGCTGTTGATGGACTAAATGATAATTAGCCTGTTGATATAAATATTTAACAAAAGTATTGGGATTTAAAGATGAGTCCATGGGGCAAGTTTGAGTCAAGGGTTGAGGGTTTAGGTTGCGGGTTAAGGATTAACTATTAACCTTAACCCCTATCTATTTTCTAATCAACCTAAACGGTGATTACTTTCCATTTGAACAGTGCTGTCCTCCGGGGAAGGAGAGGTTAATAAAGGACTATTTTTTGGTTTTAATACCGCTTGAATAGTTCTTAAAAAACGATTAGGTTTAGGTACTTGACCATTTAACAATTGACGTTCTTTTACTTTTTTCGCCAGATGACGCATCACGGACAAATCTAATTCATCAATGAAATGATCCGCAATTTTTTCCCCCATGAATTCAATCGCTTCGGAATACTGTTCCATCAAAGATTCTACGGCTTGGGAAGCATCCGTTGTGATTGGATCAATCGGATCTTGATCAATAATTGGTGGCTGAACTTCTACCGTCGCCTGGACTCGATTAATGCGATGATTTAAGAAATTTTGATACTCGTCAACGGTCATCCCCAAATTATAAATATGATGATGAACATGATCAATTAAGTCAACTTCCGCCGGGGCAAATAGATCATCCTGTTGACAAATTCCATGGAAACTCGCCCAAGTTTTTAGGGTATTAGCATCATGGAGTTGATAGCGCTCTAAAAGTTGAGTAGTTGTCATATTGGTTTCGGGAGTTGGTTTAAAATCACTCATAGATTTGTCCTCATTCACAGCTATATTTGACAATTTATTTAACACTTTTAATTACATTTAATTTAGCATAATCAGTTCCCAAAAACTCAATATTTTGATCTAATTTTACCTAAGATATGAAAGGATATAGCAATCAGCAGGTTATTGTTCACAAAAACTTCCGTGTCTTTGTGTCTTTGTGGTTAAATTAAGTCTTAACGTTGTCAACATAGCCACAATAACCGCTATAGTATCCCATTGAGTCAATAATTACCGAATCACTGTCTCAACTTTTGTATTATCCCTGATTTTGGCAAAATTGTATCCGGTTTTCTTTCCCCTTCCCATTTCCTAAAACTTTCGATAAAATTATCCCTAATTGGGATAACACCAATTTGTCGTTATTGAAATCCAAGGCTTTGCTATGCCAATCTACGATTATTTTTGTCCCAGCAATAACCAAACCCTGGAAGTGATGCACTCCTATACCCAGGAGATTACCACCTGGGGTGAGCTATGTCAGTTAGCCAACTGTGAGCCCGGAAATACCCCCGAAGATGCTCCGGTTCGTCGGGTACTGAGTGCTCCCATGCTCTCAATTCCCACTTCCAACGCTGATTACAAAAATGCCGGGTTTACCAAGTTGGTCAAACGAGATCAGGGAGTTTATGAAAATGTCACGGCTTCGGATTAATTGAACCAGATTCAGGTTTACCTTTTTCTTTTTCTTTATCTTTATCCCCCATAAATCCCTTTAACTTCTGGTGAAAATTAGGGTGTTTTAGGGATAGTTTTTTGATTTCATCAGGGTCTAATTCATGGCTTTCTGAGGATTTAAGGATGGGCTCTGTTATTGATGATATATTTTTATTTTGACTCTCTAATAATAAATTTTGGGGAAACCGATGACAAATTAAACGCTCAAAGTCGGAAGTAAAATGATATACTTTTTTTCCTCGCCGTTGCCAAGATATTAACATATGTTCCACAGAAATCGCTTTATAGCGTCCCTGATATAAAGATTCTAAAATAGCGGGTAAAAACCAATCTGGATCATATTGTTTTTCCCAGCGCTCAATAATTTGTTCGGGTGTCTGGTCTGCTAATTCAAAACCATAATATTTGAGCAAATCCGAGGGTTTGACTGAACTAGAAAGGCTCCCAGGATCTTCTGTCGGCGCTGCTGCCAGATATTTACGGGGTTGTTCCTCGCTAAAAGGAAATTCTACAGCAAACAGAAAAATCACCTCCTTGGTATTATGATTATAAACTTTACAGCCTAATTTTCTATTTCAGGAGCAGAACCAAAATAGGGGTCAGGAGTTCCGATCCAGTTAAAATCACTAATCCTCAGATTAATACTCCCAATTCGACGCACCGGATTAATCCTCAGAATCAACCCATAGGTACGACGACTATATTCTAAGGTTAATTCATTATTTAATGATAAACCATTATCTAAATTCACCGCCGATTCAATCCCAGCCCTTAACCCCCCATAAAGTTGCTGCACCAACCCCATACTTAATACCCGTTGATCGACTAAACGATCAAACAAAAAGGGTGATTGTCCATCCAATACCACTTGAGTATAAAATAGGCTAAATCCCGTATAGTCTAAAAAGTCTTTGGAAAAATGACCTAATTGTCCTTGCATCCCAACGGAGGTACTCAGATAGGATTGGGAATAATCTTGACTATATTGGGTGGTCACTCCTCGGGCAATAAAGGCTAATTGTACGAAGGGAATCACGGGTCGAGGTGTATACCGTAAACCTTCGGTAGCCTTTGCTGGTAAGCCTTCTCCCCGCCATAATAAAACTGGATAAATTAAAGTTCCTAACGCCTCATAACGATCTAAGGTGACTCGATTATTCAGACGAGTGGGTTTGAGTAATTCCGGGCGATCGCTATCAGCAGTCACCGATTGATAGGAGGTTTGAAAGCTAAAGGTCGCTCCTTGGTCGTTTAAAGCAATCTTAGGAGAAGTTAGCACCGCCCCTAAACTACTCCAAACCGTACGATATCCTAAAGTTCCATTAAACAAACGGTTGCGGTAACTATATTCTCCATTCAGGGTAAACCCCGCCCCCAATTGTTGGCGGACTCGGATACTACTACGGACAGCTTCTTCATTTAGATCGGGGAAATTTTCTAAGGTATTTAAGGATAAAAACCCACTTAATTCTGTAGTGGGAGTAACTGACCCGGAAATCCTGGCTTCTAACCCCAAAGCTTTGGGATCGAAGGGAGTGATATTCTGTTGAAAAGTCCGTTGGAGTAACAATCTAGGTGCCACTTGCAGGGTCAACGGGCCCAGGGGAACCGAGGGTAGATTGCCTTGGATATAATATCCCCCAAAATCCTTGAGATCATAACCGATGGAAAAGGGGAGAGGTTCTTTTTGGCTTCGATCAATGACGGTGCGTTCTCGAAATAAAGGCAGGTTAAAGGATTGATCCAATACCAGCCGGGATTTAGTGGTGATCAGTTCATCCCGTAGGGGAGAAACCCGAGTAAATCGGGCGGTATCGGCCCTTAATTCTAGTTCCGGGGGGGAAAAGGGATCGTTGGTAAGTCGCACCTGTTGGGCTTCCCATCCCCCATCTCCAAACAGATCAATCCGTTCCGCGGCAAATCTCAGCCGATTGACACTACCTTTTACCCCAAAGGTTTCCCCCCCTCCGACGGAGACTCCGGCGTTAAGCCCCCCATCGGCTTTGACTTTGGCTAAGGGTTGGGCGGCGGTAATTCGGTCGCTGATCGGGGTATTTAGTAGGGGGGTGATGGGGGATGTTAGGGGATCAACCACGGTTAAATCCGTGTCGGCCGATGGGGTATAAACAACGCCGTTGGCTTGGTAAACAGAGCCGGTACTTTGTACGAAGTTATAGTCCATGCGATCGCCCCTAATCACCTGATTTCCTCGGGTTAGGGCTACATTCCCTTGGGCTGTGACTTGACGGGTAGTTAGGTTAACTTGAGCTTGATCCGCGTCAATTAAGGACTGGCGAAACCTCACGATCACGTTCCCTTGGGCAATCACGATTTGCCGTTGTTGATCATATTCTTGCCGATCAGCCGTGATTTCGACAATATCTGCGGGGGTGGGAACGGGGATAACGGTGGATTCTGGGCTGGGAGTCTTGGGGGGGGTGACAACTATTCTGTTACAGGGTATCTGACAGGAATTATCCGTATCGGTAAAGGAAAAGGAGGTATCAAACCGATATTGATTCTCGGTTAAGGGTTGGGAAGTTTCTAAGGTGACGACAGACCCCAGCAGTTCTGCGGATAGGGGGTCGGATGCCTGAATCTGATATTCAGGTAAAGGATAGCTGATGGTGCTTTGGGTTTTGACCCGGGAGGATATTTGTTCTTCTAATCCGATTCTCCCCGTTTCAGTGGTCTGGGGTTGGGGAAGATGACGAATAATTGCGGGAGGTTCAGGGGGTGGTGGCGGGTAGGGCATACTTACTGTAACGGAACTCCACAAAATAGCCAGAACTCAACCCCTTTAGGGAATCGGCAAAAACAATGTCATTAGCTATCAACCTGTAGGGATGATCACTAATGACACTCCAAGCTTTTATCATATCAGGGATTTTGTTCACAGAGGTTGTCGGCATCTGGTTTTGATGTTCATGCCCCAACTTCTGTTGAGACAACTTCCATGTTTCTCTACTCTAAGTCTCTGCGTTTGGGGTTCCGGGCTGGGTCATTGGACAGGAATCCAAACACGAATAAACTAAAGAAGAACAGAACTACGATATTAACAACGATTTTTAGGGTCAGCATTTGTGAATTTCTCCGAGGCTGCAAGAATCTATTTATAGCTGTTATGCCGTAAGCACAACTTTATCATCATATCCTAAAATACCCACTGCTTTAAGGATTCTTTTTCTACCCCCCTTGACACTGGGTGCTTTTGTGTTATTATTATAATGGGTAATCTGTGCGCGCCTATAGGGTATTTTCTAAATTTCAGCATTTGCCCGAAGGAGTTGAACAATTACGGTACAGTATTCTTCCCATTCGTAATTCGTAATTCGTAATTACTCATAATGAGTTAACCAATACCAAGTTTTAGCGATCGCCTCCTCCACTTTAACCATAACCTGATCTAACCATCCTAAGATCTTCTCTAGGGGATGTTTAATATATCCGGTTGATGTCACCTGGGCTTCTAGCCAGTCGGGGGAATTGGTCGCTGCTGCGGTTTTCTTGGACTCTATAACACAATTTGGCGTTTTTGTCAAGGTTTGGCAGGGAGTTACAGAAATCAAACCAATATTTTCTGGGGTTGTTGTGGGGAAGCGGTTTAAGGAAGATTGAATTTTCTGAAAAATCCGATTATTTTCGATAGGGTTATTCTGGGTTTGAGTTTTTTTGAATTTGGATAAGATATTATTTGTGCGAGTATCAACAGTTGACCAGGGGTTTTCTGGGGAAGCAGGTTTGGAAGCGGAAATTACCCCGGAATATTCTTCGGGGATATGCTCAGAATTAATAGTCTGCTGATGGTCTTGAAAGAAATAATCTATCGCCGCTAGAATTAGGGACTGGACTTGATAAAAATATTGATCAAAACCCGGTTGTAAGGAAGATTCTGATTTAACGGATAAATGGGGATGTTTCCAGGTTTGAATTACGGTTTTTCCCAGGGTTTGACTTTGTTTGACTAAGCTATGGGTGGCTTGGGAGATGGGAATAATAGAATAATCTTCGACTTGCGCGATCGCAAAATCTAAGTTATGAATGAAGGTAGGAGAAGGCTGGGGGAAAGCCACGGAATTGACAAAATCAGATTCTCCAAAACAATTAATTTTGACAGCTATAGGACTGGTTTGTACCCAACATAGGACTTGCCAAAATCCTCGAATCGGAGATACAACATGAATAGGATGGCTAAAAGGTTGTAACTGGGGTTGAAAGGGTTGAGGATGTTGTGCTAAATTTCGATAATAATAGTGATAGTTGGCGACTTCTAAACTAATTCGTTGTTGAAGCTGATATTGTTGTTCAACCGTGAGACTATCTAAAATTTGATTATCTTTTTGAACTAAGACCAAAGTTTGGGAATCAATTTGACTGGCTACGCCTTGAATTTCTCCTGCTGCGGGTTGAGAAGTTATCGAATTTTCCAATAGAGATTCGGTTTCGGTGGTAACAGTATTTAGAATATGAATAATCGGAGTATCAACATTGGGAGGTTGGGACTTGACCCCAGAATTAAGTTGGGGTAAATGCTGTTTAATCGCCGGGCTTAATTTTTGGGTAGTAACTCGAACGGTTTGTAGGATAAAATAAATTGGGTATAGTGCTGTTTGCAGGGCAATCTCGGTGGCGAACTTAAAATAGCGCCAAGTGCGACTGCTCTGGTCGGTAAATTTCTGTGCGCCACCAGAGATAAAATTAAAGAACCGACTTTTGTATGGCCCGGATTCAGCAACAGACATGGTTATATCAAGTTTGATCGATATTCTCCCCCATTCACTATAACAGTAAATGTCTTTTTCTGCCCCTATCCTCCAATTACAGATTTCTGAAGTTGCTCAACGGCTACGGCTGTTGACTCAAATTAATCTACAACCCCATTGGCAAATTATCAACCCTGGGGAGTCGGCTAACCCGGTTGAAATTAATCAAAAAGGACATATTCCCTGGGCGGCGGGAAAACAGGTTTTAAAATTAAGACAAAAAATTATAGTTCCCTCACAGGATTATCCCTTAGCAGGTTTAAGTTTAAGATTGGTATTAAATTGGTGGGCTTGTGATGCTCAAATCTATATTAATGATCAATTCGTACAAGCCGGAGATTTGTTTGATAGTTATACCCGAATTTTATTAAGTTCGTCGGTACAGCCAGAGGATGAATTTGAAATAGAGTTAGCTTTAATTAGTCCGGGTCACGACCCCGGGGCATTAGTTAATTCTTTCTGTTGGTATGAGGTTTCGGACGTCTGCAAAATTGATCCGAGTTTCTTAGCTGACGAGTTAGAAATTTTAGGGATATTTTTAGCATCGGAAACTCACCAACCCGACCTAGAAACCGACTTAATTTCCCTAGGGAAGATTTTAGATATCATTTCTGGCTATATCCTCCCCCAAAATCTAACCGAATTTGAAAATAGTCTCATCCAAGTTCGTCAAATCTTAAAATCAGTTATTCCGAAATTAGACTCCTACAAAATTTCCTTACTTGGTCACGCCCATTTAGATTTGGCTTGGCTATGGCCGATAACAGAAACCTGGATAGCTGCACAGAAAACCTTTGAGTCAGTTTTGCAATTACAAACAGACTTTCCCGAATTAATCTTCTGTCATTCCTCCCCCATTCTTTATGAATGGATAGAAAAACATCGTCCCGATTTATTTAGTAAAATTCAAGATAATATTACAAAAGGAATCTGGGAAATTGCCGCCGGACTCTGGGTAGAACCAGAATTGAATATTATTAATGGAGAATCTATCGTCCGTCAGGTATTATACGGACAGCGATATGTTTTAGAAAAAATGGGTCAACTTTCCACCGTGGCTTGGCTACCCGATACCTTTGGTTTTTGTTGGCAATTACCCCAAATTTTTCAACAGGGCGGTATTGATTATTTTATTACCCAAAAACTGCGGTGGAATGATGCAACTAAATTTCCCTACGGGTTGTTTGCATGGCAGGGGTTAGATGGGACTAAAATTATTAGTTTTATGACCGCCTTAATTGGGGAAAGGGTTGACCCGGTGAAAATATTCAAATATGCTCGGGAATGGAAAACCCAAACGGGACTTAATCAGAGTTTATGGCTACCCGGAGTCGGTGATCATGGAGGCGGGCCGACCCGTGATATGCTAGAAATAACTCGACGCTGGAATCAAGCTGCTATTTTTCCAGAGTTTAAGTTTCAAAAGGTGACAGAATATTTAACGGAAGTCCTGAATAATATCCTCGCACCCCTTCCAATTTGGCAGGATGAATTATATTTAGAATTCCATCGCGGTTGCTATACCACCCACGCCGATCAAAAACGGTTTAATCGTCGGGGGGAAACCCTATTATATGAAGCAGAACTATTTGCGAGTATAGCTACCCTTTACTCCGGTTATATTTATCCCCAGCAGGAAATAGAAACCGCTTGGAAGCAAATTTTGTTAAACCAATTCCACGATATCCTGCCCGGATCTGCCATTGCTGAAGTCTACAAACAGGCAAATCAAGACTGGGAAACCGCTATCAAAACCGCCGAGGAGATTCTCCACCATTCCTTAGATGCCATGGTTGCGTCTATTTCCGTTAACTTCCCCTCCCAACTCGACGCCCAACCGATTTTTATCTTTAACTCCCTAAACTGGTCGCGCTCAGAGGTCGTGGCTGTGCCTATTCCTAATTCCGATAGTCTTTGGCAAATCTATGATTACCAGGGAATACCCCAAACCGCCCAACTGCGGGGGGAAAGGTCGGAAAACCCGCAACTGCTATTCTTGGCAAAAAATGTTCCGAGCCTGGGATATCAGGTCTATTGGTTGGGGCGCAAAAAGGCTGAAACCCTTGAAAGCTCGCAAAAATACCCTTATATGGGCACACCTATTTCCCATTATACTAAAAGTATAACAGAAAAAAACGAGGTTGTCAAATATTATCAGTTAGAACCCCAAAAGATTAGCTTTGAAAACGATATTTTGCGGGTAATTGTAGATAGAGAAACCGGAAATTTAGAACAGGTTGTCGACTTAATTAATCAACGAAATATCCTGCAACCAGGGCAGGGAAATCAATTACAAGTATTTGCAGATTCAGGACAATATTGGGATGGGTGGAATATCAACCCCAATTATCAACAATATCCCTTAGATTCACCGCAATTAGAATCAATTGAATGGATAGAACCAGGGCCGATAGTTTGGCGGTTGAGAATTGTTAAAACATTCAATCAATCACAATTCTGCCAAGATTATATTTTAGCACAAGATTCACCCCTATTAAAAATAGAAACCACGGTTAATTGGCAAGAACGTCATACTTTAATTAAGGTCGCTTTTCCCCTAACGATTACGGCGGATTATGCCAGTTATGAAATTCCCTGTGGTGTGATTCAACGACCTACTAACCCCCAAACCGATCAAGAAAAAGCTAAATGGGAAGTTCCGGCAATTCATTGGGCGGATATTAGTACATCTGATTATGGAATTAGTCTATTAAATGATAGCAAATATGGTTATGATGCCCAACCCGACCAACTGCGATTAACCTTATTAAGAAGTTCAACCTGGCCCGACCCAGACGCGGATTTAGGATGGCATCAATTTAGTTATGGGATTTATCCCCATGGGGGAGATTGGAAACAAGCAAAAACCGTCCAAAAAGGTTATGAATTTAATCGTCCATTACGGGTTAAAGTCTATCCTCCCCGACCTTCAACCACTAATTTAGAATTATCTGGTGGTCAGAGTTTCCTAGAGTTAGGGTCTGATCATTTAATTTTAATGGCATTTAAACAGTCAGAAACTAAGTCCCAAAACTGGATATTAAGATGTTATGAATGCCAAGGAGAATCAACTAGGTTAGAATTACATAATAATCTGGGATTAACTATAGATTATTCTGTCAATATATTAGAACAACCCCAGGAAACAACGGCTTTTATATCTGCTTGGAAAATAGTTAGTTTTGCTCTAAGTTCTAGGAAGAATCAGAGTTAAGATTAGTTTAACCACAAAGACACGAAGACACAAAGAAGAAAGAAGTTTTAGACAGCTTTGCTGCTGGGTGGGGCGGGTTTGCTAAAAGCTATAATCTAAATTTGAGATTATGCTAACCCGCGTTAATACTATTTAACTCCCATGCGAATTTCTGAACAAAAAGAAGCCTGAGTTAGTCCGGTATTGTTTTTAACAATGCTAGTTCTAAGTCTGAGATTTGGCATTAAATACCATAACCTTTCTTCTACATACAAGTTAGGAGATTCTGTGATTACGGTTAATACTTCATCCTCTCCTAAATTATAGCGTCCTGATCGGGATTGATTGGGGTTATCGCTTTGGGTTTGGAGTAGTTGACCTGTTTGGGGATGGTTAGGATTAATAATTGGAACTAAAATAGCCGAGCCTTTTTGTTGATTGGAGTTTCCTTCTGTTGTGCCATCCCAGGTTGAACAAAACCCGCCGGAAATTGTGGTCGGGTCAATATGATGTTGTTGACAAAGCTGAATAATTTTAGTATCGGTTTGGGGTAAACTCTCAATAATCAGATTAGACTTACCCGCCTGTAATTGTCCTGATTTTAAATTGTGTAAAGTGCGTTGAGAAAACCATTTCCCTGCACTTAATTCAAAAAATTCAATAATATTCATCTTTGATAAACTAAAAAAAGGAAAAACTGATTTCACTTAGTTTTATTGCATACAGAAGTTTGATGCAATTGATTCTTATTGTAGCATAGTCTATTCCAAATTAGAAATAGCGGGTTTAGATATTTTTGGGGTGAAAATTATAGATGGTCTTGAACCCGCCCCTACGATGATAATTTATATAATGTTTACCATAACTTCTTTGTGTCTTTGTGTCTTTGTGGTTCAATTAAATAAACCTTCCCTAAACCCAACTTAATGTTCCTTGTTCTCCATCCAGATTAACCATCATCCCAACGGGTAAAATAGCATTTGATCCTTGATGACCAAAGGGTAAATTAGAGACAACTGGAATACCTAAATCCCCTAAGCGATCACGCAATACTTCTTCTAGGGTAAAACTATTATTATTCCCTTTAACCTCACAATTACTAAATCGTCCCAAGGCAATTCCTCTAACTCCTTTAAACCCCCCGACCATCCGCCAATGGGTTAACATTCGATCTAAACGATAGGGTTCTTCGTTAACATCTTCAAAAGCAATAATAGTATCGGTTAAATCTGGTTGATAGGTTGTTCCTAATAGATGGGTTGCCACGGTTAAATTTGCGGGAAATAATCGACCAGAAACACTATTTCCTCCCCAACCTTCGCCTTGTAAAGTATCAAAAAATCCGGTTTCTATTCCTTTAAATAAACGTTGAATTGACCAGTCGGGTTCGGCGGCTAAAGTCGTAATTACTGGGCCATGAATCCCGATAATTTGGGGGTGATTAGCAAATGCCCATAATAGTCCGGTGATATCAGAAAATCCAATTAAAAATTTAGGATCTGGGGAAATTGGGGTGATATTTTCCCATTTCCAACCTTCTAATAATCGAGTTGACCCAAACCCGCCCCTAGCGCATAAAATCCCGCGACAATTGGGATCTGTTAAGGCTTCTATTAGCTGTTGTCGGCGGTTTTCATCGGTTCCGGCTAAATAGCCTGTAATTTGATCAAAACCCGATGTTAATTCAATATTATAACCGTGCGATCGCCAAATTTCAACCCCAGCTTCAAATCTTTCCCATTCTCTTAATGCTCCACTGGGGGTAATTACTCTTAATTTATCTCCGGGTTTTAGTCTGGGAAAGTTGCTCATGATTGATTGTTTTTTTTATATAAAATAATAAGATAGCCCTGAAGGGCTTACTACGAAAGAATTTGCAATAACCATTGTTCCATGCGATCGCCTAATTTCTCTAAGGAGTATTCGGTTTCCGCCTGTTTTCGACACACATAACGGTCAATTTTATCTATATTTTGAATAGCATAAACTAACTGATTAATATTATCAGGTTCTACTAACCAACCTGTAACTCCATCTTGAATAATTTCTGTTGGCCCGCCTCGACGATAGGAGATGACCGGAACACCACAGGCTAAGGCTTCAATAGCCACATTTCCAAAGGCTTCTATCCAGCGATGGGTCATCATTAACGCCCGACATTGACCTAGTTTTGCTTGCAGTTTTTCTGTTGATAAAAAGCCTAAATATTCTATAGGAGCATCGATATAATTATTCAGAATAGTTTGCCAATAAACGGCGTCTTGAATTTTACCCATAATCTTTAAGGGTATCCCGGTTTTAACTGAAGCAGCCACCGCATCTTCTAAACCTTTTTCTGGGGAAATTCTACCTACCCAAGCTAATTGATTTTGGGGTTGACTGCAAAAACTATATTTAGATAAATCAATAGCACTACTTAAGTAAAAATAACCATCTTTTAAACCAAAGGTTTCGGCTTGACTATGGCTATAAAATGCGATAGAATTAGGACATTGTTTGATCACATCTTGAACAACCCTATCCATGACATTGCTTAAAGATCCCATACTAATTAAATGGATTAATTTACCCTGAAAAAAGGGAGTTAGAAATAAAGGCAACCAATCATAAGCAAAATTCATGATCAGATCATACTGATCCACTACTTTTATGGTATAATTCCACATATTAGCTAATACAGAATTATCGGGTAAAATTACCGGATCTTGACGACCTTGGGTTTGGGCTGATGTTTGTAACTCTCCTGAAATTTCTACTATGGAAAATGACTCTAATTTAGAATTTTTAGGGGCAACAATAGTTATTTCATAACCCCGTTTCTGCAAAATATTTGCCAGATTTAATACGGTTAATTCCACACCTCCTGCCAACCCAGATCCTAAGGGCCAAACGGAAGTTGATACGAATAATAGTTTTGAAGGTTTGTTCATATATAATTATTGTTTTTTGAGTAAATCAACGGCTTCTTGTAATAACCGGATAGCCTGTTCTATTTTACTCAATATTTCCGTTTGACTGACGGGTTTTGGTGTAGGTTGGGGTGTTGTTAATCCCCCTAATTCATTCACATAGCGCAATAAATCCTGATCTCGTCGTAACCATCCCGCTAAGAAAACTTCTTGACTGGGGTTAGCTTTTACCCGTTGATACCGATAATCAATCCGATTTTGACAATAGCGTTGGGCGGTTTGTAAATTATTGGCTTTTTCTAAGGCAACTTTTGATTTAGCTCCAAAATTTCCATCAACAGTTAACCCGCCAATGGCTTCTTGGAGAAATTCTAAACTACCTCGGACACTAAAATTAACGGCGGTATCAAAATGGGCTACGGCTAAAGGTAAGACCATTAAATCTGCTAAACAAGGTTTCCAATATTGTTCATAATAAACCTGTTCTACTTCAGTTGGGGTAATTTGCAAAACTGATTTAGAAGGTAAATTTTTTCCCCGTAAATAGATATCATAGGTGGGTTGAGAAATCCCATAATTAACCGTACCTGCTAAATCTCTAGGATCGCCAACACCAGCTTCCCATTTTAAGGTGAATTTTAAGGCGGTTTTAAAGGCTTCAGGATATTCAGACATGGTTTTATTTAGGGTGAGGTAATACGGATCACGGATTTAAGAGGATTTCACGGATTTCACGGATTTTAATCTGTGTTAATCTGCGTCATCCTCTTAGAATTATTAACACCCAAACAGGGGGATAATTAACTACGCTGAATTTCAGCAAAGATTTCGTTTAAGATTTCTTGGGCTCCTTGTGCTTTGAGTTTATGGGCGAGTTGAATTCCTAAATTTTCGGCGTCATTGCTATTGCCAATTACGGTATCTTTAATTAACCGTTTGCCATCAAGACTTGCCACCATTCCTACTAAGGAGAGTTGGTCGCCCTCAATAGAAGTATTAACTCCAATGGGAACTTGACAACCCCCTTCTAGCTCCCGTAAAAATGCCCGTTCAGCATAGCATCTTTGGGCGGTAGGAGTGTGTTCGAGGACTTTAATAATATCGAGAATATCGCTATCTCCTTCTCGACATTCTATCCCTAATGCTCCTTGTCCGACGGCGTGGAGAGAAATTTCTGGGGCGATGACTTGATGAATGCGATAGCGAGTATCCAAACGAGTTAACCCAGCAACGGCCAGAATAATCGCATCATATTCGCCATTATCCAATTTTTGCAGACGGGTATTCAGGTTGCCGCGAATATCTTTGAATTCTAAATGGGGATAATGATATCTAAGTTGGGAGAGACGTCGCAGGGAAGATGTCCCAATAATAGCACCCGGTGGTAGGGTTTCGAGTTGTTTATCTTTATGGTTTTCATGAACAACTAAAGCATCTGCGGGATCTTCGCGTTCGCTGACACAGCCTAACATTAATCCTTCGGGAAGTCGAGTCGGTAAGTCCTTGAGGGAGTGCACCGCAATATCGCTACTACGCTCAAGCATTCCTACTTCTAATTCTTTGGTAAATAGTCCCTTATCCCCAATTTTAGCCAGGGCGACATCAAGAATGTTATCCCCTTGGGTGGACATGGTTTGCACTTCAAAGGTGATGTCGGGGAAGTGTTTCTGAAGTTCTCCCTGTACCCAATAGGTTTGGACTAGGGCGAGTTGGCTTTTGCGCGATGCAATGCGGACGGTACGAGTCGGGGCGGATACAGACATACTAAAGCAATAATACAAGCTAATAAGGTCACTTGATCTAGCCTACCGCAAGCAGGGACGTCAAGGTTATTAAGGTGTGTGACGGGTGCTAGGTTAAAAGCAGGAGTTGTTACAAAACTTCATGCTTTTGACACAAAAGATCTATAGCTAGGAAAAGCCATCTATAAGATTTTATGGAGATAATGATCATGGCTATAACTCAAGATGTGATTACTAAAAAGTTACCTGAGCTTTTACAAAATTGGCCCGGTCAAATGGAATAATGGTCATAAAATATATACTGATCATCAGGTTAAAACTTTGCCTGCAACCTTTAATGAATATCAAGAAAAAAGCTATCATGAGCTTGAGAAAGAAAATCAAGAACAGAAAAGTGAAATAGGATACCTAAAAATGGTGATTCGAGATCAAGATCAAAGAATTCAAGAGTTAGAATGTTTACAAAATCCTTATTCTGCTGATGGAGATGCAATTTGTAACTCAGATTTTGAAGAATTCAGCGATTAATCTTGAAAAATGCGATCGCATTTATCCCTATAAAATTTCACAGTCAACGTAGGGGCGAGGCGCGCCTCGCCCCTACAGGGTTTAGATTGTTAGCGAAAATTTACAGTAATAAAAAATTAGGAGCTTAAAATTAATGCAAAAAGAGTTACAAAAGAGTTATAATAAAACTAATAATTAATAACCCTAAAACAATCAGCCAAATTTTATTCTGTTGTAGCCAAACTCTAATCGTAACCGATAGATTTTGCTGAGGTTTAATTGGATCAGAAATTAACGGTTCAGAACGATTTTGATAGAGGGTACATTCCTGAGCCAAAGGACGTTGGGGAAAGTTGCAAGTATCATCCTCATGGTAGAGACAGGTTTCACAGAGAAATTCTTTCCCCGTCGAACGATAGAGGGGAATACCAGGATGTCCAAAGGCTTTGAGTTGAGCTTGACAATGGGGACAACTTAACGCCTGAGAATCAATAAGTTGGTGACACCGGGGACAAAGGGACATCGTAAAGATTCAAATTTCAAAAATGGAATCTGCGAATTTGGGGAAAATACCACAAATTGACACTCCCCCGTCAAGCTCACGCGCTCGACGGGGGATTCTTGTTTCACGGAAGAATGCTTTTTGCAGCAAGTTGCAACGAGTCTTACATCCTCTCCACAAGCTTCGATTTCTGTGTGTCCCACAGTATTTGTTGACAGTATTCTTATACCTTCTTCCCTAATATTTTTGGCTGCATTCTCATCTCTATCGTGGTGGGTTTGACAATTTGGACAAACCCATTCACGAATACTTAAATTTAATGAATTGTTTTTAAATTTACAGCAATTACAAAGTTTTGTACTAGGGAAAAATCTGTCAACTTCAATTAACTTTCCACTGTCTCTTTCAAGTTTGTAGCCCAGGAAATTGATTAGCATTCCAAAACCTGCATCCAGTACAGATTTTGCTAATTTGGTACGAGCTAATCCTTTAACACAAAGATTTTCCACTACAATGACTTGGTTTTCGTCAACTAACTGTCTGGAGATTTTATGGAGGAAGTCAACCCTAGTATTTGCTATCTTCTCGTGAACCTTAGCAACTCTTTTAACTTGCTTTTTACGGTTATTAGAACCTTTGGTTTTTCGCGATAAAGATTGTTGTCTCCTTCTTAATTGTTTAGCATATTTTCTCGTGGGTTTAATCGGATCAACTTTACTATAAGTTTCACCATCAAACACCGTTACCAAACTCGTTAACCCTAAATCAATCCCTGAAATTTTCCCTGTTTTGATTTTGTTAGGGATTAAATCATCGGTTTCAAACAAAATAGCAGCAAAAGATTTATCTGTACTGGTTTTGGAAACGGTAACAGATCTTATTTTACTGCTAATTGTTTTTGGGATTTTGGCTTTAACAATCCCTAATTTGGGAAGTTTTAACCCATTACCTTTAATTGAGCAACTTTCAGGATAACGAATGGATTGTTTTTTATGTTTGTTTTTGAATTTAGGGAATCTAGCTCGGTGACTAAAGAAGTTCTTAAATGCCGATTCTAAATTCTTTAATGATTGCTGTAATGCAGCAGCAGTAGCTTCTTGCAAAAATGAGTAATCAGGTAACTTTTTCAGTTGGGTTAAATCCTTTGCCATCTCGCAATAACTTAACCCTTTTCCTGTTTCCTTATACTGGTTGTTAGTTTTCTCTAGGTAATAATTCCAAACCAAACGACAGCAGCCAAAACTTTTAGCTAAAGCTATTTCTTGTTCTTTGTTCGGATATATTCTTACCTTGAGAACGTTTAACATTGCGCTGCTAAATTGCTACATATTAATCATCCTTTGTTATGATAGCATTAACGCTCAAAAGTTTCAACTATGTATCATCACGGTTTTAGATCGGTTTACAGACTTAACGCTCATATTGTATTAGTCGTAAAGTATCGAAAGTATTTTTACAATAAACCTTATTTTTGGACAGGTTCTTACTTTGTCGCTAGTTGTGGTGGTATTACAGTTGAACAGTTAAAAAAATATATTGAGTAACAGGCAACTCCAGAAAATTAAGACGTTAAGATAGAAAATGTGAGTTAGTCTAAACATAAAGCTAAGCTTTATATTTGCACTTTAGCAGCCTAATCAGGTCAGAAACAATGGATAATCAAAATAATTTACTCCGACAACTACTGATGATTGGGATCGGGACAACTTCCTTAGTGGCGGAAAAATTACAGGAAGCCACCGATCAGTGGGTCAAAGACGGGACGATGAATACAGACCAAGCCAAAAAGTTTGTCGATGACATGATGCAGGGTCTAAAACTCGACCAAACTAGCTTAGAAGACCTGATGCAGCGCCAATTCCGCAATTTAATGCAGGATGTGGGGGTTCCCCGTCAGTCGGAACTTGATGAGTTACGCGGACGCCTAGACCGCTTAGAACGTCAGATGAGAGACTTGGAAAATCGTATTTGGCGTTAAAAAGTCCCCAAATAATGTCAAACTTGAATCTTGGGTTTTCCCTAAAACAACAATCCTAAAGGTACATGATTAGATGCAGGAGGATGAATTTTGCGAGAAATTCTAATTAGCTTAGGGGTGATTATTATTTGTACGGTTGTGTTAGTTGTAGCTCAAATTACAACATCTATACAACAGGCACAAGCGGTTAATCAAAATACTCCGATTGCAGTGCAACAGACGGTAGCAACTTCTAGTAGTCCTTTGTTCGCACCCGATATGGCTGCCAATGATCAAACTCTTATTGCTCAAAACATGACAAATTCAGAAGAAAAGGTAATTACAACGGACTCCGGTTTACAGTATGTGGATTTAACCGTAGGTAGCGGTGACTCTCCTACCAAGGGTCAAAAAGTTACGGTTCACTATACGGGAACTTTAACCGATGGGGCAAAATTTGATAGTTCTCGCGATCGCGGACAACCTTTTCAATTCAATATTGGTGTGGGTCAAGTGATTAAAGGTTGGGATGAAGGCGTAATGAGCATGAAACCCGGCGGACGTCGCAAGTTAATTATTCCACCGGAATTAGGATATGGGGCTCGCGGTGCGGGCGGTGTGATTCCTCCGAATGCAACATTAATTTTTGATGTGGAATTGTTAAAAGCAGGTTGATTATTTCATCCTTAAAAGTTATAAACAAGCTCCAATAAACCGGGTTTCTAGTCGTGATCTCTATGAAGAAACCCGGTTTCTGTGTATTAATTTAGCTAGAACGAGGATTGGCTAAATTTCTGAATTTAGTGAATTGAGGATCAAATAATAGTTTAATGGTTCCTGTGGGGCCGTTCCGATGTTTAGCCATAATAATTTCGGTAATTCCTCGGTCTGGGGTATCAGGATTATAATAGTCATCTCGATAGATCATCATCACTAAATCTGCATCTTGTTCAATTGAATTGTGAACAATAATGTTATTTGCTATAAAATTATGCAAACCAGGAACTGTTAAATCAAATACTTCTTCTTCTCCATCAGGTATAATTGAAACTATTTCATCCCAGTTAATATCACTATTTTCTATAGGAGAATCGGGTAAAGCAATAGGAAAGCTTCCACTCAATTCATCCAGTCTTTTCCAACCCTGAATTGTTAGAAATTTGTGATTAGCTGTTGCTCTAATTTTTCTTCCGAGTCGAGTTGTTAACGTAAATACAGGTTTGATACCCGTAGAAAAGGCATTACTCACAATTGCTATTTCTAGCTTCATTGTTTTTTCATTTAATGCCCAAACTGGAAAACCAGATTTACCTATTAATTCTTTAATGGGTACTTGTAATCCAGTATCTGCTAATGTGACTAGACTATCACCTGTTAAACAACCAGATTCTCTTAAATCCGATAACATTGGGCGTTTATTAGTGCGAGATTCAACGCTACGACTTAACTGGGATAAGGCAATTACCGGGACATTTAATTCTCTGGCTAATCCTTTTAATGACCGGGTAATTCTCGATAATTCCTGCACCCGATTATCACTAGCTCCTTCCATTAATTGTAAATAATCTATTAAAATTAACCCTAATACCCCCCCATTTTCAGCTTGTAATCTTCGAGCTTTAGAACGCATTTCAGTTACGGTAATATTGGGAGTATCATCAATAAAAATGGGTAATTCTGCTAAGGAACTAATTGCCATGGTTAAAGGTTCCCATTCCGATTGACTAATTCTACCGGAACGAATGCGGTTACTTTCTATTTTTGCTTCACTAGATAATAGTCTTTGGACTAATTGCCCCTTCGACATTTCTAAACTAAAAACCGCAATGGGGAGTTTTTGACCCTTAGCAATATTATGTCCTAAACCGACAGCAAAACTCGTTTTTCCCATTGATGGCCTACCCGCAATAATAATTAAATCCGACCGTTGAAAACCTCCTGTCATCGCATCTAAATCATAAAATCCGCAGGGAATACCGGGTAAGGAAATTCCCTCATTGCGGTCTTCAATTTCTTGGAAAGTATCAATTAAAGTTTCTCCAATTGATACTAAATCCTGTTGGGGTCGAACTTGGGAAATATTAAAGATTTGTTGTTCGGCTTTATCGAGAACGGTTTCTAAATCTTGGCTAGTATCATAGGCTAATTCAATAATATTATGTCCCCCAGTAATCATGCTGCGACGGATTTTTTTATCTAAAATTAATAAGCCATATTGATCAATATTAACCGCCGAAACCGTGCGATCTACCAGTTGAGTTAATTTTAATTGTCCCCCCACTTGTTCGAGTAAATTTTGATCCGCTAACCAAGTAGTAACGGTCATTAAATCCGTAGGTTTTCCTTGAAAATGTAGGGTTAAAGTTGCCCGATAAATAATTTGATGGGATTTGAGGGCAAAGGATTCTGGTTGTAATAATTCTGCTACCCGACTAATGGCTTCTGGATCGAGGAGAATGCCCCCTAAAATGGCTTCCTCTGCTTCTATGTTTTGGGGAGGAAGGCGATCGCTAATACTGGAAAATTGAGGTTCATTCATCGCATGAGTTAATTGATAAGCCGATTAGATCATTTTATGTTAAACTCTATTATAGAATAATCAAGCATTTTCAACAATGGTTATATAGTCCATCTGGTAATGGCTTTGAAAAAGTAGTTAGATTAGGTAAGATTTATGGATTCTATTAGAGTTGAAAGATTACGCTGTTTGTCTGATACTGGTGATATCAAAATCAAGCCTTTAACAGTTCTTCTTGGACAAAATAGTTCGGGTAAAAGTAGCTTTTTGCGTGTTTTTCCACTTTTAAAGCAAAGTATAGAGTCGAGAACAACTGGCCCTATTTTGTGGTCAGGTCGTCTTGTTGATTTTGGCAATTTTAATGATGCTCATAAAAGGAAATCTGATAATAATATTGCTTTATCTTTCAAGTTTAAATTAGAATCAGAACGATCCAATTACTTATTATATATGGATCTTCCATATATTTTACTTAATCCTCAACCACTACGAATCCTAAATAGTCTAAATATAGAGTTAACACTACAAGTATCCCAAGATCAGAAAAAACAGACTACTATAGCCAGTAGACTAATTTTGAAATTAGAGGATTCTGAAATCAAATTAGAATTTAATGATGATGAATATGTAACTCATTTCTATGTTAATTCTCTGGATATTTTAAAATTAGGCAATAAATATATTTCTCAACGAATTGAGAACAGATCATTATTACCAATAATAACAGAATATATTGATAATAATAAAGATAGTAATTCTGAAACATCATATTTTTTGATGAGACTAAGGAGAACTAGAGCATTGCCAACTTTATTGAATGCTTTAATAGAACAAACGAAAAAAAAATCTCATCATTCAACAAAAAAAGAAACCATTATAGGAAAAGCACTATATTTTGGTTTAGGCAGTTCAGAAAATATGTTAAAAGACATTCAAAATAATCCTTTTTCTACAAAATCTTGGCAGAAAAAAACAAGCCAATGGACAATTGAAACCGAAGAATTTAAAACATTTAAAAATTTAATTATTGCTAATTCAATTCCATTTATTCTTGAAAAATGTGATAACATTATAACTAATTTCTCACGAAAAATTAGTTATATGGGGCCAGTAAGAGCTACCGCAGAACGATATTATCGAACTCAAGATTTAGCAGTTGATGAAGTTGATTATCAAGGAAAAAATCTGGCTATGTTTTTACGCAATTTAACCGATGAAGAAAGAAAAAACTTTTCGGAATGGACTTTAGAACAATTTGGTTTTGAGCCTTCAATTATATCGAGCCTTGGGCATATTTCTTTAATGATAAAACCCAAAAACTCTAAGGAAGATTTGAATATTGCTGATACTGGGTTTGGTTTTTCACAAATTCTTCCGATTATTACTCAACTATGGTTATTAAGTGTATTTCCAAAATTTCAAACTAAATCAGCATCTCATTCTGTCAATGAAAGAATAGTAACTTATGCCATTGAACAACCTGAGTTACATCTTCATCCTCGTCTACAAGGAACTTTAACAGATGCCTTTGTTGCAGCGATTAACACAGCGAGAAACAATGATATTGATTTACGTTTAGTGATTGAAACTCACAGTGAAGTATTAGTGAATCGACTGGGACATTTAGTAGCTGAGAAAAAAATCTCTCCTGATGATATTAATATTGTTTTGTTTGAACCTTCCGAAGAATCTGGAGAAATACAAGTAAGAACTTCTCAATTTGATGCTGAAGGATATTTGGAAAATTGGCCATTGGGATTCTTTGAAATGGAGCTTGTATAGATGCTGATTAATATTCATAAATCTGTTTTTGATAATAATGATATTTGGGATAAACCAGAAACTATTCCAGCTTTAGAAAATTTAGCAAATGCTGTTCGAGAAGGTAAACATTTAGTGATTTCAGATAGGAAAACTTTGAAAATAATTACCCAATGTCAAGACTTATCTAAAACGACACAAGTTATTTATAATATGCTTTACAATAAATTTTCTGAGTTGAGATCCTATCTTTCTGTTGTAACAAGATACATTGAAATTACTGATATTTTAGAACCAAGATTAAGTTCTTTATCCGGTAAAGAACTTATTCAAGTTCCTTTAGGATTTTTTGAGAATACGGAGTCAATACAGAAAACAATACTCCTTTGTGAAAATAGCAGGGATACTTTTTTTTATCAAACTGTAGCTAGAGTTTATGTAATATGGCAAAAAATAAATATTAAAATAGAGTGTGAATCCAGGGGAGGAGGTGGTAACACAATTAATATTGAATATGATAATATTCAACAAAAAACAAAGCGTTTGTGTTTGTGTATTTTAGATAGTGATCGAATTTCTCCTGAAGGAAAGCTAGGGAGTACCGCAGCATTAATAGCATCAATTGATCAAAATCAAAATTCACAGTTTTTTAGAACAAAAGTTTTTATCCTTGATGTACACGAAATTGAGAATTTAATCCCTGATTCAATTTTAATTGAAATTTGCTCAAAAAATAAAGAACGAGAAGACGCAATGAAAAGAATTAAAACACTTCAAGACATTAGTGGATATCAGATAAAACATTTTTTAGATATAAAACAAGGAACGTTAATGTATAAAATATTTAGTTCTACTAACCCAAAGGATAAATCATTTTGGGAAAGTAATGTTGTGGCAATCAATACAATTTTAAAGTGTATAAATGATGATTGTCTAGCTGATTGGAAATGTAAGATTAAAAATCCTAAAAATAATTGTCAATGTCAAATTTCATTAGGATTTGGAGAACATACGCTTGATAATACTATTGAATATTTGGAAAAAATAGAACCTCATAAAATTGCTAGGGAATTTAACAATGATATGAAGCCAGAATGGGAAAAAATTGGACAGGTCGTGGTAGATTTTTGTATTGCTCACAGTCCAATCCGTGCTTAAATTTTAACAGAAAAATAAAAATAAGCCCTGAACTCAAGTTCGGGCTTAAAGGGAAACCTGTTAAAATTGGTTAAATTGAGTCGAATAAAAATTTACAAAGAAACCACTTCAACTTCTACATCAGCCGTCACGTCAGAATGTAACTTAATATGGGCTTTATAGGTTCCTAATTTACTGATACTGGGGAGAGTAATTTCCCGACGATCAACTTCTTGACCCGTTGCTTGTTGAATCAATTCTGCTAATTCTTTTTCTGTAACAGTACCAAAAATTGCGTTTTCTTCCCCAACTTGTTTAGCAATTTTGAACACACCAACTGCTTCGAGAGCTTGTTTCTGAGTTTCAGCCTGTTGTTTTAGTTCCAGTTGGCGTTGACGTTCTTCTTCCCGACGCCGTTCTACCTGTCTGAGAATGCCGGGGGTAGCCCGAACTGCTATACTTTGAGGGATCAAATAGTTACGAGCATAACCGGGGGCGACTTCTACGAGATCCCCATTTTTTCCCAGTTTAATCACATCTTTGGTCAGAACAACTTGAGTACGCTTTGCCATGATCAGTTCCTATATTTTTTTTAACCCAAACACTCTATATTAACAAGATTAGGGTGCGATCGCAAGTCCATAATCAACTTATCCCTATTTAGGGTATTCGTAATCGCGTAGTACAATACAGACTTAGTTGGCATGATTAACCCCGGAGGCTGCTATGCAGAGTATTCAGTTCAAAGGACACATTGGTGAGGATGGAATATTACGGGTACAAATGCCAGCAGAATTTAAAGATACAGACTTAGAAGCTATTGTGATCTTTCAAGCTAAGAGTGAAACCCCGAAACATGAAAATTGGCAACCTGGGTTTTTTGAGGAGGTAATTGGTGGCTGGGTGGGTGAACCATTAGTCCGAGAAAATCAAGGATAATATCAAGCGATCACTTTAGCTAATAATTTAGTTTTAGTCACGCACAATACCACGGAATTTAGCCGAGTTCCCTACTTACAAATCGAAGATTGGGAACTCTGATTTATCCTTAAAACTGATCCTTCATACCCCGCAAACGGGCAAAGGTTTGAACGGGATCATGGCTATTAACCGCCGTTTGTAGAGTGGGAATATCCCAACGCAAAAAAGGATTAGTGCGTTTTTCTAAACCAATATTTGAAGGAATTGTGGCTTGATTTTGACTGCGGGCTACCGTAACTTGTTGAAAACGATCCTGTAAATCTTGATTATCAGCATCAACCGTTAAGGCAAATTTTAAGTTATTAAGAGTATATTCGTGGGCGCACCAAACCCGAGTGGTTTCGGGGAGGTTGCGAAATTGATTTAAAGATGTCAACATTTGTTGGGGAGTACCTTCAAATAAACGACCACAACCCCCGGCAAATAAAGTGTCGCCACAGAATAAATCCCCGGTTTGATCAGGATTTTGGGGCGGAAAATAATAGGCAATGTGGGCTTTTGTATGACCGGGAACAAATAAAACCTGCCCGATTTGATCGCCGAATTGAACCTGATCACCCGGTTTTAAAAATACCATTTGACCGGGGATTCTGCCTCGATCTTCTTCACCTCCATAAACGGTAAGATCGGGATATTCTTTAATCAGTTGAGTATTTCCCCCAACATGATCGCTATGATGGTGAGTGTTAAAAATTGCAACTAATTCGGCATCTAATCTCTGTAAATGTTGTAAAACAGGATAGGCTTCTGCAGGGTCAACAACGGCGGCAATTTTCCGATCGCGATCGTACAGTAAAAAAATATAGTTATCAGAGAGGACTGGAATTAGTTGAATTTGCATAAAAAGCAATCTCCACCAAATGATTTGATTAGGGTTTAGAATAGTTAAGACTTTGCGGAGCCTAATTTGTTAGTTTAGCAAATTTTATCGCAAAATTAGTCAAGAATTAAATTAAAGAGGTTAAGGTTACAATGCTGTGGACACTTCCCACTCGCTCTAAAATCTCAATTAGTCAAGTGACGGATCGGATTGTCAATTCTGGTCAATTGGGTCATGCTGATTATTTGAGATTAATGTCGGCTATTTTATCTGATAAAGATATTACCGAATCTGAACGCAACCAAATTAATCGAGTATTTGATTATGTTCAGACGGGTCGTGTTAGATTTAATGATATGTGAACAGTAAAAATTAATCAGGTCAAACCCGATATGGATTTTCCCGAAGTCAATAATTTAATTCCGGTTCCAACCGGGCCATTACAAATTCCTCCCCAAGCCACTATTCCCACGGAAATTAGTGAGTTTGCGATTAGATTATCTTTGATTATTCCCACTTATAAAGAAAGCGAAAATGTTAGACCGATTGTTGAACAATTAACTCAGTTATTAGACCGAGCAATTCCTAATGAATATGAGTTAATTATTGTTGATGATGATAGTCCTGATTTGACTTGGAAAGTCGCGGCGGAGTTAATCCCAGAATTTCCCCAATTACTCGTCATGCGACGTCAGGAAGAACGGGGATTATCAACGGCGGTGATTAGGGGTTGGCAAGCGGCTAGAGGGGAAATTTTAGGGGTAATTGATGCGGATTTACAACATCCTCCAGAAAGTTTATTACAACTTTTAGCTGAAATAGAACGGGGTGCAGATTTAGCTGTTGGGAGTCGCCATGTTGAAGGGGGAGGGGTTAGTGATTGGAGTGTGATTCGGCGCTTTTTATCGAGGGGGGCGCAGGTTTTAGGATTAATTATTTTACCCGGTGTTATTGGTAGAGTTTCTGATCCGATGAGTGGCTATTTTATGGTAAAAAGGGAAGCAATTGCTGGAAGAACTCTTGATCCTATTGGCTATAAAATTTTAATTGAAGTGTTAGGTCGGGGGCAAATTCGTTGGGTGGGAGAAGTGGGTTATGTATTCCAAGAACGCTTAGAAGGGGAAAGCAAAGTAACTTGGAAACAATATATTGAATATTTACAACATTTAGTTAAATTGCGTTTAGCTCGATGGCCGGTAATGAGGTTTTTGCGGTTTGGAGTTGTGGGTTTTAGTGGGGTTTTTGTGGATATGGGAGTGTTTTATCTCCTCTATACTGTTGTTGGTTTAGCTTTAACCCGTAGTGCCATATTCTCGGCAGAAGTAGCGATTATTAATAATTTTATCTGGAATGATCTTTGGACTTTTGGAGATATTTCTAGCCATCAAAAAGGTACGGGAAAACGGTTTAAACGATTTTTGAAGTTTAACTTAATTTGTTTGTCGGGGTTGATTTTAAATGTGCTATTGGTGAATATTCTGTTTAATTTGTTTGGAATGAATGCCTATTTAGCAAAGGTAATTGCGATCGCTATTGTGACTTTTTGGAATTTCTGGCTAAATTTAAAATTGAGTTGGCGGGTAACGGAAGTTAAGTAATTATAGATTTTGGGGTTATTTGGGGGAAGAAAAGGGAGGACTTTTTAACCCCTGTTTAATTATCCAATTCCCAGCAAGATCAAATAATCCTCCTAAGAAACAGGCGATCGCCACTACCACAAATAAACGTAACCAATAAAAGGAGATAAAACCCATTCCGACCCATAAACCTGTTTCTAAATTCATGTGAATTAGGTAAATTCCATAGGATGTGTCGCCAATAGGATTTAACCAAGGTTTCAGATTAGGTAAATAATTGATAATTTGAAATAGGGCAAAAAATTCTCCAATTCCTAGGAAAAAATCAGCCGGAATTCTCCAAGCCATTAATCCTGATTCCGATCCCCAATCACAGGCTAATCCTAAAGCCCAAAATATTATTAAAAAACCCAGCCATCGCCGTTTAAATAGTAAATTTTGACTCCAGTTTAATAATTTATCTGATCTTGAATTTTGTTCTAATAATGCGATCGCTAAAACAATACCTAAGACAAATTCAAATAAACGAGAGGGAAAAAATGCCCCCCGCAATAATCGATCTGTGATCGGATCACTAATCGGAAGCAACACAATCAATCCCCGATATAGTAAAGAAATAACCACAGAATTAATTAAGAGATTTTGCCATCCCCAGCGTTTCCCCCAACGAATTAAAAAGGGAAAAACCAAATAAAGTTGAACTATTAACCCCACATACCACCAAGCCCCATTTAAGAAGGTATAAAAGGGCATAATAAAATTTCTCAAAGTGGTTAAACTAGCGAAAATTGCCGCCGTAATTGTTAACCCGCCTTGACTCCAAACTTCTTGACCAAAGGGAACCCATTCCGGGTTAATTAAGTATATTAATAAGGCAAAAATATGAGCAATCCAATACAAGGGAAAAATTCTTAATAATCGCCGTTTCCAAAAGGGAATTAATGCTATAATATTAGGGTGATCGGGTGTTTTTTGATAACTTTTCCACCAAGAAGTTGCCAGTCCAAACCCACTAGCAATTAGGAAAATATGCACCCCCTGTTCTCCCATGGAACAGAATAAATTAAGCGATCCTTCCACTAACCCTTTAACACCATTTCCAGTCAAAATCTCAGTGATTTCTGAAAATTTGAGATATCCTTTTGTATAAGCCCAAATGTGATAGAGTACAATCCATAGAATTGCGATCGCTTTTAGACTAGGTAATAGTTCACTTAGGTGATTATAGGGTTTTGGGATGGTATTTGTTGTCATAAAAACATCTTAAATAAGTTAATAGAATAATTTTACACGATTAATAATTAATCCCCAAAATTAAGACAGTTGATAAACATTAACCGTAAATTCATCTAAATCCATTGTTCCTTGAAGCAACTGATTTTTTTGAAGTTGATATTCGGGTTTTAAAATCTCTTGAATTTTCTCTCGTTCTGCTTCTGTTGTGGGTTCAGACCAAATAGGTTCAGCCGCTTCTAACAATATAATTCTACCATAGGTTGAAGGTTTAGCGGTTAAGGATTTTTGTAAAGCCGGAGATAGTTTATTTGATTCTTGCGCGAGTAAAAATACAGGATATTCAGGGGATATATAATAGGCTAAACGGTTAACATGACCCCAGGCTTTAGAATTCATCACAATTAATGTAGGAGTGGTCGGTTGAGTGGAAATAATATCAGAAATTTGATCAAACATTTGTCGATTTCTGAGGCTAAAATCGGCTATACTAATAGTTAGGTATAATCCTAATAATGATGTTGCTGCGAGATTTCGCCAACGTCCGGCGGATTTTTCTATCCAGATTGTAATTAATAGTAAGCACCCCGGAAGCATAAAAATTAGGCTGCGTCCGGCTCCAAATCCTACGGTAAATTTACCACTTTTCATGTCAATTAGCAAGGCAAGTAATAGGGGAAAAAAGGCAAAAATCAAGGTTGTTACTAAGTTTTTTTTATCTCCTAATTTTTTAGCATAAATTGTAATAGCAATTAATCCAGCTAGGACAATACATCCAGTAACTGTGATCATATTATCAGGTAAACTTGTTACCCAATCTCCAATTAACAGTTGATTTCCTAATGTATTAACAACATCTTTTAAATGTTGCAATAAAGTCGCTAGAAATCCAGTAGGACTGTTAAACCTTCCAAAATCAGCATTTCGCAATTGTTGACGAGTTCCCCATAAAACCCAAGGAATTGTGATTAAAACTCCAGTCCCTAAACGGATAGCGTGTTGCCACCATTTTCGTCTATCAAGATACAAAACAACCACAGCTAATGTAATTACCCAATAGGCGAATAAATAAAAGGTTAAACATCCGGCTGTTACGGAAATTATTAATAATAAATTCCATAATATTTTTTGAGGTAGAGTTAGATTTTTTTCGGTTTGATCAATTATTTTTAGTAATGACCAAGCACTTAAAATTGTCCAGAGTAATAGGGACGTATACATTCTTAAATTTAAAGAATGAAATAGATAAAATGGATTTGTTGCTACTAACGCCGTTAGTAAAAGTCCGCCCCGATGTCCTAAGTAAAAACGACCTAACCCATAGCTACAAACCATCGCAGCTATACTAAAAATAACGTTTAGACTACGAGTAGCAATTTCACTATTTCCAAATAGTCTTAACCAAAAATGTTGACTAATAAAAAATAGAGGTGGATGGGGTTCGCCTCCAACAATTCCTCGAAAAAGATTGATTAATGTTTGACTAAAATCACCTAAGTTTGATTCAGATGGTAAACTTAATAACTGACTATAATTGGCTAATAGTACAGGAGCTTCTGTTGGAGCTTGATAATAAATTTTTTGTCCTGTAAATAGCAATAATGATAAAACTTCATCATACCAATATTCTCGGCTTCCTAAGTTAATTAATTTCAGGATAATTCCGATAATAATAGCTAAAACTAATCCTGTTTCTAAGGTTAAAAAAGATTTGATTTTATGATTCATAGCTTGATGTTTAATACTGGGAAATAATTGATGCTAAAATATTAGCCATTGCTTCTATACTATACTTTTCTACACAACGTTTTCTGGCTTGTATTCCCTTTTCCTGAGCTTGATCAAAGTCGCTAAAAATATGTTGAATCATCTCAGCAATTTGTTCAGGAGAACTGGGTTCAACTAGATATCCGGTATTCCCTAAAATATCAGGAATATCCCCAACATTTGTAGATAAAACGGGTTTTGCCATCGCCATTCCATCGGTTAATTTTAAGGGAAATTGAGCTAAAGCGGAAGGATGATTACGTTGAGGAACTACAATAATATCAGCCGCTGCTACAATTTCAGGCATTTTTGTTACGGGTAAAGGTGGAATTGAAATTAGCCACTTCCCCCATTTTTCTCTAAGTTTTTGATCATAATCATCATAGGGACTTCCCCCAACAATTACTAACCTTAAATCGGGTTGATTTAGAATATCTAAAGCCATTAAAACATCTTCAATTCCTTTATAGGGTCGGGGTGCCCCCGGAAACATTAAGATTTTATAATCAGATAGGTTATATTGCGATCGCACTGACTCAGAATTATAATTTTCTGGATTAAATAATATGGTATCTTTACCATTAGGTAAATAAATTCCCCCAAACCGTTTTTGAATAAATCCGGTATGAATTGTAATCGCATCCGCACGAGAAGTTAAACCTTCCATCCCTTTTAAATATAAGGGATAATCGGGATTTCTTAACGCCCCATTAGGTTTTAAAATATCCCTAGCAAACTGCTTTAAACTTCCGGGTTTATACTGCCATTCGTCTCCACCATACCAACTCATTTCCCAATCATCAATATCGAGAATTAAAGGACGACCCGTAAACATTTTTTTGATTAAACTGACTCCAAAACTACTGGGTTTGGGTTTATAGGCATAAATAATATCGCCATCTAGTTGACTCAAAAGTTCATAAGTAGATTGAATAAAACCCGGATAATTTTTTTTAGGAACATAACGAACTGGAATTTCAGGAGTTGCAATAGAATTCGCTTCTCCAGTCAGAAAACCAATGATTTCTACATCATAATTGGCGTGTCGCAGAGCCTGAGCGAGTAAAGAAGGTCGAGTTCCTCCTCCCCATCTTCCGGCGGCATTTTTCCCCAGATCATAGACTACTATGGAAATTTTAGGTTTTTTTTGGTGATTAAAATTCTTCACTTTAAGCTGATCTCCCTACTTTTTGAATCAGATTAGTTAACAATTTTTCTACAGCATCCCAACTGTAATTTTCTAAACATTGAATGCGACCTTCTTTACCTTTTTGTTTAGCAACTTCAGGATGCTCTAAAATATCTTGAATAGCGGCTGCTAACTGTACAGGATTTTGGGGATCAACTACAGTACCACAGTTTTCTAAAATGTCAGGAATATCAGAAACTCTTGTAGATACAACGGGTTTTGCCATGGCCATTCCTTCAAACATTTTAATCGGAATTTGTCCAATAGTTGCTAAGGTTTTTCTTTGGGGAATCACAACCATATCTGCTATAGCTATAAATTCTGGGATTTTTTCAAAGGGTTGTATTCCTAGGGGGCGAAATTTATCTCCTAATTTTTCTTTTGCAGCTTTGATCAGTTGTTGGGTTCCCCAACCATCATCATTACCAATAACAACTAATAATACCTTCATTTCTTCAGGAATTAGGCTAACTGCCTCGATTAAATCTTCTATGCCTTTATGAATTTGCAAAGATCCACAAAATATTAAAACTTTTTGATCCGCTTCAATTCCCAGTTGTGCTTTAATGGCATTAGGATCAAAATTGTCGGGATTAAACAGATCCGTATCAACGGCGTGTCTAATAACTTCCCCATCAAATTTTTCTTTTAAAAAATTACTAGAAACCGTGATTGCATCAGCAAATTTAATTAATTTTTCACCGAAATAGTTATTCCAATAAGAAGATGTTTTGTAGACTTCAAATGCTGAATTGAATAGCTCTTTCCTTTTTTGATCTTTTGGCATAGATTTGAGTTTTTCAGCCCGAATTCCCATTTGCCAGTCATCCAAATCAACAATAATAGGTTTTGATTTTAATAAATTGGCATATAATCCTACTCCTAAGGTCATCAATAAAGGCTTACTCGCATAAATAATATCTCCATCAATCTGTTTAACTAGATCGTTCATCCTAGGAATTAAATTAAGGATTTGTTTCTTGGATGTGATTCCTACTTCAACTAATTTAAAAACCATAGTTGAATCTTGGGCGACGGGTTTCCAAATCGTTGATTCCATCGATAAACCAACAATTTCTACATCATATTGTCTTTGTAAAATTTTAGCAAATAGATAAGCACGGCTCATGCAATTGCCATATTTACAAGACAAGTCAGGAACTAAAATTGATATTTTCATAATTTTTAGATCAACAGATAACTCCCTCGGAAGGATTACCACCTAAAGCCTAGTATACTTAACTTTGACCTCAAGGGTCAGATTCTGATCATTTTTCAATTATATTCTCACCTAGGATGACAAAATTCACAAGCTGATGTAAGAATGGTAGCATCTGATCTGGACGCTCTTTTAATTTTAATCAAAATTCTTAATTATGTCTAAAAATCTTAAATTACTTTTAAAATATGCAACGGCTTACCGATTAAAAATCTTCCTAACGGTTGTTTTAGGGTTTTCATCCGCTTTATTTAATGGGGTCAGCACAACTTTAATTGTACCTGTGGTCTTGAGTTTATTGGGTCAATCCCTGGATTTAAAGGGAAGTCCTGGCTTTATTAAAGCTTTGATCAGTCCTTTTAATGAAATTGATCCCCAATATCGAGTTTTAGTAATGACCAGTGCGATTATATTAGCGATCGCCCTGAAAAATCTTAATAATTACTTAGTAACGGTGGTTTCTGGCTCCTTAACTAAATCGTTAATGTCGGATTTACGCCGAGCCGGATTAGATGTTTTATTAAATGTTGACTTAGATTTTTATACAAAAACGAAGGTCGGAGATTTAGTTAACCGGATTAATACGGAAGTCAGAAAAACAGCCACGGCTGTGAATTTGTTGATTTCCATTCTCACAACATCAATTACTATTTTAGTCTTCACGGGTTTACTCCTTTCTATTTCTTGGCAACTGACTTTAGTTTCCACCTTTTTACTATCTTTGGTGATTTTATTTAATCAAATCTTTATCAAAAGAGCTAAAAAATGGGGCGAAAAACTTTCTAATGCTTCTCGGGATTATGCCATTAGTATTATCGAGGCTTTGAATGGAATTCGCCTTGTCAAGTCAATGGGCCATGAAAAGCGGGAGTATCAAAAAATTAGTCAGTTGATTTCAAGATTAGAAAAATCAACTTATAAAAGTGACTTAAACTATGCTATAATTAGCCCAATTAATGAAGTTATTAGTATTATTGTTATCCTTTTAATTGTGATATCAGGTCGGGTAATTTTTGCTAACAATATTGAGGCTTTTTCCGCAATTCTATTAACCTATTTGTTTCTATTATTTAGAACCCTACCCCTAGTTTCTAGCTTGAATAATGCCCGCAGTCAATTTGCCAATAATTCCGCCGGGGTCACGATGGTAGAAGACCTGCTCCGCCGAGATAATAAACCTTTTATGATCGCGGGAAACTTACCCTATAATTCCTTTGAGAAAGGCATCCATTTTAATAATATTTCCTTTGGTTATCCAGAGCATGACAACCTAGTTCTCAAAAATATTGATTTATATATTCCACGAGGTACAACCTTAGCGTTAGTAGGAGGATCGGGGGCAGGAAAGTCAACTTTAGCAGATTTATTACCTCGATTTTATGATCCTAACGAGGGAAGTATTGAAATTGATGGATTAGATATTCGGGAATATAACTTACAAAGTTTACGACAAGCCATGGGTGTGGTCAGCCAAGATACATTTCTATTTAATGCGTCCATTCGAGATAACATTGCTTACGCTAGACCCGATGCAACAGATGAAGAAATTATTGAGGCTTCAAAACGGGCTAATGCCCATGAATTTATTGATAGATTACCCGAAGGTTTTGATACTTTAATTGGCGATCGCGGTGTTCTGCTTTCTGGGGGACAACGGCAACGACTTTCGATCGCCCGAGCCCTATTAAGAAACCCGGAAATTTTGATTTTAGATGAAGCTACCAGCGCCTTAGATACGGTTTCAGAAAGATTAGTTCAAGAAGCTATTGATGCCCTGAGTCGAGAACGAACTACTATTGTAATTGCTCACCGCCTTTCCACCGTTCAAAATGCCCATCAAATTGCTGTATTAGAAAAAGGAGAAGTGGTGGAATTAGGAACCCATGATGAATTATTAAAATTAGGCGGTCATTTTGCCCGTCTTTATACCCTACAATTTGCCGAAGAAGCCGCCCGGGATGAAGCCTTAATTCAAAGTTCTTATGAGGTGCGGACTCGTCTAAATCCGATGATTGGTTTCTTAAGATTATTAATCGATGGAATGGCCGATACTCCCGAAGAACAGGAGGAATTATTATTAGAAGCCTATCGTTCGGCTACCAGCATCTTTAAAAATATTGAGTTTATCGAACAGAGTGTTAAACTTCGTTTGAAAAAGCAATAATGAATTAAAAGTCCTCCAAAAAATCCCGAATTTCTTGCCAAATTTCACCTAAAACATTTTCTAAACTGTGATCACTATTAAGTTCAACTAATCTCGCCCAAGGTCTGGTTTTTAAATAGTTTCGGCTGGCTTGAATCGGGATAACTTCATCATTAATTCCATGTAAAATTAATGTGGGAATTTGACGATGTAACTGTTCATCGGGATATTGAGATAAATCTTCTAAAAACTGATAATGTAAGGGTAAATCCTTTTTTTCAGCATAATGATAAATAGATAAATACCCTTGGGATTTCCATAGATTTAATTTTTCTTCCCCTAACTTGGGAAACCATTCTGATAAAAAATTAAAAGCAGGAGCCAGTAAAATTAACCGTTTAACCGCTAGATTTTGTTCAGCAAATCTAGCGGCGGTTAACCCTCCAAAACTAGAACCAATCACGATAATATTAGCAGCATCCGGGGATAATTCCGTGGGAATTTGTTGGAGTTGTCGGGTTAAGGTTAAATGGGAAAAATCCCCTTGGTTCAAATCAGGAATATTTAAATTAATTGATAAGGACGCAAAGCGATCGCGCAAATATTTTGCTTTAGTAGAAGCAGGACTAGAGGCAAATCCATGCAAATAAAGATAAGTTTTTATTCCCATATCCTGCAATGATTAATTCGGTGATTTGAACCGATAGGAAAGTTAAAAAAAATTAGCGATCGCGACGGGGACTTTGACGACGTTCCTGCATAAAATTAGCCATTTGACTCCGTTGTTTTGTAGTTAAAACTTCTCGAGTTTTTAACATCATATTAAACTGCATTTCTCCCATCTGTGCTTTTAATCCCATCAACTGATCATGTTTCTGACGCAGTTCGCTTTCGGTTCCATTTCCCGCCATTAACTCATTTAATTCTTGCTGAAGTTGACGCATTTGCTGTTGTTGTTGGCGCATTTGTCCCTGATATTCCTGGCGAATTCCGGCAATTTTCTGTTGTTGTTCCGGGGTTAAATTCAGTGAACTGAACATTTTATCTGAACGGTCATTCATTTGCCGTTGATTCGGTGCAGCTTGGGCAATCGATTCCGCCATAACCGGAGTTGAACTGGTGAACAGAGCCACCATAGACAGTCCAAATATTGCTAGAATAGCACGGGAAGTTAACCGCATAAATTTACCTCAGAAACAGTTATCTTTGATTGTAATAGGTTCTTCAGGTATTGACTAACTTCCGGCAAAAAAGTTCAATCTCAAGCTATAGATTGCTGATTAAACTTTAGCCAATGGTTAAAAGATAGGCTTCATGCAGTTGAAGATTAGGAATAGTTAACCGGACTAACTGTTGATTATTCACCCTAATATTTTCCTGTCTGACTGTGGCTAATTCCTTGATCACCTGTTCTCCAGAATCGGGAATTTTTTGGACTTTGAAGACCAAATTACCACTAGCATTAGGTAAATTTTTCAGAATTAATGTTACTCCCGCCGTTGGTGCAGAAAAAGCTTGTTCAAAATAACCGAATAGAATTTGAGCTTTTCCTTCCCGATTTGCACGACTAGCTAAGGCGACAATTTTAGGGTTTGTAGACTGACTCGCAACCCGGGAATTAAAACCATCGGTATAGGCCTGATAAACCCACCAAACAGACCTAGGTAAAGATAAATCCGGTGTAACTAAACCATCTAAACTATTATTAAAGCAATTATTAGTTCCACTGCCTTGATTAATTGGATCCCAACAGGCTCTAGCCGCAGCATTCGGCCGTCCTAATTCGGTGTAATACAAAAAGCCTAAATTTTCGGCGGGGCGATATTGAGCCGTGGGGCCGATAATTTCATTAATATGAATTTCCTGAATTTTTAGACTTTGGTAATCGGGATTTTGTTGTAAACTCCGACGAGCATTATTAATCCGAGCCGTAATTGAGGTAATATCTTGATCATTAAGTTCATGCCAAGATAAAAAATTAACTTCTAAATTATTGGCTTTACAATAATTTAAAAATGCGGTGAAAAAGTTTTGATCATATTTGACAAGACTAGGGCCACCAATCATCACATTTGGGCCTAATTCTTGACGTAATACCCGATAAGCCCGTTTATAGGTTTCAAAAAACTGTTCCCGAGTACCTTTCCAAAAGGGATCTCTGAGGTCTGGTTCGTTCCAAACATCCCATAATATAACTTTATCTTTGTGTTGGCGGGCGATTTGTCGGACGTGTTCTTCCCATTTCGCATAATCATCATAGGGCCAACCCCTGGGGGAGCCATAGCCCCAGGTATCACTTAAAAGCAGTTGAAATTTAGCTCCCAGTCCCACCACTCGCGGGTACAAGTCCAGTTGGGATGTCCGCCATAATTTGGGCTCTAAGGGCTTAATAATATTATCGGGCGGTTGGGTGGCATTTTTACCATATAAAAATCCACTAACTGAACTTATTCCGGTTCTTTGAGCGGCAAAATCAATCGTAATATCGTTTTGTTGTTGTCCTAAAACTTGAAACTGTCCTACTCCTAAAATACTCAATAGGGTGAATAAACCAACCAAAACCGGAATAATTTTTTTTAGTTTAAATTGAGATTCTTTGAATCTTAGATGCGCCGAATTTAATAGATTTAATATCATAATTAGTAAACTGACAACTCTTAAACTGTTAACTGATAACTGTTAACTCTTAAACTGTTAACTGATAACTGTTAACTGATAACTGTTAACTGATAACTGATTATGCTGATTCGGGTTTAGGTAAGGAAGATGGATGTAATAGTAATTCCGCCGTAGAGCGTTTTTCTACCATTTCTCGCGTCACCCGACAGCGTTTGACATCCTTACGGGAGGGAATTTCATACATCACATCTAACATTAATTCTTCCACAATTCCCCGTAATGCTCGGGCTCCGGTTTTGCGACGATAGGCTTCTTGAGCGATCGCTTGAATCGCATCTTGATCAAATTCTAATTGAACATTATCCATCCGCAATAGTTTTTGATATTGTTTAACTAAAGCATTCCGTGGCTCAGTTAAAATGGCGACTAAGGTATCTTCGTCTAAGGGTTCTAAGACCGCTATCATCGGAATCCGACCGATCAATTCAGGAATTAGACCAAATTTGACCAAATCATCCGGTTCCATGTGTTTGAGGGCATCAACGGTACGTTTATCTTTCGGTTGACCGTCTCCTTGTTGGACAAATCCCATGGACTTTTTGCCCGTTCTCTGCTCCACCAATTTATCTAAGCCGACAAAGGCCCCGCCGCAGACAAATAGAATATTACTGGTATCAATTTGAATACAATCTTGATAGGGATGTTTGCGTCCCCCCTGGGGTGGAACATTAGCAACGGTTCCCTCTAACATTTTTAATAAAGCCTGTTGTACCCCTTCCCCCGATACATCCCGGGTGATAGAGGGATTTTCACTTTTGCGGGCAATTTTATCAATTTCATCAATATAAACAATGCCCCGTTGGGCTTCTTCCACATCAAAATCAGCAACCTGTAATAACCGCAGCAGAATATTTTCCACATCTTCCCCGACATAGCCGGCTTCAGTGAGGGTTGTGGCGTCAGCGACGGCAAAGGGAACCTCCAACATTTTAGCCAGGGTTTCTGCTAATAGGGTTTTCCCGCATCCAGTCGGGCCAATTAACAGAATATTAGATTTTTGTAACTCAACATTACTATCCTCGGCGGGTCGTCCGGTGGTTTTTGTTTGTAAAAACCCTAAGCGTTTGTAATGGTTATAAACCGCCACCGAGAGAACTTTTTTGGCCTCATCTTGACCAATAACGTGGGAGTCGAGATAGGATTTAATTTCTCTCGGTTTAGGAATTTGATTTAAAGCCACCCGTCCAGTCCGTTGCCGCCGTTGGGGAGCTTGGGGAGCTTGTTGGGGACGTGGGGAAGTTGGGGGAGTCGTTGCCGAACTATTATCAAATAACTCCTCATCTAAAATCTCATTACAGAGTTCCACACATTCATCGCATATATAGACACCTGGCCCGGCAATGAGCTTGCGAACTTGCTCCTGGGACTTACCACAGAAAGAACATTTTAGATGGGAGTCGTACTTGGACATAGTTACCTCATCTTAGGTTACGGGAACGGATTCTCCGGGAATCGGAAGATTTTGGGTGCGGTCGATCACCTTATCTATTAGACCATATTCTTTGGCATCTTCTGCGGACATATAGAAGTCCCGTTCGGTGTCTTCCTCAATTCGTTCGATGGGTTGCCCCGTGTGTTCGGCCAGTAACTCATTCAGTACCCGTTTATGATACAAAATTTCTTTGGCTTGGATTTCAATATCAACGGCCTGTCCCTGGGCTCCGCCGAGGGGTTGGTGAATCATAATTCGGGAACTGGGCAAAGACATCCGTTTACCCGGAGTTCCGGCGGCCAATAAAAAGGCTCCCATACTGGCGGCCATGCCATAACAGATAGTGACAACATCGGGGCGAATTTGCTGCATGGTGTCCAGAATCGCCATGCCTGCGGTCACAGAGCCCCCCGGAGAGTTAATATAGATTTGGATATCTTTTTCCGGGTCTTCGGCTTCTAGGAACAACAGTTGGGCACTGAGGGCATTAGCCACATCATCATCAATCGGAGTTCCCAGAAAAATAATCCGCTCTCTCAATAGACGGGAATAAAGGTCGAAAGCCCGTTCTCCCATCCCCGACTGCTCAATCACAATCGGCACTATATTACTAGGAGAGAAGGTTTCAATCCGGCTATCGCTTGTGACTTCAAAATCGGAATAGTTATCAATTCGGTAGCCCGAAGACTGGGAAAATATCATAAACACCTCATCAAAGAATAGTGGAATCAGAACCGGGGAGGAAACGTGACGATAGGACGGTTCAAAACCCCAAACTCCCAACCCCAACCTACGATTATAAAATAATTTGAGAGCAACGGCAAATTGATATGGTCAAAAATACATTAGTCCCCATTCATAATTCGTAATTCATAATTCGTAATTTCCATATAGCTAACTTCAAAAAATCTTCAAATTTGTTTGCTAAGTTACAAGAATCCCAGATCAAAACCTGGGTCTTAGTACCCGGTTTTTAAGCTAACTCAAGCAAAATTAACCCATGATTTTCCAGAATTTAAACCCTTGGCAATTTCTGAATAATTTGTATCAACGGATGCAGATTATTAAAGACAAACCTATGTCTAATGATCCCCCCTTAACCCTGTGGGTAGCCCAGGAGGGGATCACGCCGATTCGAGATGTGCAGATGCAAGAAACCTCGAATCATATTATTTTAAAAATCTCTATTCCCAGTCTCCAACCCGAGGATTTATCAATTCGTGTTACCTCAGAAACCGTGTTTTTATCTGGAGAAAAAATTGAACAGGTAGAAGTTCCGGGGTATTGTGATTTTACCTATTCTTCCCAACAATTTCAATGTCTGATTCCCTTACCTTATTCCGTCCACCCGGAAACCGTAACTGCGGAATTGGAGAAGAATTTGTTATTGTTGAAATTACCCAAGGAAAAAACCGTTTCCCCCCGGAATCAGGGAATTATTGTCCGGTGTTCCTCAGATTTAGAGCGTTTATCTCAGGCCTGGGAAGTGGACTATAAAAGCTCGTAAATTTTTTGAGTTCAACCGATACCCTGGAACGACAAATCGGGTAATATATCCTCAACACCTCTGCTACTGCCACTCCTGTTCTCACTGTCAGCCATCAAAAGTTATTCTTTAAAGCCACTCATGCTCAAATCAATCTTCCAGAACCCAGAAAAGCTGCCATTATTATGGATAATCAACAAGACTTGGAACCCAATCAACCTAAACTTTGGGAATTGCGTTTGTATGTTGCCGGACAAACCCCTAAAGCGATCACAGCATTTATAAACTTGAAAAAGGTTTGTGAACAGTACCTTCAGGGTCAATATCAAATTGAAATCATTGATTTGTTAAATGACCCTAAACTTGCCCAGCAAGATCACATTTTCGCACTTCCTACCTTAGTTCGTAAAATTCCTCGGCCATTAAAACAAATTATTGGAGATTTATCCAGTCCTGAGAAAATTTTAGTGGGGTTAGAATTGTGGAGGGGGGAGAGGTAAAAAATCCTTAATTTAAAATAAAAGGAGAAGTTGTTTTATGAAATCTTATTTATTATCCCCTCAGCCCAACTTTAGCAAGCCAACAAAGGAGGGATATTATTGCTTTCGTTTGTATGTTGCTGGAGCCAATATTAAATCAATTCTAGCTTTAAAAACCATTAAGTATATTTGTGAAACCTACCTGCAAGGAAATTACGATTTAGAAGTAATTGACGTTTATCAACAACCCGAACTAACCGAAGGGCAAAAGATTGTAGCTGTCCCTACCTTAATTCGCCTTCTTCCCTTACCTTTACAGAGAATTATCGGGGATTTATCCCAAACCGATAAAATTCTGATGGCTTTGAATTTATCATTTTAAAATAATGTGGTGTTATACCCTAAGAGTTAACTATGGTTAACTTTAACCCAAGAGAAACATCAGAAGACCAATTACAACAAGAAGTTGAAGATTTGCGTTTCCAATTGGAAATCGCGAAGGATACCTTGCGGGCAATTGGTAATGGGGAAGTGGATGCCTTAGTTATTGCAGGCTCAGATGGAGAACAGGTTTATACCCTGCAAGGAGCCGATTCTTCCTACCGAATGCTCGTGGAAGAAATGAAAGAGGGTGCCGCTACAATTACCACCGATAGTACATTATTACTCTATTGTAATAAACGATTAGCGTCTCTAGTTAAAACTCCTTTAAAAAATTTAATTGGGACGGATTTTAAAGAATTTATTTCCCCCTCAGATTTAAACCTATTTCAAGCCCTATCTCAGAAGGCAAACTTAGATTCACCAAAGGCGGAATTAACCTTAATTGCCCGGGATGGGACAGAAGTTCCGGTTTATCTTTCAATTAACATCCTGAATCAAAAAGGTGTAGATGTCGGATGTTTAATTATCACCGATTTATCAGAACAGAAACGGGATGAAGATATTGTTGCTCAAGAAAGGTTAACTCGATTACTTTTAGAACAAGCAGCCGAGTCTATTATTGTTTGTGACCATCAGGGAAAAATTATTCGCGCCAGTCAGGAAGCTCAAAAAATTTTAGGGGCAAATTTACTGCTTTCTGATTTCGATGACGTGATTAAATTACAACTTTTGCCCCAGCAAAATAGCAGTCACCCCTCGCGAAAAAAGGAAAAAAGTTCTAATTCTATTTTTTCTATTACATCCGTAATTAATGGTCATCCCTATAAGGGACGGGAGGTTCTATTTATTCGGGAAGATGGAGAAAAAATTAACTTTTTATTAAGTGCTAGTCCCCTATCAACTCCCCATAGTATTTTTAAAGGCTGTGTGGTAATTCTGACCAATATTACGGAAAGAAAATGGTCAGAAGATGCCTTAAAAAAAATTAATGAAGAACTAGAAATTAAAGTTTCTGAACGGACGGCTGAGTTAGAATCTTTAAATAGTCGGTTAAAACAAGAATTAGCAGAACAAGCCCGAACTCAACAGATTTTACAAGATCAAGCTCAACTTTTAGATTTAGCCAATGATGGCATTATTGCGGTTGATTTGAATAATCATATTAACTATTGGAATCAGGGCGCGGAAAAACTATATGGCTATTCTAAGTCAGAAGTTTTAGGAAAAAATTTAGTTAAATTGCTCAAAATTCAATTCCCTGAACCCTTAGAAAAAATTAAACAAGAAGTCTTTAAAAAAGGCAACTGGGAAGGGGAATTAATTCAAACCAATTACCGGGGAGAAACCGTAATTATCCATAGTAGTTGGTCACTCAAGAAAGATCGGGAGGGAAATCCGATTGCGATTCTGAAAATTAATCGAGATATTACTAAATCAAAACAAGCCGAACAAGCAATAATAGATTCTGGTTTACGTTTGGCTGGGATTTTAGATATGGCTCAGGATGCGATTATTTCCATTAATGAAAAACAAGAAATTACCCTATTTAATCAAGGGGCAGAAAAAATATTTGGTTATACGGCCAATGAAATTTTAAAACAGCCTTTTAACTTATTAATTTCTGAGTTTTTATCTGAAAATAATTGTCAATATAAACCCGAATTATCAGATGAGAATTGTTTAATTAAACATATTGGAGAATATCAGGAATTGACCGGTCGCCGTAAGGATAATACGGAATTTCCGGCGGAGGTTTCTATCTCTGAGTTATCCCTAGAGGAAGGGAAGATATTAACGGTTTTTATGCGAGATATTAGCGATCGCAAACGGGTTGAAATTGCGATTAAAAAAGCCCAAGAAGACCTAGAAATCAAGGTTCAAGAACGGACAATCCAACTGGCGACTTCCAATGATGACTTAATCCGAGAAATTGCCGAACGGCAACTCTTAGAAAATCAACTGCATGAAATTAATGAAGAACTCGAACAACGGGTAGAACAACGCACCAATGAATTAGCTAAAGCCATTGATGACCTCAAACAAGAAGCAATTGAACGCCAAAAAACCACCCTAGCCCTACAGGAATCAGAAGCCCGATTTCGAGCGGCTATTGATGGCAGTTTAGATGCGTTTTTTCTCTTGCAAAGTCATCGAGATACCGAGGAAAAATTAACAAACTTTATTTTAGTAGATATGAATTCTAAAGCAGAAGAACTGATTTCACAAAACAAAGATAATTTATTAGGAAAAGAACTCAATAATGTATTTTATCAAGAGAGCAACTTAGGATATTTTGAGCGTTATTTGCGTGCCTTTAAAACCCGAAAAGGCTTTGAGGAAGAATTGGAAATTTCCCACCCCAATATAAAGGCAAAATGGCTACAAATACAAGTAGTTCCTTTATCCGATGGAATTGCGGTGACTTGTCGTGATATTACAGAACGCAAAAAAACCGAAGAAGCAGCCCAACAAGCCAATGAAAACTTGACGCGCTGGGTGAATGATTTAGAACAACGCAACCGTGAAACCATGCTTTTAGGTCAAATGAGTGAATTTTTACAAGCCTGTAATTCCACCGAAGAAGCCTATCAAGTGATTAATGATTTACTCAAACCTTTTTTCCCAAAAATATCGGGGGGTTTATTTGTAGCTAGAAATTCTAAAAACCTAGTAGAAATGGTGGCGACTTGGGGAGATTTACAGGGAATCAGTGAGGCGGTTTTTTCTCCTCAAGATTGCTGGGCATTGCGTCGGGGGAGATCCCATTTTGTTCCAGCTACAACCAGTAATTTATTATGTAAACATATCCATCAAAAAAATTATCGTCAATATCAATTAAATTCTAATAATTCTAGTAAAATTATCCTTAACTCCCCCACAAAAACTGAACTTCCAGCTACTTATCCGGTGATGGTTGAACATCTTTGTGTGCCCATGATTGCCCAAGGAGATGCCCTGGGATTATTGTGTTTAGCCTCGGAGGAATCGGGACAACTTTCGGGAGACCAACAACGGTTAGCCACGGCCGTAGCTGAACATATTGCTTTAGCCTTAGCTAACTTGAAATTACGAGAAGCTTTAGAATATCAAAGTATTCGAGATGGTTTAACTGGGTTATATAATCGTCGCTATTTAGAAGAATCCTTAGAGCGGGAAATTAACCGCGCCCAACGTCAAAAATTTGGTTTAGGAATCGTGATGATTGATATTGATCATTTTAAAAATTATAACGATACTTTTGGGCATGATGCCGGAGATATTGTCTTGCAACAATTGGGAAATATATTACAAAAAAATGTCCGAGGCTCAGATATTGCTTGTCGTTATGGCGGTGAAGAATTTACCCTAATTTTACCAGAAATTTCCCTCGAACTTGTTAAGGAAAGGGCGGAACAAATTCGAGTTGAAGTGCAAAAATTAAAGCTCAAACACCATTATCAAGATTTAGGTCAGATTACCCTTTCTTTAGGTATTTCCATGTTCCCCAACCAAGGCTTAACCGGAGAGTCAATTATGCGGGCGGCGGACACAGCCTTATACCAAGCCAAAGAAGAAGGAAGAAACCGAGTTTGTGTTTTTGGCTCTAATTTTGACCATTCTGCTTAAGTCCGTTTCCTATTGTTAATGTATAGATTTGTTAAGGTTTTCGGGATTTTTCCAATCTTCAAAACTTCTTCAAATTTGTTTTTTATTCTCAAATCATTATCTAACGATTACCGATAGAGTTTGCTCCCTATCCCCGAAACTCATCAGTTACTAATTCATCCGAGGTTTAATAAACTTATATGCCTAACTGTCCCTGCTGTGCATCACCCATGCTCCAACACATTCGTAAAGGTCATCTGGTTTGGAGATGTCGCCATTGTTGGCAAGAAATGCCGGACTTAAGTGCTACCCAATCATTGAGACTTAACTATACTTCTTCTTTGGAAAGAAGAATTAAAGAATTAGCTCTAGCCTAAATGGAATGATAGAATCATGGAACAATAGGCAAGTTCCTAGCTAGATTGAACAGAATTAATGCCTGTGTCTAATTGGTTTATCTGTTTCTAGCTATTACAGGAGTTGGGATAGGGGATGGAACCATTCAATTTTATTCTTGTTCCTCAAGGTCAGGAATACCGGGCGGTATTAAGGGGATTACGGCCCATTAACTCGTCCACAATTAAGGTTTTACCAATTCCAATTGGTTCTCAATATTTAACCGTTTATTTAAAAAAATGGCTCGATTCAGAGATAGTTAACAGTAAGTCTTCTATACGGGTTTTGGTTCTGGGATTATGTGGAAGTTTATCCCCTAATTTAGAGGTTGGGGATATTGTTATTTATCAAAATTGTTTACCTTTACTCTCAGACAATTCTGATCAAGATACTGAGAATAATATCGCAGTTTCCTGGGATAATGATTTAACCTTAGCTTTATATCAAAAATTAGTTTCATCCCATTTAGTTAGGGGGTTAACCACTAATCGGGTAATTACCACCGCCATCGAAAAACAAAGATTAGGCCAGCTTTACCCCGTGGAAGTGGTAGATATGGAAGGCTTAATTCTATTAAACTCTTTAAAAGAAGCTGGAATTAAAGCAGCAATGGTTAGGGTTGTGAGTGATACTTCCTCTCAAGATTTACCCGATTTAAGCACAGCTATTGATCAGAATGGACTATTAAAAATATTCCCCTTAATCAAAGTATTGTTACAACATCCAGTTAAGGGATTAAAACTGATTAGCAGTGGTTTAAAAAGTCTGGCTGTTTTGCAACAACTGACCCAAAAATTACAATATAGTCTGGTATTCAGAAACCGGGTTTCTCCGTAAATTTCTGTTGGGATGCCAAAATTATTGTAGAAACCCGGTTTCTCGGCGTTGTCGCGATCGTATGGGAATCAGAAACCGGGTTTCTCCGTAAATTTCTGTTGGGATGCCAAAATTATTGTAGAAACCCGGTTTCTCGGCGTTGTCGCGATCGTATGGGAATCAGAAACCGGGTTTCTCAATCAATCTCTGTTTGGATGCCAAAATTATTGCAGAAACCCGGTTTCTTGGCTCAGAAACCGGGTTTCTCCGTAAATTTCTGTTGGGATGCCAAAATTATTGCAGAAACCCGGTTTCTAATCTAGTTTATTCTTCAAATGTTAAATACTGGATTAATTTATCGTTTTTTGAATAATCTTCTAAAAAGTAACGGTAATCATCTGCTGAGGTAAATTGCGATCGCACTTGATCTATTTTAGGTAAATTACCTTGGCGTAAATCAATATATTCTTGATAACTGGAAAACTCCCAATATTCTGCTTTTTCAACTATATTAGCACAGACTGGGTTTAAGTGAATATATCGAGTTAAGTGTAATAAATATTCTTCTCTATCTATATGAATCGCCTGAAACCGTCCCTGAAAAAGCGAACCAATTCTATTATAACGTTTATTGATAGCCTTCGCATAAGACAGAGTAAATGACTGCATCAGCTTGGAAAAATGATCGGTTTTCAGGTATACTAATAAATGATAGTGGTTCGGCATCAAACAATAAGCAATAATATCGACACCATGAGTAATCAGATGGTTTTTTAATTGTCGTAAAAAGTAAATATAGTTTTCTCGCTCAAAAAAGATAAGCTGACGGTTATTGCCTCGGTTATAAACATGATAGTAATTACCGGTTTGAAAGATAACTTGGCGACGTGGCATATTAGAGGGTAGGTGAGTGGAATCAGAAACGGAATCAGTGATTACAGAAACCCGGTTTCTAGGCTCAGCGATCGCCAATTCTCAGAAACCGGGTTTCTCCATAAATCTCTGTTGGGATACAAAAATTATCGCAGAAACCCGGTTTCTTGTCTTTTAGGTTTCTCCATAAA
>MNYZ01000086.1 GCA_001873365.1 Oscillatoriales cyanobacterium CG2_30_40_61 | reverse complement strand
CTTCCGGGCCCCAGAGGAACAGCAAGGAATGTCCTAAGCTGTTAGCGGGGCTACTGACGGCGGCGGTGATGAAGTTGCAGCCTTCTAAATAAGAGCTTGCTAAACCGTGGGTGTACCAGGAAGTGACAAAGGTTGTTCCGGTTAACCAGCCACCGAGGGCTAGATAAGCACAGGGGAACAGCAGAATCCCTGACCAACCCACGAAGACGAAGCGATCGCGTTTGAGCCAGTCATCGAGGACGTCAAATACGCCTCTTTCAACCTGCGGTCTTTCGACTGCAATAGTCATGGACAAAATCTCCGAATATATAATGACAAGTTGTAAAGGGATTAGGACTCATGTTAAGTATTTCTCATCTCCTATAGCAGAATCTGAGAATTTTATGAGTACCGTTAATGTTTCTTTACTTCTTTTCAAATTATAGAGGTAAATCTTCAGTTGAGCAACTCCCCCGCCACGGAAATTTTAAAAAATTTGTCCAAAAACCAAAAATCGGTGTTTCCGCTCACCAGAAACACCGATTGAAACTGCCATTCTATCAAGACGGCTGTTGATTCGGCCCAAGGTTAATTTTCCGACATAATTTTGGGGACTTTGAAATAGTCTCCTTCTTGTTCCGGGGCATTGGCCAGAATATCATCTCTTTGGGGATAGGGTTCTAACTGATCAGGTCGAGTAATATTACTAATCTCAATAGCCCGGGTCATCGGAGCCACCTGGGATGTATCCAGTTCGTTTAACTGCTCAAAATAATCTAAAATTTCGCCCAGTTGAGTCGTAAATTGTTCTTCTTCTTCTGGGGTTAGCTCCAGTCGAGCCAAAAAAGCAACTTTAGAAACTTGTTGACGATCAATATTCATATTTAATCGGGCTTCGGGTAGGTTAGCAAAGGGGTGATTGATTTCAAAGCAAAATTAATTAAAAATAGATATCGATTTTGCTTCTTCCGGTGACTTTCAGCCAGTTCTGAGCTTCAATATAGTTATTCGGGGCTAAACGAATTGCCCTAACCCAATATTCCGCCGCTTGCTTAAATTCTGCTTCTGCGGTGTCTTCATCTCCCGCTTCCTTGGCTTTTTCCCCCTGATAATGGTAAATTACCGCAATATTATTCAAAGCCTGGGGCATTCGGGGATTTAACTCAATCGCTTGTTGATAATATTCCAACGCTTCTTGATGTTCGCCATTACTGGCATGAATTAAGCCCATATTATAAAGAACAAAACTCCGATCATAGGGATCTTCCTCTAAGGTTAAGGCTTCCTGGTAATTTTCTAAGGCTTCTGCATATTCCCCGTCGGCCTGGGCTGACATTCCATCCCGATAATAGGCAAATGCTTCCTTAGCTTTTTTATTGGTGGGCAGCATCTTCAGGATCATATCTGCCATGACCGTAAAGCTTTTATCAATAAAGTTATCGTTACGTTGTGATCTGGGCATAAAATTTTAATCTCCAAAGTTTAAGGCTGCAAACTCCATAATTTTAGGGAAATTCCTGAACAGCCTATCGCCTAATCTTACCTTAATCAGTTATCAGTCATCAGTTATCAGTCATCAGTTATTAGTGTGTGTAACATCAATTTAATGTAGAGACGCGCCCGGGCGCAGCCATGCCGAAGGCTATTGGCGCGTCTCTACGGGGACTGTTAACTCAAACTAATGCAAGGTTGCGTCAGCTTCATCAGGACTTACGCACAAGACCAAAGAAACCGGGTTTCTGGCCGGTGATTTTGCGGATGAAATCGAGATTTCTCGTTCACCAAACCCGGTTTGGTGCGTAAGTCCTATTCATTAAAAACGGGATAGGACTTGCGGATTTTGTGGGTAACTGGAGAGGCCAATACCAGAATTTTCTCCATTAACCAGGGGGCAAAACGGTTACACCAAACCGCTAAATGGCTTTGCCATCCAACTAAAATTTCTGGGGTATCCTTATCCAACCCCGCCACTAACACCTTAGCAACCCGTTCGGCGGTCATGGGGACGACCCAACGGAATAACTGCAAGTCCCGGGTCATGTCGGTATCGGTTAAGGTGGGCAATAGAGCCATCACCCGAATATTGTAGGCGGCTAATTCTTGGCGTAGGGCCTCTGTAAACCCCAAAATCGCGAATTTAGTCGCCGAATAGGTAGACATGGTGGGAGCCGCAATTTTGCCCATCAAACTCGATACATTAATAATGGTTCCCGATTCGCGGGTGGCCATCCGTCGAGCGATGACATGGGTGATGGTATACAACCCGATTAAATTCAAGGAGATTTCCTCCTGAACTTCTGGGAGTTTGGATTCTAAAAACGGGGTTTGGTGGGCAACACCCGCACAATTAATTAAAATCTCAATTGGCCCGTGAGTTCGCCAAGCCTGGGCGATCGCAATATGGACTTGCACAGATTGGGTTAAGTCCAGGGCTAAGGTAATCACCTCTACCCCCATGGGCTCTATTTCCGTGGCTAATTCTGCGAGTCGTTGACGATCCCGTGCCACTAGAATCAGACGTTTAACGCCATTTTGGGCAAATTCTAAGGCTATTGCCCGGCCAATTCCACGAGAAGCCCCAGTAATTAGGGCTGTTTTTCCTTGAATAGTCATTGTTAAAACCTCCTGTTGAGGAGGAATTCGGCGCGGGGCGGGGTTCTCCCACCCGTTTGAGTCGGGATTTTTTCATCCCAAGCGACCCTGACATCTTGTTAGGCGCACCGATATTCCTCTATGCAGCGTGTAAAAAATCTGGGAATGCTAAAAATTTGGTGTCATGATTGTAGAGATTTCTAATGGGTCACGATTAGACAACAGACCAGGCTATCTTTTTTCCTTAATTCCTGGTTAACAGAGCAACATTGATTTCAAGCATGGCTCAACTGTCTCCTCAATACGAGCGTTCATGGCAAGACCCTCTATGCACAATCTAGCAAGTCAATCAACAAGTTGCAACATTTTTTAATAAATTTCCCGTAATATTTCGTAACAATAGGTAATGGGTAATGGGTAATACTTCGACTTCGCTCAGTAACAGGGTAATGGGTAATGATACAGGTTGCCCGAGAAACCGGGTTTTTTTAGAGAATATGTGGGTCACAACCAAGTATTTTCGCCAAAAAAACCCGGTTTCTTTGGTTGGGTGCGTAAGTCCTGTAAACTATTTTCATCAATCCAACGTCTATATTAAAAGCTGTCCTATTTTTGCGGTTGACCATGCCATTGTCCGACACTCCAGAGAAAACTGTCCTCGATTTACACGCAGAAGCAAATCACCATATTGCCCAACAGCAATTTGATCAAGCGATCGCCGTGTGTCAACAGGCGTTAAAGTTGCAACCTCGTTTTCTCCCCACTTACAGTACCCTGGGGTTAGCGAAACAATTGCAAGGGAAACTGGATGAAGCCAAATTCTGGTATACCAAAGCCCTCGACTTCAAACCCGATTGGGCAGAAGTTCACGCCAATTTGGGCGCGGTCTATGTTCAACAACAACAATGGCGCGACGCCCTGCAATCCTATCAAACCGCCCTACATTTTAAACCGAATCAAGCTGGAATTTATCACAGTTTATATACGGTTTTGATCAATCTGAATCAACCGGAAGAAGCCACAAATGCTCGGTATCAAGCCTTAATTTTAGAACCCCAGTGTGTCACACCTCAAGAATATATAGACTTTGGGAAAACCTTAATTGAAAAAGGCAAATTAGATCAAGCTATTGAATTATATAGAAAGGGCGTAGAAATTTATCCGAGTTTACCTCAATCCCATTATGGATTAGCAGAGGCATTAAGTCGGAAACAACAGTGGGAAGAAGCGATCGCCGCCTATAATCAAGCGATTATTCTGAATCCTAATAACAACCTATTTTATCAAGGGTTAGGCGATGCTTTAGTTCAACAAAAGAATTATGAGCCCGCGATCGCTAATTATCAAAAAGCCATTGAACTCAGCCCGGATTTTTCTTGGACATATCATCAACTAGGAAATGCTTTATCTGAACAGGAAAGATGGGAAGAAGCTACGGTTGCTTATTATCAAGGAATTGCTTTAAATTCTAAGTTTTTTGGTTCCTATTATAAGTTAGGAGAAATTTGTTCTCAGACCGGAAAACCCGCAGAAGCGATTAATTGGTATCGTCAAGCCCTGGAGATTAATCCTGATAGTTTTTGGTTACATTTTACCCTAGGAAATGCTCTTTGTGAAACCCAGGAATTTGACCAGGCTGTAACGGAATATTATCAAGCGATTGAATTTGAACCGAATACGGATTGGTTGTATCCCCCCCTGGGAAAAGTATTGATTGCTCAACAACGGTGGGATCAAGCTATTAAAGTTTATTGTAAAGCAGTTGAACTGAATTCTGATAATCTTTGGCTTTTAGATCAATTAGCAGAAACCTTAATTGGACAACGGGAAGTTCAAACCGCTATTTCCGTTTATCAGGAAAGTATAAAACTGAATCCCAAAGCTGATGTTTTCCATTATAATTTAGCGAACCTGTATAAATCTCAAAGTCAATGGGAAGAAGCGATCGCATCCTATCAAACCGCTATTAATATTAATCCTAAAATTGCTGAATATTATGCTGGATTAGGAGAAATTTGGTTAAAAAAACAAGACTTAGATCAAGCCCTGTCCTACTTAATGCAGGCTTTACAAATCAAGCCCGATTTAATTTCAGCTTATGAAAATATTGCCGAAATTTTACAACAGCAAGGACACACAGAAGCAGCGATTAACTGTTATAATCATAAGGATTTGCCCCGGTCACTTTTAGAACAATATTGTTTGGTTGATCCCGAAAAATTAATCACATCAGACTTTAGTTCTAATGTCACTTATATTCCCGTATATCCGGGGAGTGAAATTGACCTAAATCCTTCTAAAACCGTTGCTCAATTTCATCCTGGTTTTATCTTCAGCCAAGCGGGAACTCGGAATGCGTTTATTGTCAAATTAGATCAAGGGAGAGTCTGGGGAGATTCGGCTACCAGTGCGGTGATCACAGCCCATAATGAATTACTAACGGATATTTCCACCGGATGTGCTGAATTGGTTTTATCCTCGCGTAAATTACCTCCAATTCATCATATTAATGGAACCGTTGCCTTTTTGTCAGTACGCTGGGGGGCGGCATTTTTTCATTGGATGTATGATGTTTTACCTGGAATTCACTTAATGCAAAAAAGTGGTATAAATTTGGAGAGTATTGATTATTTTGTGTTTAATAATTACCACTTTTCCTATCAAAAACAAACCTTAGAAATTTTGGGAATCCCTGAACATAAAATCATTCAAAGTGTTGATAAACCTTATATCCAAGCTAAAAAACTGATTGTTCCTGCTCCTAATTTCTTTCAAAATGATGCAACAACTCCTGAATGGGTTTGTAACTTTCTAAAACAGCAATTCCTCCCAGAAACAGCAAAAAATAAAACTGCAAATCGTCGTATTTATATTAGTCGAGAAAATGCAATTTCTCGGAACGTGGTTAACCAAGATGAGCTGATGCAAAGTTTAGAATCCCTTAACTTTGAAACCGTTGTTTCAGAATCCTTAACGATTTCTGAACAAGCCGCTTTAATGGCGAGTGCATCGGTGGTTTTAGCTCCCCATGGTGCGGGATTATCTAATATTGTTTTCTGTCAACCTGGAACCAAAATTATCGAATTATTTGCTCCCACCTATGTGCCGCCTTGCTATCGCATTATTAGCAATGTTTGTGGACTGGAACATTACTATTTAATTGGGGAACTGGTTGCAGATAAAACAGAAGAAGATTTGACCCAGTTGGGATTATTAGATATGCGAATTAATATCAATAATTTACTGAGTTTACTGGAATTAGCGGGAATTGCGTAAGTAAGAGGGGCGGGTTTAGAAATATTATTGGTGAGAATTGAATATTGTTGCGGAACCTGCCCCTACATTTTCAGAACGTTTTTCTACAGTTTGTTGTAAAACCCAAAGGGTTAAATTTTGCCATTCGGGCAAATTACAAAGTTGATTCACTTCTAAAGTCTGTCCTAAACTATCAGAATAATGCACAAAACTTTCTGTCCAATTGATTAGGGTTTCCACCGCTAAAAATGGCGTATATTGCCAAGATTTTTGTAAATATTCTGCCATTTTTAGGGGAAATCCAGTATAATATAAATACCAGGAACTCCAAACTAAGGTGCTGTAACGTACCCAATTTTCAATTAACCGAATTTCTAGGGGAATATTAGGAAAATTAAAAAATTTATCCAAAACATAATTAATTGATTTCGCTTGAGAAACTCCATCCCGCATGGTATTCCGGTCATGTTGACGGTAACAAACCGTTGGTTGCTGTAACCATGCAGATTCACACCCTAATAATGCCATTCTTAAGATTAAATCCACATCTTCTGCGTGGGCTAACCCCGGTTCAAATCCTTCTATTTTTAATAACCATTCTCGACGAAACATCAAAGTTCCCATGGTTCCCAAGGGTTTCCAACGTAACCAAGTTTCTAAATTCAATTCGGGAACATACTCCCAAGGCGTCGCATCCATCAGGGTTTCGCCTGTGTGGGTGACGCGACGCCATCCACTTTGAACCAGTCCCAGGTGGGGTTGGGCCTGAAAAACAGCGAGTTGGGCTGCTAATTTATCGGGAAGAAAGATATCATCCGCATCCAGAAACACAATAAATTCTCCCCGGGCTAAATTTAACCCATGATTTCGCGCTACAGAAACCCCTTGATTTTCTTGATAAACATAGCGAATATAGTCAGAATAGGGTTGTAAGACTTGACGGGTATTGTCTTGGGAACCGTCATCAATAATAATAATTTCGTCAGCAGGATAGGTTTGATTAAGAATACTTTCGACGGCTTGCTCAATATAGCGATCGCAGTTGTATGCTGGAATGATTACACTAATTTGGGGAGTTGTTAAAGCATGGGACATAGATTTAATTGGTAAAATTTATTAAATGCTAAACGAATTACGAATTACGAATTACGAATTACGAATTACGAATTAATAACTCGTAATTATCAACTATAATACCTAAAAATGTTATTAATAATCGGTGCTAATTGTGAAAAACACTGTTTCGGTTAAAAAAAATCAAAATATTCCCTGGTCTGAACAGTTGATGGCCGTGGTTGCGACGCTGAACTACGGGTTAGTTTTATTCGACCTGAGTTATACGGATCTGCGAGATTACTATTTTAACTATACTCCAGCTGTGACTCAAGTTTATGATCCGATTAAAGGAATTGAACCCCATCAAACCACAGAAAAATATTTAGATACCATTGAACAGTTAAAAGTTACGGTAGCTGAAACTAGCTTATATTCGCCTGAAACCGAGGAAATATTAGGGAAATTAAGAAATCAAAGCGAGGAAATTATCAATGAAAATCCCTTTGCTATTGCGGAGAAAAGTGGGACTTTAGAACGGATCAAAAATCGGATGCGAGAGCATATCAAAAATCCCAATAATTCGGCAAAAGAATCTTTTAATATATTTTGGTCTTCATCTTATTTTAAACAAAATGGTTATGACCAACAAATCAAATGGTTTGATAAAAATATTAGACCCCTAGTGGCGACCAACTATTATCGGAGTCTGTCGGAGAATGGAAAATTTACCCGCACCTTTTGGAAAGTTGATTTACCATTTACTATCATTTTTGTTTTGGAATTTTTAGCGAGAACCTATTTGATTAGTCGTCGTTATTCTAAGGTAACTTGGTTTGATGCGATGTTATGGCGGTGGTATGATATGTTTTTGTTTTTACCTGTTTTTAGACTGTTAAGAATTATTCCGGTAACTATTCGTTTAAATCAGGTCAATTTTATTAGTTTGGAACCCATTAGAATCCAAATAACTAGGGGATTTGTCGCTGCAATTGCCAGGGAATTAACCGAGTTCGTGGTGATTGAAGTGATTCAACAGATTCAAGGGGAAATTCGGAGAGGCGATATTTTTAAACAACTGTTTCTGAATCAAAATAAACCCTATTTAGATATTAATAATATTAATGAAATAGAAGCGATCGCTAATCATTTAATTCAGATTATCGTTGATAAAGTTATTCCTAAATTGGAACTTGATATTGAAGCCTTATTGCGCTATAATATAGAACAGGTTATCGAACAATCTCCGGTGATTCAACAGTTTAAAACTATTCCAGGGTTACAACAAATTCCCCAACAGATTCAAGAAAGAATGATTACCGAACTTTCCAAATTAGCCAGGGAAGGGCCCCAAGAAGCCTATCAAACCGTAACCAAAGCCATGAATGATCCCGTGGGAACTAAATTATCAAATCAACTGGTGAAAAACTTTAATAAAATTCCAGGAGAAGAACTGCAAAAAGAACAGGGCTTAGAGGAAATTCAAACCCTTTTAGTTGACTTTTTAGAAGAATTTAAAATCAACTATATTCAACAAGTGGATGAATCTAACTTTGAACAAGTTCTTGCCCAATTACAGCAACAAAAACACCTCAAAGAAACCCAATAAACAGAAATGATCCCAGACCCTAGATCCCAACTCAAAAGCCGATATCTAGCAATTGCTTTCGCTGTAAGCTAAACTAGAGAAAGAGGCGAACCCACAGGGTTCGTCTTTGGCTTGAGACACTGTTTCACGATCTGGAGTGGGATTGACCCACTTTTTTAATGGCAGTTAAGCTCCTAACCCCTGTAGACTCTAGTATTCACGTCAACTATGGCTCATCCTCTAATCCCCAAAATTCTCGACATCGCCAGCCCCATCGCCCAAACATTGGGACTATCCGTGGTTGGGGCAACCTTTTACACCAATCAGAAACCTCCTGTACTGCGTGTAGATATCCGCAACCCCAGTCAGGATACCGGATTAGAAGATTGTGAACGGATGAGTCGAGCTTTGGAAGAACAATTAGAGACCACAGATATTATTCCCGATGCCTATGTGTTGGAGATTTCCAGCCCTGGAATTTCAGAATCTTTAACCAGTGATCGCGAATTCGTTTCATTCAAAGGATTTTCCATTATTGTTAAAACATCAGAACCCTACAAAGGTCATTCTCAACAACGGGGAAAACTGGTGAGTCGGGATGAAACTAAGGTTTATTTAAGCCAAAAAGGACGACAACTAGCCATTCCCCGGGAATTAATTACGGAAGTGTTATTCGATGAAAGTGGCGAGGAGTAAAGGTTTTAACCACGGCGATGTACTTCCCCAATTTTCCTGGGAAAAATTCATCTGTGTGATCAACAAAAAATAAAGTTTAGAGGATAAAAACTATGTCGATGGTGAGTTTGCCCGGTTTACAAGATATGATTAATGGCATTTCTCAAGAGCGGAATTTACCCAAACAGGCGGTAGAAGAAGCCCTACGAGAAGCCCTATTAAAAGGTTATGAACGGTATCGTCGTACCATTGAAATTCAGACCCAATTTAGTGAAGATTATTTTGATAATTTTGATGTCGAACTCGATGTCGATGAAGAAGGATTTCGAGTCTTAGCCAAAAACCTAACCATTGTTGAACAAGTTAGCAACCAAGATCATCAAATTGCCTTAAAAGACGTGCGAGAAGTCGCTCCCGAAGCCCAATTAGGGGATACCGTCACCCTCGATGTTACCCCGGATCAAGGGGAATTTGGTCGGATGGCGGCGATCCAAACCAAACAGGTTTTAGCCCAAAAACTGCGAGATAAGCAGCGCAAAATGATTCAAGAGGAGTTCAAAGAACTCGAAGGCACGGTATTGCAAGCCAAAGTCCTGCGATTTGAGCGCCAATCGGTGATTCTGGAAGTGGCTAGTGGCTTTGGTCGGGCTGGGGTAGAGGCGGAACTTTCTAAACGGGAACAACTGCCCAATGATAACTACCGGGCTAATGCGACCTTTCGGGTCTATTTGAAAAAAGTCTCCCAAGGTTCCCAACGGGGGCCACAATTATTAGTATCCAGGGCCGATGCCGGGTTAGTGGTGTATCTATTTGCCAATGAAGTCCCCGAAATTGAGGATGAAGTGGTGCGAATTGTGGCTGTGGCCAGGGAAGCTAACCCCCCGTCCCGTCATGTCGGCCCCCGGACTAAAATCGCAGTAGATACCATAGATCGAGATGTTGATCCGGTTGGAGCCTGTATTGGGGCTAGGGGGTCAAGGATTCAAGTGGTGGTCAACGAACTGCGGGGCGAGAAAATCGACGTGATTCGCTGGTCTCCCGACCCCGCCACCTATATTGCTAATGCCCTGAGTCCGGCCAGGGTCGATGAGGTGCGTTTAGTCAATCCCGATGAACGTCGCGCCCATATTCTGGTTCCTGAAGATCAATTGAGTTTGGCTATTGGTAAGGAGGGGCAAAATGTTCGTCTGGCTGCTCGGTTGACGGGATGGAAAATCGATATTAAAGATACGGCTAAATATGATGCCGCGGCCGAAGACCAAAAAATTGCCGAAGAATTTGAACGTCAAGAGGCGGCGATTAGCGATCGCAACTATGATCAGTTTGGGGAGGAGGAGTAGGGGAGCACCGGAGGCACCGGGAGCACCGGAGGCACCGGGAGCACCGGGAGTAAACTTTTGCTATTACCCATTACCCATTACCCTGTTACTGAGCGAAGTCGAAGTATTACCCATTACCCATTATTACCCATTACCCATTACCCATTACCCATTCTCTCAACTGTCAACCGATGAAAAATCAACGTCGTTGTGTGGCTTGTCGCCGATTGGGTGCAAAGGAAAGCTTCTGGCGATTTGTCAGGCTCTATCCATCACATCAGGTACAATTGGATCATGGCATGGGTCGTTCAGCCTATCTTTGCCCTAACCCGGATTGTTTGAAACTGGCTCAGAAAAAAAATCGACTGGGACACGCACTCCGAACATCGGTGTCGGAGGAAGTCTATCAAAGTCTATGGGAACGTTTAGATTAACCTGGAATTGATCCCCCCACGTCCTACTTGATAGGCAAGGGTGGGAACAGTTGCCCGGACTCTGAAGCTCTCGAGTTGCTCAACAATATCGTTCTATTCCCTCAGCAAACCTACTCCCCAGATAGAGGACTAAGAGGTTGAACTTGAAGCAAAATAGAGTAAACTGAGTAACTTAATTGATTATCCTTCACCATAAGGTTAATATCTGCTAACTTGATAAAAGACAATCCTAAAGATTTGAGGAATTCAATTTCACCAAAAATTAAAATAACATTAAGAAATGTCAAAGCAGACCTTACATCTGCATCCTTGACACTTAAATAACCAGAGTAGATGATATCGTTATTTAAAATGTGCGGGTTACTGTTGTAAGAGTAAATCGAACTATGTAAACATCAAACCATGGGTAGGTAAGAAGAGGGGTCAGTGGATGAACAACGCCAAAGTCAGAATTTACGAACTATCACGGGAACTTAATTTGGATAACAAGGACATCTTAGCGGTGTGTGAACGGCTAAATATTTCGGTTAAAAGCCACAGTAGCACGATTTCAGAATCAGATAAAGAACGCATTGAAAAATATGTCGCAACTCATCCGAACCCGGGTCAGCTTGAAGGCAAAGCACCCGGAGCGGCAGCTAATGGGAAATTATCAGCGACCGCACCGGGCGACAAAAAACGGCAAGAAATTTTAGAGATCCAGAAGCCCAAAATTCGGTCGAGCTTCGAGTCCTCTCCCCCCTACGATGAGGCCAGTTCCTCTGACTCAACTTCCGTTGCCACCCCACCTAAATCACTTGTTTCTTCAAAAGCGCCTGTGAAACCCACGTTAAATCGACCTGTCTTATCAAAACCCACTGCTGCGGCTCCAGCAGAAACGCAATCTTCCCCGACAACAGCCGAAAATGTTGCCTCAGCAACTGAGGAGATGTCTGGGTTAGCATCGGTAGGGGAGATAGAAACTGCCGAACAGGATTTATCTCTGGCGGAGCCCGCACCCCTGTCTCCGCCGCCGGTTAGACCTGCCGGGCCAGTTCCAGTTACGGTCAGTGTTACCCAAGAAGAGCCGGCAGCAATTTCTAAAAACAAGCCGGTTTTGAAGACGAATAAACCAGCGCCTAAACCCGTTGAGTCCAGAGCCAAAACGGAATCTCCCGAAAAACCCACGCCCAAGTCTCAACAGACGACCTCTGAGGGGAAAGAAAGGGACTCAGAAGCCAGAAGACCGCCGCGTAAAGAGATTGGCAGTCCCCGACCCCGATCTGTCTCGGATTTACAACTCCCAGCCGCGCGGAAACCCGCTCAAGCTATTGATGAGGATGGAGAATCGACCGAGAGCGCGGAGGAGGAAACCGCTTCTACTACTGATGATTTAGTCAAACGGCCAAAACGGGCTGTCACCTTAAATCGACCCAACCCCCCGCGCCCAGGAAAACGAACAGGAGCATGGGAGGAGGAAGAAGAAGAAGTTGTAGATCCCGCTAAAGCCAAGGCAGCTAAACTCAAAGCCAAGCGACGGGCAAAACCCTCCTTGGATGAGGACGATGACGATGAACTGAATGCCTTGTCTCTGCTGAATGCCAATAATGCCATGATTAGCGTCTCCCTGGCTCGTCCTCCCAAACCTAAAGCCAGCCCTGGGCAAAATGTGACGGCGACAACGGCTAGACCGAAAAAACCAGCCCCCAGTCGGGGTTCAAGTTCTTCTGGCGGCAATTCGCGCCGGACGGAGGCCAAACCCAAGGCGGAACGCCCGGAGAAAGTAATCGTACCTGGGCCAATGACGGTTCAGGAACTCGCCCTAGCCTTAATTCTGCCGGAAACGGAAATTATCAAACGCCTGTTTTCCCAAGGAATTGCCGTTAATATTACCGAAACCCTCGACTACAACACAATTCTGTTAATTTGTCAAGACCTGGGGGTTGAAGTTGAAAACGAAAAACTCAAATCCGGTGCTATCAAGCCCGACAATATGCTCAACGCCGAAGATCTGGAGCATCTGCAACGCCGTCCTCCGGTGGTGACGATCATGGGTCACGTCGATCACGGGAAAACTACCCTCCTGGATGCGATCCGCGAAACCAAAGTGGCTCAAGGCGAAGCCGGGGGCATTACCCAGCACATCGGGGCCTATCATGTCGATATGGAACATGAGGGTAAAACCCAGCAAGTGGTGTTTCTGGATACTCCGGGTCACGAAGCCTTTACCGCCATGCGAGCCCGGGGTGCACGAGTTACGGATGTGGCAATTCTGGTGGTGGCCGCCGATGATGGTGTCCAACCCCAAACCATTGAAGCCATTAGCCACGCTAAGGCCGCCGGAGTCCCGATTATTATTGCGATCAACAAAATTGATAAGGAAGGTGCCCAGCCTGATCGGGTGAAACAGGAGCTCACGGAGTTTGCCCTGGTTCCTGAAGAATGGGGCGGTGACACGATTATGGTTCCGGTGAGTGCGATTAGGGGAGAAAATCTTGATACCCTCTTAGAAATGATTCTGTTAGTGGCGGAGGTGGAAGATCTCTATGCTAACCCCGACCGGGCTGCGAAGGGAACAATTATTGAAGCTCACCTCGACAAATCCCGTGGCCCTGTGGCAACGCTGTTGGTACAAAATGGCACCCTGCGAGTTGGGGATATTGTGGTGGCGGGTTCAGTCCTGGGTAAAGTCCGGGCGATGGTGGATGACCGAGGCGATCGGGTTGAGAATGCCACTCCTTCTTTTGCCGTTGAGGTCTTAGGTCTACGGGATGTCCCGGCGGCCGGAGATGAATTCGAGGTCTTTGAAAATGAAAAAGAAGCCTCGGCTTTGGCTACCCAAAGGGCAGAAACTAAACGGGAAACCCGTTTAATCAAGGGTCGGATCAGTCTGAGTGAATTCTCCGCCCGCGCTCAACAGGGTGAGTTGAAGGAACTGAACTTGATCCTCAAGGGGGATGTTCAAGGATCTATAGAAGCGATCGTTGGAGCTCTGAAGAAACTGCCTCAAAAAGAGGTCGAACTGCAATTGCTGTTAGCGGCTCCGGGTGAAATTACGGAAACGGATATTGACTTAGCCGCGGCCAGTAATGCGGTCTTACTCGGATTCAATACCACCTTAGCCCATGGTGCTCGTCAAGCAGCCGATCGCGCGGGAGTAGATATCCGTGATTACAACATCATTTATAACCTCTTAGATGACGTCCAGGCTGCCATGGAAGGGCTATTAGAGCCGGAATTGGTGGAAGAACATCTGGGTCAAGTGGAAGTCCGGGCGATCTTCCCCGTGGGACGCAATACCATCGCTGGTTGTTATGTGCTCTCAGGTAAAGTGATTCGGAACTGTAAAATCCGAGTTCGTCGGAAAAATGAGTTGGTTCATGAAGGTGTCCTCGACTCCCTGAAACGGATGAAAGAGGATGCTAAGGAAGTTAACGCCGGTTATGAGTGCGGTATCGCCTTGGATAACTTCAATGACTGGGCGATGGGCGATATTATCGAAGCCTATCGGATGACCACTAAACGCCGTACTTTGTCCTTATCTTAAAAGTACACCGCTTGGGGCCTTTATCCCTAATGTCACAGCAGCCACCTATTATTGAAGAAGTAGTAGGTGGCTGGTCTGTTTTTAAGCATCTGCGGGGTTGAGTGGGAGCATCGCCCAGGTGGTGTAGGTTCCAATTGGACTCCAGAGGACAAAGGGGAGGAGTAAATAGGCCGCGGTTTGAGACACTGGCCAAACACTGACCATTAACATCAAGCCTAAAATAAAACCTGTCCCTCCTAATATTGTTCCGACCCGTAAACTTTTGGCTTTACACATGACTGGGGTATAGGACAAAATTACTATTTCTAATAATAGGTAAAATCCCATTAATACCCAGGTTTGGGATAGTCCGGGCTCGGTTTCCCAGACTAAAATTGCTGACCAAGCCCCCGCAATAAAAACGATTATCCAAATTAAAGGAATTGCTTTTTCAAAGGTTAACCAACCCGGACGGGTTAAACGATTAAACCATCGGATATCATCAGGGGTTAAAACAATATTATTGGCTAAGGCGACTAAAAATGCCACTCCTCCAATTACCATCCAAGATTTAATCATAATTTTTTCCGGTTTTAACCCTATTTAGGTTATTTTAGTGGGTGATTAGTCAAAATCAGGATTTGATTCCATAGCATGATTATAGAAAGATAAACTCAATCTAATTCCAGTTAAACTGCATTCCTAAACAATCTTCTAATTTCTGATTATAAGGCTGAAAATAATCATTGAGTAATCTCCGGGTTGATTCAGATATGGGCGGATAGGGTCTGGTATTATATTGATGGTATTTTGATAAATGATATTCTGGTAAACCCAAAAAATTCAGGACTTCTGTTGTTTTTAGGTCAGGGTTTACATAAAATTCTTCACTGCTTAAAATTAAAAATTGTTTCCTAGGAAATACTTTAATCCATTTTTCCAAGAAATTAATATACAACCCCTTTGCTAAATAGCCTTGAAAGTTTGGGTTATGAAGTTTTGTCCAAAAATCAGTTTTTTGATCCTCTAATTGGTTGATTTCTCTTTGAATTGCTTCCTCAAAAGAAGATAATTCCCATTTTAAACTTAACCAATGATAGTAATGAGAAACTGCTCGATCAATTGGATTTCTTAATAATAAAATTAATTTCACATTTGGAAAAAATTTAACTAAATTTTCGGCTACTTCTGGAGAATTAAAATTCATGGGTGTGGCTTCTCCAACTAAACAGTTATAGTCGTTAGGAATAGGGGGAAAATGGGAAAAATACCACTCCAAACCTCGATGAATTTGATTTGACCAAAAAGGCATTTCTTTAATCATTGAGGAGATAATATTGGGATGTTCAGAAAGATAGTAATTTAAAGAAGTTGTACCGCCTTTTTGAGTTCCAATAATTAAATAATCTAGGTGATTAACCTGTTTTAAGATTTGGGAAATATTTTGCCATTGTGGACGAAATTTAGGGATAATTTTTTGACCAGCAATATAATTATATTTTATCGCAGATTGTAAATCTCCTTGAGCAGTATATAATCCGGCTAAATTCAAATATAAAATAGAAGATTCTGGATCTTTTTCAATCCCTTGATTTACAATATTAATAGCTGCGATAATTTGATTTTGTGTTGCTATTAAATCAATAATAGTTTGATAATTCCAAAGGTATAAATCTGGTTTAAGCTCTAAGAATTTCAGATAGCTAAAAACCGCTTTATCCGGCTGTTGGTTGCGAGCTAACGCCATTCCTAAGTTATAATAATTTTGAGGATTATTAGGATTAAGCTCAACAGCATCCTGACATTTTTTAACCTCTTGCTCTAAAACTCTTTTTTGCTCTAAAAGTGTTTCTATTTTTTGAGAAATATCTAAATTATTGGGTTGAATTTTCCCGGCAATATGATACAATACTAGGGCTGCAAATTCATAATTTTTTTGAGTTAGAATTTCTGCTAATTTGATATAGGGTGCAAAATCATCAGGTTGATTAATTCCCCGACCATACTCATTAATTACGGTTTCTAATCCTTTTTTTATTTGAGCTTGAAGTATGGCTCCAATTTGATTGATACTCTCTAATAAATCGGGGTTTTGTTTCCAAGCCTGAAAATAAGCAGTAACAGATGCTTGCCAATTTTGCTGTTGAAAAAAAGCCTCTCCTAAATAATAATATGACCAACAAAAATCAGGGTTTAATTCAATAGCTTTAGAGTAAGCTAAAATTGCTTGATCCCATTGTTTTTGTTGAATTAATACCATTCCTAGGTTATGATAAGACCAGGAAAAGTTAGGGTTAAGGGCGATCGCTTGACGATAAACACCAATGGCTTCTGTCGGGTTATTTTGCTCGGAGAAAATATCGCCGAGTTGATGATAGGCCCAGGAAAAGTTAGGATCAAGTTCGATAGTTTTTTGATAAAATGCGATCGCATCTTCTAAATTTCCCTGATTTCTATAAAGTTCCGCCTGTTCGTATAAAGTAGAAGCCGACATGGGGTTTGTGTATAACAATTGATCATCGATCTCCATAAGACTTATAATAACAAGTTAATTATCTAAAACTTTAAATTTATGTTGATTTCATTTCCTCGAGTTAGTGTTATTATTCCTAGTTATAATGGCGATCGCTATCTTAGCCAAGCCATCGATAGTGTTTTGAGTCAAACCTACTCAAACTATGAAATTGTTATCGTTGATGATGGTTCAACTGATAATACATCCAACATTATACAACACTATTTAGAAATAAGACAAGATCCTTCTTTAATTCATTATATTACTCAATCTAATCAGGGAGTTGCAGCCGCTAGAAATCGCGGAATTCAGGAAGCTAGAGGAGAGTTAATTGCTTTACTGGATCAAGATGATGTGTTTTTACCGGAAAAATTAGCCCATCAAGTTGACTATTTTGATGCTAACCCAAATGTAGCTATTGTTAATAGTGGCTGGCGTTTAATTGATCAAAATAATCATAACATTTCTGATATTGAACCTTGGCATAATTTACCCGATTTAACCTTAGAAACTTGGATAACAAGAACTCCAATTTTACCAAGTTCCCTAATGTTTAGGCGAGAATGTTGGGAAGCAGTGGGAGGATTTAATTCTCGGTTTAATGGGGTCGATGATGTTGATTTTATTTGGCGTTTAGGATTACAAGGATATGCAGCCATTTGGCTACCAGAAATTACTGTTAATTATCGACAACATGAGCAAACTGTTTCCAATCAAAAAGCCAGAGAAAGGGCTAATTTAATTGTATCACTTCACGATTATTTTTTTAGCCAGCCCAATTTATCCAATGAAATTTTGCAACTGGAAAAACCCGCTCGATATGAAACTTTAACTTGGATGGCATGGCATTTATATCATACTAATCATCCTCAAGCAATGGCTGAATTTCTCCAAAAATCTTTACTTTATACCCCTTATACCGTAGCAATTACTATTTCTGACTGGGTACATCGATTTATTGGTTATTGTCAAGGTTATGGTTACGAACTTGAGTTAGAAAAATTCTATAATTTGCCCGAATGGAAACAATTAATTATTGAAAATATCCCCCAAAATAAACCTAGAGTTAGTGTAATTATTCCAGCTTATAACTGTGATCAATATATTAAACAATGCGTTAAAAGTGTTCTCGAACAAACCTATACTAATTATGAAGTTATTGTGATTGATGATGGCTCTCAAGATCAAACTAGAGAAATTCTTAAACCTTTTTTCCCTGTAATTAAATATATCTATCAAGACAATCAAGGAGCAGCAAAAGCTAGAAATCATGGTTGTGAAATAGCACAAGGAGAATTTTTAGCTTTTTTAGATGGGGATGACTTTTTCTTACCTCAAAAATTAGCCGAACAGGTCGCTACTTTTGATAATGATCCTACTATTGATTTAATTCAAAGTGGCTGGTGTGTTGTCAATAAAAAAGGCATCGGAGTCAGCGTAATTACGCCTTGGGGAAACGCGCCGGAGTTGAATTTAGAAACTTGGGTTTTACATAAATGCGTGCGTCCTAGTGCTATGATTCTACGCCGAGAATGGTGGGAAAAAGTGGGAGGATTTGATCATCGCTATCCCCCGACAGAAGACCTGGATTTTGTTTTACGCCTTTCTTTAATGGGATGCAAAACCGTTTGGTTAAAAGAAATTCACGCCTGTTATCGTCAACATGATCATAACTTAATGTCAGGAGGATTAAAAGTTATTGAAAATACTGAAATTGTTATGGATAATTTTTTTAATTATCCCAATCTTCCCGATCAAATTCGTAAATTATATCGGAAAGAAAGTTATGATCGTTGGGTATGGTTGGCTTGGCGAATGTATCGAGATGGTTATACCGATTTAATGATATATTGTTTAGAGAAATCCATAGAATATACTTTTTTCCCCGTAACCGAAACAATTTCTCAATGGCTGGATGGGTTTCAAAATATTGCAGCAGACTATGGGGAAAAAATAGATACCTATGCTTTAATTCAATCTCAGGAATGGCAATCTATTATCCATAAAATTATGAATCCAAAACTTACCTCCCAACCCAAGCCCAGCATAAATCCTCCCTCAAATAAACCCCATATTCTGTTAATGAATACGGATGATCCTGGTATTGGAGGTTTAGCACAATATGATCATTTAATTCTGTGTGAATTAGCTAAATTAGGATATAAAGTAACCGCCGTTAGACCCCAACACCATAACCCCTTAGTTGAAGCAGAAAAAGAGTTAGGAATTCAGCAATATTGGTTAGACTATAGTACCAGTAAAGACCTACCGAGAATTCTCAGAAATACCCAAGATGCAGAAACCCTTTATGATGAAATTAAGCCCGATTTTATTATTTTTAGTGATGGCTGGCCCTACTCCCATTTTGCCGCTAAACAAGTCGCAATTCAACGCCATATTCCCTATATGATTGCCTTGGGATTAGCTATGCCAGAACATATTAATTTTACCATGGGAGATGGTATTTCCTACGCCAAAGGAGTATTATATCAATATGGATTAGCCCGGACTTTTAATACCGCAGCTTACGAACATATTCAGATTTTACAAGACCAATTTGGCTTACCAAAAGATCAAGGAAATGTGGTATATTATGGAAGATCGGAAAAATATTTTGCTCCGCCTAATTTAGCCACTCGTCAACGGTTACGGCAAGAAATAGGCATTCCTGAAGATGGGATTATGTGTTTAACAACGGCAAGATTAGCCCCGATTAAAGGACATCGGTTTCAGTTAGAAGCGATCGCTCAATTAAAACACACTTCCATCTGGGAAAAATTATACTTTGTTTGGGCAGGAACAGGAGAGGGAAGTGATCATAATTTAGAACATGAATTAAAACAAAAAGTGCAGGAATTAGGAGTTGGTAGTAAAGTAATATTCTTAGGGCAAAGATGGGATATTCCTGACTGGTTAGATGCCTGTGATATCTTCATATTAACCTCCCTAGCAGAAGCCGCTCCCTCCTTTGCAATTATGGAAGCCATGGCAAAAGGATTACCCATTATAGCCTCGGCTGCGGGGGGTATTCCAGAAGGATTAGGAGACACTGGAAAACTGTTAAGTGATCCTAATATTGATCCCGAAAAAACGGTTAATGACCTTGTTCAAACCCTGCAAGAATTAGCCGTTAATCCTCTGTTATTATCTAAAATGGGTGTAGCATCCAAACAACGGGCGGAAGAATTATTTAAAGAAGATCGGATGTTAAAACAAACCCTAGAAATTATAGAAACTGCTTTAAATTCCTCCGAAGAAAATACCTTAAAAAATTTACCCTTAACTAAAACCGAAGTAAAACATCTTAACCATCGTCTCAAATATGCTTCATTACTTTGGAATGCTTGGTATCATTATACCCAAGGAAACCTCTCTCAAATGGTTGATTTTCTTGAACAATCATTAAAATACTCCCCCTTTGAATTTGTCACCGAATCTGTGTTAGAATGGATTAATGATTTTGTGCGCTTATCCAATTATAAAAACCATTATTTGGATGCGTCTACCTTAAGTCAATCCCCAGAATGGAAATATGCAATGGAACGAATTCTAGGGATTGTTAGTCGTTTATAATAGTTTTAAGATTCTGATATTCCGACAGATTGAAATCTGTCGCTACACGGACAAAACCCGCCTTCGCGGGTTATGAAGTCAAACATTAAGAATTATCTAAATATGAAAACAGCGTTAATTTGTGGGGTATCGGGACAGGATGGGGCTTATTTAGCTGACCTTTTATTAAAACAAGGTTATTCTGTTTATGGCACATCACGGGATGCTCAAATGTCTTCCTTTAGCAATTTATCCCGTTTAGGAATTAGAGAACAAATTAAACTCGAGTCCATGAGTCTCACGGACTTTAGAAGTGTATTGCAAATCTTGACTAAAGTTAAACCCGATGAAGTTTATAATTTAGCAGGTCAAAGTTCAGTAGGATTATCTTTTGAACAACCTGTAGAAACCTTAGAGAGTATGGCAATTGGCACATTGAATTTATTAGAAGCCATTCGATTTACTGGGGCAAAAATTAAACTTTATAACGCCAGTTCCAGTGAATGTTTTGGCGATACAAAAGGACTTCCTGCCGATGAAAATACTCCCTTTCATCCCCGTAGTCCCTACGCTGTAGCTAAAGCAACCGCTTTTTGGGAAGTCGCCAACTATCGAGAAGCTTATGGTTTATTTGCCTGTTCTGGGATTTTATTTAACCATGAATCTCCCCTGCGTCCTGAACGATTTGTTACCCAAAAAATTGTTAAAGCCGCCATTGATATTGCAGCCGGAAAACAGGATAAACTCTATTTAGGAGATATTTTAATTCAACGAGATTGGGGTTGGGCACCGGAGTATGTAGAAGCCATGTATTTAATGTTGCAGCAGCAAGAACCCGATGATTATGTAATTGCAACTGGGGAAACCTATGCGTTAGAATCGTTTATAGAAACAGCTTTTTCCTGTGTGGGATTAGATTGGAAAACCTGTGTTAAATCCGATAGTAATTTATTACGACCTACGGATATTGCCGTGGGTCGAGGAAATCCCAGTAAAGCCGAACAAAAGTTAGGATGGAAGGCAAAATATAAAATGCCCGATGTTGTCAGAATGATGGTAGTAAGCCCGACCGGGCTTCCATATTAATTGAAAACAATTAAATTAATAAAATCATGTCTAATTATACACGCTTAAAAACAACAATTCTTCCGTTAAAAAATGGCGATCGCTTAACCCGTCCAGCTATAATATCATTTTAGCGATCGCATTCGTCAACAAGGAATCCCATGGACAAAAACCCCTTAGTTTTTTTAATTGTTGATTTACAAGCTTAAACCCGTTTTTCAAGATTCCGACAGATTGAAATCTATCGCTACACAGACAAAACCCGCCTGCGCGGGTTGTGAAATCTAGCCAATGATAGGAAAACCTAAACGGTGGTTTAGTTTGTATAGCAACAGTTTTAAATATTTGGGGATCAGGGAAAATTAAACAGTCATGGAGCTTAATTGGTCGGTTGACAGGAGTTAGGGCAAAAAATCAGAATCCAACAATTGATCAGCTTTAAAATGACAATGTTCAGGAAATATTGTAGCAGGAAGATCGGTTTTTTTAATCACTTGCTTTCGGGCTTTGGGATAAATTTCTTCTATCTCCTGCAAAAAATAATTATATAAGGTTTTAGACTTTAATAATAATTCCAGTTCAAACCGAAAATTATCAATTTCAGTTTGCCAACCTTTACCACAACGCCCTCGTTCTGATTCCCAATATTGGTAAAGCAATAAATGAATTAGTAATTGTCTTAAATAACTAGAAACCTTGCGCTTTTGTTCATTCCCCAAAGCCAATATCTCCTCCATTAAATGTATTAAATCAAGTCCATTTATATCCTTTTTTTCTAACTTTTGATAAGTGTCTTGTAACCAGAGATAATAATCTTGTTCATAAAGATTAAAGGTATCTATATTATTCATTAAATCACCTCAATTTTTATTATTACCTACCTATCCTTGACCGCCACGCCATTTAAAAATAATCGTCTCATCAGCCTGTTTAAACTCGATATCAAACAAATCAAACACCACCTCCCTACCTAGAAGAATCTCCTCACAAAAATCCGTTTGTGCCCAAGCTACAGGCGCGGTAAAAATATGACCATCCAACTGTATTTCTACCTGTCTTAATAGATATTCAATACTACCACCAACTCCTTCTGCTTTATTATTAATTTCTCCTTCCGCCTTAGCACAACCTAAATCCCTCCCTAATTTCTTGGTGATTAAACTGAGTTCAGCGCCAGAATCAACAAGTATTTTCACTTTCACTGCGTTCTGAGACTTCATTATTAACTCATACTTAGGTTGCCAATCGTGAGCTTTTAATGTTCTCATTCTCACAGGATAAAAGCGGATAGGTTCTACAAACTCGCTTTCAAATATACGCTCAATTACATAATCTAGGCTTGATAAGCTTGGAGCGATGCCACTCTTCATTTTGTCATAATCGCGATCATGACTAATCACGCCTTGATTAGTATAAGCAATCCATTGACCCCGATATATTTTTAATTGGGGACGATTGGCTTTATACCAATCATTAGTTGTTGCATATTCTGGTTCCATAATTAATATTCTCCCTTGAATAATATCCAGAAAAAATTCGATACCTTCAGATGATAAGCTAATACTAGCATATAATTAGGTTGAACTGGCAGGAATCACTTGGTTTCAGACAACTTTGGACTTGAGTAGAGGGATTGACAACAAGACCAATTAATTGTAAATTCGATTTCAGTCACCAGTAACGAATACTATGCAGCCGGACACTTCTACAACCTATCTGAAACAAGGTCAGCAGTTACAACGGGAAGGCCGACTGACTGAAGCAGAAGTTGCTTATCGTCAGGCTATAGAACTAAATCCCATTTTCTATGGTAGTTTTCGGTATTTGGGAGAAGTTCTGGCGCTTCAGGGAAAGTTGGAGCAGGCGGTTGAGGCGTATCAACGGGCTAAGGAACTTAATCCTAAAGCCTTATGGGTGCATCAACGGTTAGGTGAGGTATTTCTACAACTGAATAAATTAGAGGATGCGATCGCTTGTTTTCAAACTGCTATTGAGATTAACCCCGATTTTAGTTGGGCTTACAATGGTTTAGGGGACTGTTGGAGTTTGAAGGGAAATAGGGAAAATGTGATCGCAGCTTATCAAAAAGCAGTTGAATTGAATCCTGATTCTGAGACGTTTCGCCACAATTGGGAGAAAGTATTAGCTGAACAAGAATTAGTTTCTGAAGAAGAAATAACTGAGAAGGTTGAAGATAGTTTGGAGTTAGAGAAAACTCCGATAAAACAAAAGACTATAGAAGAAGCGATCGCCGATTGGCGACGGAATGGTGAGTTAAATTCACAAGTAGATAATAATAGCCTATTAAATAGCTTAGAACCAATATCGAGTTTCCAGATTTCACCTGAACAGTTAGCTATTCGTTCAGGTGAACTTGTGGAAAAAGGTTCTAGGAAACAGTTAATTAGTCCCACGGGAAATCAAGGCTTAGTGTCTTTTGGCCCCTATATTAATGTTCCTGATGGATTTTATAAAATTCGAGTTAACTTTGAGTTTCAAGAAGATGATTCAGACTCAGACAGAGAATTAAGAAAGTCTGATCAGATTGGTTATAAACTAGATATAGCAACTGAATGCCGTCACGGTTGGCAGGAAATAAATGTCTATACTGGACAAGACAAACTAGAGTTTTTTATAGAGTTAGTGGATGCTAATAACCTAGAAATTCGTTTTTTTGCAACAGGGACAGCCTTTGCCATAAATTGGATAGAATTGAACCTACTTTATCCTCCTATAGAGCAAGATTTGGCTGTTGATTACTATTTTAATTTAGGAAAGCATCTACAATTAAAAGGAAAACCAGAACATGAAGGTAAATTACATCGCAGAGTGGCGGAGTTGAATCCTGAAGGTTATCTCGACAAAGCAATTGCTTATTGGAAGCAAGCTAGAGAAACAGAACCTAACTGCATAACATACTTTAACTTAGGAATGCTACTAGCACAAAAACAACAAATTGAAGATGCTTTCGGCTGCTACCAAAAAATCTTGGAAATCCAGCCTGAAAAAATTGATGTTTATTCAGATTTAATGCAGCGTTTAGTACAACAGGGTTGGGGCGAACAGATTATTGATTGCCACTTAAAGACTTTGCCCAACTCCTACCTAGCTACTAAAGCTAGTCATAACTTGGCTTTAGAGATGGCTAAACAAGGGTTAACACATGAGGCGATAACTCTGTTTAAAAAAGCGTCTCAGAAACAATTGAGTCATTTCGAGATTTATCAAAGAATATGGTTAGCTCTAAATCAGCTAGGTATCATCAACCCGGATAGTTTTGATTTGCCTACCGAAATTAGTCCAGAAGTGACCTATCAATACTTTAGTGAAAATAGCAATTATAAAATTATTGACCTGTGGTCTCTCACAGATTCGGATCGATATTTTTTGGAACAAGAGGGTTTTTCTATTGCCAATTTAGAACTAATCGCCAAGGATGATATAGAATTAGAAGAATTATATATTAATAGTTTTGAATCGGTTGATAACCCAGTTCGTCTATCTCGTAATAGTAAAAAATTTGAAAGGGTAAATAAAAGCTCATACGATATCAAAAAAGGTAGATACTTCCAGCATAGTATTGTAGAAACAGGCTATATATATACAATCTGCCCTACCACAGGCAAAGTTTTAAGATCCAATCAATCATTTCCGATGAATGCTCCTCTACCTTGGGCCACAGGTTCCTGGCATCCCATCCATATCTATCGTTTTGTAGGCTCTGAGGTATTTTATTTAGTATGTGCATTGATGCCTATAGGAGATAAAAGCTTTATTTACTTTCCTCGACAGGAGTTGATCATTAATTTTGTCCCTGGATATCATTCCTATGCCAGTGAAACAAAAATAATTAATATGTTAAAAACAAGCCTAGTTAGTTATTGGAAAGGAGTAGAAGCCTATATTTCCTCGTTGTGCCAGAAAGAAGTAGCTGTTGATGTAGGCTGGTGTTATAATATAGGACATTATATTTGGAATGAAATGTCAGGTTTGCAATATTTGTCTTCTAATGGAACACTTGGTCAAGTCAGTAAATTTTTAGTTGGTTATTATGAATACATCAATATAGGTGATACTTATCCAGAAATCCAGCCGGAGCAGATTATACGCTGGTCAGAACCACAGGATGGTTGGAATCTTTTTAAAACTGTTATAGATCAAAATTATGTCACTGTATGGCCTACTGATTTAATCATTCCAGAAAAATTAGCCAACCGAATTTATGAAGGGGCGGTTAAAAGATGCAGCCCCGATATTTTGCAAGAAATAGAGGACTCTAAACAACATTTTCCTTTAATCTGGATAGCAATTCGCAGTCACTATCGAGTTTGGTTGTCGCAAGTTGAAGGAATAGCTAACATTATCAATAAATTATATGAAGACTATCCTAATTTAGCTGTTGTTTTTGATGGCTGGGGGAGGTATGAAAGGCATGATCCCCGTGCTGAATCTGAGATTCAACGGGAAACAACAATTGTAGAAGAAATACTAGCTTTAGTCCATACAGATATTAAAGCTTATAATTTAATTGGAAAAATGAATTATGAAAGGGTTGCTTGGGTTCAAGCAGTAGATTTTTGTATTGCTTCATACGGTTCGGGTTTGGCTTTTCCAATTTGGATTGCTAATAAGCGAGGAGTTATTCATGGAGTTTTTGCTCCACAATTGTTTCAAACAGGTGAATGGTCTCCATTTATTCGAGAAAACCTGACAGAATCTATTTGGCTACCAGGAGACTATACTGAGGATAAGTCACCAGGCTATGCAAATTACGATATTAGTTGGCAAAAAGTTTATCTTGAAGTTATTAAGTTAGTAAAAGAAACTTATCAGAGCTTGGAGCGACTAGATCAGGCTATATTCCAATAACGTAATCACTATACCACAAATGTTTGATAATATAGGTAGAGTAATGAGCGAAAGTCAGGTTTTAGTTGATTCTCAGAAATTTAATATCGATGATGATATTTTTTTGAATGCAACTACAAACCTTAGTGACGCAGAGTTTGTGCAAGCGGTTTACTGCATTTATGTGAAGCGATGGGTGGAGTCGCCTGAAAGCATTAGTGAATTGGTAATGATTTTACAAGAGTATAAAACACGCCAAGAATTTATTACCAGATTTATCCGACCCTCACAAGAATTTCAGTCTTTGTGTCAATGGTGGGCTTCCGCTTCCAAAGATGATATTTACTGGTCTTTGGGAATTTCTTTTGCACGACAAGGAAAAAGATATGAAGCAATTACAGCCTATCGTCAAGTGCTTGCTCCTAATTCAAAATCTGAGAACTTTTATGGGCAATTAGAGCAGATCAAGAACATACCTCAACTGCAACTAGAAGAATTCCCACCAAATGACGAGGCATTTTTAGAACTAACTGGTGATCTAAGCGATGCAAAGTTTGTGCAAGCGGTTTACTCCGCTTATGTTAAACGTTCAGTAGATTCGTCTGAAGGTATTACTGAATTAGTGCGAATTTTACATGAACATCAAACGCGAAAACAATTTATCACTGGTTTCATTCGACCTTCAGAAGAATTTCAGTCTTTGTGTCAATTTTTTCAATCAGCCACAACTTCGGAAATTCAAGGGCGTTTAGCCTCATGGTATGCCCAAGAAGGAAAATGGGATGAGGCTATAGCGGGCTTTCATTGGGCATTAACACTTAAACCCGATTTAGTACAAGCTTACTGCTGTTGGGCAGATTCTTGCGCCCGACAAAATAGAAGCGATGAAAAGGTCAAGTTTGTAAGTACGTTTCTTAAAGCCCTATTGCTTCATCCTGATTCTGAAGATGTTTATCTTAGTTTTGGCAAACTGTTAGCCCCTGGTAAAGACTTAGATAGTGAAATGCAAGTTTACCGTCAATCACTATTAATTGAACAAATATTAGGACAAGCTGTGGTTTTAGCTTTGCAAGATAATTTAGAGCAAGCTTTAGATTATTTGCAAGATGAAAACTGCAAAATAAAAATTGATGAAGTCCTCCATCCTCAAAATCACTCAAGTCTTGACGATCCTTGGCTTTACTCTTATATTCTTACTCGGTTTATGAAAAAGTTATTTCATCAAGGTAAGTTAAAACAAGCATATATTTGCGAAAAAAAAGCACAGCCAGTAGCTGCGCCAAAAGGTTTTTATGCCACCACAAAAGAATGGGCTTTAGCTTCAAATTCAAAATCTCACTACATAGAAATCCATCCACCCCATAGCCCTAATATTACAACTATTGCCAAAACAATTGACAGAGAAATCCATCCAAATTTAACTGGAGATTATTGGCTTAAATTTGATTGTCCTGAAACATTTATTGGTATCCTTCCCGAAGGAAGATATTACCAATTTGGTGTGTATAACACTGCTGTTATTACCTCAGAGAATGACTTGTTACTTGATGTTTCTCAACTACCTGGTTGTCCAAAAGAAGTTAAACCCTTGATATTTTTAGGCAAAAATATTCCAATTTGTAAAGAAATAGAAGGTACAGTAGTTGTTTTTACCTCAAATCCTGGTACAAATTTTTATCATTATATGTTTGATTTTTTACCGATGTTCGGTCTACTTGAAGTAAGTGGATTAGATTTAGATAGAATTGATTACTTTTTACTTAATTTTTATCCCTTTGATTTTTACAAAGAAACCTTAGAAATTTTAGGAATTCCCCCAAAAAAAATTATGACTATTCAAAAGTATCCTCATGTGAAAGCTAAAACTTTGATAGTTCCATCTTTACCTGGTGCTGTATGCTTTCCCACTAAATGGTCTGTCGAATTTCTGAGGCGCAAATTTATGCCTCTAATCGACGATCAAATCACCTCTGAATTACCTTGTCGGGTATATATTAGTAGAAACCTTGGCTCTAAGCGGAGAATTGTTAATGAAGATGAAGTTTTAGAATTATTGAATAAGCTAGGATTTATAACCGTCTATTTTGAAAAAATGTCAATGCTGGAAAAAGTCGCACTCATGTCTAGGGCTGAAGTGGTAATTGGTTTGTGTGGTGCTGGATTAACTAATCTAGTTTTCGCTAATCCAGGAACGAAAGTAATAGAAATATTTCCGCCCAATTATATACATTTTACTTATTATATTCTCTGCCATCAATTGGGGCTGGAATATTATTACTTAGTTGGAGATAGGTTTGAGATTGATTACTTAGCAGAACTAATTTATAAAGGAGGTATAGGTGAAGATGTAATAGTTAATATCAATTCTATAAGAGATATTTTAGAACTTGCAGGAATAAAATAAATTCAGTTGAGTTGTTTTTGCCACCAAATAATAGCTTCATCTAAGCCATTGTCTAAATTGTATGTTGGTATAAAACTCATTTCTGTTGACAAACGAGATACATTGGCAGCAAATAGCGGTGGTTCATCAACAGAAGCAAGTATAGCGCCTAGTTTAAGTAAATCAGGTTTTCCCAACTTTTCAGCTATTTTTAAGACAATTTCTTTAACAGCTACAGGCTTTCCCGAAGCTATATTAATCTCACCGACAACATTACTTTTTAAAAGTTTTACAAAAGCATTAGCCACATCTTCAACATAAAGATAATCCCGTAGTTGATTACCATGAGAACACAAAGCAGGTTCGTCTTTTAATAAAGAAAGTATAACTGATGAAACTAAACGCTTAGGATGATCGTAAGGGCCATAAACATTAAAAACACGCCCCCAAGCGCTACTAAGTTTAGTGATTTCTGCATAAGCTTTTAACATTTCTTGCAAAGCATTTTTGCAAACACCGTAAGCTGTATGGGGGTTTCTTGGAGTTAAAACTTCCGAACAGTAACCGTAGTTCCAATCATATTCCAAGGCGCTACCAGCCATAACAACTCGTTCCCCGCCTTGTTCTCGAAAATGTCTTAATAAGTCTAAACTAGCTTGTACCCACAAAAAGTTTTCTTCCGATGTTAAGCATTTTCCAGGTATGTTATACCAAGCAAAGTGCAATAGGTGAGTCGCCTTTACAGTCAACACTAACTCTTTAATCTGCTCCAAATCTAGCAAATTCACAATGTGCCAGGTACAGTTAACACTAACAGTGTGTGAATTAATAGGTTTGGATGTCACAGCATGAACCTCAAAACCTTGATCTACTAGAGGTTGGAGAGTATGCCGACCAATAAATCCATTAGCACCTGTAACTAGCACTTTTTTCATAAAAACAAACTGGAAAATGCTTATGTTTACTGGCTTATTACTTTGAGCAGAAAAAACTAATTGCTAGGTTACAAAGGATAGGCTAATTCTTCAAACGGAGCGTTCAAGTACCGCTTGTAATTATCCCGATCAACAATATGCAAGCGTGGTAAATCAAATACTAATTTCCCACCCTTCTCAAGATACTCAATTTCATCCTCAATCACTTCATGTCGGAAGTGCCAGATCAGAACAAATAAATAGTCAGGTTGCATCGCCCGCATTTCTTCTTGACTAATAATCGGAATTCGAGTACCGGGTGTCACTAAACCATGTTTTTGTTCCTGCATATCTCGTACAGCTACCATGTCTTTTGGGGTAATTCCACAAAAGTTTAGAACAATATTTCCTTTTGTAGAGGCACCATATCCACAGACTTTTTTCCCTGCATCCGCAGCCATTTGGAAAAAGGCGCGGACATCATCACGATGATTCAGAACGCGGTTACGGAAACGTTCGTATGGGGCAAAGGTTTTCAAAGGTTCCTCATAATCAAGCAATTTCTTAATTGTTGTATGGTTTGGAATCAATGAGCTATCTTTTCGTGCAGCCCAAATATAGAAGCTTCCTCCATTCATATCATTCAGGCTAACATCAAGAATTTTCAAATCGGCGCGATCTGCCATCCAGATAATTTGTTGCAAACCTATATAGGTTAAGTGTTCATGACAAACCTGATCATAAGTTAGGTTCGTGAACATCATCGGCATATAGGATAGTTCAAAGCCCCAAACTCCATTAGGTGCAAGGATAGAGTGAATTTGTCGCATAAAGTCCAAAGGATCTTCAAGATCGTAGAACATCGCAATAGAAGTAACAATGCTACATTTACGATCACCGATAATTTCCCGTACTCGATCAGCAGAAAAGAAATCAAAAATAACCTGAATATCTGAGTCAAAATTCTCAATAAACTTCTGGCTTGATGGATCAATTCCCACTCTGACTAAATCGCGTCCTCGATAAAAATTAAGTAACGTCCCATCATTACAACCGATGTCTAAAACCAAATCTCCGGCTTCTGGTTTTACGAATTCGAGCAACTGTTTAACTTTGGCTTCTAAATGACTCCGCATGGTGCGACTGGTTGATGAGCGATATCCATAGGTCGTCCCATACATTTCGGATACGTTAGCACTGTGCTTAAATTGTAACAATCGGCAGATATCACTAGACTCATCACCATCACACAGAACTAATTCCAGAGGGGAAACAGAAGGATCAGGGGAGTCAAAACTTGGGAAAACACCACTCAGACATTGAGAACCTAAGCTCAAAACATCGGTAAGATTTGGATTTCCACAAATCCGACACTTACTGATTTCTTTATATGAAGGGGATGGGGAATGTGTCATAAAATAAATCCTCGAAGATATAGATTTTTGGACATTTAATTACCTTAATGGAATTGGTAAAGGTAATATTCAATTAGCAGTTTATCATGATTAAGACACCGATTTCAATTTAAACTATCAATTAAAAAATCTTGATACCATTTTATCGTCTCCTGTAAACATTCATCAAGGGAATATTGAGGCTTCCAATTCAACATCTCACGCGCTTTTTTAGCAGAAAGATACTGATGCTTAATTTCATTCTTGGCTTGATTCAAGATAACAGGTTCTAAATCTTTCTTATCCATCAAAGCTAGAATTTTCTGCACCAATTCTAACACCGTAATTTGCAGTTCATTACTAAAATTAAACGCCTCACCCCAGATTTCTTTTCTTTCCATTTGTTCTGCTAAATGCAGATAGGCTAACACCCCATCCCTAACATAAAAATAATCACGGATATAACTACCATCACTTCTAATAGTAACAGGTTTATCGCGGAAAGCAGAACGAATGGTATCCGGTACAATGCGATTAAAATTCAAGTCCCCGCCACCATAAAAATTACCACAGCGAGTGATACAAACTGGTAAATTATAACTAACATAATAAGTGCGACAAATCAAATCTGCACAACTTTTGGACACATCATAAGGGTGTTATCCTTGTAAGGGTGTGGTTTCATCGTAGGGCAAAATATCTTGATCGCCATAAGCTTTATCACTAGAAGCCACCACAATACGACTCACTCCCCCCACACGACGACAGGCTTCTAAAAGATTCCAAGTCCCTTTAATATTAGCTTCAAAGGTTGCTAAGGGTTCACGGTTAGCTACCCCAACAATTGTTTGAGCCGCTAAGTGAAAAACTGTATCAACTTCATACTCATTAATAGCTCGTTCTAGGGCTGGTAAATCTTCAATACAACCCCGAACAATATTAATTTGATCATGCCAGTTTTCAGTATATAATCGAGACTGGGGAACACCATCTCGGACCAAACCCGTTACCCTAGCTCCTCGCTGAACTAATTCTGCAACCAATCAACTTCCTAATAACCCTGTACCACCCGTAACAAACACAGAGCGATCGCGCCAGAATTGACTCATTTCCATACCTTCCAAGGAGCTTGCTGAGTTTCCCACATTTTATTGAGCTCAGTGTATTCTTTAAAGGCATCCATCGCATAAAAAAAGCCATGATGCTGATAACTCATTAACTGACCCTCCGCCGTTAAACGCTCTAAAGGTTCCCGTTCTAATATACAATGCCCTCCCTCTAAATAATCAAATACTTTGCGGCCAAAGACAAAATAACCCGCACTTACCCATTTGTTATCCCTAATCTTCTCCCCAAACTTCAAAACCCTAGCTTCTCGTTCATCAATATCCACAATTCCATAACGAGAAGGCGGTTGCACCGTTGTGACGGCTGCCAGTTTCCCATGTTCTTTATGAAAACTGAGTAATTCTCCAATATTGACATCAGCTAGACCATCTCCATAAGTGACCATAAATAGATCATCGTCGATATACTTCTCGATCTGCTTAATTCGTCCTCCGGTCTGGGTATCAACTCCCGTATTTGCTAACGTTACCCGAAAATTCTGCTCATCGTAATTATTCAGATAACTAATTTGGTTAGGAACTCCTAAACCGATGGTAAAGTCATTATTCATCGCTTCATAATTGAGAAAATATTCCTTGATCATATTCCCCCGATATCCCAAACAAGCGATAAAATCCAAGAACCCATAATGGGCATAGAGTTTCATAATATGCCAAATAATCGGACGTCCGCCAACTTCAACTAATGGTTTCGGGCGGTATTCCGTTTCTTCTCGAAGGCGAGTTCCCAAGCCCCCGGCTAAAATTACAACTTGCATCGCTTGCCCCAATATTTAATAAACAAACTTATAATAACCGATTAGAAAGATCAAAATTGATTGAATCAATCAGAACTGCCACTCAATGTTAAACTAATATCATGAAAACCCATCCAGCCTAGTGACAACATGACGGTAAGCATTTTCACCGAAGCCAACCAATTTCTCAGAACTGGTCAACTGGATAAGGCGGTTATAGCCTATCACCAAGCCATTGATCAAAACCCTAATTTTTATGCTTATTATCAGAATCTCGCAGAAGCTTTAGCTAAAAGAGGAGATTGGCAGGAATCTGTGGTGGCTTACCGTCAAGCTGTTAAGCTCAATCCTCGCTCGGCTGGCTGTGTGTATGAGTATGGCACCGCCTTGCTGCATACGGGGAACTTTGATGAAGCGGTAGTGATCCTGGAGAGGGCTATTAGTCTGAACCCAGAATCATCGGATTTGTATTACAGTTTAGGAAAAGCCCTACAACAAAAAGGTCAACTGGACACAGCCCTAAACTATTTTCAAAAAGCCCTAAATTTAAACCCGCAATTCCCCAAACTTTACGAACAGATTGGCGATATTTTGGTTGCTCAGGGGAAAGGAGAAGAAGCTATTAGCTATTGGCAAAATGCCCTGGAATTGGGGGTTGGGGGTTGGGAACTGTACATGAAATTGGGGGAAACCCGGCAAGAGCAACAAGACGTAGACAGTGCTATTAACTATTATCAACAAGCCCTTGAGTTAAACCCTAATTACTACTGGCTACACTATAAGTTAGGAACAGCTTTAGTTACCCAAGGGAAATCCCCCGAAGCGATCGCAGCTTACAAAAAAGCCATAGAGTTAGAACCAGGGGCGGCAATTATTCATCACTATTTGGGACATACTCTATCTGCTTTGCATCAGTGGGAAGATGCGATCGGCTGTTATCGCCAAGCCCTGAAATTTGCCCCCGACGCGGCTATAATTTATCAACATTGGGGAGATGCTTTAGCTGCCATGCAACAGTGGCATGAAGCCGTTGAAAAATATCGCAAATCTATTGAATTAGAACCCAACTCCCTAGAAGCTCAAGATCATTTGGGGTTTGCTCTAACTCAACTGGGAGACGTAGAGGAAGCGATCGCTTGCTATAACAAAGCCCTTGAACTCAGCCCCAATTCAGATGTTGTCAACTTCCATTTAGCGGAAGCTTTGCAGAAACGGGGAACGCCTTTAGATTTAGATGCAGCGTTTAGCTACTATATCAAAGCAGGTGAGCAAAATGAACTTAACTTAGAAGCTTGCCAAAAAGCTGTTGAGATTAGACCCCATGATGCTAAGGCTCAGCTACGACTCGGAATAAGTTTAACAAAGCACCACCGATGGCAGGAAGCAATCAGTGCCTACCGGAAAGCCAGAGAAATCGATCCATTAGACTTTTGGAGTAGTCATTTATTAGGGGATGCTTTATCAACTATCGGTCAAAAACAAGAAGCCATTGCAGCCTATCAAACTGCTATTGAATTAAATCCTGATTTTTCTTGGGCTCATCACAATTTAGGCGATCGCTTACGAGAGCAAGGTCAATACGATCAAGCCATTGCAGCCTATCGTTGCGCTACTGAGATCGAACCCGATGTTGCTAAATTCCATTACGATTTAGGGGATACTTTAACTAAAATCGGGGAGATCAATGATGCCAGTTTATGTTATCGTCGGGCTTTAGAATTAGAAAGTTAGTTAATGCCTGGTTACTCACAATGCTTGTGCTTCCCCTAGTCCCCCAACAACCTCGCTATTATGACTCAACCCTTGACTGTGGATTCTGTAAAATCTCAACTGAATTTTGCTGCTAACCTACTGCAAGAACAAGAAAAAGAATATCAAAAAAATCAACAATTAACAATTGTTAAAGTTGTTCAGAATAGTGAACAAAAGAGAATCAAAGTTTTTATTAAAACCGTAATCCATTTAGGGGGTAATTTCTGGGAATTTGATCAAAATAAAGGAACCGAATATACCCACTATTCCCTCGATCAAATTCTAAGCCATCAATCAAAAATTGACCGAATTATTATTGAAGCTAAAGGCTCAGAATTACTGATTTTAGAGGGAATTAAAAGACTAATTTCTCAAAATATAGATCTAAAAATCCACCTAATCTTAGAAGCTCAGGCTTTAAAAAAAGTCGGTATTCAGGCAAAATCCTTAATTTATCAGATTTTTCAACAGGGATTTTCAGCGATAAAATTTGACCCCTTAACTCAAAAAAAATCAGCATTTTCTCAACAGGATTTACTGGAGTTTGACTTCCTTCACTTAATTCTTAGACAAGTTAAAAAAACATCTGTAAAAAATGCCAGCCAACTTTCAATTTATCAATCGAATTCATTAGCTGATCAATTCAAAACTTTAAACTTATTATCATACACAGTTCCGGCTGACCAACAAAGGTTACGGTTTCAAATAGAAGGAACCTTTGATAATAGTTACAGTTTATCAATTGTTAATCGAGAATTAGCCCTAGCTTTAGAGAGACAGCAGCCCGGAAAAGTTGCCTTATTTGCTACGGATGGCCAACGGAACTATGAACCCAATTTAGGTTTTTTACAACAAATTGATGGGTTAGAAGCCTTATGGAGAAGGAGTAAAAAAAAATCAAAAGCTGAGGTTGTTATCCGTTACCTTTTTCCACCTCGTGTGGCAGATATGGACGGGTCAATTAATCTTTGCTATTTTGCCTGGGAAGAATCTCAAATTCCCGTAGAACTCGCCCAGATATTTAATCGTTATCTTGATGGTCTTCTTGTGCCTTCAAACTTCGTTAAACAAGTGTTAATTGACTCAGGGGTTTATAAACCTGTGCAAGTTACAGGTCATGGAATTGAGCAAGTCTTACGAGAAGAACGTAAAACCTATTCTGGTTATCTCGGAAAATCCTTTCGCTTTCTGCATATTTCATCAGGGTTTCCCCGCAAGGGTTTAGATGTATTGCTGCAAGCATATCGTCAAGCCTTTACAGCCGCAGATGATGTCAGCTTAGTGATTAAAACTTCACCCAACATTCACAATACAGTTCACGAACAAATCCGTCTGTTGCAAAAAACCTGCGCTTTTCCTCCTGATATTATTCTGATTACTGATGATCTTCCCACTGGTTACATTATTGATCTTTATCAACGTTGTCATGCTTTAGTTACACCTAGTCGAGGTGAAGGATTCGGTTTACCTTTAGCCGAAGCGATGTTGTTTGGACTACCTGTGATTACGACAGGATTCGGTGGCCAAACTGATTTTTGCACTGAAGAAACGGCTTGGTTAGTGGATTTTCAGTTTGAAAAATCTCAAAGCCATCTTAGTACAAATAGCTCCGTTTGGGCTAATCCAGATGTTAATCATTTAGCTCAAGTGATGAGACAAGTTTATCAAACATCCGAGGAACAGCGACAAGTTAAAATTGAAGTTGCTAAGGCAGCTATTACTCAAGAATGTATTTGGGATGTTTGTGCATCTAGGGTTAGAGAATTTACGAATGAAATTAAATCTCACTACTCTACAAAAGCCCCCCAAATTAATATGGGTTGGGTAACAACTTGGAATACAAAATGCGGAATAGCAGGCTACTCCAAATATTTTGTAGATGGACTCTTATCTACCAGCAATGAATTTAAGATTAAGATATTAGCTAACTACACGGATGATCTTGTCAAACCTGATGATAGTAATGTCATCAGATGTTGGAAGGACGGAGAAACTCAACCCGATTTAACCTCTTTTGAGGCAGAAATTAAAGACTTAGATGTTGTTATTATTCAACAGCAAAACTCTTTAATTAAGGATAAAGTTCTGGGTTTAATGATTGCTTTCTTGCACGCTAAAGGCATAAAAACTATTGTGATTTTCCACAGTTTTGAAGAAGTACATCTTCAAGAAATTGTGCCTCAATTAGCTCTAGTAGATCGGCTTTTAGTTCATAGAATTCAAGATTTAAACCGATTAAAAAATATGGGTTTACTTAATAATCTCATGTATTTATCTCATGGAGTTATGTATAAACCTAGTTTTGATTCTAGCGATCTAAAACAACAATTAAATCTCGAAAAAAAACGAATTTTAGCCAGTTATGGATTTTTATTTCCCCATAAAGGAATTGAACAACTGATTGAGGCTTTCGCTAAGGTAAAAAAACAGTATCCAGATAGTTTATTATTTCTCTTGAACTCATTTCATAGTAATCCGATTACTTATGAAGTTGCTGATCAATGTAAAGCCTTAATTTCTAAATTTAATTTACAGGATGATGTGATAATGATTAATGATTTTCTGGAGGAAGAAGAAACATTAAGTTTACTTGTATGTGCTGATCTGATCGTTTTTCCCCATCAGCATACAGGTGAATCATCCAGTGCATCTGTCAGGTTTGGTTTAACATCAAACCAACCCGTTGCTTGTACACCCCTGCCTATTTTTGATGATGTTAAAGACATCGTTCATTTTTTACCAGGAACTAGCCCTCATGATTTAGCGATAGGTATCATTGATTTATTTAAGAATCCAGATACCCTGAAAAGTAAAGATGAGATTCAACAACGTTGGTTGAAAGAAAATTCCTGGGAAGCCATTGGTCATCGCTTTGGGGGAATGGTTCAAGGTCTATTCAACAATTAGATAAACATCACCTTTGAAAGTTAGCGGTTAACTTAGACTTTTAGAAAAAGGGGAATGCTGTTGCAAATGCTTGACTTCAGATTGAGCTTGCTGAAGTTCAATTTGTGTTTGTTTTAACTCGGTTTGAAGTTGTTGTGCCGTATATTTTAAAGTTTCACAGCGAATTTGCAGCCAATTTTGTTCCTGATCTTGCTGTTGAATTTGCTGAATAATTTGGGATTTTTTTAAATTAGATAATTCCCCCATAGCTTCTTCCCATTTCCCATAGATCATCTGAAATAAACTTCGAGATTCTTCTAGTTCAGCTTGAGTTTGTTCCAGTTGATTGGCTAGACTAGAAATTAACTCAATCAAATCATTAGAACTGTCAAATTTGGCTGATTCTGTTGATATAGTTTTTGATTCAAGGGAATAATCTTTCATGGGTTTCATCGGTTTTCTAAACTAATAAAATGCGAGATAAGTAATTTTAACTTATACTTGAATCTGGTGTCGATAAGATTTAATTTGTTTGAGTTCAGATTGCATTTGTTGAGCCGTCTGTTTCCAAGCCAAAGTCTGGGACATCCAGCGCTGTTTTTCTGCTTCTAACTCTTTTTCAGCCCTAAGTTCTTGTAAATTCTGAGTCAGGCGAGTTGAATTGGTATTCTGCTCCAATTGTTTTGTAATCATTTCTACTCGACTTCTCATTTTTTTACCAATGGCGTATGGACTTAATAATGCTCTCATATCTCGTGCGGCTTTTGCTCCCACTAATTGAGCTTGATCATAATTCTCAAACACATACCGCATCAAGGATACCGCATGATCAATATCTGGATCTGCCCAGATCGCTCCTGGGAAATACGGCCCCTCTCCTTCCTGAATCGGTACCAGTTTATACCGAATCGGAAAACTATTGCCAACATTCATAAATTCCATATTAGAAGAATACCCTGTGGCAATCACAGGTTTTCCATAAAACATGGCTTCTGCCATCGTTAAGCCAAACCCTTCCGCCCGATGTAAAGAGACATAGCAGTTACAACTATTCATTAGAGCCTGAAGTTCTTCCTTCAGTAAATGATCTTCAATAAAGTGGATAGATGAGTAACCCTCTGCTGCATCTATGAGTTGTTGGCGTCTTTCAGGATGATGTTTACCATTAGAACATTTGATAATCAGCATCACATCTTGATTGGATGAACTAAAAGCTTGCTTAAATGCACTGATCAAACTTAATGTATTTTTTCGAGTAATCGTACTGTGAAAATCAAACATGAAGAGAAAGATAAATTTATCATTTGGCAATCCCAAAAATTCTCGTCCTAATGACGGTTTATCTAAATCAATACTGGGAGGTAATTTGATTACAGGAATCGGGGAAACCTTAGTAATTGATTCTGCACAGTAATTACTCAGTGTCCAAACTTCATCAAAATAATCAAAGGCAAATTCCCAAGCTGAAGGAAATTGTAGCAATTCCCAAGCCCAATAACCAATGTTATATTTTCCTTTAAAATAATCTGTGCCAATCCATTCATATAACCCTGGATCGGGATTGATATGAATTAAGTTAATGGGGTAGGGGTTATCATCGGTGAAATAGTCTATATAGGTGTGATCTAAGTTGCGATGCCAAGCTACATCAATATTTTTAATCGCAAATGGAATATTAACAACTGACATTGATCGCAATGTTGCCCTGGCTGCTGTTCCTAGTCCATACTCACCCGTAACATGACCTGCGACATTAACACCTAATGAGAAATCGTGGATTGAATTTAACATTGTTAATTAATTGATTTAAACATAATTTTGCAGAAATAAAAATCCATACAACTCTTGCTAACAGAAGAAAATTTAATCTTAGTTAATAACGGGGTAATTCAGACTTATAATGTTTAATTTCTCTCGCAACCTGTTCAGCAGTTTGCCTCCAAGCTGAAGATTGAGATGACCACCAGTTAATTTCTGATTTGAGTTCTACAATTCTCTTACTCAGTCGGCTAGAATAGCCAGGAGTCTGCAACCATTTCATAATTAGCTGAAGCCGATTTTGAATTTCTAAGCCAACGGTGTGAGGACTGAGTAAAGACCGAATATCTTCTGCTGCTCTAGCTCCCACTTGCTTTGCTGCCTGATTATCTTCATAAACATAGCGCATAAAGGATGCCGCATGATCCACATCAGGTTCTGCCCAAATACTGCCCTTGGGATAGGCTCCATAGTCTTCTGCTGTAGTCACTAGCTCATACTTAACCATAAAACTATTACTAACGTTCATAAAGTCCATATTAGACGAGTAAGCGGTGGCAATCACAGGCTTACCGTAAAACATTGCTTCTGCCATCGTCAAGCCAAACCCTTCTGCCCGATGCAGGGACACATAACAGTCACAGTTCTTAATTAAAGCATACACTTCTTCCCGCTTTAAATGACCTTCTATCAACTGTACTGGCCAATCGCCAATTAGTGCCTCTAATTCTTCTCGTCTTTGGGGATGAGCATGACCATTAGAAAACTTGAGAACTAACAAAACATCTTGATTAGAGCTATCAAAAGCTTGTTTAAAAGATTCAATGACAGCAAAAGAATTTTTGCGCTCAAAGGAGCTAACAAAATCAAAAATAAATAGAAAAATCAACTTATCTTTAGGCAGTCCAAAATCCGATCTACTCAGTTTGGGTTGTGGTAAATCTATGCACAAAGGAATAGTAACAACTGGAACAGGCGATACAGCAGCAATTGATTCAGCAGTATATTTACTAGCTGTCCAGATTTCATCAAAAAAATCAAAAGCAGGTTCCCAGTCTTGGGGAAATTTTGGCAATTCCCAAAACCAAAAGCCTATGTTGTATCGATCTTGGAAATATTCCATTCCAAAATTGTCAAATATTTTGTTTTGAAATCCATCAATCATCAGAATATTTGGATTAGTATGAACTAAGTTAATTGGGTAAGGATTGTCATCAGAGAAGTCTGTAAATGTTGTATCTATGTATTGCCCTGCCACCTTATGAAGATTATTAATCGCTAGAGGAGTACCTACCGCTTTAATTGATTTCAGGGTGGATCTAACTGCTTCTGCCAGACCAAAATCTCCTGTGATATGACCTGCAACGTTAATACCAAAATCATCTTGTAGCATAGTGTTCATCTTAAGTTTAATTTGCTATTGATTTGAATAAATTACCAGACACGGATATATATTCTACTATAATATCCTTCATGTTAACAAGATTTCCGAGTTTAACTCATGATATCATAAAATCTATATTTTTTTAAGGGGTTAGACTGATTTAGGTTAATAAAATTTCTCTTGAGGTTACATATTCTCTGTTTTTATCATCTTTTCTGTGACCCCCACTAATATCTGAACCATATTTAGGAGAATTGTAAATCAAAAATATATTATTTGTATCTTTAAAAGAATGTTCGATTTTACTTAATATTGAATTCTTTACAAAAAACAGATTAACACCTTGATTGTTTGCATAAATCAAAGAATACCCTTTAAGTTTTCCTAAATTATACAATGCCCTTATACTAGCACCAAAGTAATTCGTACTATCCCAGACAGCATTCGGATCGTATGTAACAACTTTATCTTCTGTTGGTAAGTGGGAAGCATTATATTCGATAATGACAACACGAGGCTGATAGATTTTATCTAAACTTTTCCAAACATAAAAATCATTATAATCAATATCAATAGATAACAAGTCTAATTCTTGAGGTACCTTATATTTTTTGAATAGCTCGTTGATGTTTTCAGCAGTAATAAACTCTTGATATAAACCTATTTCTTTATTTTCGTAACCCCCATCCATTAATAATCCAGACCATCCGCAATTTTCTCTCAAATTTCTGGTATTACATTCATTTGCATTTTCTACTCCAAACTCAACATAATATTTATTAGTGGTTTTTATCACTTCAAATATTTTTTTAATCACACCATCTTCCCCATTTTGGGAAAATATTTTCCTTTCATGTTGGGAAAGATCAATCTGCTGATTATTAACTGATAAAGAATCTTTTAATTTATCCCATTTTTCATTGTCAATGGTAACATATTGATCTGGATCAAAACCATTCTCTTGAAGAAAGTTAATGACATCATTATTGATAAATTTATATTTATGTAACAACTTTATGAGTAATTTTTTTGACTTGTTTTTATAGAAATTATTTTTAAATTGCGGGAGTTTAATTATAGTTTTGTAGTAGCCAAGTGCCGCATAGTATTTACCCTGGCTATATAACATTTCCATTAATCTATAATGCAACCAAAATGAATGGGGGTTTAAATTGATAGCATGGTAATAATTGGTAGTCGCCTGATTGATATTACCTTGTTTCTCTAAAGCATCTCCTAAGTTGTAATATAACCAGGACAAGTTAGGGTTTAACTCAAGAGCATGGCGATAGTTGGCAATAGCTTCTACTAACCTTCCTTCCCGTTTAAGTTGGTTGCCAACCTTGATTAAATTACCCGCAGTTTCAGGTAAAACTTGTACTGTAATAGTTTCAGGTTTAGCTCCCTTGTCCTCAAACCAATAACAACCTTCTGCTACTAGATCAAATAGTAATCTAATTTTTCCTTGCTGTAACGGCCTAGTATCAATTACACATCCAAACTCAATAGTTGCACCATCAAAAAAATTATCTACACCCAGGGATCTCCTAAATTCCTGACGTCCAGGTTTATTTTCTTCATAAACCTGAATGCCTATTTTAATAGTTTCCTGATCATCAATAAATATATCCCAATCTCGACCACTAATATTTTTAAGTTTACCTGAAACTTTAAGTAAATCTCCAGGTTCTAAAAGGGCTGGAGGTTCAAAAAGATTTAACTCATACTGATGAGCATCAAGAGCGATCGCGTTCTGTAAATATCCTTCTCGTTTCAGTTGATTCATTTTTTGATAATTTCCTCTATATTGGCTAAATTACTCATTTGATTCAATCGCTTGTTAATGAACAGTTATAGTTTTGGTCTAATTGAAAACAATATATCCGTTTAAACTTTAAAAATCAAGCTATTCTGACCAGATTTTTTAAAGAATTGAACCGAACTTGTTGAGAGCATAATCATAAAGTTCTATGTCAAGAGCGTTTTTAGAACGGATGACATCAATAATATGACTATCTACCTCTGAGATTTGCTTTCTTTCTACCGTAGCATTCTTTCGTTCTAGTTGTTCAGGAAGTTGCCAACCTTGTTCTTTAAATAGCCTCCCTAAATCAGAATTTAATCTTTCATAAATTCCGACAAAATTAAAATCATCTAAATGTTGTTTTGCCATTGACAAGACCTCTCGATCCGAACCAATTTCATGAGGACGATTATAAATGTTAAAGGCTAATTGCCATGTCTGAAGATTGATGAAGTCTAAACTATTTATCGCAGGGGCTGCAAGATGTCGGAGTAAATCTTCTTCCCAAGATAAATCATAGTCTATGAGTGGGCAAGGATTTCCATTAAAATCTTCTATCGTCGGATTACAATTTATATAAATTTTTCGCCAAAAGAAATAGTTGGATAACACCCTGTCTACGGGATTTCTAAGGAAAGTAATCTTATAATCAGCATCTACCAAATGACTCAAATCATAGCTCAGATGTCCGGCAAAAAATTTAAATTGTTTGGGCTGATTCGCTTCTAAATGGCGTTTATATCTATCGTAAAAACCATCATTAAATAAAAATAATAAACATTCTTCTGGCAAAAAAAGTTGTTCAATTAGACCGTTAATTAGCGACCCTGCGGTTTTGGGAATATGGATGAATAAATATTTATTTGGAGAACTAGAAGTACATCGAGAGTAATATTTTTTATTTTTGTAGGCAAAAAAATGATTAGGTATTATTTTTTTTATTTCTGTTATTAGTTTTGGCTGTACCACTATATGAAATAGAATTTGGAGTTGATTAACTGCTGGAACAAATACAGGATTAATTTCTAAAATTTTACGATAAACTTCAATAGCTTCTTCCCACTTATTTTGAGCTTCTAACACTTGTGCTAATTTGTAATAAACTGAGCAGGAATCAGGAACAATATCAAGAGCCTTTTTGTAAATATTTATAACAATCTCTAGTTTAGAAAATCTGGTTACATTTGCAAATTCATGGGAATTACGAAACTTTAACTCAATCATATCTTTACGACTAATTGGGTTACTTACTTCTAAACTTTGGAGATGATTTTGAAGACCCTGAACATCAGCTTCCCGACCCAAATAAGTCAGATAAATTTGTCTTAAAAAATCCTCATTATTAAGGTGCTTTGTTTTTTCTAAAAAAACTTGATCATCGAATAAAAGCCGTTCTGTTGCAAAATTAGGTTCAACACAAGATGCTATCGCTTGATAATGTTGAAATGGAAGTTCCTGGTTTTGCTGGGTGAGTAGATAGAAGGTTTGACCTAATCGACAATAACCAGGAAAAAACTGGGGATTGATTTTAATTGCTTGACAATAGCAGAGAATAGCCTCATCTAACCGTCCTTGCTCTTCTAAGGCTTTTCCTAAATAGTAGTGTGACCAATGGAACTTGGGATTATTTTGAATAGCTTGATGATAGGTTGCGATCGCTTCATCCCATTCACCTTTTTGTTCCTGTCGATTAGCTTCTCTCAGAAGTTCAACAATACTCACAGACTGAATTACCTTTTCTACTTATCGTTAACCAGTATATCAAACAACGCCCCCTATTGGATCGTTGTTCACTAATAAGTTGTTGCGATGCGGCGCAATAATAGAGGACTGTCACCCAACAACAAATTTCTTTGTGTCTGCGAGGTAATATAAACACCTACTTAAATTCAGTTATTAATGGTTTCCTTTAATTCAATTCTACTACCTGATACAATAGAAACTCAAATCATTAGACCTCAAACGACCCTCTCCATGAAACTCAACTTTCCCGACCTCTGCCAACACCACAACATCACCCCACGCGGCATTATCTTAATTGGTGCTTACGATGGCAAAACCCTCAAACGTCTCAACCTCCCCAATACGGTTAAAACCCTACTTATTGATGCCAACCCCAGCGCCGTTGAACGACTACAGGAGAATTTTGCCAATAGTCCTAATATCCAAGTGGTTCAGGCTGCTATTGCCAACCATAACGACACCGTTACCCTGCACCTAACTTCCCTTGAGTCTAGCAGTTCTATTTTGCCCTGGAAACAGTACGGCGAAATTTACCCCAATATTAAAGAAATTCAACAACTCACCCTTTCCTCGCGGACTCTGGATACTCTCCTGGAAGAATTGAACCTCTCTCCTAGTGACTTTAATATTCTGATTCTCGATATTCAGGGCGCTGAACTTTTAGCCTTGGAAGGTGCTACCCAACTCCTGAATAACCTAGATGCTATTTACACGAATGTTCACTATCAAGAACTATTTGAAGGAGGTGCATTAGCAGAAGAAGTTAATCAGTTTCTCACCGACTATCAATTTGACTGTGTAGCAGAGGAAACTCCCTACCATCCCGCTTGGGGAGAAGCATTTTATGTGCGTCAAACTGTTAGGACTGAAGATGGAGTTCAACCCGTTAAACCCCTATCTCCAATTTCCCAACAACTTCAAGAAACCCAACAGGAGTTAGAAACTTTACAATTACAGTACCAAGAGGTTTTGTTAACATTGGAACAAACCCAAATTCAACTGCACACGAGTACAGAGGATTTAGCTGAGTTAGAATCTCAAAGGGATCAAATATTACAGGAATTAGAACAATCTCAATCTCAACAAAAACAACTACAAACCGAATTAGAACAATCTCAAACTAACCTTAAACAAACCCAAACCGAATTAGAACAATCTCAAACCAACCTTAAGCAAACCCAAACCGAATTAGAACAATTTCAATCTCAACAAGAACAATTACAAACTCAATTAGAACAATCTCAAACTAACCTTAAACAAACCCAAACCGAATTAGAACAATTTCAATCTCAACAAGAACAATTACAAACTCAATTAGAACAATC
>MNYZ01000102.1:3504-48201 GCA_001873365.1 Oscillatoriales cyanobacterium CG2_30_40_61 | reverse complement strand
AGTTTTAATCCAGCGATTCCTTTGCCTTTAAAAACTTTTTTCCAATGCCCAACAAAAAATTCGCTTACACCTAAAATTTGGCTGATTTCACGGTAAATTTTACCGGTGAGCGCCATCCTGACAGCTATTGCTCGTTTTAGTTCTCTTGCCGAAAGATTACTCTCAATTAAAATTTCTAATTCAGCTATTTCTTTGTTCCGCTCTTTTTCTGCCTGTTGTAAGTCATTCATAATTTTTATTGTCATAATCAAGTAGTGTATATCATTATATCATGCTCTTGATAATGATTTAGGACTGCTATAGGATGCTGATCAAAAAGTGAATCAACAGATAAATGTGAGAAAAACTGCTGAAAAAATTCTTCGCTCCGGTGGTGGAGAATCACTATTTTTTCTTTGGAATAGTCTAATTATGGCTCGAATTCGGTATCAACAAATATTTGTTTAAGCCCAATAAAAGATGACCTCACCCTGACAAAATATCAGGATTCCTCACCGGGACTTGATGTTCTGCTAAATAGGTCTTAATTTCTGCCACACTTAATTGACCATAATGCAATAGGGAGGCTAATAAAGCGGCTTCGGCTTTCCCTTGGGTTAGGGCTTGATAAATATGCTCACAAGTCCCAGCGCCTCCCGATGCAATCACCGGAATTTCCACGGATTCGGCAATAGTTCGAGTTAATTCTAAATCATAGCCCGCCTGGGTTCCATCCGCATCCATACTGGTAACTAGAAGTTCTCCGGCCCCTCTTTTTGTAACTTCTTTTGCCCATTTTAGAGCATCAATTCCGGTATTTTCCCGACCGCCTCGTACATAAACATCCCAACCCGGATTATCGGGATTTGTGCGCCTACGGGCATCAATTGCTACTACAATACATTGCACCCCAAAGTGATCGCTGGCTCGATTAATTAAGTCAGGATCACGCACGGCGGCGGAATTAATACTAACTTTATCTGCCCCGGCTCTTAATAAGTTTTTAATCATTTCTAAGTTTTGAATCCCTCCACCTACTGTTAAGGGAATAAATACCTGTTCGGCGGTGCGATAAACCACATCAAAAATAATATCTCGGTCTTCATGGGTGGCGGTGATATCCAGAAATACTAATTCATCCGCTCCAGCATCATTATAAGCCGCTGCCAATTCCACCGGATCACCAGCATCTTTTAAATCAACAAAATTAACCCCCTTCACCACTCGACCCGCTTTCACATCTAAACAAGGTAAAATTCGTTTTGCCAGCATAATAAATATTGAAGATTAGGATACCAAAATTAAGGGGAACTATCCCTTTTTAAGTTGATATTAATTATATAGCAGGGAATACCAAAATAGGCAATAGTTAATTAATCAGCGATCGAAACCGGATCAATAAAAAACCGATGCCAGAAAGAAGGAGTTATAAGTTATAACAAATTAGGAGGGGAAAATTAGCTTTAGATTCATCCGTTATCGGTTTTTTAAAATGGGTTTATCTGTATCCTCAACTTGGGATGTTAAAAGCTCAAATTTTAGCGCGGATAAAGCAATATCAAAATGCCAGAGTTTATGTGATTCAGTCTTACAGGGAGACTATTATATCAAAGTAGAGACGCGCTATGGCACGTCTCTACAGCCCGAAATTTATTTCCGGGCTTCGGAGGCTTAAGTTGACACCAATGAAGGTTTCTTTACCCCAACACAGAATTAATCAGAAAAAATCCTAGAATAATTTGGATCAATTATTCATTTAATACTGCTAAAACAGGATCATGGATAATCCCATTACTAACAATAATACCCCGATTTTCTAACATCTTAGGATTAGAGGCAAAATCCAAAGGTTTACCAAACATATCACTCACCCGTCCCCCCGCTTCTTCTACTACAATTGCCCCGGCGGCATGATCCCAAATATTCTCCCGATAATTAGGGGTTTTAGGAGAAGGAAGTCGCAAATATAACGCCGCTTTTCCAGACGCCACCGCCCCATATTTTGCCTGGGAATCCATCTTAACTGCTGGCGCCACAATTCCCACCGCTTTTGCCACAGCATCCTGACGATCAATATCACCATGACTGGCTTCAATACTGCCGACAAATCGCAAATTTTCCATATCATTTTCAGCGACAACTTGAATCGGAATTTCTTCCCCCGTTGCCAATATGATCATCGTTGATCCTTGGCCCCTAACTGCTACAAATAAGGCCCCAGCTTGATGATTTTCCACGGGATAGGCTGGGCATCCCATCACCCCAACTTTCACCTCTCCATCCTCAATTAAAGCCAAAGCGATCGCATATTGATCCTGTCTTAAAAAGCCCTTTGTACCATCAATTGGATCTAATGTCCAAAACCTTTTTTCAACTTTTCCATTGCCTTGATTAATCCAGTTGATAATTTGTTCTGAAGTGGCATCGGGAATGATTTCTTGGACGTATTGAGTAATTTTTGCTAAGTTTTCCGCCATTTCTGGAGTTTGTAATTCCGTCGCATCTTCTTCCCCCACAACGGGATCATTGGGGAATACTTCTGCTAAAGCTTTACAAATAATTGCTTGAGAGCCATAATCAGCTACCGTCACCGGACTTTTATCAATTTTTTCCATCGCTTGGGGAATATTTTCCCGCACTCTTTCACACAGTTTCCAGGCGCTTAATGTGGCTGCAATCGCAATTTGTTTTTCTTTTTCGTAAAACATAAAAACTCCAGTAATAAGGATCACGGATTTAAGGGGATTACGCAGATTAACCCTGGTTTCGACTTGATTGGGGGCCTGCCCTCAACTTGATTGGGGGACAAATTAAAATCCGTGAAATCCGTGAAATCCTCTTAAATCCGTGTTTATTATTTTAAACAATAAAACGTTAAAGCACAATTGCTGTAGGTTTTTTCTCGACAAATTTCTAGGTCTGTAATTGGTTGAATTTGCCAACGATGGGTATGGTGTTCCACCGCAATTTCTCCATGATCGGATAGGAGTTGATATTGAGATATGGCTTCTAAGACAGGTTGATAAAGATTGCTATTATAGGGCGGATCAAAATAAATACAATCAAATTTTTGCCCGGATAAAGTCTTTAACTTCCCTAAAATATCTCCTCGAATCACTTGAATTTGTTGGGAAGAATCCGCCATTGTTTGCCAATTTTCTTGGATAAGTTTACAGGCTTTCCCGTGTTGTTCAATCCCGATCACAACCGCCGCCCCTCGACATAATGCCTCAGCCCCCATCGACCCACTACCCGTACATAAATCCAACCAGCGACAGGCTTTTATTTTACCTTGCCAAATATTAAAAACCGCTTCCCTGACCCTAGCTAATGTGGGTCTGGTTTCTTCTCCGGGTAAGGTTTTTAACAGGCGGTTTCCATAGATTCTTAAACTCAAAAATTTATTCCTCCAATTAATAATAAATCCGGTCTATCTTATACAGAAACAGGGCTTAACGTTTGAGGTTTACCTTGAACTAATTCTACAAAATTATCTAATATTTTTAGTCCGGCGTTAGAGGACTTTTCCGGGTGAAATTGTACCGCCATGACGTTATCTTTTGCGATCGCCGCTGTAATAATTTGACTTCCATGCTGAATAGTCGCCGCAGTTAAATTACTATCAGTTGGATCAACATAATAGGAATGGACAAAATAGACCCAAGGTTGGGAACCAATGGTTTTCCATAAGGGAATATTTGGTTGAATAAAAGATAGTTGATTCCAACCAATATGAGGTATAGTTAACCCAGGTTCAGACTGAAAACGGCGCACAGTTCCGGGGAATATTCCTAGGCCTTTTTCCTGACCTTCTTCTGAAGATTCAAATAGAATTTGTAAGCCTAAACAAATGCCTAAAAAGGGAACACCGGAAGCAATAATATCTTGAATGGGTTCAATTAAATTCCGCGATCGCAAATGTTGCATAGCGGGGTCAAAAGAACCCACCCCAGGTAATACAACCGCATCAGCATTTTTAATAACTGTAGCTGAGTCAGTCACTTGAGGTTTTACCCCGGCTTTTTCTAAACCTTTGCAAACCGAGTGTAAATTCCCCATATCATAGTCAATTACCGCGATCACAGACATTGATTTTATTCCTTATCCTGTGGATTGAAACTATTTTAATTTTAGCATTTTTTCTGCTTTATTAAAATATTTTTTTGTCAGATGATCCCCCCTAGCCCCCCTAAAAAAGGGGGGAAACGGATTTCAAAGTCCCCCTTATTAATGAGGATTTAGGGGGATATTAGTCCCTTGTATTAAGGGGGAAACGGATTTCAAAGTCCCCCTTATTAAGGGGGATTTAGGGGGATCTTAGTCCCCTTTAATAATGGCAATTTAGGGGGATCATAACTAGGGTTTAGAAACCAATAAAGTTGTCGATGCACTGCGGCCAAATTCTTCGGGAGTATGTTGTAATTTTGCTTCTGCACCCGGCCATAAATATTCCCCTGGAGTCACAGCACGAACTAAATAATGTAGTTGATAAATCCCCGGTTCTAAGCGATCGCTATAGGCTGTAATTCGGTCATTATGAACCGTTTGATAGTTAATTTGCCAACTACTTTCTTGAGCTTTTACTGCTAAATTACTGGTTTTAAAACTAGCATCAATAGCTTCAAATCCGGCGGGAAGGGGGTCAGTAATCATGACTTGATCAATAGGATGATCCGTAATAATATCTAAACCGATATCAAACACTTGTCCCGGTGATACCTTGAGCAGATCTTTAGGATTATTCAAGTCAATTGTTTGTAAAATTTTATCCTCATTAGCAGGGCGAATTGTGCGGGTAATTCTTAACCCATTTAAACGTCCGGGTTGATTTCCTTCTAAACGATAACGATAGGCGACCCAATAATTTAATTTGCCTTGATTTGACGCTTCTAAAATTAAATTATTTTTGCCTTGGGGTAATTCTGACATAGGTATATCTAAACTAAAACTAGAATCTTTATACCCTTTGAATTGAGTTTCTCCTAATGTTTGATCTGCTAAATTAATCGCCACCTTAAAGTTAGGTGGTGTCGCCTCGGTTTGACTATATGCAGTTAAAGCTGTTAACGCCTGGGCGTTATCATAACTACCTCCCCAAGTCCCATCTCGACGCAGATTTAATAAACTTTCCACCAGCTTATCAACGGTGGCAGATTGGGAATTTTTTGTTAACAATAAACCTAACCCTTGGGACTGAATTGCGGTATCAGAATTTAACCAACTATAGCCTTGAGGTAAGTTCAGCGTTGCCGTTCTTCCTGTGACGTAAATCTGTTTTTGCACTTGCTCAAATAGAGTATCATACTCCTGTTTCCATTGGGGAAATTGAGATAAATAGCGTACCAGTTTAATCTGGGTCACGGGATCAAATTGATCAAAATTTTGCCGGATATCATCTAAGAAATCACTGCGTTTTTCTCCCAGCGCGTCTAAAGCAATTAAGGCATTTAAGCGGATTTGATTTTTACAAACTTCATCGCTACAGAAATCATATTTTAGAGGATCATTCACCCCTTGAGTTAAATAGGTTTTTAGAGAATTAATCAACTCAGAATTAACCGAAAATCCGGCATTTTGAGCTTGGGCTAAGGCTTCTGCTGTATAGGCGGAAAGGAAAGGACTAGAGAATCTTGAACCCGGATAGGTTGCAATTCCACCATCTTCTTGTTGCAATTCTTCAATATTAGCTAAAGCGGTTTTAGCCCGTTCAGGTAACTGCAAATTATTGAAATTTTGACCGTATTTTTTACCCAAAATCTGCATATTAGCAGCAATGATTAATTCACTAACAGCAGGTTCGAGAAACGGCCATCTCTCTCGATTAAATACCTGTTGAGCAGAAGCAGTCAGTTGAGGAATTAGGGTACTAGCTAAATTAATTTCTAACCCTCCGAAATCGGGAACAACTTTTTTACTAATATTTAGGGGAATGGTGACAGTATTAGTTGTCCGTCCTGACTCAATTACCTGTTCATTAACGTCAAAGGTTTTCACCGTTAAAGGTACTGCAAACCCATCGGATTTACCGTTAAATTCCGTGGTAAATTGAACTTGAGAATCCCCTGCTTGTTTAACTAAAATTGGAAAGCGATAGGCATTAGTTCCGGCTTCGGCGTTAGTTTTTAAGGTCTGTTGATTGGCGTTTCCAGGGGAAAATTGAATCCCGCCGTTAACAGTTCCGGTAATATTTAATTTGCCCTTTTCTCCGGTTAAATTGGTAATTGATAATCCGGCTAAAATGCGATCGCCTGGACGGGCAAATTGTGGTAAAATTGGGTTAGACATTAATGCTTGAGTGGTCATAAATGTAGTTTCAGCCGACCCAAATTTTTGGCTTCCATCCGTTGCCACTACCATCACTCGCCAGGTAGTTAAATCATCAGGGAGCTTAAAATTAACCGTAGCTTTTCCTTGATTATCGGTAATAATTGAACCCTGATAAAAGGCTAGGGCTTGAAAGTTTTTACGAATTCGAGTATTAGCTGTAGCACTAGATAAACCGCCTCCATAACCCCAACCTTTTGCTAAGGAAGACGCCATTTGATTTAAAATAACCTCCGGACGATTATCACTAAATCTTGTGGAAATCGGCTGTTTTGCATAGACGGTTTCTACTAAATTCGGAGGTCGATAATTATTGAGTTGTAAAACTGAATCATTCACCACCATTACGGTAAATTGTCCGCGAATTGGTTGATTTTTACTATCAGTTAAAGTTAGGTCTAAGCTCTGTTGAGAACCTGGTTCTAGTTTGGCTTGTTGGGGATTAACTTGCACTTGCAAATATTGATCTTCTAGGTTGATTTTAAAGGGCGTAAATCCAATTTTAGCTAAGTTTTCTAAACTACCAGGTTCGAGTTCAGAAATTTGTTTTCCTTGTCGCACTAATACCGCTTCAACTGCGGCATTGGGTAACATTTCTGGGGTGACTTGAAACTGAATTTCTGGCGCGCCCCCTTTAACTTTAATCACCTGTTCATAAAGCGGTTTATCCCGTACTACAGCAAAATATAATTCCCCTTCGGGATAGGGAGATTGAATTAAAGCGGTTGCAGTTTCTCCGGGTTTATAGGTAGTTTTATTCAGTTTAATGGTTAATTTTTCTTCATCTCCTCCCCAATAAACTAACCCATTTCCTGTCACCCAAATTTGTAAATCTGTGGCGGTAACTTCATTATTTTTATCACTAAAATTAGCACGAATTCGATAGGAACCCGAATCTGGAGCCGTCAAATTAATAGTTTGTTCCTTCTGACCCGACTTAATATCAACTTGAGCAACGGTTTGATATTGAATTTGATTTTTAGGGGTTCGCGCTCCTTCAACAACTCGCGTTACTTGGCTATAATCCATTTTTTGCAGTTGCAAATTTACCCCAATATTTTCCAGGGGTTTTCCTTGAATATCGGTGACAATCATATCAACAGGAAACTCCTTACCCGCTTCGGCAATAAATGCAGTTTTTAACCCAATAAAACGGTCACTGGGAAGGGCGGTAAAGGACTCAGAATCAGCAACGGATAAGTTAGAAATATCCGTAACTTCCACATCCACCCGATAGGTCATGGGATAGGGTAAATCCTTAGCTACAGTGATAGTTTTACTCCCCTGACCTTGAGCATCTAACTGTTGATTTTCTTGCAATACACTATCAGAAACATTGGGTTTTTCTTCCGGCCAAAACCATTGACGACCAAAGGAATAATTTTCCCATTTTTTCGGGACAAAATCCGTTGCATTTCGAGTCACATAATATTTAGCAGCACCTTCAGCTACCGGAGCACCAAACAGATATTCACTCTGGGCTTTTGCGGTAATTTTATCTCCAATTTGGGCAAATTTTTGATCTAAATTTAGGGCAACTTTAAAATTAGGTGGTTTAAATTCAGCTACACGGAAATTACCTAAAAGTTCTACCCCATTGTTGTCTTTTGCCCGAATAATATAATTTCCCAAAGGTTGATTTTCTTCTAAGGAAAATTCTACAGAAAATGTAGCAAATTCATTACTTTGATAATCTCCTAATTCTTGCTTTGTTTTTTTGGGATTTTCTAAAGTCACCGTATAACTTTGATTTTTATTAGGTTTTAATGTGCCATTTTCTAGGGAATAAGTGACACCCGTTAAGGCAACTTTTTCCCCAGGTTGATACAGTTGACGGTCTGAAAAAATCACTCCCCGGGATAGGGTTTGTTTATCTTCCCAATTGGCATCAATTCCGTATCCATCGGCTCCACTATAGGATAGGGTACGGGTAAAAGCCCAATCTTTACCTTCCTTGACAATTACTAATAATTCCGGTGCTTCGGCAAATCTTTCCCCCTGCATACAGGATTTTAACTGTTGAGAATTTAACCATAATATACCTTGATTATCAGTAATTCCTGTTGCACAAGATTGGGGTTTAGGATGGGATTTTGCATCGAGTTTAGATGGATATATTTCAACAATTGCACCGGCAACAACGGAGCCGTTATCTAAGTGATTCACCCGCACCATTCCTGACTCTGGAAACCATTGGGCAAATACGCCTAAATTAGTTAATTGTACCAAACCATTAAATTGAGGTTCAATCCATTTCTGTTCACCTTCCTGTTGATAACGGGTAGTTTTTGCCGTGACTCCGTATGCTAACATTCCCGTATTTCCCCCTAATTTTTCTCTTAAATTAATTGAGGTTTCTTGAATATTATTTTTCGGGTTAGGAACAGCAAAAGTCGTCCATTTTTCCTGGGGAAGTAATAGATTTTTTCTACCTTCATCTCTAGGGTAGGCCGTATCGGTATAAACTAAATCCGTGGGTTGTACTACTTGATAAGCGGCTCGATATTGTGATTCAGGTAAATTTAAGGTAGAAATATTCAGTTCTAAATTTTGTTGGGATGGGAAAATATTTAATCCCGAAGGTACGGAAATATCTGGGGTTAAATCCCCAGTTTTATAGTTAACAGTAACGGGTTTTCCTAATTTCTGATTAAATTTATCTTCAACTTCCGCACCTATGGTAATGGTATAATTAGTTTGGGGTTCTAAAACCCAAGGATTGATGGTAACTTGCTCATAATTATCATAGGCTTGAATGGCTTTAATTTCGGTTTTAGGTGCCGGTTTAATGGTAATATTTTTTAGGGCTGATTCGGCAATAATTCCATTATTAAATAGCAGTTGAGGATTTCCCGTAACAAAGCGCCCAAATGTTCCTTCTTCTGATGCTTTAACGGGAAGTTCTAAATTAATAAATTTTAAAGTATCATAGGTTTTAATCGGGCTAGAAATCTCAACTTGAGTTTCTAAATTTCCTTTGGCAGGACGTAATCCTGGGGTAATTTTAAATTGATATTTAGTAGCGGTTTGTAATGGTTGTTTGGGAGTAACAATATATTCGGGGTTTTGAGTTGCCCCATTGAATCTTTTTAAAGGTTCAATGGGGGTTTGATTGTCTTCGGGTTGGGCAATTTTAACCTCCACAGGAATTACTTGATTAGTTTTTTGAGAAATTAGTTGTAAGTGTTCTTTTAAAGAGTTTAAATCTAATTCTACGTTGGAATTAAATTTTAGTTCGGGATTTAATCCCAGGGGATTTTCTGAAGAACCTGGTTGTTCTTCACTTCCGGGTAAATTAGATAATTTAATCGGTTCGGTGGCAAATGTCCAGGCGATATCCTGGTCTAATTGATTTTGGTTTAAATCGGCTAATCCTTTTTTTATAGTAACTTGTAAACGGGTAGCTAAGGGGAGGGCTTTATCGGCTTGAAATCCTATCATTCTAGGTGTTAAAAATCGAAATTCGCCGGGTATGGCTGGGCTAATTTCAAAGTTATTCAGGAGTTTTTTTTGTCCTGAACTCTCTAAACTTTCTAGGGGAATTAAAGGGTCTTTAAAAATCACATGAATTTGACTTAATTCTGGACTCTCGCCCAGGGGATTAATGGTTTCAATCCATTCTGGAAGTTGCGGTTTTGGTAAGTCAGCAATCATTGGGATGACTTCGCTCACGGGGGAATTACTGATAATTCGGCATCCCACTAAGGTTAATATAAATAGAAAAACAAAGACAAACCGCTTGCGAATTAGGCGAAATCGGCTAGAATTTATCATCGGATTTTATTAAAATAGTTTCTTCTGTAATAACAGATATTTTAAGCAAGATTCCAGAATATTGCAGAAGATTTAATTTTAGTTTATGTTTGAGCTTGAAAAAGGGGAAAAAACCTCAATTTCTGATCGGTTTTGTTACAAAAATTAATCTTAACTAGAGATGAGTTTGTTGATCATGACAGTTGATTTTAATATTCTCTATTCTATAATATAATAGATATCCATTACCCTGTTACTGAGCGAAGTCGAAGTATTACCCATTCGTAATTCGTAATTCGTAATTCGTAATTCCCCATTCCCCATTCCCCATTCCCCATTCCCCATTCCCCATTCCCCATATTACTATGGAAACCAATATTCTGACCTTACCCCCAATTTTAAAATTGAAACTGGATTTAACCTCGGAACAATTTTGGCAATTGTGTCAAGAAAATCATGATTTTCGATTTGAACGCACCCACTCAGGAGAGTTAATTATTATGCCCCCCACGGGAGGAAATACAGGGAAACGGAATGTTAAAATTACCACTCAACTTGATTTATGGAATTCCAAAAACCGTTTAGGTGAAGTTTTTGATTCTAATACGGGTTTTACCCTTCCGAATGGTGCTGACCGCGCTCCTGATGCTTCCTGGGTAAGTCGAGAACGTTGGGAATCTTTAACACCCGAACAACAGGATAAATTTGTGCCTTTGTGTCCTGATTTTGTGGTGGAATTAATGTCTCCGAGTGATAGTTTAGAAAAAACTCGTCAAAAAATGCAAGAATATCAGGAGAATGGGGCAAGATTAGGTTGGTTAATTAATCGTAAACAGCAACAAATTGAGGTTTATCGTCTGCATCAAGATGTGGAAATATTAGAACACCCTAACCAAATTTCAGGCGAGGATGTTTTACCCGGTTTTGTGTTAGATTTAACTTCGATTTGGTAAGCTATTAAGTACAGGACTTACGCACCCAACCAAAGAAACCGGGGTTTTTCGGGAAAAAAACCCCGGTTTCTCGGACTCCATTGCCTGTTTCGGTGTTCTCTACTATAAAATCAATGTATTCAAAAACGTCAATTAATGATATTCTAGGGGTATTTGAATTTTCCATTTAACTTAAGGTAGGGCAATTATGCAAGTTAATGATTTAGGATTTGTTGCCAGTATTTTGTTTGTGGCAGTTCCTGCGGTTTTTCTGTTGATTTTGTATATTCAAACCCAAAGTCGGGATGGTAAAGAAGGTTAATACCGTTTTTTCCTAAATTTTGATTGAATTTTCATTCAAAAAAAGCGCCACAGTAACGGTCTGATGGCGCTTTTTCTTATGTTTGTTAATTAACCGGGAATTATTTTGCCGTTGTCCGTGCTAACAAAACTGGACAGTTAGCATAAACCCGCACATAATCTGATAGGGAACTTCCCAATAATCGGTCTAAGTCGATAAAACTCTTAGCTACGTTGGGGCGACGGTCTGGGGAGCCTAACATTAATAAATCAGGATTCAATTCTTCAGCAACTCGACACAATTCCGGGCCTGGTTTACCAATCCCACTAACACAACGATAGCCGATTCCCATGCGTTTTACTTCTTCAATTGCCGGGGCTAAAATAGGATCTTTTTCCGCATTATTACTGAAATCTTCGCTCGATTTCCCAGATATATCCTTATTAATGTGGACTAAAATCAGTTGAGTCCCAGCGATATCTTTGGCAAAGGAAATCGCTAACTGTAAACACTGTTTAGAGGCTTCGGAATTATCCACCGCCACCATAATTTTACGCAGTTTTTTGACATAGGTATCGTCCTTGACCAACAGCATGGGATGGCTGGTGAGTTGAAATACATACTGACTGACGGAGTTTTCCAGAATCGCCTGTAGACGTCCTAGACCCCGGGAACCCATAATAATTAAATCCACATCTTCCTCGTTGGCCACTTGACAAACGATATCTTTAGGATCACCTTGTTTAAGTAAAGGATTAATTTGCTTAGGGTCGAGTTTAATTGAGGTAACAGCTTCAGCCAGAATTTTTCCGGCCTCAGTTAACTTTTCCGACATCGTATCCGAACTCACTTCAGGAGAAACAACGTGTAGAAGCGTCACCGATGCTTTTTGGAAAGAGGGGATATCCAACATCATATTCAGCATTTCTTCGCATAATCCTCGACCAGCAACCGCAACTAGAATTTTTTTTATCATGGGTTTTCCTTGTGATTAAAATAGATGATTTATCAGGGGTCAGCTCTATCCAACACGGATTAAACAGTATCCATACCTAGAATAATCCCCCGAGTTGACAGATAATTTGTAGAAATGTTGCGTTCTCAATCTATTTGTAAAGTGTTTGAAACAAATCCCGTTCCTCAGTCCCCATCCTCAAAGGATACCCCCCGGTCAACCCCTTGGTTTGACTATGTTGTGCGGGTTTCTCCCCATCATACCGACTATGGTGGTATCGTTTGGCATGGAACCTATCTGTCTTGGATGGAAGAAGCCCGGGTAGAACAGTTACGTTGGGCGGGATTGGAGTATCATAACTTAGTAGAAATGGGTTGCGAATTACCCGTTGTCGAGTTGAATATTCGCTACCATCAACCCGTGAAAATGGGGATGCAGGTTGTGGTTAAAAGTCGAATCCTACCAACTAAAGGAGTGCGAATTCCCTGGGAATACCGGATTGAATCCCTAGAAGGTCAATCCCATTATCTCAGTGCCCAGGTGACTTTGGCTCCTATCGACGGACAAACTGGCAAAATTATGCGCCGTTTACCCCCGGTGTTGCAAACATCTTTAGCTCAAATGTTGGGAGCATCCACGCTATAATTTATTATACTATTAAGTTGTATTTTTCTCAGCCCCAAAAGCAATTTGCCCTTAGTAAAAACTGCCTTTTTCAGCTATCAAACTGATTAATTCCATACTCAATACCACCAAACCAGATTACCCTAATTTTTGATGACAACCCGGTATATAAAATGGATATAGCCTCTCATAGATTTATTAGCTATTTTGAACTTCCCGAAGCTCAACAACTCTGTGAACTAGCAATTGTTGAACAGTTTGCCGACCAATATATTATTTTTGAAGAAGGAGAAGCTCCTAATTTTTTATATCTAGTCTTAGAAGGTCGGGTGGAGTTTAAAAAAGAAGCTCCATTGAGTCAATATCAAACCATTGCTGTCGCCCAAGCTAATGACTTTTTTGGAGAATTTGGGGTCTTAGATGGACAGCCCCGCAGCGCCCGGGCAATCACGGCCGGACAGGTGAAATTAGCTAAAATTTCTCAACCGGATTTGATGCAAATTTTAAGCAATGCTAAGGGTAAAGTAATTCTGAATTTATTTACTTATATTATTAGTCATTTGCGCGTTACTACCAATCAATATGTCCATCAATTAGTCCATAAAGAAAAAATGGAATTAGTCGGGGAAATGGTGAATACTATTTTACATGATTTTAGAAGTCCTTTTACCGGAATTCAGTTATCTAGTTCCATGCTCAAGGAAATGCACCCCGATGAAGAAACTCAAGAATGGTGTGATTTGATTTCTATGCAAATTCAACGGATGTTAGGTATGGCCGAGGAAGTATTAGAATTTACTAAAGGCAGTACACTTTTATACAGAAAATCGATTTCCGTGGCAAAAATGCTACAAAATTTTGAAAAATTAAATCGAGTTTATTTTGAATCAACCCAGGTTAAATTTTCTGTGCAAGCCGATGAAAATTGTCGAATTTATGTCGATGAAAATAAACTGATTCGAGTCTTTCAAAATTTAGTGGGAAATGCGGTAGAAGCCTTTGAAAAACCAGGAGGAGCTATTTCAATCACTGCTACATTGACGGGAAAATGGACGGAAATAGCCATTAATGACAATGGCCCTGGAATTCCTGATCTGATTCGAGAACATTTATTTGATGCCTTTGTTACCCATGGAAAACGCAGTGGTACGGGGTTAGGAACTGCTATTGCTAAATCAATTATTGATGCCCATGGCGGTCAAATTCAGTTTAAATCCGTTCCCAATCAAGGTACTACTTTTTATATTAAACTACCCCAAACTCAACTAAAAGAAATGCACGCTGAACTTGCCGAAGAAGTCAAATTAAACTAAAATTACATTTAACCCTATTACCTATTACCTATTCCCTACAGCAAGATTGCCTATTGCCTTTGAAATGTTAAATTCAACCTGTTTACCCTTGAATTGTATTCGGACTCTCCCCAAAGATGTTATTGATTTAATTGCAGCCAGTGAAGTTATTGACTCCTTAGTAGCGGTGGTTCGGGAATTAGTTGAAAATGCTTTAGATGCCCAGGCAAATCGGATTATAATTTCGGTATGGCCGGAGTCTTGGCGGCTGCAAGTAGTAGATAATGGTTTGGGCATGGATTTAACTAATTTAAAACAAGCTGCCACTGCCCATAGTACCAGCAAAATTAACACAATTACAGATTTATTTCAAATTAATAGTTTAGGATTTCGGGGGGAAGCCTTACACAGTTTAGCCCAATTATCGGATTTAGAAATTATTAGTCGCCCTCGTTCTCCTTCCCTTGCTAATTGCGGTTGGCGTGTTAGTTATAATCATCAAGGAGAAGTTGTTCAAACTGAAACTATTGCTGTCGCCCCGGGAACAGTGATTACGGTTTCTAATTTGTTTGAAAATTGGCAAAATCGACGTCAATCTTTACCCGCTTCGGCTCAACAATTGCGCGGTATTCAGTTAATAATTCAGCAAATTGCCTTATGTCATCCCCAGGTGACTTGGCAACTACGTCAAGGTCATAATCCTTGGTTTCAAATTAGTCCGGGGGTGAATGCTCAACAAATTTTACCCCAGATTATTAAAAATGTTCAATTCAATGATTTATTGTATTTGAAAATTCCGCCAGATTATGATAATATTAATCTCAGGGAAATTGAATTAATATTAGGATTACCCGATCGCGCTTCACGTCGCCGACCCGATTGGGTGAAGGTGGCTATTAATGGTAGAATGGTGCGATCGCCGGAATTAGAACAAACCCTATTAACCGCCCTCGCCCGCACCTGTCCCCGCGATCGCTATCCCATTTGTTTTGTACATTTACACCTGTTACCCGAACAAATAGACTGGAATAGAAACCCCGATAAAAGTGAAGTTTATCTCCAGAATTTGAAAGGATGGCAAGCACTGATTAGTCAAGGCATTGAACAGGCTTTAAGGTTAAATTTTGAGCGGATTTCCCCTCCTCAAAATCGCATTGAGAAGTTAATTAAAGTCTCGGAAGATAAGGGCAGCTATAGGATTAATTCCGAAACTCAGTTAGATGCTCCCAGCTCTCAAACTGAATTAGGAATATTAGAAATAAAAGCGATCGCCCAAGTTCTAAATACCTATATTATTGCCGAACATTCAAGCGGATTATGGTTAATTGAACAACATATTGCCCATGAACGGATTTTATATGAACAAATCTGTGATCAATGGCGATTAATTCCCATCGAACCCGGGATTATTTTACAAGATTTATCAATAGCGCAATTAGAACAAATGCACCGTTTAGGATTAGAAGTTGATCCCTTTGGCGATGGGATTTGGGTAGTTAGAAATGCCCCGGAATTATTAATCAAACGCAGTGATTGTTCAGAAGCTTTATTAGAATTAAGTTTAGGAGGAGATTTACAAGCCGCCCAAGTCGCCACCGCCTGTCGGAGTGCAATTAAAAATGGCACACCCCTGAATTTAACCCAGATGCAAACTATATTAGATCAATGGATGAAAACCCGCAATCCTCGTACCTGTCCCCATGGTCGTCCGATTGTTTTACAATTAGAAGAATCTACCCTATCGCGTTTTTTTCGTCGGAATTGGGTGATTGGAAAAAGTCATGGAATTTAGGAGTTTTGTTAAATAGTCTAATCTAGTGGAAATGTTGAGAAAATCTAAAATTTTTATTAAAGACCAGCTAAAAAAATTAAAGTGTGAAGTTCAAAAATATAGACTAGAATAATTGACAAACTGATTCTGATTTAATTCCATAAAATCTATGAAAATCAAACTTTTAACGACCCTGGCTTTAATCGGAACATTAAGTTTCGTTACTCCGATTATATTTTCCCCTAGTCCCAGTTCAGCCCAGGTTTATACCGGATTTCGGGTAAAAACAGATCAACGGGTTACAGTTCGACTCATCAATGAAGCGGGCAAACCAATTCAGTATGGTTTAAGCCAAAATTCGTCTAAAATTTTAGCTGGTGGACAATCAACCGTTCTGCCATTTTCGCAGATTAAAACCGGGGCCGTCAACATTTTAATTTATACCCTAGATGGGACTCCTCTGGGATTTAAAGGCAATTTTGATGCCGAAAAAAATGAACTAACCGTCAATATTTCCTCTGGGGGCGCAGGTCATAAGAGTATTAGTATTGGTTCTAATGGAATCGTTGAACTGATTTAATTTCTTCTGATTTAATTTCTGTAGAGGTGTTAACAATAACCCCTCTACAGGATTTTTAGGAAAAATTAAACGAAATCTAGCCTAAAATTCTAGTTCTGACAATATTCTTCATAAACACCGTCTAAAAGCAAGTTAAACGCATCAACGGCCGTTTGTACGGAGTCTAATGCGGCTTGTTGTTGTTCGGCGGTTTGACACAGTTGTAACAAGGCTTTCCGAGTCATTTGACTGTGAATTTCATCGGCTTTTTCATGGACTTTAAAGAAGGATAAAGCCGATTCTTCTTTGATACCATAAAATTCTTCTAATCCAGCAATTTTGGTAGTAGAAACTTCAGGAAATTGGGATTCATAAGCGTATAGTGCGGCTAACCCTTTTTCTGCTTCTTCACTACGGGATAATTTTTTCAGAATTTGAACCGATTCTTGGGTTTTATTTAAAGGTTGGCGCTCAAGAACAGCACTACGTTCTACTCCTAAACCTTCTGCAAACCGTAACCATAATTCTGGATGATGGGCCGAGCCCCGTTCTTCTTCAATCAGGTTTTCTAACAACATTTTGCGAATATTGATATCATCACAAGCCGCATGGGTAGCACTAACATAGGTGGGGAAGTTATGAACGTGCAAATAATATTCTTGGGCGTACTCTTGTAACATGGTTAATGTCAGTTTCCCCTCAGTCCACATCTGATAAAAGGGGTGCTTGAGTAGGTGATTGCTTTCAATAATTTCGTTGAGTTTAGCCAAAAATACTGTTTCAGTTAAAGGCTGATTTTGGGTTAACATTTGCATTCCTATAAATATCGGTTCCCCAGAATTTTATCTTAAAATCAATATTTGTCAAGTAATCAGTTGTAGGGGCGGGTTCATCGAGATTTAGGTGATTAACAAAGATCTAACAGAACCCGCCCTTACCAGTTAACAGTTAATTACCTATTCGTAATTCGTAATTCGTAATTCGTAATTCCCTATTCTGGGTTTAAAAGCGATCGCAACGCTTCTTTCATTTCCTCAATTGTGGTTGTCGCGGTTCCAAATTGACGCACGACTAAACTAGCAGCTAAATTGCCTAAAACCGCCGCTTCCCATAACGATGAACCCGTGCACAAACCCAAGGTTAAAGCCGCCACCACCGTATCTCCAGCCCCGGTAACATCAAAAACATCCGTGCGATTAAAAGGCGGAATTTGAAATTGTTGATCACCATCAAACAAACTCATTCCTTCCTCTCCCCGGGTAATTAACATTGAACTTGCTTGAGTTAATCTTAATAAATCCTGTCCCGCCCGTTGTAAAGTTTGCTGATTTTTAATCGAATATCCCGCGGCTTTTTCCGCTTCAGGAAGGTTAGGAGTAAACAAAGTTGCACCCGCAAATCTGTGTAAATCCTTTTGAGTATCAACAATCGTTAAAGGAGCTTTTAATGCGGCTTCAATTACCAATTGGGTTAGGACGCCATCCCCATAATCAGAACAAACCACCGCATCTACAGTATCAATATTTTCACTAATATATGCAGCTAATTTTAACTGTAATTCAATATCAGGTAATTCGTCAGATTTGCGATCAACTCTAACAATTTGTTGGGTAACAGATTGACGCGCATGACCTGAAATCCGAGTTTTCGTTACCGTGGGACGGTTAGGATCAATAAAAATTCCCCCAATATCAATTCCCGCCTGTTCAAAAATTCCACAAAGGGCAATTCCTTGATCATCCTTTCCCACCAGTCCAGCCACCTTAACCGATGCCCCTAATTTTGCCAAATTGTAAACCGCATTTGCACCGCCCCCGGGAATTTGGCGAGTATGTTCATGACGTAAAATTAATACCGGAGCTTCACGGGATAAACGTTCTACTTGACCTGTCAAAAATTCATCTAAAGTTAAATCTCCTACCACCAAAACCCGCGCCTGGGAAAATAGATTCATTCGTTGTAATAATGAATCCATGGCGGCGTTTAATTGTGCCAAAAATGAAGCATCCAGTATCATAATTTCCGTTCAATTTTCCATCAATAGTTAACAGTCAACCCTGAATAGTTAACTGTCAACCTTCCTACTTGAATTTCCTCTGAATAAATGTTTTCAGTTGCAACACTTGTTTTTTCAGTGCATCCAGTTCCGCCTGCATTTTATCCATTTGAGCCTTAATTGCCGCAATATCCGTAGCGTCTCCACCGGAAGCAGCTTGAGGAGCAGGTGCAGGAGCAGGTGCAGCAGTTCCAGGGGTGGATAGGGGTGGCCGGGGAAGATTGGCTTTTTGGAACGCCAATTTAATCGCAGAAATTAGTTGATTTTTCTCAAAGGGCTTTTCAATAAATTCAAAATATTGAAAGGGTTCAGAAATTTTTTCGGTGACTTCTTCCTTCCGTCCCGACATCAGGACAAGGGGAATTCGTCGTAAGGTTTCATCCGCTTGAATTCGCTGAAACACATCCCAGCCACTTAATTTAGGCAGGAGGAAATCCAGCATAATTAAATTGGGGTGTTCTTTTTGCACGAATTCGAGACCTTCTTTGCCATCTTTGGCTTCTAATACCTCAAAGTTACCAGGGGGTAACATTTCTCGCACTCGAACTCTAATGACTTTACTATCATCAATAACCAGTATTTTCCGACCTGCCACAACGAACTCCCATAACGATAATGATGCGTTAACTATTATTGTATTAGATCACTTTGACCAATTGATTAAAATAACTGCATCTTTATAATACCTAACTAGATTAATCTGAGAAGAAGCCAAAATAACAACGGAACTTGAATATGTCTGCCCCTTCTGATTTATCACCAGAACAATCCTATCGTGATCGGGATCAAAATGCCATGGAACCGATCCCGGCATGGTTACGCCGTCCCATTGGTAAGGCCAGTGAATTATCCTCCGTACAACGGATTATCAAACAGCGTCAAATTCATACGATTTGCGAGGAAGGCCGTTGTCCCAACCGAGGGGAATGTTATGCACAGAAAACCGCAACTTTTTTATTGATGGGGCCAACTTGTACCCGCTCCTGTGGCTTTTGTCAAGTGGATAAGGGCCATGCACCGATGCCCCTTGATCCCCAAGAACCGCAAAAGGTGGCCGAAGCCGTACAAATTTTAGGGTTACGCTATGTGGTCTTAACTTCCGTGGCCCGGGATGATTTGGCCGATGGCGGGGCGGGGTGGTTTGTGGCGACGATGGACAGAATTCGAGAGCTTAACCCCGAAACCCAGATCGAAGTCCTGACGGCGGATTTTTGGGGCGGACAGGGGGGCGGTAATCCCCAAGAACTCCAATATCAACGGATTGCCACCGTAGTTGAGGCTGAACCTGCCTGTTATAACCATAATGTCGAAACAGTCCAAAGGCTACAAGCACCCGTGAGAAGGGGGGCTAAGTATGGGCGATCGCTGGATGTATTAAGAATTGTGAAACAGCTTGATCCGAACATTCCCACGAAATCCGGGCTAATGTTGGGACACGGAGAAACCGAAGCCGAAATTATTCAAACCCTAGAAGATTTACGGGGGGCCGGATGTGACCGAATTACCCTGGGTCAATATATGCGTCCGTCCCTAGAACATCTCCCCGTGCGAAAATATTGGACACCCGAAGAATTTCAGCGTTTGGGAGCGATCGCCACCGAAATCGGGTTTGTTCATGTCCGCTCTGGGCCATTGGTTCGCAGTTCCTATCATGCTGGAGAGTCCGATCCCGATTCAGTTGCTTCTGTGGTTTAATTGGATCATTGTATTTAGGAACCAAATATGGCTACCAAAACTCAAAAATCCAGCGGCTCTTATACCTTTCGTGCATTTTGGGCAATTCTTCTGTTAGGAATTAACTTTTTAGTTGCCGCTTACTATTTCGGCATCATTGTATAGTTTAAACATGATCAATTTTTAAACACTGTGCTGCTCTTGATCAATCTTCTAAGATGAGGAGAACATCTTTAGCTCCTCAGATCATGGCAGCACCTATTTTTTTAAAATTATGAGATTACTAATTTTAACCCTAAATTATTGAGTTTCTAATTGCGTTTTTAACTCCGCTATTTGTTTCTGAAGTTCTTGGACATCTTGTTTGGTTTCAATCACTAATGTTGCTAACCGATCAAACATCGGATCGCCAGACATCAAAGGATTTCTGAGTTCGGGAGCAGGATTTGTTGGATCGGGTTTAACCTGGATTACTGTTGTACCTGACCTTTGATATTGTAGACTATTAATCTGTCCAATTAGTTGAGATACCTGTGCTTCCAATCGACTCATCCGATATTCAAGCTGAGTGGCAGAGCCTTGTGCTAAAGTTAAATTATTCCAACCTAGTACAATTCCTAAAGTGATCAGAATAACCAGAATAATATTTGGGAGCCTCAGACACTTTTTCAACATATTTTAATCTTTTATCCCTTTTCTTTTAGGATTACTGACCCATGACTCAAAAAAATGTTGCTATTTTAATTTTTAATGGCGTTCAACTGTTAGATTTTATCGGCCCTTTTGAGGTATTTTCCATTACATCAGAAATTAATGAGGATCAACCTTTTAATGTGTTTCTAGTAGCGGAAACTTTAAATGCGGTTCAATGCCATTATGGTTTGAGTTTTAATCCCGATTGTACCCTATTAGATAGCCCTCCTCCCGATATTATTATTATCCCTGGTGGTATGGGAACAAAAGCGGCTCTGAATCAACTGCAAATTCTAGCCTGGATTCAATCTAAAGGATATCATGCTGAATTGATTGTATCAGTTTGTACGGGGGCTTTACTATTAGCAAAAGTTGGTTTATTAGATGGTTTAGTTGCTACAACCCATCATCTAGCATTAGATCAATTACAGGCGATGGCTCCTCAAACTACCGTGGTCAGCAATCAAAGATTTGTTGATAATGGAAAAATTATTACAGCGGCCGGAATTTCGGCGGGAATTGATATATCTCTTTATATTGTCGCTAAACTTTTAGGGGATAGCAAGGCTTTAAAAACGGCTCAATATATGGAATATGACTGGAAACCTAAAGCCAAAGTTACCCCCATTCCTAAAATATCAAATTCTCTGGGGTTTTGACACTCCCACCCCTAAAGATCCAGTGATCCAGCGGTTGAAACCGTGGCTACACAAACAAAACCCGCCGGCGCGGGTTTTAAACCCTTGATCGAAGGAGGTTAATTGAAGAATAAACCCGCACCGCAAAGGAGGTTAATAGTCCGCGCAGGCGGACTTCGTTTGTGTAGCCACGATTTCAATCGCTGGATCTCTGGATTAGGTCTATAAGTATAAATTCCTAAGTTTTGTAAATTTACCCTGGATTGATACATGACAATTGTTAAACTAAACCAAGAGACCAATATTTAACAGCAACTTACTGACTGAATAAAAAAAATTTAATCAAATTTTTGACTCTTTTTATTGATTAAGCAGACGTTAGGGTGATTCTACATTTCCGCAGAAATTGACAACTTTTAGGATCAATTTTTACTGAGACTGAAACGTCTCAAGGAGTTTAGGAATGAACCGAACCCTTAAAATTGCCAAAGATGGTAGTATTTATGAGTTTCAAGAAGAACAAATTATACAAGTAACGGAAACTAAAGGACAAATTCAACGACTGATTCAAACCCTACAATTCACTTCAGCAGAAACCTTTGAAATTATTCCAGATCAGGATATAGGATCACGGGGTATTGTTGAACCTAGATCTGCAACTAGAAAGATTAATGAAGAAGGAATTAAACTGATTAAATCCTTTGAAGGATTACATGATTTAAAACAAGGTTCTAATGGTACTTATGTAGAGTCCTATCGTGACCCCGTTAATATCTGGACAATTGGTTGGGGATTTACAGAAGGGGTTTATGAAGGGATGACCATGACCATTCCCGAAGCAGAAGCACGCCTGAAAAAAGAATTAGAAAAATATGAAATTTCCGTTCTTGATGGGGTAAAAATTGACATTAATGATAATCAATTTTCGGCTTTAGTTTCTTTTTGTTATAACGTCGGAGCCAGAGCTTTATTTGAGTCAACTTTGTTAAAACTTTTAAACCTAGGAAAATATCAAGAGGCTGCGGATCAATTTTTGAGATGGGATAAAGCTGGAGGACAGGTATTACATGGTTTATCTCGTCGTCGCAGAGCCGAACGTTCTTTATTTTTAAGTGAACCTTGGGATGGAGAAAAAATTCCAGAAACTCAACGAGTTTTGCGGTTATCTGAACCAGGTCAACCGTTAATGCAAGGTCAGGACGTTGAGCAACTACAAAAAGCCCTGGTCAACGCGGGATTTAATTTGCAACCCGATGGCATTTTTGGAGGACAAACCCAACAAGCAGTTAAACAGTTTCAACAGCAAAATAATTTAACAGTAGACGGTATTGCTGGGAGTGAAACACTCAAAAAACTAGGTTTATAAACCCAACAGGACTTACACACAAGACAAAAGAAACCGGGTTTCTGACCCTAATTTTGCGGATGAAATCTAAATTTCTCGTTCAGAAACCCGGTTTGGTGCGTAAGTCCTACCCAAGAAAAATTAAACACAACAAAACACCTTTAAATTAAGGAAAAATTACCATGTCCAATCCAGAACATCAACATCCAAATCTCTTAGCAAATCCTGAAATAGAAGCTTGTTTGGAATTTTATGAACGGGAATCACGTTCAGCCATTCGGGCTAGTTTTAATGGTTTAGTCCGAGATGTCCCCGGTGAATCTACGGCGATTGTTAATGCCCTTTCTCAACAACTCATTCATCAAATTAACCTGGTTATTCCTAATGCTTTAGTCAGTTGTGATGATCTGAATGTTGATTTAGGTGATGCGGCATTTCCTTTAGTGCAACCTCCGGCAAAAGAAGCATTAAAAAGAGCGATCGCAGCCCGAGGAATTACCATGGTGATTAACTCCTCCTATCGTACCATTGCCCAACAAATGTTGCTCTATAATTGGTACAAAAATATTAGTCCTGTCGCCGTCCCAGGGTCAAGTAATCATCAAAGTGGATTAGCCCTTGATATTGAAGATCCCAGAGGTTGGGAACCCTATTTAATGGCTCAAAATTGGTATCCTTTAGCCGGAGATCCTCCCCATTTTGATTATGTAGGAGGCGGAACTAAAGATATTCGTTCCACGGCTATTTTAGCCTTTCAAAAACTTTGGAATAAAAATCATCCGAATCAACGAATTACAGAAGATGGAATTTATTCCAGAGGTGGCGAAACCGAGTCAGCACTGAACCTTTCCCCCGCCAAAGGATTTCCTAAAGCACCTTGGGATGAACAACCCAGAGTCCTACGGTTATGTAAACCATGGATGGAAGGAACAGACGTAGAATGGCTGCAAAAATGTTTAAAAAATGCAGGAATTACCGTGTCAACGGATGGCGTTTTTGGGCCAGGGACAGACAAAGCCGTTAAAGAATTTCAACAGAAAAAGAATTTAACAGCAGATGGTATTGTTGGCACAGAAACTCGTCAACAATTGGCTTGAATTTTAATTTATTTTTCAGGGTTTTAAAGAGATTAATTCTACTCCTTTATTTAGTAATTTTGGCAGATTAACCGGGTATTACCTATTAATTAATAGGTCTGGAAAAATCTGCCCACCCACCCTTGTATCCAAATTTTAAAACCGGAGAAAAATGCCTAATTTATCTGAACAAAAAAACAATTTTTATGCTCTTTTAATCGGAATTGATGGTTATATCCCGAATCCCATGTATAAGAATCTCAAGGGATGTGTCCGCGATATTAACTTAGTGGGAGATTATTTCTTAAAAACCCTGAAGATTTCATCGGAACAAATTGTTAAATTAATTTCTCCAAATCCCGATATTTCTGATTTGAGTATTACTCCAGACCTGCTGCCCACCTGTGAAAATATTGTTGGGAAGTTTCACGCCATTACGGAACTAGCCCAAGCCGGAGAACAGGTCTGTATTTATTACTCTGGACATGGGGGACGGGCGACAACTATCTATCCAGAACTCAAGGATACTGACCAACTCGATGAAGGTATTGTGCCGATGGATATTGGGGATGAAGACGGTCGTTATCTGCGAGATGTGGAATTAGCAACCCTGCTCAAACGCATGACCGATAAAGGCTTAATTGTTACCGTAATTCTTGATAGTTGTCACTCCGGGGGCGCGACCCGAGGGGATGCGGCTATTCGAGGTGGAGAAGGAATTGATACGGTATCTCGAAGCGCAGAAAGTTTAGGGTTTGACCGTCAGGAACTTATTAACAATTGGAAAGCATTAACCAGCGAAAACTATAGCGGTGTTTCTTGGGTTCCTCAAACTAAGAATTACGTTCTTTTAGCCGCCTGTCGGCCCAATGAATTTGCCTATGAATATGCGGTGAATGGTACAGAAAGACATGGAGCCTTAACCTATTGGTTGATGGATACCCTGGCTACTCGTAATACTGGAATTAGTTTTAGCGCTTTGTATCATCGTATTTGCGCTCAAATTCAAAGTAAGTTTCCTCAACAATTACCAATGCTACTCGGTGACGGAAATCGTTCGGTATTTGGTAGCGATCGCATTCTAACTCCTTATAGCGTTAATGTTATGAGCGTTAATGGCAACCAAATTACCCTTGATGCGGGGTTAGCCCAAGGACTGAGTTTAGGTACACGCTTTGCTATTTATCCTCTGAGTACAACGGATTTTTCTAACCCGCAACAGCAAATAGCCCTTGTGGAATTGGAAGATATTCAGGCTTCTCAATCTATTGCTAAAGTTTTATTACCGGAAACTGGGGGTTTTCAAATCCGAGGAAATATAGAACCCGGTTGTCCTACGATTTTGGTTTCTGCACCTGTGGAATTAGTGCGTCGTGTGCGTTTATTTAATCAAAAACAGGCGGGGATTTTGGAGAATGAACTACCACCGGAGTTGGCTAACAAACAAACAGAAGCTTTAGAGATTGTGCGGCAAGCATTAATCGGGAATGGTTGGGTTTTAGAAGTTCAACCGGAGAATCATCAAGAAGCTGATTATCAAGTTGCAGTTGGTAGAAATGGGGAGTATGAAATTTGTAGCGGAACACCTTTAAAAAACTTAGGTTTACCCCTGAAAATTAATGATCCAAATGGGGGTACAACCGTAGTTAAGCGTTTAGTTCATTTAGCAAAATATCAAGCCATACAAAGTCTGGATAATTCCAACTCAAAATTAGAGCAAAAAATTGAAATGGAATTATTAGATGGCAATAAACAACCCTTTGCAAACCCAGACCAGATTATCTTAAAAGAAGGAGAATCAGCTTGTTTACGAGTTAAAAATAATTCTGGGCAACCTCTCAATATTGTTATTTTGGATTTGGAGCCAACCTGGGCAATTTCTCAGATTCCGATTAATGGCAGTGAAGATGTCTTTTATCCCTTAGAAAATCAAGAAGATATTGAGATTGATTTGGAACCAGGATTACCAAACGGCCTCAATTATAAGCAAGTTAACGAAACTCTAAAACTCTTTGCAACCCGTGGATTAGCTAATTTTCAATGGCTAACTTTGCCCGCCCTAGATCAAGATTTAGGCAGTAAAGGAGATCTGAATGTTCTCCTAGATGAAAAATTAGCAACAAAAGGAGAAGGGAATATTAACCCAATGAATGAATTATTTTCAACCATTGGTGCTGATGTTGATCATCCACCTTTAATATCTCGTTCTATGCGCTATAAACCCGATCCAAATGCGGAGTGGTTAACCAAAGAAGTGCGCTTTACTATCACGCAAAATTTGTAGTTTTAGATAGTTTAATTTTCCTGAAATTCCATAAAATACCGTTTTTATTTACAGGGTTTTAGGACTCAATTCAAACCTCAATTATATTGGAGGACTTTCAGCCATGCCTTGGAAATATGAAAGAACCAACTTTGATCGCAATTTAGCAGTAGTAATTGGCATTGATCATTACAAAAATAAAAGTATTCATAACTTGAAAACACCTGTGAGTGATGCCAAAGCAATCGCCAATTTACTTCAAACTCAATATGGATATCAACCTCAAAATATTATTTCTTTATTAGAGGAAGATGCCACATTGACCGGACTACAAAACTTACTGAATGACACCCTATTAAAACAACTTAAACCCACAGATACCGACCGCTTGATTTTTTACTTTGCAGGTCATGGTATTCCCCGTAATAGTAACGATGGCCCCGCCGGGTATCTCGTCCCCCAAGATGCAGACGGAGAAAATCAAGATTCATTTTTAGCCATGACAGATCTGTGCGAAGCCCTGAAAAAATTAGGGTGTCATCACTTATTAGTTATCCTCGACTGCTGCTTTGCGGGAATGTTTAATTGGGCTGGTCATCGCAAAATGATACCCGTCCTAAAAACAGTTTATAAAGAACACTATGATCGGTTTATTCGTTATCCTGCATGGCAAGTAATTACCTCCTCAGCCCAGGATCAAGAAGCATTAGATATTGCTACCTTAGCCCAGGACAAACGGGGTAGCATGACCGATCAAAATCAGGAATTGCATTCTCCCTTTGCCTTGGGGTTGCTAGAAGGACTATTAGAAAATAAAGCGGATTTTATTCACGATCAAGTGATTACAGCCCATGAGTTATATTTATATCTGGAACAGCGAGTTAGTGAATTGTGCGGTGAACATCAAAAACCGGGACTCCATTCTATGCGCGTAGAATACGATCAGGGCGAATTTATCTTTACCCAACCTGATTTTGATTTTCAGAAACAGCTACAACCCGCACCCATACTCAATGAAAATAATAATCCCTATCGGGGTTTAAAAGCCTTTGAAGAAAGACATCATCCCTTCTTTTTTGGTCGTCAAACCTTGATAGATGAATTGAGCGATCGCCTCCTTAAACTTACCACTCCCCTAACTATTATTGTTGGTGCATCGGGTTCAGGTAAGTCTAGTTTAGTTAAAGCGGGATTAATACCAAATCTGCGAGATTCCCAACAGAAAGGTTGTTATATTCTCAATCCCATGCAACCGGGTAAATCTCCCTTTACCCAATTAGCAAAAACCCTGCTTCCTGTTGTTAATCCAAATCTTATAACTGAATTAACTCAAGTCAGCTTTTTAGATCAACAGTTAGCTGAAATTGTTAATAACCAAAAGGTTCAATCCTCAAACTCAACATCAGATCAGATTAAAAAGTTAGCTGGGTCTTGGAATTTAGCCCAACCAGAAACCCAATTATCTTTGATTGCAGACTATTGGGATCAGTTGCAATCCTTGTGTGATCAACCCCAAGAAAAAAAACAACTAGATCATCTCTATGCTGCCATTCAAGCAACCCTTAAACCCCTAATCCCAGAGCTTAAAAAAAACCCTCAGTCCCTGACATCCATCATTAAAAAATGGAGTCAAGCTAATCCATCTACTCAACTCCTATTGGTAATTGACCAATTTGAAGAACTAATTACCATGAATCCTCAGATTTCGGGGACTGAAGAACAACAGAAATGGTATCGCTTCCTATCCCTTTTCAGAATAGCTTTAGAACAAAATTCTAAATCTTTTCATTTGGTTATTACCCTACGTTTAGATTTTGAACCTCGTTTTAATAATTGTCCCTTAACACCCTATTGGCAAAACGCCCGTTTTCCGATTCGGATTATGAATTCCGATGAGTTACGAGATGCCATTGAAAAGCCCGCCTGCAAACAAGCATTACATTTTGAACCCTCTGAGTTAGTAGGTCAGTTAATTGATGAATTGGCGCAAACTCCAGGAGCATTGCCCCTACTTTCTTTCACATTGAGTGAACTTTATATTAAACTTGCCGGGCGATGGAGAGAAGACCCGAATTGTTGCGATCGCACTTTGCGAATCCAAGACTATCAGGAACTCGGTGGCGTAAACGGAGCACTCACCCGTCGGGCGACCGAGGAGTATGACAATCTGATCAAAGAGTTTGGTCAAGTATCGGGTGAAGCGCACCAAATGACCCTGCGACGGTTAATGTTGCGAATGGTCACAATTGAAGGTGGAGAAATTGCCCGGCGTCGGATACCAGAATCGGAGTTGGTTTATGCAGATCCCCAGGAAAATCAGCGTGTTGCAGGAGTAATTGAACGCCTAGTTAATGCTCGTCTGATTGTTAAAAGTCAAGAACTTGGAGAATCCTCCGTTGAGCCTGCCCATGATTATCTGGTTCGGGGTTGGGATTTGTTACAGAAGTGGCTCAAACAAGAGGAATCAAATTTAGCATGGCAAAAAAGTTTGATTTTAACAGTTAGTGATTGGAATAAAGCTGCTGAAACTGCCAAACGGGGGTTTAAAAATTCGGAAGTAGTGCGTTTACTTTGGGATGATGATCCGCTAGTTCTATGCTGGCTTCAGCGAGTGCAGATGGTACAATTCGAGTTTGGGAACGGAATTCTCAAGGAAAATATCAATCTAAGAAAACTTTTACAGGACATAATGGAGTTGTTTATGGTTTAGCATTTCACTCCTAAGCAATTTGTAAATCATGGAAATCTAGTTTTCCTGCTGGAGAAGGTTAATGTCCTCATCCTTGAATTGATTCAATCTCAAAGGAGCGGGTGTGATTTGTTCCCCTATTATTCCTTTGTTTCCCTAACTCCTGTAGGATAGAAAAAGAAGATTGTAATTTAGGCGATCGCCTACATTGAAATGATCAGTACAACAACGACAAACTTGATGTTACCATCGGGGACATTATGGCAACGAATAATTACTCAAAGTGAATACGCGCTCAATTGTGGTGCATTGGAATCTATTCCAACGGAATATGATTTTATAGAGGCGGGGAATATTCGGTTTTTGGTGAGAATTCTTTCTAACTTAGCTAGAAAACAGAAAGCCAAGAAGAAACAGCAAAAAAAATTAGCTAAATCCGGTAAAGAATTTAATCCATTTTTGCCCTATGAACAGGATTTATTTGTAAGTGATTTATCAGAAACTCATTTATGTTTACTGAATAAATTTAATGTTGTTGATCATCATTTATTAATCGTTACTCGACAATTTGAAGCACAGGAAACCTGGCTCACTCAAGCGGATTTTGCAGCTATGTGGCTGGGTTTAGCCGAAATTAATGGTTTAGTTTTTTATAATGGGGGAAAATTAGCCGGGGCGAGTCAACGTCATAAACATTTACAATTAGTGCCGTTTCCTTTAGTTCCAGATGGAATAAGTCTTCCGATTGAACCTGCGATCGCTTCTATACAGTTTAATAATTCTATTGGTATCATTCCTGAATTTCCTTTTGTTCACGCGATCGCCTCCTTTAATTCTGACTGGATTAATCAACCTTCAGACGCTGCAATTTTTACCTTAGAATTATATTTGGAGCTATTAGGAAAAGTGGGTTTATCCGTTGGAGATCAGCCCTTTCAATCCGGGGCTTATAATTTATTAGCGACCCGAAATTGGATGATGATTATTCCTCGATCTCAAGAAAAATTTGAGGGAATTTCGATTAATTCTTTGGGATTTGCGGGAGCTTTATTAGTTAAAAATTCAGAACAACTTCAAAACCTGAAATCCTATCATCCCTTAACTGTTTTAAAACAAGCTGGGGTGAGTTGGTAATACGAACAGGACTTACGCATGGGGCCCGAGAAACCGGGTTTTTTAGAGAATATGTGGGTGACAACGAAGTATTTTCACAAAAAAAACCCGGTTTCTTTGGTTGGGTGCGTAAGTCCTGACGAATTACGAATAGTTATTAGTCATCCGATCCTGATTAATGATCTTTAGCCAACATTTAGGGATTTCATATTATTAATTTCTCAACCATCGGAATAGGGGCAGAATAAAATAGTGAGTTATTCCCAAACAGAACGCAGTTGTGCCACTGAGTAATGCCATAAATCCTAAACTGTGCCAAAATTGGTCTAAATTAAAGTTTTGCATTTGGGTGGGAAACTGTAATATTCCTTGAGGTAAAATAGGAAATTGATTGAAACCAAAAAACAGGGTAGTAACGGTTAATAAAACAAAGATTCCCTGAAATAGTTGATCACTGCGTAATCCTAAACCTAAAGTGACTAACCCGGCGGCTATTCCGAAAGGGAGTTGCTTAAACAATTCTTCCCATCCCGCAATATCTGTATTTTTTGTATTTTCTAACAACTGATTAATCAGTTGTCCACTAGCTCCCCCCACAATATAACCTAACATTCCCATGATTCCAGCTAACCAATAACGGCGGCGTTGACCAAACCCTCCCGCATCGGTTAATCCAATTCCGGCGCCTAATCCAGCTAATCCCCAAACTAACACTTCCGCCCCTAAAGTTAGGGGAACATTCGGTAAAATCTGGGGTAATTCTTGGGCTAAAACCTCAGTAATTTTTCCGCCTAAACCGTAAAAATTAACTAATATTGATCCAATTACTGTTCCGACGATCGCTCCGGTTCCAGCTAAGGCAATTTCCCAACTGGTTTCTACTAAACCCCGAACAGAATGTATGGTTAATTTCCCTAGTCCAAAAACCAGTTGAATTAATTTTTGATTCCATTGAATTAAACTGGTTTTGAGGCTATCTAATAACCGTTGATGGGTACTGATCATCCGTCGAGGATGTTTTTTCTCTCGAATAATTCTAAAAATATCCGTTTGAATTGATGCGGCGGTTTGGGGACGTTGACGGGGATCGAGTTGCACCATCCGATCTAATAAATTACCAAACCCAGGACTGACCCGGGCTTTTTCTCGCCACCGCAATTCCCCGGTATAAGCATCATCTAAATCTCCGGGAAATTGACCGGTTAATAAATGAATACAGGTGCGCCCCAGGGCGTAGAAATCCGATGGCGGCCCGACCATCACCCCCATCAACTGTTCTGGGGGACTGTATCCGGCGGAAATCAGGCGGGTGCTACTGCGAGGACTGGTTTCACGATCGCTATGGGCAACCGGGCCAATTTGTTTAGCCCCGCCAAAGTCGATCATCACCAGTTGGGTATCCCAAACCTGGGTGGTTTTCATCCCTAAAGGGGGGGTCATCCTTAACATCAGGTTTGAGGGTTTGATGTCTCGATGAATAATTTGATAGCCATGCAATTCCCTTAATATATCTAAGGCTTGGGATAGCCAACTGATCACCCAGTCTTCGGGACAGCCTTGGGGATATTGCCCTAAAATTTCCTGTAGGGTGGGGCCATTAATTTTTTCCATCACTAAACAGGGGAGATGGCCTTCTGAGCCGTTACCTTTTTTTAGATAAAAATAGCCATCGGCTTCGACCCGAGGTACTCCGGGGTGGCGTAATTGGGCTAAAACCGCCGCTTCTTGTTCAAAGAGTTCTAAGGCTTTGGGGGAGGGTTCCACCAGGACTTTTAGGACTTTTTCGGTTTGGGCTTTGAGATCCCAGACGGTATAAAGACGGGAAAAACCCCCAGTGCCTAAACTGTGTAAGGGAATATAGCGTTGGTTGAGTTGTAGGGGAGCGCCACAACTCTGGCAAAATTTGTTCCCCCAAGGTTGATTTGAGGGATGGGAGCATTGGGGATTAATACAATGGATGGTGGGTGAAGTCACAATGGGCAGTATGGAGTTAATCACAATTTTAACGAACAGTCCTACCCAAAACCCAGTTTTCTATTAATAGACTTAAATCAATCATTAAATTGTTTACAATAGAGTAAAGACTATTTATAAAATTTGAGACTTAAAATCAAGGATTAACTGAATGTTATGCTTGACAATAAACTATAATTGTGCAATTGAAATTCGAGAAATAGTTAAGTAAAATCACTTATTCTGTTAACCAGAATTTATTTCATAAGACTTAATATAAAAAAGTCATTTTAGTGGTATGTAAAGTAAAAAACCATGGGGATCTAAGGGAAATGTTCCAAAACCAGAAGAAATATAAACAAATGTTATAAAAATATTAAAAAGATTCAACGTTGTAATGACTCATTTGTTGATACTATTTTAATCAATTGCCAATCAGTGCATAAAATAATCGATTCCTAAACAAAGGGAGCTTTAAGGGAGATATGTCTTACTCTCAAACACAAACCAAGTCCAAATCTGGCTATAAAGCTGGTGTACAGGACTATAAACTGACCTATTACACGCCTGACTATACACCAAAAGATACGGATCTTCTGGCGGCCTTTCGGATGACTCCCCAACCTGGAGTTCCCCCGGAAGAAGCGGGTGCTGCTGTTGCTGCGGAATCCTCTACTGGAACTTGGACAACGGTATGGACGGACTTGCTGACTGACCTCGACCGCTATAAAGGTCGTTGCTATGAAGTCGAACCCGTTCCCGGCGAAGATAACCAATATATTTGCTACGTCGCCTATCCTCTGGATCTGTTTGAAGAAGGTTCTGTTACCAACTTACTGACTTCTTTAGTCGGTAACGTGTTTGGTTTCAAAGCTCTGCGGGCGCTGCGTTTAGAAGATTTACGCATCCCCATCGCTTACCTGAAAACCTTCCAAGGCCCTCCTCACGGGATTACCGTGGAGCGCGATAAATTAAACAAATACGGTCGTCCTCTCCTCGGTTGTACGATTAAACCCAAACTGGGTCTGTCTGCGAAAAACTACGGTCGCGCCGTTTATGAAGTTCTGCGCGGTGGTTTAGACTTCACCAAAGACGACGAAAACATCAACTCTCAGCCCTTTATGCGCTGGCGCGATCGCTTCCTGTTCGTTCAAGAAGCCATCGAAAAAGCTCAGGCTGAAACTGGGGAAATCAAAGGTCACTATTTAAACGTGACCGCCCCCACCTTTGAAGAAATGATGGAACGGGCTGAGTTCGCCAAGGAAATCAAAACCCCGATCATCATGCACGACTACCTAACCGGTGGTTTCACTGCTAACACCAGTTTGGCTAAATGGTGTCGTCGCAATGGCGTGTTGCTTCACATTCACCGTGCGATGCACGCGGTGATTGACCGTCAAAAAAATCACGGGATTCACTTCCGTGTGTTAGCCAAATGCTTACGGATGTCTGGTGGTGACCACCTGCACTCGGGTACTGTCGTCGGTAAACTCGAAGGCGAAAAAGGCATCACCATGGGCTTCGTTGACCTGATGCGCGAAGATCATATTGAAATTGATCGCTCCCGTGGGATCTACTTCACCCAAGATTGGGCTTCCATGGCTGGTGTGATGCCCGTGGCTTCCGGTGGGATTCACGTTTGGCATATGCCCGCCTTGGTGGAAATCTTTGGCGATGACTCCTGCTTACAGTTCGGTGGTGGAACCCTCGGACACCCCTGGGGTAATGCTCCTGGTGCTACCGCTAACCGTGTGGCCCTCGAAGCTTGTATCCAAGCTCGTAACGAAGGTCGTAACCTGTTCCGTGAAGGTGGCGACGTTATCCGTGAAGCTTGCAAATGGTCTCCTGAACTGGCCGTTGCTTGCGAACTCTGGAAAGAAATCAAGTTTGAGTACGAGTCGATGGATACCGTCTAAATTGATTACAGATTGAGGATTTTGGATTTTGGGTCAGACTTGACAAATCAGGTGAGTTGTGGTTAAAACTCAATCCAAAATCTAAAATCTAAATCCATAATCAAGAGGGTTAGAGTCAGCCTATGGACATCAAAGCAGTTGCGAAACAAACATCAAAAGTGCTGGCCAGTTACCTGACCTATCAGGCTGTAAGAATTATCACGGATCAACTATGGGAAACGAACCCTGGACAAGCGATCTGGCTGAGTGGGTTTTCCTCAACCGGGAAAATTCAGGACGGAGAAGCTTATCTGGGAGAAATGCTCCAAGAAAATCAGGAGATGGCGTTTCGGATTATGACTGTGCGGGAACATATAGTACAGGAAGTTGCCGATTATTTGCCGGAAATGGTTCGTGAAAATATTCAAAAAGCCAATATAGATTATCGACGTCAGTATTTAGAACGAATTACGCAACTGAGTAGTGTTGAATCTAACCCGGAGACCGAATTACAAACGGACTCAGAACCAAACCCCGACCTGCGGTGAGTTCAACCATGATTGCCACCGCGATCGCCTATTAACCTTTAGTCGATTTAACTTCAGAAACAACAATGCGGACATTACCAAAAGAACGTCGTTTTGAAACGTTATCCTATCTTCCTCCCTTGACTGATGCCCAAATCGTCAAACAAGTCCAATATATCCTAGCTCAAGGATATATCCCCGGTGTGGAATTTAGTGAATCTTCTGAACCCACCCAGCACTATTGGACTCTGTGGAAACTGCCTTTATTCAATGCTACTACTTCTCAAGAAGTGTTGAATGAAGTTCAAGCCTGCCGCCAAGAAAACTCCAAATGCTATATCCGTGTGATGGGTTTTGACAACGTGAAGCAGTGCCAAGTTTTAAGCTTCATCGTCCACAAACCCAGTAGCTCTTTATACTAAGTAGGGTTTGAGACTGCATGAGTTAGGGCGAGATGAATCATCATCTAACTCGCTAGTTTCTTAAAACTATTTTGGAACTTGAGCCAAATTTGAGCAGGGAATCTCCCTGCTTTTTTAGTCAAAAGCTTTAAGATTAAATTTTATAAATCAAACTGAATTTAAACGGATTTTATGTGGCGTCTCTGGAACTTTTTTAAAAGAATTCGCCCTCATGTTTTGAGGTTATTTTTAATTGTTGTCATTATTATTGGTGTGGCTTTCCGGTTTGTGGCTTTAGATGGAAAAATCTATTGGCATGATGAAGTTTATACTAACCTACGGGCTGCTGGATATACGAGTGAAGAATTTGCTCAAAAATTCTATAAAAATCGGATGGTTTACCCGGTTGATCTCCTCAAATATCAACAACTTAAACCCAATAGTACCCCCCTAGATATCCTAAATTCCCTGGCGAAAGAAGATCCTCAACATTCTCCGTTTTATTTTTTATTAGCACGGGTCTGGATGTTTTTGTTTGGTAATTCTATTATTGCTTCTCGATTTTTACCCGCTTTAATTAGTTTAATTTCCCTGCCGTTTATGTATTTATTGGCTGGGGAATTATTTCAATCTTCCCAAACCGCTTTACTGGCTACGGCTTTTTTAGCCCTATCTCCCTTTGATATTTTATTTGCTCAAACTGCCCGACAATATAGTTTACTTACCTTAATGGTAATTGCTACTGGTTATGCCTTACTAAAAGCGATTCGTTGGCGTCATCCTTTATTTTGGGCGGGTTATAGTTTAGCCTGTATTTTTGGACTCTATACCCATGCTTTATTCGGGTTAACAATTATTGGTCATGGGGCTTATATTCTGTTACTGAGTATGCAATCTTCACGATCTTTTAGAAACCGAAAACCCTTGCCTTTTTCTGTATTATTATTAGAATTTTTAGGGGCTGTTGCGATCGCAATTCTAGCTTTTAGTCCTTGGTTAATTATTTTAATCAGTAATTTACAACGGGCGATGGATGTTACCAATTGGTCAAGCAATTCCATCAGTTTACTAAATTTAAGCAAGTTTTGGATTTTGAGTTTTACTTCTGTATTTGTTGATATCAACTTCGATTTCAATAGTATTCAGATGTATTTACTCAGACTCCCCTTTATTTTATTAATTCTGGCGGCATTATTTCAAATTAGCCAACAAACGAATCGACAAACTCGCCTATTTATTTGGACATCTATTTTAGTTCCTTTTTTAATGTTAGCTTTACCCGATGTGCTTTTAGGGGGAGGACGTTCCGGGGTAACCCGCTTTTTGATTTCCTGTTTTCCCGCCATTCAATTAGCTGTGGCTTATCTATTTTTTACTCATATTAAAAGTAATAAAAATTCCTTAATTGATGGAGAAATAGTTTGGCGATCGCTCCTAGCCATCGTTTTCACATTTAGCCTAATTTCTATTAGTATGAGTGCCAATGCACAAAGCTGGTGGCATCAAGTTCCCAGTGAGGAAATTGCTCAAATTGCCCAAAAATTAAATCAAAATAAATCCGCCACTCTCATTGTTGATCACGGGATTGATTATACAAATTTAGGGAATATTATTTCTCTGAGTTATGAATTAAACCCTGATATTAAACTATTAATGGTTAATTCCGAACCCAATCTATTATTACTCCCCATAGGGCCAAAGGTTTTTGTTTTTAGCCCCTCTCAAGAATTGCGCCAAACCATAAAAAATGAAAACTATCAATTAGAAAAAGTTGATCAACTATCACGACTCTGGGAACTCAAGTAACAAAATCTTGCAATTCTTATCGAAACTGCTATCAAGTTAATCACCTGAACTAACATAGAGATATCGGGTTCAATAGGTTAGAATTATGGTTGTATGGCATCACTCCCAGGAAAACACAATTCAACGGTTTCGAGAACTGCAAACTCAACTTCGCCAACGTTTTCACACTTTAAGTGATCAGGAATTAGAGGATCAAGATGTCGTCGTAATTCCGTCATTGAGTTTAGATAACCACCAGTTAAAAAAAATTCCGGGCTAATTTCTGAGCTAAAAGCCCAGTTTCTCCCGTGAATCATAGCTTTTTCCGAACTTAAAATAGTGTACAATAAGACTGAATTAGATTATCAAAGGATAGTTTTATGACCGCCAACTTAATTCAAGCGTCATCTCCATCTATTGCCAAATTGACTTATCCGGTGTTAATTCAACAACAAAATCAAGAATATATAGTAACAGTATTAGGTTTGGATTGTAAAGCTAAGGGTGCAAGTCGAGAAGCAGCATTAGAACAATTATTAGAACAAGTTAATGCTATTCTGAAACAAGGTGAAATTGTGCAACTAGAAATTCCTCTACCCAAATCAGAACATCCTTGGATGAAGTTTGCAGGAATGTTTAAAGATGATCCCTATTTTGACGAGATGCTCAAAGATATTGAAGATTATCGTCGTGAAAGAGATGCTGAAACGGAAGAATATTATCGTCAACTTGATGGAGAGGAGTAGAAACAGTGAGTTTTTGGATATTAGATACCGATCATATTTCCTTATTTCAACGACAACGTCCTGTTGTAACACAACGAGTTATGACAGTTAATCCTGAAGAAGTTGCAGTTACTATTGTTACAGTAGAAGAACAGTTTTATGGACGTTTAAACCAAATTAAAAAAGCAAAATTTGCTGATGAGCTTCTATTTGCTTACGCAAGATTAGAAGAAACTTTAAAGTATTATCAAACTATTAATGTGATAAATTTTGATCAGGAATCTTATCATTGTTATTTTGAATTATTGCGGCAAAAAATTCGGATTGGTACGCAAGATTTACGCATCGCTGCTCTTGTCATGGCAAATAATGGAATTTTAGTAACACGCAATCGACAGGATTTTGAACGAGTTCCTGGGTTGAGATTTGAAGATTGGAGTATTGAAAATATGGGTGTTTAAAGGGTGTGATCAATTGACTAATTATTAATTAAGTTATTAATTAATAAACACACTCAAAAGATCAGAAGGATTATTAAGGGTATTTTATGGCAAAATAAAGACATATCATTCTAGTTTAATCCCCAATGCTGACTCCCCGAATTCATCCAGAAACCATAGAACAAGTCAAAGAAAGGGCAGATATTTATGATATCGTGTCCGAAAAAGTTTCCTTGAAGCGCCGGGGGAAAGATTTTGTCGGGTTGTGTCCTTTTCATGATGAAAAAACCCCTAGTTTTACCGTGAGTCCTACCAAACAAATGTTTTATTGTTTTGGATGTGGGGCGGCGGGAAATGCGATTAAATTTATCATGGATTTGGATAAAAGTTCTTTTAGCGAGGTGGTTTTAGAGTTAGCAAAACGCTATCAAGTTCCAGTTAAGACTTTGGAACCGGAAAAACGTCAGGAATTACAGAGACAGATTTCTTTACGAGAACAATTATATGAGATTTTGGCGATCGCTACGGGTTTTTATCAATATACTTTAAGACAACCGGAAGGACTACAAGCTTTAGATTATTTAAAATTAAAACGAAATCTCAAAGAAAATACAATTCAATATTTTCAGTTAGGATATGCTCCCCAAGGATGGGAAACACTTTATGATTATTTGGTGGAACAGAAACATTTTCCGGCGGAATTAGTCGAAAAAGCTGGGTTAATTGTCCCTAGAAAAACTGGCAATGGCTATTATGATCGGTTTAGAGATCGATTAATGATTCCAATTCATGATAGTCAGGGAAAAATTATCGGATTTGGGGGCAGAAGTTTAGGGGATGAACTGCCAAAATACCTCAATTCTCCCGAAACCGAATTATTTGATAAAGGCAAGACTTTATTTGCCTTAGATAAAGCAAAAAATGCCATCGGTAAACAAGATCAAGCGATTGTTGTGGAGGGCTATTTTGATGTAATTGCATTACATACCGCCGGAATAGAAAATGTTGTGGCTTCTTTAGGCACTGCGTTAAATTTAAATCAAGTTCGGCAGTTAGTTCGGTATACAGAATCTAAACAAATTATTCTCAATTTTGATGCAGATGCCGCTGGGAATAAAGCCGCTGAACGGGCGATCGGAGAAATTGAAGATCTAGCTTATCAAGGTTATATTAATTTAAGAATTTTAAATATTCCTTCAGGCAAAGATCCTGATGAGTTTTTAATTCATAATTCCGCCGAAGATTATCAAAAATTATTGGTTGATGCGCCATTTTGGATAGATTGGCAAATTCAACGATTATTAGTTGGAAAAAACCTAGAAACCGTTGCCCAGTCGCAGCAAGTATCAAAACAAATGGTAGAATTATTGAAAAAAATTGAGAATGGAATGCAACGCACCCACTATATTCAATACTGTGCTGAACTTCTGAGTCAAGGACAAAATCGGTTAATTTCGCTCTTAGCTAAAAATTTACAAACTCAAGTAAATCAGCACCATTTAGAAATAGGAAAAAATCAACCATCTTCTGATAATTTATTTAGTATTAACTCCGAGCGCAGCTTATTAGAAGAAGCAGAAGTTAAACTCCTCAAAATATATCTCCATTGTCCCGAATATCGTCCAACAATTATTGATGGATTAGAAGCGAGGGATTTACAGTTTAGTTTAGCTCATCATCGGTTTTTATGGCGAGAAATTGCCCAAATTGAGGAAAGATCCCAAAAGAGTTTAGATCCGGTGGATTTAATTCTGGAATTGCAACAAGTTTGTTTAGATAAAAATCAACAAACTAAACAATTTTATCATCTATTTTATCTGGATGAACATACGGAGATTGATATTTGTCGCGCCCAATTAGTTATTCGCAGTTCTATTGCGTCTATTGAAACCGTTATTTGTCAAAAAAGACGAGATATGGCATTAAAATTATGGGGAGAAACCGATATTGCTCAACACCAGAATTTAGCTCAAAAATATTATCAACAAATCGACGCAGAAACCAAATGGATGTGGGAATTAAAACGAATTAGAGATACTCAATTTCATGATTTAATTTCTGTTCCCTTGGGGGGAATAAATATAAATTAATGGTAATAAGTTTTTTCAATCAGGACTTACGCACAGAAACCGGGTTTTTTTTTGTGAAAATACTTGGTTGTGACCCACATATTATCTAAAAAACCCGGTTTGGTGCTAAGTCCTAAGAATATCTATGACAATCATAATTCTGACTCACCCTACAATAGAAAAATTAGACATAATATAGAGAGAACAGAATTCTATTATTCTCCTAAAAATCCATGAACCCCGTTGATTATCTCCGTATTAGTTTGATTGACCGTTGTAACTTCCGGTGTCAATATTGTATGCCCGAAGGCACAGAAATGGATTATATTCTACAACAGAATTTATTAACTCTGGATGAACTTTTAACCCTGTTACAAGAGGTATTTATCCCCGTTGGATTTACTCGATTTCGCTTAACCGGAGGTGAACCTTTATTGCGTCCCGGGGTGATAGAATTAGTTAAACAAATTAATGCTTTTCCTGAAACAAAAGATGTGGCAATGACCACTAATGGCTTTTTATTAGCAGAAATGGCAGAGGATTTATATAATGCTGGACTGCGACGAATTAATATTAGTTTAGATTCCCTTGATGCTGATATTTTTGATCAAATTATCGGCAACCGAGGGCGCAGCCGTTGGCAACAGGTTTGGGCGGGAATACAAGCGGCTTATCAAGTGGGTTTTAATCCCTTAAAATTAAACGTCGTGGTGATTCCTGGGGTGAATGATCATGAGGTTTTGGATTTAGCTAAACTAACAATAGAACGACAATGGCACGTTAGATTTATTGAATTTATGCCCATTGGAAATAACGATTTATTTGCCGATCGCGGTTGGATTTCCTCAGAACAATTACGCCAACAAATTCGAGAAAAATGGGGTTTAGAAGCCTCACAGGTCAAGGGAAACGGCCCTGCGGATGTATTTCAAATACCCGGAGCGAAGGGAACATTAGGATTTATTAGTCAGATGTCTGAATGTTTTTGCGATCGCTGTAACCGGATGAGATTCTCCGCCGATGGTTGGTTACGACCTTGTTTACTGAATGAAACCGGACAAATCGATTTAAAAACTCCTCTGCGTCAGGGTGCGACGTTTGAGGAGTTAAGAGAAAAGGTAAGTAACCTATTAGGAATTAAACCCGATATTAATTTTAAACAACGGGACTCCGGTACAACGGGAAATTATGCCCGTACCATGTCCCAAATTGGAGGATAGCAGCCTGATTGATTATAAAAAGTAGGTGGGGTACGTTATTTTTAATCATTGATAACGCCCCACACAAAATAGAACGGTGAGGAACTCTTAGGCTTGACGTGAATAAAATTCAACGACTAACAGTTCATTAATTTGTAAAGCCACCCATTCCCGTTCAATGACGCTATTTACCTTTGCAGTCAGTTGTGTTTTATCTAACTCCAGATGGCTAGGAACGTTGGCTAAACCGGGATATTGTAAATTGGCTTTGACCAATTCACGGGATTTTTCCGTATTTCTGATCCCAATTACTTCACCAGGTCTGCACTGATAGCTAGGAATATTAACGCGATGACCATTCACAGTCACGTGACCATGGCTGACTAACTGACGAGCCGCTGGAATTGTGGGGGCCATTCCTAAACGGAAAATGGTGTTATCCAAACGCATTTCCAAGGTTTGCAGCAAGACTTGACCCGTGGAACCGGCGGCGCGACGAGCTTTACGGACATAACGCAATAACTGACGCTCGGAAACGCCGTAGTTATAGCGCAGTTTTTGTTTTTCTTCTAACCGGACTGCGTATTCTGAACGTTTACGACGGGCTTGGCCGTGTTGTCCAGGGGGATAGGCCTTTCTGGGGGATTTCCGAGTTAATCCAGGTAAATCGCCCAAACGACGAACGATTCTCAGACGGGGGCCTCTATATCGAGCCATCTAACTTTTTCTCCGCATAAAATTTTTTGCACCAATCTTTTATTATAGTATGTATTCCCCCTGATTGATCTGGTTTTTGAGTAATGGCCGGAATCCGGCTTGCTGAAAATGAGTATCGGCAGTTAGTGCATCAGTCATTCCTCGATTCTGCATAACGATAAATGACAGACAATCGACTAAACCCCATTCTTTATCTTTTCGCTGTTTAAACAAACTAATCAATTTTCTCCGACCAATCTGGATTGCCTTGTAGCTGTAAAGATTGAGCGGTTTCAAAAAATGTTTTTGGGCGTTGTTTTTTGGGTAATATAGTTTCAACAATAATTTTAACCCTTGTACCTACATCCAGATTTAAGGGAGATTCCAGTTGCAGGGATTTACCATCAAATATTGCATTAATTTCTTGAATCATAATAATTAAAATGTTTTCAAACCAGTTTTTTTAATAATTTAGATTAATTCAATAATAGCATTTTTAAGGGAGGCATAAGTAGGTAGGCAAAATTAATTGTATGTTTTTGTGTTGATTTTACTTAACCACCGATAAAGCCGAATTAATTTGACCGGGCGGTTGAAACCGCGTCTACACAGACGAAAACCGCCTGCGCGGGTTAAATTTCTTCAGAATTAATTTGACCGGGCGGTTGAAACCGCGTCTACACAGACGAAACCCGCCTGCGCGGGTTAAATTTCTTCAGTCTCCGAAGGGAGACTTTGTTTGTGTAGTCGCGATTTCAATCGCCCAATCAATCTAATAATAAAATATACAATTAATTTTGTGTAGGTAATTATCGCGGGGTTCGGGTAACACAACAACCCGATACAGAAACCGGGTTTCTTCATCCCATCTCGGTGAGGATGCAGAAACCAATACAGAAACCCGGTTTCTGGGTTAATTTTAGAGACAGGTAGCAAGAGCTTGTTGGAGAGGTTCTGATAACTCTATGGCCATAAAATAACGGCTGGGGTATAGGTAGTCTTCTCCCGATTCATCAATGACGCGAATCATTTGATGATTGTTGGCTTTAGGATCGGGTAAAACTTGATAAATTTTGCGAATTTCTAAGGAAGCTGAATAGTCTTGGTTATTGATGCAAACGACAAATTCCATAATTTTTACTCCAAAATATAAATGATTTCAATGTCATTAATTTCTCCTAAAATTTCAAAATTCAATTGATTTTTACTCTCAAGTTTTTACTCTTTTTGGATTTCTAGGTTGGCGAAGTGTTCTTGAACGAGGCGATGGATGAAGCGGTAGCGGTTGCCGACTCGTTGCAGGATGAGGCGTTCTGTGCAGTAGTTGAGGAAGTGGTATGGAGTAATTCGGCTACTTGGGGATAGACTTCTGGCGGGAGTTGAAAGCCACCCCCTTTACAGGCTGCCATGTTTAAGCGGATGAAAATATCCTGCCATTCTTGGGGGGTGAGATAGTTAATTTAAGGAGTGATCGCGTAACATCCATATACCCTTTATTCTGACATTATTTAATTTCTAGGATAGACGATCAAACGAGCAAAAGAATCACCCTGCATTCACGCCAGGGAGTGTTAAAGATCAACGGTCAACGGCTAACCCATGATATCATTGTGCAAAACTTGAAACAGCTATGAATCCTTCTATTGTGATGTTTTCTGGATTAAGAAAAGCACTTTTGACCAACCTCCCACGACACCAGCGTTGGTTATCCTTAGTGGCGACGGTGAGTTTGTTTCCCCTATTTGTTTCTGTGGCTCCGGCTGAGGCGTTTCCTTCTTTTGTCTTAATACGGCGACAGGACTATAGAAATTGTACCCAACAGTTAGTTACAGCCGGGCTATCGGTGGAGTTGGCAACACAAGGCTGCGGAATGGCATCACGGCCCCGGAATATGGGATATTGTGTCAGCCAAATGCAAAGAAATGTAGCCGCTCTCCCCGTAGAACAAATCCTATCCGGTTGTCTGCAGGTACGCCGTCCCGATGAATTAGCTAATTGTGTAGTTAATATTAGCTTAAATACTAGCTCATCTGATCCCTTCAATGTTCTTGATAGCTGTCGTCGGAGTGTGTTACCTGAAACGTTTTCCAATTGCGTTGTAGGTATGAACGAAGCTAGTACAAATTTAGGAGTTGATCAACTATTAAAAACCTGTTTAACTCCTCCTGAAAATGTTGTGAAATTGGAGCAGGAAAATTCTGTTGATTTGCAACTTAATACACCCAATCAGTAATTAAAAACCCCTGTAGAGACGTTGTATGCAACGTCTCTACGGGATAGATTTAGAACAGGATTACATCATCAGGATTTAGGGTTGTTATGCCCGTAACTCCTTCTAATTTAGCCAGAATTTGAGAATCATTTCCAGTTAAATTATTGCCATTGCCATCATAAATTAAGTAGGTATCCTTACCACTATCAAAGGCAAATAGACCGGGGCTATTTCCCGATAAAACATTTGTTGAAAGATTGGTTTGTACCGTTAACAGAATATTAGCAGTACCCGCAATTAAACTGGTGGATAAACCAATTTGATCGCCACCAACCTGACCCAAACTCTCAAAATTGTTAATAGAATCATAGAAACCACTGCCAATTTGAGCATTAATTCCGGTTCCCACCGCATCAAACCCGATACCGCCCCCATCTAGGGAGTCCGTATAAATAAATAGGTCTTTTTCCCCAAGACTCCCACTCAAACTATCCCGTCCTAAACCTCCATTAAGGGTATCGTTGCCAATTCCACCCTGAAGTTTATCGTTTCCACTTCCTCCGAGGAGTAAATCATTCCCAGCATCCCCTCGCAGGTTATCATTGCCATCGAGACCACTGAGGGTATCATTGCCCCCCAGACCATTGAGGTTATCGCTAAAACTACCTCCGGTGAATGAATTGGGGTTATTATCAGCAAAGGGTAAAAGGTCAATAGTAATACTCGCCGCGGCCGTTCCTCCTTGACCATCACTAATA
>MNYZ01000102.1:0-3490 GCA_001873365.1 Oscillatoriales cyanobacterium CG2_30_40_61 | reverse complement strand
AATAATATAGTTGAAAGTATCTGGCCCGGTCGCAGTTCCCAAACGGGTGTACTGAACGATCGAACCCCCTTGAGTTACTAACCCCTGGGCGGTGGACGGACTATCCACCGAGGTCAAGGTGAGAACTCCGCCATCGGGGTCACTATCATTATCTAAGGGAGAAATCCCGAATTGGACGCTATTGTTTGTAAAAATTGGGCCATCATTCACCGCTATCGGAGGATCATTAATCTCCGTGATACTAATAGTTAGGGTTTGACTCACGGCCGGATTTTGACCATCACTAACACTATAGAGGAAGACCCCCGCCGCCCCGCTAATATTGGGTTTGGGAACAAATTCTAACTGACTAATTTCGGCACTGGTTAGGGTTTGACCAATAATAATCGAGTTAGTTTGACCCGTAATTCTGACGATACCCTTATTACTATCGGGAATACTATTAACCGTAATAATTAACGGATCATTATCGGGATCAACCGGAGGTACAATCCCTAAATTAGTGATCACATCCTCATTAATATTAACGGTTGTATTCCCCGGAACAATTGGAGAACGATTCAGCCCAGCAATTCCAGCAAAATCATTCACATCAAGGGTTGTAACTCCATTAACATTGTCTAATTTAGCCAAAATTCGAGAATCATTTCCCGTAGTATTATCGCCATTTCCATCATAAATCAGGTAAGTGCTACTACCATCATTAAAGGCAAATAGACCCGGATTTGTACCCGGAATCACATCCGCAGTAATGTTAGTTTGTACGGCTGTACCAATACTCGCAAAAGAGGCAATTACCGTTGTAGCAAAACTAATTTGATCGCCGATCGCCGCCCCTAACCCTTCAAAGTCGGTAATTGTATCATATAAATTACTATTAATTTGGGACTTAATCTCAGTATTAGAACTAGCATTAAACCCAGAGCCTCCGCCGTCATCCGCACTATCATAACGGAATTGGTCATTGCCAGCATTTCCGGTCATGCTATCGGGGGCTAAACCGCCGTTTAGGGTATCGTCTCCAATTCCACCCTGTAACAGATCCGTTCCACTTCCCCCCAGGAGTAGATCATTCCCCCCATCTCCTCGGAGGGAATCCTTTCCATCCAAACCGCTTAGGGTATCATTTCCGCCTAGACCATTGAGGTTATCACCAAAATTACCTCCGGTTACTGAGTTGGGGTTATTATCGGCAACGGGTAAAAGGTTAATGGTAATGGTGGAATTAGCCGTACCTCCTTGACCATCACTAATAATATAGTTGAAAGTATCTGGCCCGGTCGCAGTTCCCAAACGGGTGTACTGAACGATCGAACCCCCTTGAGTTACTAACCCCTGGGCTGTGGCGGTATCCACCGAGGTCAAGGTCAGAATATCTCCATCGGGGTCAGTATCATTATCGAGGGGAGAAATCGGGAATTGGATGCTATTGTTAGCAAAAATCGGGCCATCGGGAACCGCCACCGGAGGCTGATTCAGAGAAATTACCGTAATCGTACTGGCGGCGGTATTACTATTGTTAGTTCCATCATTCACCTTCACCTCCACGGTGCGGGTAGCGGTATTCGGAGGATTAGCCGTATTGTTGTAGATAATTTGTCCGAGCGCCGTTTGATAAGCACTAATCGCAGCATTCCCGGTTAGGGTTAAAACTCCAGTGGTGCTGTTATAACTACTGGCGCTAATCCCCGCAGGTAACACACCATTCACCGATAGACTTTCTGAACCGCCATTCAGGGGGTTAGTTAAGGTAATAGTAGAGGACTCGGCGGTGGTATTGTCAGGATCGGTAATTAAAATATTAGCGGCATTGGCGATCGCCACGGCCGACTGTCCTTGTTGAAAGGTTACTTGAGTATTATTTCCCGCTTGACTCCCATCTAAGTCTAGGGTGGGGGGTTGATTGGGATTAACCGTTACATCCACCGTGGCGCTACTGGTTCCCCCATTCCCATCACTAATAGTATAGAGGAAACTCCCCGGCCCGGTGTGGTTGACTGCGGGAGTAAATAGAACATTACTATTATTTAAAGTCACTGTCCCATTAATCGGATTACTCACTTGAGTAATTGTTAACGGATCATTATCGGGATCGGTATCATTGGCTAGGAGGGTAGAGGTGGCGATCGTCAAGAGTTGATTTTGTGTCCCTACTAAACTATCATTTACCGCATTCGGGGGAAGATTTGGTCGATTAATCGCAATTGTACTGGTCGTTTGTTGAGATCCACCACTACCCGTATTTCCTTGATCTGTTGTTAAAACTTGCAGGGTTGCTGAGGTGGTAAAGGGTACGGGTGGGGTAAAGGTTAAACCATTGATAGCTGTATTAATATTATCAATTTGACCTACTAAGGTAATAGTTGTGGTTCCATCCCCAGAAATTGTAATATTATTTGGGGTTGTACCTAAAGTTAGGGTTCCGGTACTAGCGGTTAAAGTAACCTGTACGGGATTAACACCAGCATCAGGATCGTAGATAGAAATTTGATTCCCAGCGACTTGACTAAATACAATTGGTTGGCTACCATTGGCATTTTGTGACCCTGGAACTGTATTTACCGGAGGATCATTAACCGCATCAACTGTAATCGTGCTATTGGGAATATTACTATTATCTTGGCGATCGCTAACAACAACATTAATTACCCGATTTTGAGGATTGGGATTTTGGGAACTATTGCTATAAACCACTTGAGAAAGTGCAGTTTCATAACTAGCAATCGGGGCAGTTCCGGTTAGCAGAATAATTCCCGTTGCTGGGTCATAATTTCCGGCAGTAATCCCACTGGGCAAGGTTCCCAGGATAGATAAACCTTCTATTTCACCGTCAGGAATATTGGTTAAAGTAATAGTAGCAGAGGTCAGTTCCGTATCATCAGCATCAATAATACTGACACTTCCCGTAATGGCGACAGCAGTTGTCCCTTCAACAAAAACAGTGCTGTAATTATTTCCCAGTTGAGAACTATTGAGATCTAAAATTGGAGGCTCATTAACCGATATCACATTCACCGTAACCGTTGCGGTTCCTGTTGCTCCGTTATCATCTCGGACTTGATATTCAAAAAGATCAAAACCGGAAAAGTTTTGATCAGGAACATAAGTAATTGATCTCACATTTCGATTTAATACGGCTGTCCCATTAGACGGTTGATTAATTCCGGTAATGGTCAGTAGTCCCACCCCCGTATCATTAGTAATGATGCTACTAGCGGGAATCTCCAATAGGGTATTCTGTAAACCCGATACTGTGTCATTCTCCATCGCTAAAATTGCTGGAGTTGGTGGCTCAACCGGGGGAGGTGTGGGTTGAGATGGAGTTGGAGGAGGAGGTGTTGTGGGTGAGGTTGTTGGGGGTGTGGGAGTTGGTGGAGTTGTGGGTGAGGTTGTCGGAGTTGGGGTTGTCGGAGTTGGGGTTGTCGGAGTTGGGGTTGTCGGAGTTGGGGTTGTCGGAGTTGGGGTTGTCGGAGTTGGGGTTGTCGGAGTT
>MNYZ01000020.1 GCA_001873365.1 Oscillatoriales cyanobacterium CG2_30_40_61 | reverse complement strand
GGAGGCAGGGGAGGCAGGGGAGGCAGGGGAGGCAGGGGAGGCAGGGGAGGCAGGGGAGGCAGGGGAGGCAGGGGGAGTAAACTATTACCTATTACCTATTACCCATTACCTATTACCCATTACCCATTACCTATTACCTATTACCCATTACCTATTACCCATTCGCTTATATAAGAATTTCAAATCTAAAATTGGTCAATCTTAACCGTATCTTGTAGCAACTGCCCAATAAATTCGATACAGTAGATTATAGTAACAGTTTATTAAGATTAAGACGGTTTCACTAACCTCGCCCTAAAAGTGCGGGGATTGCTTAAACCAATTTAGGCAACGCAAGAAGTGAATAGCTCATTGAGACTCAATTGGGTACAGACTTCCGAATGCTTCTCTAGTTCGGACAAAATCTAAACCTGATTGGTTCAGGTGTTGGGTAAAGCCAAGACATCTTAATTGAGTTGAGCGAGGAGACTAAAACAAGAAATTGGGTTATACCAAAATGCGAATCCCAGTAGTTGATCAAAACAACAAGCCGATGAGTATTAATCTAACCTCAGATTCTGAATCGTTATCGGGGTGGTTTCACGTCCAAACAGGATTTGTGAAATCACCTGTATTGATACCACCTGCCCAGGATCGGTCTGCACTGCAACAGGTCTTTCAAACCTTGAATGCTAGAAGTTGCCCCAAGTCCTATAACTTTCACCTCCATACCCGACGTTCAGATGGGCAACTCGAACCCTATGAAGTCATGGAACAGGCGATGGAAATTGGTTTAAAAGGACTGACCATTACCGATCATCATAGTACCCAAGGGTACAAAGAAGCCCAGAACTGGTTAGACCAATGGAAACATAAGTATCCTAAACGGGTGCATCAAGCACCTCGGTTATGGACGGGAGTAGAAATCAATGCCCGGTTATTGAGTGTGGATGTTCATATTCTCGGTTATGCTTTCGATCCCGACTTCAGGGGTCTCCAACCCTATCTCAAAGGTTGCACTACCTTGGGAACAGATGCTTATGCTGCTGAAAATGTGATTACTGCTATCCAACAAGCTGGAGGATTAGCGGTTTTAGCCCATCCAGCCCGCTATCGTTATCCGGTGCCAGAATTAATTACCGAAGCGGCTGATTTAGGGATGGATGGTATTGAGGTCTATTATGCCTATCGTCATAGCAGCCCATGGTTACCCACGGCTAAAATTACTAACCAAGTCAAACAGTTAGCAGATGGCTATGGTTTACTGAACACCTGCGGTACGGATACTCATGGTCGTGACTTGCTACTGCGGCTTTAAAGTCTAGGAGCTAGGTGATCATACCAGTTGCCCTAAGATCAAAAGAGGAAGGATTTCTCCTTCGGGTTGGGTCTTTTTTCTGACTGACATCTTTAATATTCTTTATTCAGTTAAACCATGTTCCAGGGCATAACGGACTAATTCTGTGCGACTATTGGTTCCGGTTTTTGTAAATAGACGACTAACATATTTTTCCACATTCCGAACACTGGTTTCTAAATCCCGGGCTATTTCTTTATTCATTAATCCTTTCGCGACTAAATCTAAAACACTTTGTTCTCGGGGAGTTAAATCAATTTTAATCGGGGGTGGGGTTTGATGAATCCCACTTTTCCCTTTTAACATATTTTCAATCCGGGCAATTTGACCGGCTAAAGTAGCAATATCGGGATTTCCCTCGCTACTACTATTTCTAAGGGTGGCTTGTCTGGCTAATAAATTTTTAACAATTACTACCAATTCTTCAGGATCAAAGGGTTTGGGTAAATAGGCATCACATCCGGCTTGATAACCTTGGATGCGATCGCTTTTCATGCCTTTTGCAGTTAGGAAAACAACGGGTAAGGCTTTAAAACGGGGGTCTGACCGCATTTGTTTTAAAAATTGATAACCGTCTACTTCCGGCATCATGATATCAGTAATCACTAAATCCGGTAAACTTTGCTGTAATATTTCCCACCCTTGTTTGGCATTACTGGCGGTATCCACACTAAAATTACTATCTTCTAAATAGGCTTGTACAGCTTCTCGCAATCCGGGTTCATCATCTACTAATAATAATCTAGCAGGAACTTGAGGAACTGGCACTTCAGATTCAGGAGGATTAATCGGACTAGACATTATATTGACCTAAATTTAACCTTTCTTCTCACTCTAGCGAAATTCTTAATTGAATTATATCGGTTAAAAGGACGGTTTTTACATTTTTAGCATAACTTGACAAAAATATTATTTTATGTAAATTAAGGAGCGATCGCTTGTTTTTTGCCCGGGGCGATCGCTCCGATTCCCTATTCCCTATTATTCAATCGTTGACGAGCATTTTGCAAGGCTTGTTTCACCTGCTCAAACCCTGTTCCCCCATAACTATTTCGAGCCGAAACCACTTGACGAGGAGCGATCGCGGCATAAATATCTGCTTCAAATTGAGGATGTAATTGTTGCCATTCTTCTAGGGTTAAATCCTTAAGTAATTTCCCCGCTTCTAAACAAGTTCTCACCACTTTTCCCACTAAACCATAGGCTTCTCGGAAGGGAATTCCTCGGGCGGCTAAATAATCAGCCACATCCGTCGCATTCGAGAAATCTTCCGCCACCGCTTCTGCTAAACGACTAGAGCGAAATTCTATGCCTTCTGCGATTAAAATTGTCATACATTCTAAACTGCCTTTAACAGTTTTCACCGCATCAAATAACGCTTCTTTATCCTCTTGTAAGTCCTTATTATAGGCTAAAGGTAATCCCTTCATCACCACTAATAACCCTTGTAAATGACCAAAAACCCGTCCGGTTTTTCCCCGCACCAATTCAGGAATATCGGGGTTTTTCTTTTGAGGCATAATACTCGAACCCGTGGAACAGCTATCGGTCAAAGTCACAAAACTAAATTCCTGAGAAGCCCAGAGGGTAATTTCTTCCGCGAGGCGGCTTAAATGTACCATAATTAAACTCGCCGCGCTCAAAAATTCAATCGCCCAATCTCGATCGCTGACCCCATCTAAACTGTTAGCATAAACCCGACCAAACCCCAATAATTCCGCAGTATAATGGCGATCAATCGGAAAAGTTGTTCCGGCTAAAGCTCCACTACCTAACGGACAAATATCAACCCGTTTATAAACATCTCCTAACCGTTCCCAATCTCGGTTTAACATTTCCGTATAAGCTAATAAATGATGGGCTAAACTAATAGGCTGCGCCCGTTGGAGATGGGTATAACCCGGAATTAAAGTTTCTACATTAGTTTGGGCTAAATCTAATAATACGGTTTGAAAATCAACTAATTGTTGTCGAATTTGTTGGATTTGATCCCGCAGATATAAACGGGTATCTGTTCCGACTTGATCATTCCGAGATCTGGCGGTATGGAGTTTTTTACCCACATCTCCGATTAATTCAGTTAGGCGACGTTCGACGGCAAAATGAATATCTTCAGCATCCACGCCCGGATTAAAGTTACCCTCTCGATATTCTTGACGAATTTGTTCTAAACCGGAAACCAGTTTTTCCCCTTCTTCTTGACTAATAATGCCAGTTTTTCCTAACATTTTAGCATGGGCAACTGATCCGGTCAAATCATATTCTATCAGTTGGATATCAAAACTAATACTGGCGTTAAATTCTGCGATCGCAGGATGCAGAGATTTCTCAAACCGTTGGCTCCAAGTTTTCGAGTTCGTTGTGGTCATAAATTTGGCTTTTTTTGATTCTGTTCTCAACACTACCTAGTCAAGCGTCTTATGGGAACCCCAAAAAGTTCATCATGAACACAAGGGGGACGCGGCGGCTGTTGACCCTGGGGGATGATATCGGGTCAAAACTGCTCCCGTTGAACAATAGGCGGCAAACCAGGAGCCACAACAGACAAACCTTGAGATTCCCGATTTGCGACTTCTAAATTTAATTCTAATAGAAACTTTAACGGATCATGGTTGGCTTTGATACCGTAGGCTTGACAAACAAGTTGATCTAATTGAGCATGAAGTTGAGCGAGTTGACTAGCAGATTCATTAAAAAACTGGTTATAGAGTTGGGTAATTCCCCACTGTTTGCGCTCCATTTGTTCGGTGCGATAATCATGGATAGTCTGCATTGCTACTCGAATTTCTGTTTTAGTTTTTTCGGGGCAATTTTGAGGAAAAGCGAAGGTTTCAAAACAGGTATTATGAGTGTAGCGTGTTGTCTTTCCCAGGGTTGAACTTTGTGCTTTTACCCACTGGCGATGTAAATTTGAAGTTAAGATTCCGAGAAGATAAAAGTCATCAGAAGCAAAGACAACATTTAAGTCACCTGCTAACCAGTTCGATAGAAATGGAATAAAAATTGCCCATTTTGATACTCTGGGAACAGCGAAACAATAAGGTAAAATTGCTAGAGCTTTTCGCATTTCTATCCGCTTACCTTCATACTTCCACCAATAAGTTTTTAATTTATGATTGCGATTATTTTTTCTTTCATTGGGAATTGTCGATCGCAATCTTTCAAATGGTAACCTATATTGACTGACTTCTTCTAAGTCCATATCATTAAAATCAATAATCCATCGATCAGGTTTACCATGAGGATTTTTTGCTAAGTTTGCTCCCATAGAAAATAATTTGATAACTGTTTGATTTATTGGGTCGGTTTTAATCCATTGTTGTACTTCTTTTTCTGTTACAATAAATCCCTTACCGTTAGGAATTACACCTTGAAAACACCAGTTAAGATTTGCCTTCAGTCGCACTGCTTGAGAAACATCAACCTCGGCTTTTAAAGCAGAATTAATATTAGAGACAATTTTATGATCTATCCGATAAGTTAATTCTTGATTCTCAGAAGTTTTTAGCCAATTAATAATACTGATATGTACATTAGCTTCACCAGACCAAGGTTGTGTAGAGATAACATCATAAATATAGCCGCCATTTTGGGTAATATAATCTAAGGAAACTTTACGACTTTTTCCCTGAGAAATAGAATTAGTTGCTACTAAACCAGCACGGCAATTTTTTCCCAAATGATTATGGGTAAGGCGAAACCAATAAGTACAAAAATCCACATCTTTAACATCAGGAAATTTAGCAAAAATGCGATCAACATATTGATCACCTAAAACTAAACGAATATGTTTACCACCCAAAAATGGAGGATTACCAATAATTATATTAACGGGTTCCCACTGACAAAATAAAGCATCATCACAGCGAATATTTTTATCTAAATTATCCAGAGGTAAGGCTTTATCCAGATCTAATGCTAAATTCATCTGCACCACATTCAGGGACTGATTTTCTTCATCTAGGGCTAATTTTTTAGCCAGCATTAAGGTTACTTTGGCTAATTCCACCGCAAAAGGTTTAATATCAATACCGTAAAATTGGCTAGTTTTTACTAAGGACATCGTACCAATTGTATTAGCAGCACGGGTAAAATTTTCATGAATCTTAGTCAGTAATTGGGCTTCTATTCGCTTCAATTCTCGATAAGCAACATAGAGAAAATTACCACTCCCACAGGCGGGATCAAGCACTTTAAAATTAATTAATTCTTGTCGCAGTGCTAACAAGTCTTTTAGGGTATTTGCGGCTTCTATTCGTTCTCGCCAAGGGCGGATAATCGTGGGTAATACTACTTTTTGAATATCAGCTTCGCTGGTGTAGTGAGCACCTAAAGCATGACGTTCTTCTTTACCCATACTAGACTCAAATAACCCGCCAAAAATCGCAGGTTCTACTTTTGACCAGCGTTCCGTTGCTGCTTCTAATAATAGGTCAATTTCGCTTCTAGTAAGGTTTACGGGTTCAATAATTGAGAAAATTCCCCCATTAAAATAGGGTACATTATAATAGTGACTATCTTGAGGAGCCGGGCGATCGCTTCCCATTTGTCGAAATAAACCCCCTATCAAATCATAGGAACTAAATCGATTTGTTTGGCAATTTGTTAAAAATTCAGTGAATAAACCTCTAGGAAGTAAATCAATATCTTCAGCAAATAAAGCTACTACACATTGAAGAATAAACCTTTGAGCGGTTTCTACTTTTTCGCCTCGCTCTACTAAGCGATTAAAAACTTGAGCCACTTTATTAGCAGCATTGCGAGTTACATCAATTTTATTATTATTAAATAAAGGCTTTTTATTGTCGGGAAATAGAAAGTTAAAGGCGGTAAAGCGATCGGGTAATTCTTCCAAACTTACCCGATCTAAGGGCTCCCTAAGCTGAAGATCAAAATCATAAATCCAAAATTCATCAAAATTACAAAGCACCACATATTTAGGACGTTGTGGTACTAATTCTAGCCAATATTCAAAGGCTTGCTGATAGTGTTTTTCTAGTTTTTCCCCTCGTTTTTTCATTTCTATTAATAACCGAGGTCGCCACAATAAATCAGCAAATTTTGTGGTTTTTCCTTTAGCTTTGACTCGATATTCTAGTTCGGCTCCAGCTTCTTTATAGCCTTGATGACCGAATGCTTGAAATAGGCGATCGCAAAAAACTTGCGCCTCTCCTTTTTCGTCTCCTTTCAAAGTTTTGGCGTAGTCAATAAAGGTGTTAATATTAGTTAGTATATTTGTCATTTATGAGCTTCTCCATAAGTTTGTCGTTTGGAGGATGCGTAAGTGCCAACCCACGCACCACAATCAAAATTAAACAGAAATTAATTGAACCTGAATTCTTTGCTGAAATACTTTAGCAACTTTTTCAAGAATGATCAGCGCATTACCTTCATAATCTCCTTCTTCTAAATCCAAAATAACTGATTCTTGAATCCCAATTATATCAGCTAATTCTTTTGCTGTTACCTTCTCCTTGATGCGGGTATCATAAATTAATTGACCAATCTCAGCATTAATATACGATTCTGTAATCATTTGTTGCAGATCAGCGTCATCATTAATTAATGAATTGATAATAGTTATACCATCAGTTGTTTTCACGATCAATTTCTCCTTCATAAGTATAATAATCAGGGCTTTTTTTAAAATTTTCTTTGCGTTGAATCGCTTTTTCAATTTCTATATCAGGTACACTTGATCCTTTTTTTTGGATGGCATGGGCCAGAATAGCAATATTTTGACCTTGAAAAAAGTACAAAATTCTATACTGCACATTGCGATGTTTTGCCCTTAATTCTCGGATTTCATCTCTTAAATAGTCGCTTGCTGGTCTGTGAAGTTCATAACCATTATCCGCTAATTGTTTGATTCTAGCAATACAATTGGCAAATCCTTTCGGGTCAGAAGATTTTAACTCTGTTAACCATTCTAAAACAGGTACAATCCCTAATTCTTTATAAAAAATAATTTTAGTTTTTGGCACTCACTCTATCCTCCCTCCCTAGTAACTATTTTTAGGGTTATTGTCAATTCTCTAATTATTATAAACGAGAATCTCCGAAAATATACCAAATAACAGTCATTTGTAGGATGCGTAAGTGCCAACGCACGCACCACACCAACACTTTAAAAATAGTAATTAATTTTCCGAAAAAATCCAAATGTCGGGAAAGGACTTTTGTGGTGGGTGCGCTGTGCTTACCCACCCTACGGGGAACAGTTTTTAGCTACAATATAATAGTAACCTTTATTTTATATTTTGGAAATAATGTTAACTGCGGGAACTTTACTTAACCATCGGTTTCGACTGAAACGCCAACTCAATGAAAATCCCATTCGCCAAACATGGTTAGCAGATGACTTAATGTTAAAAGATAAAGCCGTTGTTAAACTATTAGCTTTGGGCGGTTCCATGCAATGGGAAGATTTAAAATTATTAGAGCGAGAAGCACAAATTTTAAAACAATTAAATCATCCTCGCTTAGTCAAATATCGAGATTATTTTTCCCTAGATGATCAAAATATTTGGTTTGCTTTAGTCACCGAATATATTCCGGGTGACTCCCTCAAACAAAAATTAGACAATCATCATCTATTTACCCAACAACAATTATACTGGATTACCTTTGAAGTTTTAGAAAATCTTAATTATTTACATCAACTCCATCCGCCTATTTTACATCGAGATATTAAACCTAGTAATTTGATTTGGGGAGAAGATCATCATATTTATTTAATTGATTTAGGGTCGGTACAAATTCAACCCAGAACCCCGGGATCAAGTTTTACTGTGGTGGGAACTTTTGGTTATACTCCCATTGAACAATTTGGCGGTTTAGCTGTTCAATCTTCCGATTTATATAGTTTAGGAGCCACATTAATTCATCTATTAACCGGGGTTCCTCCGGCGGAATTACCCCAAGAAAACTTTAAAATGAAGTTTAACGGGGATATCCTAGATCCGGCGTTTAAAAGTTGGTTAGAAACCTTGATAGAACCCGCAGTAGAATCTCGTTTTGCTACCGCTCAAATGGCTTTATATGCCTTAAATTATCACCCCAAACAGCCATTGAAAACTACCTCAGAACCTCGTTTGAAATTGTCCCAATCTTCTGATAATTTAAAAGTTGATATTCCCTCTCAGTTTTCCCTACAATATATTTCTCCAGTCCAGAAAATTTTATTAAATCAAATCAGTTTAGTTAAAAAAGGTTGGGAAATTATCCCGGGATCGATTATAATTAAAGGATTGGGATTAGGTGCGATCGCTTCTTTTCTTATCTACAATCTTTATACTATTTTAAATCCGGCTATCTGGGAACAGCTTGATTTAGGTTTAATTATTATATTTTATTTGACTTTATTGGGGATTCCTGTTAGTATAATATTGTTAATTTATAAAGCAATTATTGATTATAAACCCTATGAAAAAGTCCGGCTAAATTTTAATAATAAAACCTTTGAGATTTTGTGGTCTTCTTATTTCCCTTTTCGCAAACAAGGAGAAATCTCCCAAATTCAACAAATTAACTTAATTAGAACCACCGATAATCAGGGTAATTTTTATCCGAGCTTAGAAATTGTTACCCAAGAACCAAATATTTTCTTTTTATCCCGTCGCAAAACCTATCGTTTTGGGCATCAATTACCCGAAGAAGAATTAAAAGGGTTAAAACAAGAATTGCAGAAATGGCTTGCTTCTCAAACCAATCTCGATTAGAGCATATTTAGTTCCCAGCCGTTGAAACGGCGGGCTACACAAACAAAACCCACCTTCGTGGGTTAGAGAAAGTCCTGGATTTTTATTAGTCCGCGCAGGCGGACTTAGTTTGTGTAGCCGCGATTTCTAATCGCTGGGTGACTTTTTCTTTTTCTTTTTCTTCGGCTTTTTCTTCGGCGCGAAGATGCTAAAATCTTATTATTAATTAAATTAGGATATTAAATTTTATGGCATGGTTTGAACGTATTTTTGGTGCTGTCACTGGTGCAATTCCCGGTAAACCGGATAATGATGTGGTAAAACAGGCGGCGGCTAATGCTTCCCTCCCCCCGGAAAGGATTGGAATTGCGGGAGAATATGATGAAAGTGGGTTAGCTAAACGGGTGACTTTAGCGTTTGATGAAGACCCCGAACTCAAAGATATTGGTTCCCTTTGGGTATCTCAAAAAGGCGCAACTGTGGTTCTCAAGGGAAAAGTCCCCAGTCCAGGTTTTCTGGAAAAAGCTGTTAATATTGCCGAATTTCAAGCCGGAACTTTGACTGTTGATAGTTCCCAGGTGACCATTGAGTAGGGGAGTAGGGGAGGCACCGGGGAGCACCGGGGAGCACCGGGAGGCACCGGGGAGCACCGGGGAGCACCGGGGAGCACCGGGGAGCACCGGGGAGCACCGGGAGATGAGGAAATAATTGATACGGTAAAACCCATACTCAATAGCCCTTATGTCGGTTTTTTCTGTTTGTTTCCTCTATTCTGTACAATTGAATTAACAAACTTTTATTTTACTGTTGTAACTTTAATCAATGTCTATATCAGAGTTAGAGGGTTTGCAAGAACCCTTAGAGAAAAAAGTCCATTTGCCTAAAACCAGTGAATCTGAGAGTTTAAAACGGATTCGACATACGGCATCCCATGTAATGGCAATGGCGGTTCAAAAACTATTTCCCAAGGCACAAGTCACCATTGGCCCTTGGATTGAAAATGGGTTTTATTATGATTTTGATAGTCCTGAACCCTTTACCGAGAAGGATTTAAAATCCATCCAAAAGGAGATGGTTAAGATTATCAAACGGAAACTCCCGGTAATTCGGGAAGAAGTTAGTCGGGAACAAGCCCAAGAACGCATCCAGAAACTCGGAGAACCCTATAAACTAGAAATCCTAGCGGGGTTACAGGAACCCATTACCCTCTATCATTTAGGCGACCAATGGTGGGATTTGTGTGCGGGGCCCCATGTTGAGAATACGGTTGATATTGACCCTAACGCCATTGAACTCGAAAGTGTAGCCGGAGCTTACTGGCGCGGGGATGAAACCAAAGCCCAACTACAACGGATTTATGGAACCGCCTGGGAAACTCCCGAACAGTTGGCCGAACATAAACGCCGCAAGCAAGAAGCCATCAGACGTGACCATCGCCGTTTGGGTAAGGAGTTAGGGCTGTTTATCTTCTCCGATTTAGTCGGGCCAGGATTGCCCCTGTGGACACCTAAAGGAACCCTATTAAGAAGTACCCTAGAAGATTTCCTCAAACAAGAACAGGTGAAGCGGGGTTATTTGGGTGTAACTACTCCCCATATTGGTCGGGTGGATTTATTTAAAACCTCGGGACATTGGCAGAAATATAAAGAAGATATGTTCCCGATGATGGCCGACGATGAGGAAGCCAAAACTAATGAACAGGGGTTTGTCCTGAAACCCATGAACTGTCCGTTTCATATCCAAATATATAAGAGTGAGTTACGTTCCTATCGGGAACTTCCGATGCGGTTAGCAGAATTTGGGACAGTTTATCGGTATGAACAATCAGGAGAACTGGGCGGGTTAACCCGGGTTCGAGGATTTACTGTTGATGATTCCCATTTATTTGTTACTCCTGAACAATTGGATGATGAATTTATCAAAGTGGTGGATTTAATTCTATTTGTCTTTAAGAGTTTACAACTAACCAACTTTAAAGCCCGACTGAGTTTCCGTGACCCTAGTTTAGATAAATATATTGGGTCGGATGAAGTTTGGAATAAGTCAGAAGCAGCTATTCGTCGGGCGGTAGAAACTCTAGGAATGAACTATTTTGAAGGAATCGGGGAAGCCGCTTTCTATGGCCCGAAATTAGATTTTATTTTTCAAGATGCCTTAGAACGGGAATGGCAATTAGGGACTGTCCAGGTGGATTATAATTTACCCGAACGCTTCGATTTAGAGTATGTTGCCGAAGATGGAACCCGTCAACGTCCGGTAATGATTCATCGTGCCCCTTTTGGCTCCTTGGAACGATTAGTGGGAATATTAATAGAGGAATATGTCGGGGATTTTCCCTTATGGTTAGCCCCCGTACAATTCCGGTTATTACCTGTTAGTCAGGAGTTCTTACCCTTTGCTCAAGATATTGCCATCAGAATGCGGTCTGCTGGAATTCGAGCGGAGGCCGATGCCAGTAGCGAACGTTTAGGTAAATTAATTAGAAATGCCGAGAAGGATAAAATTCCGGTGATGGCCGTGGTTGGGGCTAAGGAAATAGAAGCCAATTGCTTGAATATCAGAACTCGGGCTGATGGAGAGTTAGGGGCGATTCCGGTTGAAGATGTGATTCAACAACTGCAACAGGCTATTTCTAGTTACGGTAACTTTGCCAAAATGATATAAATTCAGGCTCACACCTGGACAGAACCATCTGATAGGATTGATCTGTCATAACTATAGACTGGATTTAGAACAATGACTGAAGCATTCGATTTCCCTGGGACATCTTCCATCGGGACATACAATTTATCTTTTATTATGACAACCTTATTCACCGATAAAATCGGGGTTAACAGTATCTTTCGGGTGCTTCAGTTATTGAAAACTATAATAACTATAAAAAAAACCCAAAAAGATTATGAGTTCAACCAAAAAAGAAGTAGAATCTTTGTTGACTAACCTACCTGATGATTGTTCACTGGAGGATGTGCAGTACCATCTCTATGTAATCGAAAAAGTCCGTCATGGACTTAAGATTCACGAAACGACCAGGAATCTCATACAAGAGGAAGCAGAAGGTTTATTAAGTAAATGGGTTATCAAGTAGTTTGGTCGCCTCAAGCCATAGATGATATTGATGCAATTGCCGCTTACATTGCACGAGATTCAATTTCTTATGCGGCGGCGGTTGTCCAGAGAATCATTGAGGTTACGCGCAACTTGAGCAAAGCTCCCGAAGCGGGCATGATTGTTCAAGAATTTGGCGATGAAAACATCCGGGAACAATTTGCTTACACCTATCGAGTCATTTATCAAATCCGAGAAGACATTGTTACCATTGCCTCTGTAATTCATGGGAAAGCCCTATTAAACATTGAATTGAGTCAACAGTAAATTTTTATTTCATCCCCGTAGAGACGTTGCCTGCAACGTCTCTACAAGTTTTTTAGGGTTTGGCGAAATGATTTGGCAGCGATTAAAGGATTAGGATGTTGTACATATTCTGTCAATATTGTTAAATTAATATCGGGGAGAATTTCACTATTATTGATTAATTCATAGCCGAATGTTTGCTGGAATTGGTCTAAATTTTCAGACCGAAAATGATAAACTAAAAACCGATTATTTTGCCAAAACCAAACCTCACCTACTCCCAATCTTTGATAGACTTCTAAACGATTAATTCCCCCACTGGTAATTACAACTTCAATTGCTAAATCAGGAATTTCTTTATTACTTCCAATACAATAACTTTCGTCGGGTTCCGTTCCCCCGCGTTGTTCTAGGTTCCGCAATGTCATCGAACCCGTGGGATAATATTCCGTATCCGTTTCTAAAAAATAGATTTCTAAAAGGGTTCCAATCTGGGTTTTAATCCTTTCATGGTTGCGACTAGGTGACATAACTTCTAAAATTCCATCCAAATAGGTTAAGCGAAATTCCAAACTATCTCCCAATTGAGTTAAAAGCGTTTCATAATATTCCCAACTCACCTTATCTGTAATATAACGAACTTCTGAACCTTGCAGGTTTTCATCGGGATTAAGTAAAGTTTCCAGTTTACTCGCTAACATAATTATTTCTCCTATTTAAAAAAATTATATCAAAAACCCATTTTTTGCGCTTGCTGCACTTCCTAAAACCTCGGATTAAAAAACTTCTAACTCCCTAATCCCTATTATAACTTAATTTTAAAACATCCGTAAAAGTTGAACAATAGGCAGATAAATTATAAACATCAGGATGAATCGGATTTTGATAATTAAAATGGCGATAATCTAAGCAAAAACGATCCCAATCTGCCATTTGGATTCTAAATAACCAGATAAAAAAGTTAGCCAAACTCGGAGATAAATTAAAGCGAAAATAAATTCTTTTATGATAATATTCACAAGCAGTTTCTATCAATTGATTTAACGTAATTACCGGATTTCCTAAAACAAATTTTTCGGTTTCTGGGGAAATGGGAGGATGATTGACTAAATAATAAACCACTTGAGCAATATCGGCGGCATGGATAAAATGGAAACTCGCATCTCCTTGAAACCAACGAATTAAACCCATCCATTTAACCACATCGGAAATGCCGCCCGATAAATGGGAATAGGGTTTATTTTCTTCTCCCCCTAAAACTAAAGTCGGAAATAATACCCTTAAAGGCGGTAAATTAGGAGCTATTTTTAATAATTCCTGTAAACATTCATATTTAGTTCTAATATAATCCGTGCCAATTTCTCCAGCTTCGGGTAATAAATTATTATTTCTATCTAAAATACTAGCCGTTGAAAAATATAAAATTTGTTCACAAACTTGAGGATTTAATAATTTCACCAATTCTAAATTTGCCTTAACATTAATCTCTAAAACCTCTTGATATCCTCCCCAAGCGGTCGCAATTAAAATCACCGTATTAATTGTAGGTAATAAATCTTTAAATTTATTAATTTCTCTTAAATCCCCTTCAATAATATGAATACCCGGACGACTCTGATAATCAAATCCTAATTTTTGAGGATTTCTAACCAATAGAAATAATTCATCCTCGGTATTTCGAATTAGTTTTTCTACTAAATAATGACCAATACAACCACTAGCACCAGTAACAAAAATTCGCTTTTTCATATTATTAATAATTACTCCTACCCTTATAGGGGGCGGGTTTAGATCATCTGTTGGTAGGTATTCAAGATTGAGTCAAACCCGCCCCTACAAATGCTATAAATATTGAATACCTCTTTCTTTGTGTCTTCGTGCCTTTGTGTTTTTTTGTAAAATTAACAATACCAAAAACTTCCGATATTGGATTTCTAGGGTAGGAAAAGCCCCACCCTAGATGCGCCGGATTGCCACAACGGAATTAAGGATTAACCTTTAATAATTGATCCGCTTGTTTTGCAGTTTCAAAGAAATAGGCAACGTTTTCTTCTGGGGTATTTGGGAGAACACCATGCCCTAAATTGAGGATATGACCTTGATTTCCGGCTTTTCTAATAGTGTCTAAAATTCGATCTCGGATGTTTTCTTTAGACCCGAATAAAATACAAGGATCAAGATTACCTTGAACTCCAACATTTTTACCCATACGTTGACGGGCATCAGCCATATCAACCATCCAATCAACACTGATAAAATCAAACCCAATTTTAGCCATTCGTTCTAATAATCCCGAACTACCATTAATATAAAGAATTAAAGGAGTATCAGGATGGGTTTGTTTAACTTGATCAACAACCCGTTTCTGATAAGGAAGGGCAAAAACCTCATAATCTTGGGGGCTTAATTGACCCGCCCAAGAATCAAACATTTGAATTACTTGAGCACCAGAATCAATTTGATACCGGACATAAACCGCGATCGCATCAGCAATTTTTTCTAATAATTTATGCAAAATTGCCGGTTCAGAAAATGCCATTTTTTTAATTATAGCATAATCCTTAGAACTCTTACCTTCAACCGCATAGGCTGCCAACGTCCAAGGAGCACCAACAAACCCTAATACCGTCGATTGATTTCCCACTTCCCGACGTAAGGTTTGGAGAATTTCCTGAATAAAAGGTAGAGTTTCTTCCGGTTGAATTGGATACAGTTTTTCAACTTGTTCTAAACTGCGAATCGGAGGATTAATAATCGGCCCTTTGCTTTCGATAATATCAAAATCAATCCCAATTCCGGGCAAAGGAGTTAGAATATCAGAAAACAAAATCACCCCATCGGGTTGAAAAGCGCGGAAGGGTTGTAGAGAAATCTCAACGGCGATATCGGTTTTTTCAGAGCGGTCACGGAAAGAGGGGTATTTTTCCCGCAGATCACGATAGGCTTTCAGATAGCGACCCGCCTGGCGCATCATCCAGACGGGGGGACGATCTAATTTTTCACCACGAGTAGCGCGCAACAAATAAGGAATTTCGGTCGATTCGGTCATTTTAACGTTACTAAAAGTTTAAAAAAGTTTTTAGGTCAATCCTTAGTTTACCACCGAACATGGTTGACCGTTGACTGTTAGCTGTCTCAGGGAAACCAGGGTTTTGTAGGGGTAGTGCCCGGTGTGCCTACCCTCTACCCTCCTACCCTCCCCATCCACGATTTGCCGGCGTTTCAGGGATGGGGGCAACCACGGGGGGATGGGGGCAACCACGGGGGGATGGGGGCAA
>MNYZ01000113.1 GCA_001873365.1 Oscillatoriales cyanobacterium CG2_30_40_61 | reverse complement strand
TTCGTGAACCTCAAAAATTGCCTCATTTCAGGCTTCGTTATTGCAACAGATTATCAATAACTAACCGGACTCAAAAGTATAAACTATTGATTTGTCAAGGTTCTGGCGTTTTTCGTGAACCCCCCCAGGTTTTCGCCCCCGCTTAGGTTCACGAAAATCATAATAAACCGAAACAATTTTCTTGTCAAGGGGAATTTTATATGATATTGCGATCGCCCTTAACTTTTCACAATTGCGCCAAAATCCGCCAAAACCCGAGCATGATTTCTTAATAATCCCAATAAATTCAAACGATTACGTTGAATATTAGGATCATCATCCATCACTAAAACACTTTCAGAGCCATCAAAGAAACTGCTCACCGTGGGAGTAATTTCCCCCAAGGCTTCCACCAATTGACGATAATTTCTGGTGGCTTGAGAAGCCTTTGTTTTCGGAACTAACTGTACTAAAGCCTGATAAAATTGCCGTTCCGAAGACTTTTGAAATAACTCAGGATCAACTGTCATTTCCGGTTGCAATTCCAGGGTGTTTAAATCCCCTTGTTTTGCCAAACGAGTCGAACGATTAACGGTTTCATAAATTTGGTTTAAACTGCCATCTTTACGAATAGTTTGTAGAAATAAAGCCCGATCTCTAACATCTAATAAATCCTGTAACGCCCGTTCTTGATATTCCAGATCATTCTCTCCTAAAACCGCATTCACCAAATCATAATCAATAGCTTTTTCATCCTGTAATAAAGTTCTAATCCGTTGCAGGAAAAAATCATATAATTCATGGTTTAACCCTAAAATAGCATTAGGAAAACTATTAACAAAATCCACCGCAATTTGTTTTAGCAGTTGATATAAATTCAGAGGTAAATCCGCCGCCCAAATAATATTAACTACCGCATTCGCCGCCCGCCGCAAAGCAAAGGGATCGGAGGAACCCGTCGGTAACATTCCCAAGCCAAAAATACTAACTAAAGTATCAAGTTTATCCGCTAAACCCACCACTTGACCTACTAAGGTTTGAGGTAAATTATCCGTAGCACTGCGAGGTAGATAATGTTCAAAAATCGCCGTTGCTACCGCTACGGATTCTCCCCCTTTCCGGGCATATTTTTCCCCCATTACTCCTTGTAATTCGGGAAATTCATAGACCATTTGGGTAACTAAATCAGCCTTACATAATAAAGCAGCTCGTTGAATTAAACTGCGGTCAGATTCATTAATATCAAGTTGTTCACTAATCCAATTAGCTATTTTACCAATCCGATTTACCTGATCCCGAACTGAACCTAAATCCTCTTGAAAAGTTACCGCTTCTAAGGAGGGTAAATAGGTTTCTAAGGGATTTTTTAAATCGGATTTATAGAAAAATTGTCCATCGGCTAACCTCGCCCGAATTACCCTTTCATTTCCGGCGGCAATTAAATCGGATTTAGCGGGATCTCCATTAGAAATTGTGATAAAATAGGGCTTTAAAGGCGATGAATTTTTGGTTTCCGTTGTTAATATCGGAAAATACCGTTGATGCGTCACCATGACGGTTTTAATCACCTCTGGGGGTAAATCCAAAAACTCGCGATCGAAGGTTCCGACAACGGCCGTCGGCCATTCCACTAAATTAACTACTTCTGCTAATAAATCTTCAGGAATTTCGGCCTGTCCCCCCACACTATTCGCCGCGATTTTAACTTCTTTTTGAATAGTCTGAATTCGTTCCTGGGGGTCAACTTGAACAAAGGCTTTTTTTAGAGATTCAGCGTAGGTTTTAGCCTGGGAAATAGAGATAGTTTCAGGATGCAAAACCCGATGTCCGTGGGAAATGCGATCGCTTTTAACTATTTCTGAACCACTAACTAAGGTGACAGGTAAAACCTGATCATCTAATAATGCAATTAACCAACGAATTGGCCGGGGAAATTTCAAATCCCCATCCCCCCAACGCATAAACCGTTTACCTTCTAATTTTTTAATCCATTCTGATGTTAATTCGGCAAAAATTTCCGCCGTTAACCGACCCGGAATTTTCTTTAAAACAAATACAAAATCTCCCTTAGAAGTGGGACGAATTTCTAAATCTTCTAAGGTCACGCCCTGTTTTTTAATAAATCCTTCCGCCGCCGGAGTCGGTTTTCCATCTTTAAAAGCCGTGGACGCTGGGGGGCCCTTGATTTCTTCTTCGCGGTCGGGTTGGTGGCTAGGAAGTCCCTCAATTAATACCGCTAACCGTCGTGGTGTTCCCCAAACTTGCACCGACTCAACACTTAAAAACTGTTCTTTGAGACTAGCAGGAATTTTCTGTTTCCACTGTTGAATGGCGGTTTCAACAAAGGTTGCTGGTAATTCTTCCGTGCCCACTTCAAGTAAAAAACTAACCATAGGAAATTTTATAAGGATGTTACTAAGAAAATTAAGGTGATCAATAATTACCATAGCAGGTTAGGGGGTCATCACTCAAGGATTAATGTTTTTTAACCCCCGTAGAGACGTTGCATGCAACGTCTCTACAAGATTTTTGGTAATGTCTTTATTTGGGTTCAATGGCTAAAAATTGAACTGTTAGGCTAAACCTTGAGTCCGATTTTGTGCTGCTAATGCAGCTTCTTCAGGAGTGGGAATAAGATCACCTTCTGGGGTAAAATATCGCAGTTTCTCCTGATAAATTCCTAGGAATAATCCTAACACTTCACTTTCTAATAATCCTGTGGCATTCGGAATAATTTCTTGATATTTATGTCCGACTAATTTAAAACCCATTAATTCTAAATTATCGGGAGAAAACCAGAAATATTCGCTGGTTCTAAATTGATTTTGATATAAATTCTTTTTAGTAGTTTTATCAGTTTCCGCCGTCAATTCAGAAATAAGTTCAATAATTAAATCGGGATATTTCCCATCTTCTTCCCAAACTACCCAGGATTTTCTCGGACTTTTAGAAGTATTTTTTACCAAGAAAAAATCCGGCCCACGAAATTCTCGATTTTTTAGTTGTTGACGACTAAAATAGATGCTTAAATTTGCTCCAATAAAATAATCTGTTCTCTCTTTCCATAACCAATCTAAACAAGATACCAATAAAGCTAACTGAAGATATTGTAACGGACTTTCCATTTCTATAGACTCACTCTCAACCTGAGTCCCATCGGGCATTAATGCCTCGAATTCTTCTGCTGTAATTGACATTTTTTCTCCTCCTCATTTGAGGTTGGCTTAATTTATTATATATAGGACTTACGCATAATAACCAATTATACACCATCTGTAGGGGCAAACAGCCGTTTGCCCCTACTAGATATGGTTGTTTTGCGTAAGTCCTGATATAGCAAGTATAAAGGAATTACATAAAAGCAGGATTACGATGATTAACTTGAAAAAATTTCTATTCGGTGTGTAGGGGCGAGGCGCGCCTCGCCCCTACGATTACTTGAAATTTAATGCTCAATCATCTGTTCTAAAGCGTTCTGTAAATCCTGGGTTAAATTAGCAACCGCTTGACGACGGTTAGTTTGATAATCCGACCATTTTTGAGTCACAGAAATCGGTTCTCCAATAGTTAATTTAGCGCGTTTTTTTCCTAAATGGGGAGGTTTTAATGGGTTTTCTCCCGTTAACCTAGTTACCATTGTCCACACAATTAAAGTGGTTTCAGCAAAACGATCAAAGGTAGGATTTTCTTTAATATAACTGCCTGTTACCCCGACAAAACTTTCCACTAATCTCATATTCCACATTCGTAAACTAGCTTCAGTTGCCACCCGATCTGCTAATCCCAATTCTACCACAGACCACTGCTCATTGGCTTTCAGATCATATCGATAAATACAATCCCATCCCGCCTGTTCTAAGCGACGACAACGACTACTTAAATCTCCCATAGGTTTAAGATTAAAATATTCTTCAGCCACCGTTAAAGCAATATCTAATAACCGTTTAATTCGATCTGGAAAATCTATTGTTTCATCCTGGGGAATACTCCGATAATAGAATTGGCGATAAAAATTTTCCATAATATCTAATAAATGATTTCCTAATCTAATTAAACGGCTATAGAGGGAAGAAATTGTCAATTCTGAGCTAGATTGAGGTAAGTTACAATCCCTTTCTAATTGGAAAATTAGTTTTTCTAAATCTTCCCAATTATCCTTAATATAAAAATATTGTATACCAATAGGAACTAAATAAACTTCTTCCGATCGTTCAGCTTTTTTTAAATCTTCCACACACCAAAATCCTAATTGAGAAATTCCCGGTTCTAAGGGACTAATATTTTGATTATGTCCATTGGTTGCTCCTTCCGGCGCGGCGGCTAAGGGAAATTGACCATTAATAAATAAATCCCTGGCAGATCGTAATCCTAATCGATCAACTTTCCCCCTTAAAATCGGTGTTCCTCCTAATTTTGGAAATAACCAAGAAACTATATTTCCTGCCCATAAAGGAATGCCTCGATCATACATAAAATGGGCATGAATGGGATTAGATAGGGCAATTTTCTGCTGTTTTGCCCTTTCAGGAACAAATCGCCATAATAATTGACTAATACAATAGGGATCATCCGTATGAGGATGACGAAAAGCTAATAAAAATCTAACTTTTCCAGTTTGAAATTGTTGATAAAGATTAACTAATCGTTCAATTTGTTCTATCTTAATTTCAACTAAGGGCGTTTTCCATTTCATCCAAAATGGCATCCCCCATTGACAGACTTTTAGCACCAAAGGATTAAAATGAGGCGGAATAAAATCCAGGGTAGGTTGTATATTTTTAATCAGATTAGCCATAAATTAGATGTGAGTCAATGTAATAGGTATTAAAGCGGATTGAACTCAACCAATTATTATAGCAATCCGTCAGGATTTTGTTGTAATATTTGATTCTAGGGATTTCTGATCAAACCCCTGTTCTAGTTTGGCTTGGGAGGGACATCACTTCTATAGTTTTCGACAATTCCTGACCCTAAATTAAGTAAAATAACTCATCATAGAGCCCTTGAATTTTTCTGTCAAGCTCTAAAATTTACCCATAATTCGTTACAATGACAACCAAACTTTAGGTTTAAAAACGGTTTGCTTTAAAAGGACAAATCATTAACTTTTCTCTTAGAAGGCAGGTATAAAGGATGAATCCCACGGACTTGAGTCAAGCATTTCAAAATGGTTATTGTTTTCAAATTACCCTTGATCAGCATATCGATCAAGTTACCTATTCCGTCCATACCATCGGTGAATTGATTTTAACCTCTGGGAAAATTGCCGTTTGTGATCCTTTAGTTGTCCCTAATTCTCATCTGTGTTTGACTCAAACCCTAGCTGCGGGTCGTTATCCGGTGAAACTGAGTATCGCCACATTTGAGCACCAAAAAGAACAAAGAGTCGCCTATGGGATGTTAGTAATTCGAGATCAACCTGCGGTGCGATGGGAATTAGCGATATCTTCTCAACCGGATCAAGAATCGAGTTATCCCGTCACTTCTGGGACAGGATGTTTTATCGATGGGGAGGGGGTCAAATACCTATCTTCCCTTTCTGATCGTGAGTTTGAAAGTTATTATAATCATTTGGATCAACTATTAGATCAAACCTATGTTGATACCTGGGATTGGACAAATTTCTGTTTAGATAAATCAACCGGATTGAATATTATTGCCTTTCATTCCGGTTGGGGTGAGGGTTGTTATCCTTCCTATTGGGGTTATGATTCCCAGGGAAATCCAGTCTGTTTAGTCACGGATTTTAGGCTTTGGGATTCGTGAGAGGATCGACTACTTCCAACAGGGTTTTAATACTAGCATTGTAATCAAAAAAAGAAAACAAATGTTTATATTGCAAGATGCCTTTTTTGTCTAAAACAAACTGCCCGGGTAAGGGCGCGCCCAGGGCTTGTCCGACTTGATATATTTGGAAAATGCCACAGCTTGGATTACTCAGCAATGGCATTTTTAACCCCAGATCTTTGACTACAATTTTGCTTTGGCGTTCATCGGTACTGGTAATCAGTAAAACTTCTATTCCCCTTTGCACAAATGCTTCATAATTTTCATTCAGCGCTCTAACATGGGGATAACACCAGGGACAATATTGTTTTTCAGTAAAAATGCGGGTAAAGGCTAAAATTACTGGGCGATCGCCTCGAAATTGAGATAACCGCACTAATTGACCATTGGTAATATCGGGTAATTGAAAATCGGGGGTTTTCGACCCTAACTTTAAATTGCTAGTGGCGGGGATGGGAAAAAAGTTATTCCAAAATCGACGATTAATTAAACCCGTAAAATCGTTAGAAGTCAGCATAATAGTTTGTTGTTGGTTCGTATTCCTAGTTTAAAACAATCTTATATGAAATCCCTAAATGATCCCCTCTAATTCCCCCATTTTTAAGCAGGGCTGTTTCATTTTCTCCCAAAATTTGTATGACCTAACCCCCCAGCCCCCTTCCCTGCAAGGGAAGGGGGAGCAATTAATATTACTAAATATCATTTCTGATTTAAGAGCAACAAAAATTCTCTCCTCTCCTTGCAGGAGAGGGGCTGGGGGAGAGGTCACAAAGGAATCTGCCTTGAGAATGAAACAGCCCTGCATTTTTAAGGGGGGTTAGGGGGGATCATCTTACCGAATAGACGAAACCCGCCCTCACACAATTGTAAAGACGGGTTCCTAAATCTTGTCTAAAACCTAATCTTAGACCGCCGCAAAGAATTCTTTGGACTTGACGGGATCGGGGATCATGGTTTTGTCGCCCGGTTGCCAACCCGCAGGGCAAACTTCATCGGGGTGAGCTTGAACATATTGCAGGGCTTGCAGTGTCCGCAGAGTCTCATCTACGTTACGACCGAAGGCGAGGTTATTGATCGTGGCGTGTTGAATCACCCCTTCTTTGTCAATGATGAACAGACCGCGCAGAGCAATTCCAGCTTCAGGATCAAGCACGTTATAGGCGGTGCTGATTTCTTTTTTCAGGTCAGCCACCAGAGGATAGTTGAGGTCGCCCACACCACCGGATTTACGATCGGATTGAATCCAAGCTAGGTGAGAGAAGGCGCTATCGACGGAAACCCCAAGAATTTGAGTATTGAGTTTGCTAAATTCTTCGGCGCGATCGCTAAAAGCCGTAATTTCAGTCGGGCAAACAAAGGTAAAGTCTAAGGGGTAGAAAAATAGAACCACATATTTACCCCGATAGTCAGACAGGGAAATGTCTTTGAATTCTTGATCAACAACGGCCGTTGCTTTGAAATCCGGGGCGACTTGGCCAACACGCAGGCACTCAGCCATGAATAATACTCCTTAAACTGACGATAGTATAGTTTCGTTGCAGAAAATTAGGATAATTTTGATCCTAATTATTTTGCTATCTTACGATTTGTTACAACTACATCATACTCGAAATGACTACAGTTAGACAAGACTCAAAAAAAAATCAGTATAGTGCTACGCACTCTGACCCCAAACCCCAAAATTAAGGGTTTAACAGATTAGTTTTAAATGGCTCAAGCGGGATTTGAACCTGCGACCTTGGGCTTATGAGTCCCCTGCTCTAACCACTGAGCTACTGAGCCTTAGTTTATTCACAATTAAATAATATAGCACAAGCCTTTTCCAAAAATCAACCCCCTTTGTAAATTTTTTTTACGGGGGAGGGCCAGGGTTGTTTGATTTTTCTCAACTAGGACTTACGCACCGGAGACCGAGAAACCGGGTTTTTTTGATAATATGTCGGTGACAACCAAGTATTTTCATAAAAAACCCCGGTTTCTTTGGTTGGGTGCGTAAGTCCTGTCAACCCTAAAACCCAAGCCCCCTAGCCCTCTTTACCTAGGGCTGTTTCATTCTTTGTAGGGGCAATCCCCCCGTGGTTGCCCCAATCCCTGAAACGCCTGCAAATCGGGGATGGGGAGGGTAGGCACACCGGGCACTACCCCTACAAAACCCTGGTTTCCCTGAGAATGAAACAGCCCTGCCCTCTACCCAGAGCCCTGTTACCTTCTTTGCATCATCCGTAAAGCATCGGGACTAGCGTTATATTCATAACCGTAGGGAGCGCGATCGCTGTCATCCAAAATTTGAGGCGTGACCAAAACAATCACTTCCGCCCGTGAATTTTGCTTATTGGTTCTGCGGAACAAAGAACCGAGAATGGGTAAATCCCCCAATAAGGGAATTTTGCTGACTGTAGCCCGTTCCTGTTCCTGAATAATCCCCGATAAAATCAAGGTTTGGCCATCACGCAAACGGATTAAACCCGATTCCACAGTCCGGCTGAGAATCTGACGGGCAAAATCACCACCACCAGCATCGACTTGATCTCCGGGGGCACTGACAGTAGGATTAACCCGCAGGGAAACAAAGCCATTATCATCAATCCGTTCCACGTTAACATCCAGGGTTAAACCGACATCTTGAAAGGTAAAGTCTTTGCTGTCCCTTGTGCCGGAAACCGTGTCTACAAATGTTGTTGTGACTGATTTAACAATTTCTTCAACTAACCTGACTTTGGCGGTTTCACCCTCCTGAACTACTAAGGTCGGATCGGTGAGAATCTTAGCATTACCACTAATAATTTGAGCGGTTAGAGTTGATAAGAACTTGCGGGGATATTGGAAAAAGGGAAAAATACTATTAGTGGTTGAACCTAAAGCAGTTAGCGCTCCAGTGGCTAAATCTCTGGTAAAGGGTTGGTACTCGGACACCCCAACTTGACCCGGACGCTCGGTTACAGGTGCAATCGGGTCTAAACCAACCCCTCCTCCGGGGGCAGTTAAAGGAGTTGTAGACAATCTAGTGGGATCATAAAAAGGCGTCTCACCAGCAAGCGGAGTATTGGGAATAATCGGTCGGCCATTAATCCCACTGGTCGCGGTTGTCCGGTTCGGGGGATTATAGCCACCAAAATTAACCGAAGCTGCACCACCATCATTGACAAAGAAGGTATCGTTGACCCCAAAGGAGAAACTACTACTGGCGGCTTCTTCTCCGCTTAAATTGACATCAACAACTTTAACGTTAACAGCCACTTGACGTTGACGTAAATCCAGTTGGGTTAACATCGCCACGGCGGTTTCTACCAAGTGTGGCGGGCCAACCAGAGTAATAGAATTGAGTCGTTCATCTATGGAGACCGATAATCCTCGAAGCACCAGGGGACTATCGGACTCTTTAGCGGCTAAGGTTGTAATTGTTGGTGTTCTGGTTTCAACAGGTCTGGAATTAACCCCCGTTCCCACATCCGTAATCGTAACTTGAGTGATCTGAATTTGAGTTCCTGCTCCTTGACTGGTTAAAAAACCGGCGGCGTCGGTTGCTTTAACCTGATTTAGTCTGAGACTGCGAACCACGACATCACTTGCAGTAGTGGGCAGTTTCACCCCGACAAAAATTGTATTTCCCGCCCGATTAGCTTGTAATCCACTTAAACGCAAAACATAGTTAAAAACATCTTCAACAGATTCATTTTCAATATCCAAGGATATTTTTCGCCCCAGGATTTGTTTTTCTTCCTGCTCGCCATTGGGTGCTCTGAAGTCACCACTTGCGGAATCTTTAACTAAATTGCTGACGGCTAAATTCAGTCCAGCCGTTCTTGCTAATAGGGCTAAAACATCGCTGACTGGGGCATCTCGTAGGACTAAACGAGGAATCCGTTGAGTGGTATTAAGGCGAATGGTGGGGATTCCGGCGTTAATATTAGAAACCGCAATATCTCCCAAGGGTGGGGCAACGGCCCGGGGAAGGAAAGGAGGAACCGCGTCAGAAGGGCGAATCCCACTCTGGGGAAGATTCCGGCCATCAATAGTAATTTGAGGATCGGGAACTAATACGGGTTGAGAGCTTCTGGCTGGGGGGGCTGGAGGTACGGGCGGTGCTGCTGGTGGAACTTGATTAGGTACTTGGGCCACAGCACCCGCAGATGCACCCATACTAATCACAATCCCTTCATTAGACCCTTGCATAATTCGGGCATCGGGGGAACCATTTACCCCACTGACAATCACCCGCACACTGGTAGAATCTAGTTGGGTCACTACCACAGAAGCAATTCCGGGGATGGGATTATTTTGTTGAAAGTTTTGTTTTTGGGCTGGAAGTTGAGTATTAATAATATCGGCAACAAAATCATTGCCCCGTCTGACCACAAAAACTTCTGGTCTTTCTCCACTGCGGGTGACTAAGACTAAGGCCACTTCCCCGTTCATTTCCACCAGTCGGATATCTTGGACTTGGGTTTGGGCAAATGCCGGGGTTGGTGCTACCATGGCGATCGCAGCACCAGTTAAAATTCCTGTACCAATTCTTTGAAAATGTTTCACGTTTACTCCTCAACACAACATCTAAATTTTGGGTATTAGTTTAACAGCCCACACCTGAACGCCTCAACCCATCAATCCCTAATATCCTGATACCTTACAACACCTTGGGCCAGAAGTTCCAACTATTTAGGAGGTTCAGCCGCCGCTGCTTCCGCCGCCGCTGCTGCTTTCACTTCTTCTTGACTCAATGGCAGTAACACCTGCAACTCAAAACTACTTTTTAGCTGTCGTTGGGGTTGATTTGGAGAGGGAACAAATTTCCCTTGTCGATATTCTCCCTCAATCACGGAGGTTGCATCCCCCAATTGGGATTTTAAGCCTCTGACCACTAATAAAGGTTGTAGTCTTTCCAAGGCAACTAAAAACTGGCGAGTTTGCTCAAAACTGCCCGTAAATTCGACTTCATACCTGCGTCTTCTGAGTTTGCCATTAACCTCTGACCCCAAGGTACTATCATTAACAATCTCGTCCTCTGGTTTTTCCAAGGGAATTGGTTTAAACTGGGTGAGTTGGGCAAGTTTGCTATTATCAATGATCCCAGCATTAATTTTATTAATCTGTTCGTTAATATCAAATAACAGGGTTTCTAAACTGGCATCATCAGCAAACAAAGCCGTAACTGTAGAGCGACGAATTTTAGCTTCTGCTAATTCTTTTTCCGCCTTATTTCGTTCGCGTAAACGCTGATCTTGTTTCTCAATTTCATCTTGTTTAGTTTTAATATCCTCCCGCAGAGTTTGACCTGTGGTTAAGCTGGGAAGCACTAATTTATAAATTAAGAAACCCGCTACCAGGACGCCAACAACTCCGGCGCCAATCCCCATAATTTTTGGCGTTAAGGCAACACCAAATATAACTCGGCCACTGGCTTCATCTTCGACATCTTCAATAAATTGATTAGCTACGGTCATTTTTTAATGACTCCTTTTTCCTGAAGGGTTTTAATCCGATTTACCAATCCTAAAGCTCCTTTACTTTGAAGCTCGGGCAATAGCTCAGAAGCTGTTGTTCGACTGAGATTTGTCTCAATCGTATATTTGACCACAGATTGTAACTGAGGTTTAATATTCCCGACATCCGTGCTGGCGGGTTTAGAGACAAGTTGAGTCGGATTTTCTTCTAATTTAGCCGAAATCAATTTAGTTTTTTCCCCATTAAAGAACGGGGATTGATTCAGTAATAATACAAAGTCATTAATTTGAGTAAAAGAGTTAGCCACTCCTGAAATTTCTAATTTAGCAGTTTCGGGGGGCGGGGGCGGGGGAGCGGCGGCTTGACCCTCGGCGGGCGGAGTGGCCGCAGCAGCAGGAGCGGCTGCCGGGATGATTTCGGGTTCGGTTTGTTTGACATCAACAATTCTCACCCCAGCCACCTGCATCAGTTGTCCTAATTCCAGGCTCAGAGCCGACCAGGGTTTAATTTGATCAAACACCGTGGCTAGGGCGTCCGCTTCCTGATCAGCCTGATTAGTTTCGGCATTAATTTTATCTAAGGCCTGTACTTCTGAGGTTTTTGTACCCAAGGTGGCAACGAGGGTATCAAGTTCTTTTTGTAAATCGGCATTTTGTCGATCAAAAACAAACCAAGCTCCGCCAATGATGGCATTCAGGGCTAAAGCTGCCCCGACTCCGATTAAAAGAGGAGTCTGATCAATACTTTGGGTAGGACTCACCTGTCGTCGGACTTCCCGTTCTAACAGATCGGGTCGATCATTTAAAAAATTGATCTCTAAGTTATACATAATCAGTTGAGGGATTGACGGTTTACGGCTAAGTAATCAATTTAGGCCATTCGCATTCCCAAACCTAATGCCACTCCTAAACTAGCACGTTGTTCAGGGGGGATTTCCCGTTCAAAGGCAAGGGCGAGGGATTCAATCGGGTCAACTTGGGTGGCGGGCATGGCCAACCGTTGCATGAAAAACTCATCGAGTTGTCCAATGGCGGCTCCGGGGCCAGTTAATAGTAACTGTGCCATTTCTAAGCCATCACTTTGATTAATATAAAAGTCAACGGAACGACGCAGTTCATCGGCTAATTCTGCGAAAACCTTAATGATGGCATTGGTTCCCGGATTGGGATCGTTTAATGCTCCCATTGTATCAGTCACCGGAAGGGTCATAGCCTGTAATTCACTGACATCCCTCGTTGGAGGTAAATTCATGGCACTATTTAAGGCGCTTTGGACTTGGAATAGACCAATGGCAATGGTTCGGTTAAACTGGGGAATACCATCAACCACGATCGCTAATTCTGTACTATCAAATTGAATATCGGCAATAATCGCGGCTTCGGTGGAGGAAAACTGCTCCAGTTGATGTTTGAGGGTACGAATTAGAGAAAAACTACTTACCTCTAAGACCGTAACTTTTAAACCTGCTTGAGCAAAGGTTTCTACATAGGTATCCGTGACTTCTTTGCGGGCTGCGACTAATAAAACCTGTACTTTTTCGATGCCATCCTCATCTACAAACCGGCCTAATTTTTGATAATCCACATCTCCTTCTTCCCGGGGAAAGGGGAGGTATAACCCCGACTCGGCGTTCATGTATTCTTTGAGTTCATCGTCGTTGAGTTCGGCTGGAACCGGAATAATCCGGGTGACGGCTTCTCGTCCGGGGATGGCTGTACCAACGGTCTTAGCTTTGATATTGTTATCGGTGACGGTCGCCTGAATTAACTCGGCCATGGCTGGAGTATCGACAATTTGGCCATCTTGGACAATGCCTTCGGGAACTGGAGTGGTTGCTAAGGTGACTAACTTTAATTGGTTGCCTTTTTTCCGCAGTTCCACCAGATTAATTCGTTCCGTGGATAACTCAATGCCAATTCCAGGCTTGCGCTTGGAAAACAGTCCTTTTAATAGACTAACCATATTTTTATTTTGAGTGATCGATCCGGGTAAACAGGTACAATTATTTTTCTTATGTTACTCTGTTTTTTTGATCAATACCTGGGATTTTTTGACTGTATAAGTCACCACAAAGACACAAAGACACGAAGGAAGATCTAGGATATAGTTTAACAAATTTTATCCGGTTTAGTTAATTTATGAATAAAATGCAACAATTAAAATCTTGGAAACGGTTTGGTTTGTTATTGATTTTAGGGTTATGTTTAAGTTGGGGAGTCAGTTGTTCTAGTCCTGCTCCAATTTCTCAAAATGGTAAGCAGGAAGTTGAGTTTTGGACGATGCAGCTTCAACCACAATTTACGGATTATTTTAATCAATTAATTGCTAATTTTGAAGCGGAAAATCCAGATATTAAGGTGAAGTGGGTTGATATTCCTTGGTCGGCGATGGAAAGTAAGGTGCTGGCGGCGGTGGCGGCTAAAACTGCTGCGGATGTGATTAACTTAAATCCTGATTTTGCATCTTTATTAGCGGGACGGAATGCTTGGTTAAATCTAAATGAAATGGTTCCTGAAACGGTGCAATCTCAATATTTACCTAATATTTGGCAGGCTAATAAAATTGATATTTGTCCTCAGGATAAATGTGAAACTGTTACTTTTGGGATTCCTTGGTATTTAACTACTCAAATTACCATTTATAATCAACAATTACTCCAACAAGCGGGAATAAATCAACCGCCTAAAACCTATAAAGAATTAGCACAAGTAGCAGAAAAAGTCAAGGAAAAAACGGGAAAATATGCGTTTTTTGTCTCTTTTGTGCCGGAAGATTCCGCTCAGGTTTTACAATCTTTAGTGCAGATGGGAGTAGTATTACTAGATAAAAATGGCAAGGCTGCTTTTAATACTACCGAGGGAAAAGCTGCTTTTGAATATTGGGTTAATTTATATCAAAAAGATTTACTTCCAAAGGAGGTTTTAACTCAAGGACATCGCCGGGCAATTGAATTATATCAGGCGGGAGAAATAGCTTTATTAGCTTCGGGGCCACAGTTTTTAAAAGCTATTAGTCAAAATGCCCCTACGGTCGCTCAGGTCTCTATTCCCGCCCCGCAAATTACTGGAGATCCCAGGAAAACTACGGTGGCGGTAATGAATTTAGTCATGCCTAGATCTACTGATGTTCCTGAACAATCTTTAAAGTTTGCTTTGTTTGTTAGTAATAGTACCAATCAACTGGCATTTGCGAAAGCTGCTAATGTTTTACCTTCAATTCAAGCAGCTCTTAAAGATGGTTATTTTACTACCCTTCCTGCTAATTCAACCGTAGCAGATCAAGCCCGTTTAATTAGTGCAGAAGAACTCAAAAATGCTCAGGTTTTAATTCCACCCCAAAAAGATATTAAACAGTTGCAAAAAATTATTTATGATAATTTACAAGCGGCAATGTTGAATCAAAAAACTGTTGATCAGGCGATCGCAGATGCGGAAAAAAGTTGGAATGAAAGATAATAAGTTATTATAACACATTTGTTGCGCCGTTGTTGCGCCGTTGTTGCGCTCTTTATTCTAGGCTAAAGCAACGACAAAGAAATTGCTTAATTTTTGTTTATCGCTGAATTGTTCAAACACAAAAATCACAAATTCTATGAAATTTTCAATTGTTGATGTTTTTGCCGAAACTAAATACACCGGAAATCAATTAGCGGTGATTTGGGGGGAAGGAGTAGAGCTATTATCCGATCGCGAAATGCTCAAAATTGCCCAGGAAATGAACTATTCAGAAACCACATTTATTTGTAATTCTGAACAGCAGAATGGTGGTTATCCCGTGCGAATTTTTACCCCTAAACGGGAACTACCTTTTGCGGGTCATCCTACCTTGGGAACCGCTTATATCATTGCAGAGGAGATAATTAAAGATTCGGTTAATCAAGTAATTTTAAATTTAGCTGTAGGTCAAATTCCGGTGACTTGGAAAACTACAGAAGCAGGAAAAAAAATACTATGGATGCGACAAAATTCACCGGAATTTAAGCATATTTATGATCGGGAAATCTTAGCATCTGTACTTAATTTAGAATCCTCTCATTTTGATATTAATTATCCGATTCAAGAGGTTTCTACGGGAATTACATTTATTATTGTTCCTTTAAAAACTCAATCTGCGTTAAAACAAGCTAAGGTTAATCTTGAACGTTATTCTGAGTTTATTCAAGCAACAATAGCAAAGGAAATTTTTATCTTTTGTCCTGAAACCCATGATCCTGAAAATCATTTGTGTGCGAGAATGTTTGCCCCCGCTTTAGGAATTACAGAAGATCCCGCCACTGGAAGTGCTAATGGTTGTTTAGCAGGATATCTGTCAAATTATAATTATTTTGGTTCCGATGTTGTTAATATTAGAGTAGAACAAGGATATGAAATTGATCGTCCTTCTTTACTATTATTAAAAGCTGAAAAAATAGGAGATTTAATTCAAGTAGAAGTCGGGGGAAATGTGATCAAGGTTGCAGAAGGAATTTTGTTTTGATGTTAATTAAATAAAAAACCGTAGGGGCGGGTTCAATTTGATCTCTAATTAGCACAAAAAAACTATATAAACCCGCCCTTTCTTTTCAGTTCAATTTGATCTCTAATTA
>MNYZ01000060.1 GCA_001873365.1 Oscillatoriales cyanobacterium CG2_30_40_61 | reverse complement strand
CGTGGTTGCCCCCATCCCCCCGTGGTTGCCCCCATCCCCCCGTGGTTGCCCCCATCTCTGAAACGCCTGCAAATCTTGGATGGGGAGGAGGGTAGGCACGGGGGCACTACCCCTACAAGACCCGGGTTTCCCTGAAAATGAAACAGCTCTGCCCCTGATCCCCCTGCTGCCCGAGGGGGATTTAATCAGAGTTAATAATGATTTCCGACTTTGCGATGGTGAACCGCCGGGAGCACATCAGGATCGCTGATTCGTCCATTATCAACGGTGGCGTAAACAATCCAATGATCACTTAACTCCATCCGACTTTGGACTTGACATTCTAAATAAGCCAAGGAATCAGTTAGAATCGGACTGCCATTATTAGCAGTTTGGGTATTAATTCCAGCAAACCGATCCGCCCCGGGCGTGAATCGTTTTAAGAAGTGTCTCATCAGTTTTTGATAATTACTTTCTGCTAAAACATTGAGCACAAATTGATCATCAACTTGCATTAAGGCTTCAATTGCCCGATCTTTGGCGACTGAAATTGTTAATCCTAGGGGTTGAAAACTGGCTTGAGTCACCCAGGAGGCTAACATCGCACTACTAACTTCTCCTTTTTGAGCCGTAATAATATACAATCCACCGCTTAAGCGTCCCAGGGCTTTATCTAAGTTGCTATCAATGGATTTCATCTGCTTAACGGTTTGATCTCGACTCAACCACTGTCCGATATCGGTTCCAGCTTCATCACAGGTTTGATAGGTGGTATCTTGAGGAGTTTCCGTAATCCGAATTGAAGGAAAGGCTTGTTTTAATCCGGCATCATTGAGTTTAACTTGCAAGGGATATAAGGATAAATCATTGCCGCCTCCCGACTCATATAAACCGTAGGATTGTTTATTATGAGCGGATGCAATAATAGTGTTAATAGTTTCTCCGGCGAGTTCAGAACCCAAACCAGAAACTGGAGGCATTCCAATAATAAATCCCGCAGAACTCATCACCAATTCCCGCACTTCTGTGGGTTCAGCCTGGCGTAAATCCATCATTTCAACGGCTACACCGGTTTTGGTAATTCCGTGGGCGATGGCTTGGGAGAGGCGATCGCTATAACCATAATCGGAGAAATAAAATACCGCCACGGCTGTTTCCGATTTAGTTTGTTCGTGACTCCATTTCCAATACCGTCCTTTTAATTCTGCTAAATTATGACGTAATAATGGGCCGTGTCCGGTGGCAATGGTGGTAATTTCTCCTAAAGATTCCATGCGTTTCATCGCATTAATTACCGAACGAGCATTAGGAGCCATTAAACACTCATAATAAAAGTGAAAATCCGGTTCAAGTGATGCTAAGTTCTCATCGTAGGTTTGATCGGAACAATAGTGCATTCCAAAGGCATCGCAAGTAAACAGGGTTTGGCTTTTCCGATCAAAGGTAAAAATGGTATCAGGCCAATGTAGATTCGGGGCGGAAACAAATTCTAAAACGTGATCATTGCCTAAATCTAAGGTATCGCCATTTTTAACTAATTGGCTTTGAAAAGGGGTATGAATTAAATTTTCTAAAAATTGAATGGCTACTTTCGACCCGACAACTGTCACGTTAGGGGCAAGTTCTAGGACATCTTTGACTAACCCACTATGATCGGGTTCGGTATGACTAATAATTAAATAGTCAATATCCGCAGGATTAATTAATTCCTTGAGGGTGTCTAAATACAGGGAGCGGAATTTCCCATGGGAGGTATCAACCAGGGCGGTTTTTTCCCCGCGAATCATAAATGAATTATAGGTTGTACCGTTTTGCAGGCCAAATTCTATATCAAATCTTTCCCGATCCCAGTCCAGGGAACGAATTGTCGTGGTATCAACAGCAATCTCTTGAACTTCAATTGTTAAACGATTTTGTTTTACAGGATCAGTGAGGGCTACCATTCATGACCTCCCTAGATAATTGGTTATGACTTTTTGAGTTATTTTCTATTGTGGCATGGATTAATGGTAAAGATTTATTAAAAAACCTATCACCCAGTTAAGCTTTCCAAAAGTCAAGCTAATAACCGTTAACTAGCCCTGGTGGGCAGACTTGAAGCCGAATATCCCCACCGCCGACCGGGTTATTTTTACAAAGCCTTAGCAATTGCTGACAATTTTTTACATAATCTTTAGATAGGGGGCTTGACCCCCCACGCTAAAAAGGTTATATTGTGGTATGTAGATGCACCCTGATGGTAGGGAGAGTTGCCAAGGCGACTCTCTCTTTCTTTTTGGTGATCGATGGTGTAGCCGGGAACAGGCTCCCAAAAGAAATATAGACTGATAAGTATGGAATGATCTTGACCGAATTTGTGCGAGTAATTTTAATCGCTGAAGCGAATCAGAAAACCGGGGATATTCCCAACAAAAAGACGACTTAGCCGAGGAACCCATTTTTATTCTGAAGATCAACCCGCGCCTAGAGCGTCGGTTTAGAAAATGGGTAACACCAGACTTGACTCGAAATTTAGGGTTGTTTTTTGTGGCAACTTAATAATACTAATAAGCCTAATTATAAGTAAAATTAGCAAATATCACACTAAATATAGCGGAAAATAAGATTTTTGTCAATCCCTGTCACTAAATATGGAATTAGAGTACAGTGGTAAGGCGTCAATTCATTATAGCATTGGGTAAAAATATTGACTATGCAATCAACATCACTATCCCTTACCATCACCCCTAATAAAAATATTAAAGTCGTTAAACGAGATGGTAGTCTGGCCCCATTAGATGTCTCTAAAATTCGACAAGTCGTTAACTGGGCCTGTGAGGGAAGGTCGGCGAATCCGATTACCCTAGAAGCGGGACTCACCACCCGTCTGCGCCATGGTGTGACTACCCGAGAAATTCAGGATAATTTAATTAATTGTGCCTTAGAGTTATGCAGTCCCTCTGACCCAAACTGGCGTTATGTGGCCGGAAGACTACATATTTGGAGTGTATGGAAAGATACCTTAGTCCGCCGGGGCTACGAATACGGGGACTATTGCAGAACGGTTCATAATAAAGTGGAACAGGGACAATATGACGTTCGGATTCTGACTTACACCGCCGAAGAACTTCAAGAGGCCGGAAGTTGGATTAACCCCGAATGGGACAAAGATTATGATTATGCTGGGGCTGTTTTGTTAAGTAAACGCTATTTATTGACGGATGAATTACCCCAAGAAGCTCTATTAACCTGTGCGTTGCTATTAGCAATTGTAGAAAAACCAGAAAAGCGGTTATTCTGGGCGAGAAAGTTTTATCAAGCGATCGCCCAACGGAAAGTTTCCTTGGCTACCCCGATTTTAGCAAATTTAAGGATTCCTCACGGCTCCTTGAGTAGCTGTTTTATTACGGCAATGGATGATAATTTGGAAAGCATTTTTGATACAATTAAAGATGCTGCTAGAATTTCTAAAAATGGCGGCGGTGTGGGTACAAATGTTAGTCGAGTGCGGTCAACGGGCAGTTGGGTGATGGGAAAACAAAACACCTCGGGGGGTGTGATTCCTTGGATTAAATTATTAAATGATACGGCGATCGCAGTTAATCAAGGCGGACGTCGGGCGGGGGCGATTACGGTTAGTTTAGATGTCTGGCATTTAGATGTGCCTGAATTCCTAGAAATGCAGACTGAAAATGGCGATCAACGTCGCAAAGCCTATGATATTTTTCCTCAATTAGTCATTCCTGATGAGTTCATGCGTCGGGTGATCAGTCGAGAGGATTGGACACTGGTTGATCCCTATGAAGTTAGGGAAAAACTGGGGATTGAATTAGCTACAACTTGGGGGGAATCCTTTGAAAGTGTTTATCAAAAAATAGAAGCTAACTTAGATACGGAAATTACCCTTTATAAGAAGGTTAATGCCCGGGATTTATTTAAGTTGATCATGCGTTCTCAAGTAGAAACAGGAATGCCCTATTTGTGGTTTAAAGATACTTCAAATCGGGCTAATCCTAATCAACATGAAGGCTATATTCCGGGGGGGAATTTGTGCCAGGAAAGCTGGTCGAATGTTAAACCCGGAGAAGAAGCACATACTTGCAATTTGGATTCTTTGAATTTAGCTAATATTGAACAGGAAGAACTACCAGAAGTCTGTGAAATTGCGGTGCGAATGTTAGATAATACAATTGAAATTACTAACACACCCTTTACAGCTAGTAAAACCCATAACCAAAAATATCGGACGATTGGGGTTGGGGCGATGGGATTAGCCGATTGGTTAGCCAAAAATCGCTTAACCTATAATCATTTAAACGAAATTAGTCATCTGTTTGAGGATATCGGTTTCTATTGCACTCAAACCTCTATGGAACTTGCTAAGGAACGGGGGTATTATCCAGCTTTTCAAGGCAGTTCTTGGAGTCAAGGAAAGTTAATTGGGGCGAAATCTGTAGAGTGGTTTTTACAACACGCAGCCCAGAAAGAACGCTGGCAACAATTGAGTTTAGATATTCAAAAATATGGGATTCGTAATTCTCATATTACCGCGATCGCCCCTAACACATCTTCTTCTTTAGTGCAAGGATGTACCGCCAGTATTTTACCCTGTTATAGTCGTTTTTTCTATGACAAATGGGCAAAAGGAACGGTTCCCATTGCTCCCCCATTTCTTCAGGATCATTTTTGGTTTTACCCGGAAAATAAAAGCCTAAATCAACAAATTGTTGTGAAGGCGGTGGCGACGGTTCAAAAGTGGATTGATACCGGAATTTCTATGGAATTAATGTTTAATTTGAATGAAGGTGTTTATTTTCCTGATGAACCCGATCGCACCATCAAGGCTAAGGATATTTTTGATACCTTAATTTTGGCTTGGCAGGAAGGCTGTAAGGCGGTTTATTATGTCAGAACCGTACAGCGTGATAGTTTCAAAGAAGCCGATGATGGTTGCGTTGCTTGTGCTAATTAAAGGCTAACAGGCTAACTTTATAAAACTATGTCATACTGGTAGGAGAAAATTATGGATTTTAGCAGTATGACCCTAGACTTTGCTTCATCCCTAGCCAGGGACAAAAATGGGCATAAAAAGCCCTTAACTATGCCGATAAATCCGATTTTCAATCCGAATGGAAATGATGATATTAATCATCGTTCTATTTGGTTTGGGGAAACCACAAATTTAATGCAATTAAATGATGTGCGTTATTCCTGGGCCGTGGGTTTATATAAACAAATGCGCGAGAATTTCTGGGTTAATTAGGTAGCCCAGACTAAATCCCTTGAAAACGGTGAAACTCTGAATTAGCATGAGAAAAATTTTTGTTATAGGCAAAAAAAGTATCTCTAACCTTACAGACAATACCGTGCCAAGCTACTATTAAAAACAGTAGAAGGTGTAGAGACTAACCCTATAGGGGAGTAGGCAGTAAGCGATTGACTGTCGAAGCGGGGGACTCCTTTTTCTATTAAAAGGATGATCAGATAGTCCGATCCATAAGGTGACTTATGGCAGCTTGAATCAAGCGGGTTAGACTTAGCGAATCTAACTGAACACAAATGACCTGAAAAATTAGATATTACTCAGGACGTCGTGGATTATGTTAACTTAACTCCCGATGAACGTTGGGCATTTGATGGAATTTTAAGTTATTTAACCTTCTTAGATTCTGTTCAAACCTGCAATATTCCTCACCTCAAAAGTTGTGTAACTGCCCCAGAAATTAGTCTTTGTATGGCGGAACAAACTTCCCAGGAGGCGATGCACAATCAGAGTTAATTGATAGCTCCTTTCGTCAGTAATGGCGATCGATCACTCCTTTAATTGCTGGAAAATCTCACTCGAATATTTTAAAATATACGATAGAGACAATCAGCAGCTAAGTGACCAAACAAGATAACTGCATTTTCGCTAATTAATAGCGGTCAAGAAGTTGAATTGGTCAAAAGTTCAACGACTAGCTGAAAGGCGTAGAGCCAAGCGGCTCGAAATGGGGAGCAACCCATTGGGTTGAAGATATAGTCTGATCCATAAGGTGACTTATGGCAGCTTGAATAAAGCGGGTTAGGATTAGCGAACCTAACTGAACACCTTGTATCAATACATGATTGAAACGATTATTCCATCCGATCGGAGAACCTTTGTTTATGAGTTTTGGAAAACCGATAGTGTCTTGCGCGATCGCTGTGAATTTATTGCCGGGATTTATCAACAATATATGGATAATCCCACCCTGGAAAATTACTTTATTTCCCTGTTAGCTGACTATATGTTAGAAGGGATTTACTTCTACAATGGCTTCATTTATTTCTACAATTTAGCGTCACGGATGTTAATGCCGGGATCTGCTGATATTTTCAAAATGATTAACCGTTAAATTCATAGCGGCTTTTCACGGTAACGTGAATCGAAAACCCCTCTAATTCAGGGAAACTCTCAATTGAGACAATCCTGAGCCAAGTAGAAAGATGAACTTCCCCATGTTATAATTCATCTATAGCCTAATAGATGTCTTAGCTCATGGATGCGAAACACCCTAATTTACCTTATACGGTTTCCGAAGATGGTTCTATGCTCAAAGTAAGAGGTCAAGGAATTAAGAAGACGACCCGAAGTACCGCCGGATATCGTCAGATTAGTTGCTATGGAAAGACATTTCTTGTTCATAGAGTTGTTTGGGAAGCATTTAACGGGGAAATACCACAGGGATTGCAAATCAATCACATTGATGGAAATAAAGCTAATAATAGTCTGTCTAATCTTGAGTTGGTGACACCTGCTGAAAATATCCGTCATGCAGTCAAAACAGGATTAAAACAAGGGAAATCAGCCGAAACTAACTCTATGGCTAAACTCACTAATGAACAATATTTGGAAATAATCCATGATCTTGTCAATGGGGCAACCAATCAAGAGGTTGCTGATAAGTATGGGTTACACTCCCGATATATCTCACTGATTCGTCATAGAAAACGTCTGAAGTCTGTTTGGCAGCAATTCGAGAATGAAAATCAAGTCGTTCAAGTTAAAAATAGTTCGGGTTTAAACAGTAAAATTCCTATTGAGCAAAGAATTGAAGCTATTAAGAGACTTCCGACTTGTTCTAATAAGGAATTAGCCCAATGGCTTGATGTTGACTGCTCTGTTATTAGCAATGTTCGTCATAGAAAAACATGGATTGATGCTTGGGAAGTTATTGATTCTAAAGGTGCAACGACTAGCGGTAAAAGCGTAGGTTCAAGTGAACCGAAACGGGGGGCTTCCTATTAGGAAGATGATATAGTCTATTCTGAAAGGTGACTTTCAGCAGTTCTTTACCAGAACGGGCAAGGACTAACGACCCTTGTTGAATATTAAGGATGAACTTTCTCATGTTCGGTTATTCCAAAAATTAATTCCTGAAGCCATGGAAGTGTTTACCCACTCCGTTGATCAAATTTATGAAATGTTCAATACCGCCGTTGAACATGAATGTAAATGGACGAATCATATTGTGGGAAATAATATCTTAGGAATCACGGAATATAGTACCGAACAATACACCAAATATCTAGCAAATATTCGGCTACGTTCTATCGGTTTAGAGCCCCTTTATCCCGATAAAAAGTATAGTAAAAGTCCCTATACCCATTTAGAACGCTTCTCGGATACCAAAAAAGAAGCCCATACTAAAGCCAATTTCTTTGAAGCCAGCGTCACCAGCTATGTGATGTCTTCTGGGGTCAGTGGTTGGGACGAAATCTAACCTATGGTAGAGACGTGCCATGGCGCGTCTCTCTTGTGGCTCTGTTGTTGTGGCTCTGTTGCATTTCTCTACCCCCATGCTAAAATTTATGTCACTATAGAAAAAATAGCTTTCTAATGGTTTTTGCTCAAACTCCTTATGAATACTATCCCTCCTCCAACCGCCGCTCTAATTCCCATAGAAAGACTCAAACATTTAATTAATCAATCAATTACCACCCTAGAAACCCTACTTCAAGATCAAGCAGTTTCTCCGACTGAACGAGCGAATATTGCCTTAAAAATATTAGAAATGTCGGGATGTGCTTCCGTTACTCCCCTGGAACTTCTACAATCTCCCTCCCTACTCACTGCCTCTACAAATTTTAACGCTTCTCCTATTTCCCAACCCTCTACAACCACCGTTGAACTTCTCCCCCCTTCCCCCCAAATTGTAGTTGAGAACAATCTGGAAATTTTACCCGCTAATTATGTACAGATTGAAAATTTTTTAAAACCTCAAGAACACAAAGAAGCATTAAAAATTGCTTTCAAACAACCGGATAAATTTGTGGGTTCAAAAACAACCACTCAAGCAAGTAATTATCGAAAATCTTCCATTCTCTATGCGACTTTATTTCCTGATTTCTATGAATTACTGCGTAAAAAATTAATTGCTACAATTCCTTCTGTTCTGACTCAGTTAAACCTTTCGCCCTTTACCGTTTCTCAGGTGGAAATGCAACTAACCTCCCATAATGATGGGTGTTTTTATAAAATTCATAATGATTCAGGGAGTCCCGAAACCAATACTCGTATGATTACTTATGTCTATTATTTTTATAGAGAACCTAAAAACTTTTCCGGGGGAAATTTAAGACTGTATGCCACGGAATGGCAAAATGGTTATGCCTTAAATGAACGGGAATTTATTGATATTGAACCCCATAATAATAGTATTGTTTTTTTTGATAGTCGTTGCAAACATGAGGTCATGCCTGTCAGTTGTCCGTCCCAACGGTTTGAAGATGGACGGTTTACCCTGAATGGTTGGTTTCGGGCGGGATAATTCAATATTTGATAGTTGCAAAAAGCGATCGCCTTGTTTAAAGACTGACCGCTTTTTAACCCTTGATTGAAAATTGGATTAATCAAGAAAACCATTACAGCGAACACCCTTCTGGAGTATAAAGGTTTAAATATTTTGCTGACATCCAGCCATAGGCTTTTTTATCATCACCTAACGGTTTTCCTAACCACCATAATTGTTGATTAAAGCAACATTCAATTAATTCGACATCAATCTGATTGGGGATTTTATAAATTATATTATCCGAAACAACATTAGGAGATGAACGAACATTAAGATGGGTGTCCGTGGATAAATTCACGGTAGCAAACTCTCGGTCAGAAGGTAGAATAAAAGCATGGGGTTTGTATACATACCAAACCATACTTTTATCTTTGCCACTACCTAAGGATGCAGCTAATGTAAGTTTGTAATGATCGGGGTTATGCTCCTCGTAGCTACTTATAATTAAGCGACTTCCGAGCGGAAAATTGATTTTTTGAGTCTCTGTTAAGGTTGAGGAATCAACAGGATGCAATTTTAACAGGGTGGTGTGAGTAATAATTAATCGCATTTTTATTCGGGGTGTAATTTGATTTTGACTTCACCGAGGGTTTGATAAACTCAGGAGAATTTTGAGATCCCGATGCTCCATTAATTGGGTTTATGACTTTTAATTATTTTACTATTCTAGGCAGCAGAAAGAATACTTATATCCTCTATATCAAGACATTACATACTTTTTTGGTTTTGTCAATAGCAATTACAAATCTTTACAGTTCGTAATAATCAAAAATATTTCACGAGGGGGATTAAGCCCGGAGTTTTTTTGTAGAAATGCCCCCCTAATCCAGGATAAAATTGCTTAAATCAACAATATCATTAGGGTTACAGCCACTTTTTGTAATTTTTTAGACAAAAAAGCCATTTTGGTATCTTGACAAAAATTCTACATCATCCACCTCATCCTGTCAACCCCCTGATTTTTCGTTAAAAATATGAGAATTATTCTCAATAATTTGGCAGTTTACAGTTGTTTACAATTGCGAATGTTTTAAAGTTTAAAATACTCTGTACAGATTTATTATTTTTACTTATGAGTTTTGCCTTCGGGGATGGGGGATAATAGAGTTAAAAATAATAGTAGATAATTGAATGTCCGTTTCAAGCTAAAGTAAGAAACGTTGCTCTAGCACTCAGCATGATTGAAGTTGAAAAGTTGTGTAAAACCTACGGTTCTACTGTAGCGCTGCGGGATGTTTCCTTTGCGGTGGAACCTGGGGCAATCTTAGGATTTTTAGGGCCGAATGGGGCGGGAAAAACCACCACCCTGCGAATTTTATCGGCCTATCTTCCGGCTACCAGTGGAACTGCGAGAATTGCCGGGTTTGATGTGCATGAAAAATCCATGGATGTGCGACAACGGATTGGTTATTTACCAGAAAATCCACCGTTATATCCCGATATGACCGTGGAAGGATATTTGTATTTTGTCGCGCAAATTAAACAAGTATCGGCGGGCGATCGCCAAACCAACGTAGAAACGGCGATGAGAAAATGCGGGTTATTAGAAAGGCGAAAATCCCTAATCAGAAAATTATCGAAAGGCTACCGTCAACGGGTAGGAATTGCTCAAGCCATTGTCCATGATCCACCTGTAATTGTATTAGATGAACCCACGGTTGGGCTAGACCCGCGACAAATTATTGAAGTCCGGAATTTAATTAAGAGTTTAGCCGGGAGTCATACGATTATTTTATCAACCCATATTCTACCGGAAGTTAGTATGACCTGTAGCCAAGTGGCGATTATTAACCGAGGTGAAATTGTAGCTACGGGGACACCGGAAACCCTGATGGAACAGTTGACGGGAGGTTCGGGATATGAAGTAGAACTCGACCAAGAAATAGAGGCGGAAAAATTAGCCGGGTTGAAACAGATATCGGGGGTAAAAGTTATTGAAAAAGTGGGTAATTTGGGGGAGTCAAACCGAGGGATATGGCGGTTGGGTTGTGAACTAGATTCTTATCCTGCGCCGGAAATTTTAGCGGTGTTACTAGCAGCAGATTTGAAGGTATATGAACTGCGGCGGACTCGTGCGAGTTTGGAAGATGTATTTTTAGAGTTAACTACCCAAACTCAGCCGGGAAAAACCGAGTTGATTACAACAACAGACTCCCAGACTGTAGAGAATCTGGAAATAGAGGAAAATATTAGTTCAGAATTGGGAATCACCGAATCTAAACATATAGAAGATCCTGATTCTCAACCTAAAAATTTAACATTAGATCAGGAGGAGGAATAATTATGTTAATAATTTTGAACAATATTCTGGCAATTTATCGCAAGGAATTACAGGGGTATTTTGCCTCTCCCCTAGCATACTCCATTGCTGGAGTTTTTTGGCTAATTACCGGATACTTTTTTATTGCGATTTTATTAGGGCCAGAAGGGTTAATTCAACAGGTTGCCTACCGAGATCAGATGGGAATTACTGAACCCCCGATTGATTTACCCTATGAATTTTTACAAGTGTATTTGCGTTTGATTGGAACCTTATCGTTATTTGTGTTACCGATGTTGTCTATGGGTTTATATGCAGAAGAACGGAAACTGGGAACTTTGGAACTGTTAGCGACTTCTCCCCTAACAAATTGGGCGATCGCTACGGGAAAATTGCTAGGGGTACTGACATTTTATCTAACAATGATTTTACCCTTAATGGGATTGCAAGCCTTAGCCTTCAGCCCATCTCAACCTCCAGTTTCTCCGGGGTTATTTTTATTAGCTCATTTAGGGTTAATTTTATTGGCGGCGGGAATTTTATCCCTGGGAATGTTTATTTCTTCCCTGACCGATAGTACAATTTTGGCGGCGGTATTTACCTTTGCATTGGTTTTATTTTTATGGGTAATTGACTTAATTGGTGGAAGTCTGGGAGGAGTTGTAGGAGAGGGGTTAAAACAATTATCTCTAATTTCTAGTTATACTAACTTTATCCGAGGAATTGTGGATAGTAGTAGTATAGTCCTGTTAGCCAGTTATATTATTTTAGGGGTATTTCTAACAGCACAGTCCATTGATGCTTTACGCTTCCAACGTTCTTAATAATATGCTCAAAACCCAATTTAAAATCAATCGTCAATTGATACAATTCCTATTCTGGCTTGGCCCTAGTTTGATCGTCATGGGATTATCTGCGGGGGTCGTGATCGGCAGTTGGGAACCAATTCCTTTAATCTTAATCATTACCGGAGTTGTAATTTTAGGATTATGGTTTTTATTCCAAGCCTATTTTAAACCCCAGGATCATTCTCAAACTCCCTATTGGAGTCGCCGCTCTACCCAAGCCGGAACAAATGCTTTAGCCTCGACGGTTTCTGTATTCTTAATTTTAGGATTAATTAATTTTGTCGCGATTAGAAATAACTTCCGTATTGATTTAACCGAAAATCAACAATTTACCCTGTCTCCCCAAACCCAAAACCTAGTTAAAACCGTTGAACAACCCATAAAAGTTTGGGTTTTCGACCGAGGGAAAAATCCCCAAATTCAAGAATTATTAACCAACTATCAACGCCTTGGGGGTAAAAATTTTCAGTATGAATTTATCGACCCCCAAGCTCAACCAGGACTGGCGCAACAATTTGGGGTGAAAGAGTTTGGCGAAATCTATTTAGAGTCAGGAAAAAAACGACAACGGGTAAGCAAAGAAGCCTTAGAACCCTTAACCGAATTAAAACTTACCAATAATATTGAACAATTATTCAGTAACCGGACTTCCAAAGTTTACTTTATACAAGGTCATGGAGAACGACCCTTAACCGAGGGACAGGGAGGATTATCGGAGGCGATCAAAAGTTTAACCGACAAGAATTTTATCGCCGAACCGTTAAATTTAGCTGAACAAACTGCTGTTCCGGCGGATGCGGATGTGATTATTCTTGCTAGTCCTCAACGGAAATTATTTGAAGGAGAAGTTAAGGCCCTAGAAACCTATTTAGATCAAGGAGGTAGTGTTTTATTATTATTAGACCCGCAAACTAATCATGGTTTAGATCAACTCCTAGAAAAATGGGGGGTTAAAGTTGATCCGCGCCTGGCCATTGATGGGTCGGGGGGTGGCCGTTTAGTGGGTTTGGGGCCGACAGTTCCGATTGTGCGAGAATATGGTAAACATCCGATTACTCAAGATTTTGGTAATGGAATTTCGATTTATCCCTACGCCAGTCCGGTGGAAACCCGCACTATTGATGGGATTACCGAAAGTCCCTTAATTTGGACAAATGATCAAACCTGGGCGGAAAGTGATCTCAAAAGTCCTGAACTCAAGCTCAACCCGGAAGTAGACCGACCTGGCCCCCTATCCCTAGGAGTGGCCTTGAGTCGTCCCCAGAAACAGGCTGAAAAGTCGGAAACTCAACCATCCTCCCAGCCCTCTCCAGAGAAACCCGAAGCCCGGTTAGTGGTGTTCGGAAATTCCCAATTTGCCACCAATGGCTGGTTTGGTCAGCAACTGAATGCTGATGTGTTTCTTAATTCTGTCAGTTGGTTGAGTCAGTCCGACCAAGAAACTTTATCTATTCGTCCGAAATTAGCTACCAGTCGCCGAATTGCCATGACCCCAACTTTAGGACAAACTTTGAGTTGGTTGGCGTTATTGGTTTTGCCCTTATTCGGGTTTGGAATGGGGGTGTTTGTCTGGTGGAAAAGACGTTAGTTAGAATTGGTATTTTTACGCGCGGGAGGGTTGATTTAACCACAAAGACACAAAGACACAAAGAATATCAAGAACACAAAAAAACAGCCAAAAGTCTTGACTCTATAGCAAAATTACCTATTATGACATTTTCAACTATTCCTTTAATTGGGCTACGGGCTGATCATTTCCGCCATCCTTTGGATTTACAAGCTACAAATAATTTAAAACAATTTCCTGGTTTAGATTTATTAGTACGACAATTGTTAGGGGGTGTGGGAGAACAGTTTTTTTATTTAGAAAATATTGCTTCTAGTATTTTGGTGAGTGAAAAACAATTACCTGATTTGCATCAATTATTATTAGATGCTTGCCAAATATTGGATTTAGAACCTCCTCAACTTTATATTCGCCAAAATCCTATTCCCAATGCCTATACCTTTGCTATGCGGGGAAAACAACCTTTTATTGTGATTCATACGTCGTTAATTGAATTATTGACCCCGGATGAAATTCAAGCGGTGATTGCCCATGAGTTGGGACATTTAAAGTGTGAACATGGGGTTTATTTAACCCTGGCGAATTTAGTGGTATTAGCGGCTAATCAATTATCTCCCTGGGGAACAATCTTGGCCCAGGGTTTACAAACTCAGTTAATGGAATGGGTGCGCTGTGCCGAATTTACTTGCGATCGGGCAGCCTTACTCGCCACCCAAGATCCCCGAATTGTAATGTCGGTATTAATGAAATTGTCGGGAGGCTCTCCCAGTTTAGCCCCCCAACTCAACTTAGATGCCTTTGTCGCCCAAGCCAGAACCTATGATCAAATTAGTAGTACCGAACTCGGAGAACTGCTTAAACAAGCCCAAACAGCCCAATTAAGCCATCCTCTCCCGGTGCTACGGGCCAGGGAAATTGATCGTTGGTCAAGTAGTCCGAATTATCAGGACTTGCTAAAAAGAAAGTTTATGGTGTATGATGGTGAAACCAACCAAAAGGGCGGGTGGCGGAATTGGTAGACGCACCGCACTCAAAATGCGGCGGCTTCGGTCATAAGAGTTCAAGTCTCTTCCCGCCCACTACAAAGCCTTAAAGAGCTTCACTCCCGTAGTAAGCCCTTTAGGGCTTTATCATTATTTAAAGGTTTCCCTATCCCAATCACCCAATATTAAAATTATTTAAAATGGACATAACCCTGAACCCCGGTGATTTAGCACCGGACTTTGTTCTACCCGATAGCGATGAAAACCCTATCCGTCTTAGTGATTTTCGCGGGAAAACGGTGGTTTTATACTTTTACCCCCGGGATAATACCCCTGGATGTACAAAGGAAGCCTGTGGGTTTCGGGATAATTACCGAGAATACCAGGAAAAAAATATAATTATTCTGGGGGTCAGTACGGATAATTCGGCGGCTCATCGTAGATTTATTAATAAATATCAGTTACCCTTTCCCCTATTAGTTGATGAAGGAGGAAAAGTTGCAACTCAATATGGCAGTTACGGACTAAAAAAATTTATGGGGAAAGAATTTATCGGGGTGTTTCGCCATACTTTTGTGATTAATACTCAGGGTCGGATAGAAGCTATTTATCGGAAAGTTAAACCGGAAACCCATAGCCTAGAAATTCTACAAACCCTGGGGAAACCCTAGGATTTTCCTGATTATTTATTTAAAATAGAGATAGGCTAATGAGTAGTAAAAACTTAAAAACGCCTATAGGTTTTTAATTATAGGAGAAAAAACACTTTGGTGGTATCCTTTACCAAATATGTTTGGAAGTTTGGACAAACCGTACTAGGAATTATTTTTCGTCATCCTATCCCCGGAACCAGTATTATACCAATTCTACCCGATGGCAAAATTGTATTGGTGCGCCGTCGAGATAATGGCAAATGGGCTTTACCTGGGGGAATGGTAGACTGGGGTGAAGATATCCCCACCACTATTAAACGAGAACTGGCAGAGGAAACTGGGTTAGAATTGGTGAAAATTCGCCGTCTAGTGGGTGTCTATTCTGCGCCTGATCGAGATCCGCGAGTTCATTCGATTTGTGTGGTCGTAGAAGCAGATGTTCAAGGTAACTTTCAAGTTCAGGACATCCAGGAAATTACGGAGGTTAAAGCCTTTCGGGTTACATCCCTCCCCTCCGAGTTTAGCCATGACTGTGAACGACATCTTCAGGACTATTTAGAGGGTGTAACGACCTTAGCTTAAGGTTTTGTCCACGATATTAAAATTTTAGGATGTATCAATTATTTCATCATTTTCGGATTCAAGTGTCCCAGGGGCAGATTTTCTGGCGGGAGGTCGGTGATGGCCCGGCAATTGTTTTTCTGCATGGGTCTTGGACTGATAGCAGTCAGTGGGTGCCTTTGATGCAGCATTTAAGTCTGGATCACCATTGTTTTGCACCGGATACCTTGGGCTCTGGAGAGTCCCGAGCATTTACGAAAATTCACCCTTCAATTAATTTACAAGTTGAGTGTTTAGCTGAATATATTCAAACCCTCAAAATTAAAGAATTATGTTTAGTTGGTAATGGGTTGGGAGCTTGGATAGCAACCAGTTACGCCTTGAAATATCCCGAAATGGTTAAGGGTTTAGTGGTAATTGCCCCCGAGGGAATAACATTTCCAAATTATCAAAAAGAATGGGGATGGAAGCGACAATTAGCCTCTAACTTTTCCCCCTTGGCTGGGTTTTTAAAACTGATTTATCCCTTAGCGTTTCTATTCGGACAGGGAAAAAAAATTAAGGCTTGGTTTAGCGATCGCCAAATCCTCTTAGAATGGCCAGTTGCCAGTCAACTATTATACCGTCGTCGTTGGGCAGAAATTCAAGAGGAAATATTGAATCAACCTCTGGAGTCGTTGAAATTACCCACCTTGGTCTTACAAGGAGATGAAGATACCGCCACGGCCTTAAACCAGAGTCAAACATTTTCTCAGATCGCACCCAGGGCTCAATATCAGAGAATTGAGGGCGGAAAACCGAATTTACCCCGGCAAATGCCGGAAGTTATCGCCCAATATATTCGGGAATTTATTACTTATCAGGTTCATTTTTCAGAGCCGCCATCCCCCGAAATATTAGATCAGGATCGGCCACAGGATGGATACTCTTATCCTGAAACTGCTTGGTAAAATAGGAAAGTAATAAATTGCGATCGCCTCCGGTGATCACCATCTGCCCCTGGGGATATTGTCTTTGCCAGGCTTCGATAAAATCGTGCATTCCGGCCACCAGGGTATAAATAATTCCGCTCTGAATTGCCTCTGGGGTGGCGGTAGCCCAGCGTGGCGGTAGATGGGGAGGGAATTCAATTCTGGGCAAGGCGGCGGTTTGCAGAGCCAGGGAAGACCCTTGTAGCCCTAAACCGGGTAGGATAGCACCTCCGACTAACCGTTGATCGGCGTCGGCGGCCGTGAAAGTGAGGGCCGTTCCCGCATCAATCACTAAAATCGGCCATCCATAGTGGGTTCCCCCTCCTAAGACCCCCAGGGCCCGATCAATCCCCAGGGTGGAATAAATTCCTTTGAGGGGAATATCGGCTAAGGTCAAAACCCTTACCTGGGGGAATCTAGCCAAGTAGGGGCTGGGTTCACCGACCACCGAAGCCACAATTAAGGGCAAATCCTGTTTGGGGGCCGGGGGGGGCTGGGCATTGTCCTCGTCCCAAGTCTCTAATAGGGTTTGACCTAATAACTTGGCCCAATGCCGTCGAGAATTTCCCAGCATCAACCCTAACCAGGGAAGACTTAGGTATAAGTGAGATTCAGGGGATTTACACATCTATCTTTAGAAATACTTTCAATTCGTGTAACAATATTGTAAAATATCTTTACATAAATTCTAAGGGTTGACCGTGCATCTGCAAACTCTATTGTCGCAAAGATCCTGGTATCACCCCCTTAACCCGAGACTTTTTTCATCTCCAGCTAGGAAACATCTAATTTTTAAACTGCCGCACTGACTAGAAAGTTATCGGATTTTATTCAATTATTATTGGGGACATTTTTATGTCTATGCTTGATTTACATTCTCCATCTTTTTCCTTGCCTGAAAATTCTATTTTTAGTCATTCTGAAAAATTATCATCAGTTCTCACCTCTCAAGACAATACAGAGGAGCATCAGATGCAGTTTTATAATCTGGTTAATCAGATTAACAAAGAGATTATCAGTACCTTAGATTTAGATCAAGTTTTAGGTTCTGCTTGTCAATATTTAGGTCAAATCATTAAGTGTAGTCGTGTCAGTATTTTAGTCAAAGAATCCCATTCTGAACGGGAATTTACCACTAAAAATGAATATAATCAAGGCGGGTATTTAAGTCAATTGGGGATTAAACTCAATGCGGATGATAATGCCCATTTACAAGCTTTATTGTCTCAATTTCAACCTTTAGCAGTAACAAAATTTAAAGAATTTACTGGTTTTGATCAGACGACCAAAGCCTTAATTAATCAATTAGACATCCAATCAATGTTAGCGGTGGCAGTGCGCTATCAAGGGGAAGTCAAAGGGATTATTGGGCTGCATCAATGCGATCATGAACGGGAATGGCAAGATTGGGAAATTCAACTTTTAGACGGTATTGCTTCACCCTTAGCGATCGCCATTCATCACGCCCAACTCTATCAAGAAACCCGGGCTAAAGGGGAACAAGAAGCATTATTAAGATTAGTGATTAACCAAATTAGAAGTAGTTTAGATCTGAATGCAATTTTAAATACCGCCGTCCAAGGAGTGCGGCAAGTTCTGAATACAGATCGAGTCGTAATTTATCAGTTTATTAATGGCTGGGAAGGAGAAATCAAAGTTGAGAATTATCGTGTCCCTTGGCCTTCAATTTTTGGGGATAAAATTACCGATAATTGCTTTCCTGAAAAACATGGAGAACTCTACAAAAATGGACGAGTCCGGGCGATTAATGATATCCATACATCCGATTTAGATCCCTGTCATCTTAATTTTTTGGATATGTTACAAGTCCGAGCTAATTTAGTTGTCCCGATTCTCATGGGCGCCGAACTAGAAGATCATCAACCGCAGATAGATGGTCAACTTTGGGGATTACTAATTGCCCATGAATGTAGTAATCCTCGGACTTGGAAAAATTGGGAAATTGATGGATTAAAACAACTGGCTGATCAATTAGCGATCGCCCTGAAACAAGCCCAACTTTATACCCAAGTTCAGGAAACCGCCTGTCAATATCAACTTCAAACTCAACATTTACAAACCACCTTAGAAGAATTAAAAACTACTCAAATTCAATTAATTCAAAGTGAAAAACTATCAAGTTTGGGTCAAATGGTGGCTGGAATTGCCCATGAAATTAATAACCCCAATAACTTTATCTATGCTAACATTTCCCACGCCCGAAGCTACGTTCAAAACTTGCTAGAAGTTGTGAATAAGTGTCGAGAGTTTAGCCCAGAATTGGGAGATTTTTTAGATCAAATCGGCGAGGAAGTAGAACTCGATTTTATTCAAGAGGACTTTCCCCAATTAATTGATTCTATGGAACAGGGAAGTGTGCGAATTCGTTCTATTGTTGACAGCTTAAAAGATTTCTCCCATTTAAACGAATCCGAATGGAAATCCGTTGATTTAACCGAGGGTTTAGAAAGTAGTTTAAGATTATTAGAACATCGAATGGATCAAATTAAAATTAATAAAAATTATCAAAAAATTTCTAAAGTTAATTGTTTTCCCAGCCAAATTAATCAAGTGTTTTTCCAAATTTTAAATAATGCGATCGATGCGGTTAAATATCGTGGCGAAGGGAGAGAAGTTACCCTAACCACAGAAGATTACAGTCCAGATTGTATCCGAATTAAAATTAAAGACAATGGATTAGGAATTCCCGATGAAATTCAATCGCGAATATTTGATCCATTTTTTACGACAAAACCTGTGGGTCAAGGGACAGGAATGGGGCTGGCTATTTGTTATCAAGTCATTGTTAAAGCCCATGGTGGCAAACTAGAATTTACTAGCAAAGAAAAGCAGGGAACAGAATTTATCATTGAAATTCCCTGTTAATTCCGTTTAAACACTAACACATTATCCTGTTCATAGGTTAACTTAAAGTTGGGTTTTGCTTTTAATTGAGTGGCATATTTTTCGCCTAAATCTTTGGTATCTGGCCAAGGATGGCGCAAATTTAAAATCACATAATCAAATGCTTTTAAATCAAAGTCTGGTGACACTTGATTCAGCAATTTAATCGTTTGACGATGGGTTAAATGGGGAGCCAGTCGGTTATCAGTTAATACTCCTGCTTTGGTGTGAACTTGGGTGATAGCATTTCGGACTGCTGGCCAATTATTAATCCGAGTAAAATAGCCTAAAACCTGGGTATGATCTGCCCATAATAAGAATACTAAACTTGACCAAAGTATAATCCATTTCGGCAGTTTTTGATGGGGAATTGTGAATAGATGGGAAGTCTCAGAGGAATTATGATTATGAAATTTATTCCATAAACTCCATAACCCATTGCCTAACCCTGGTTTTTCTTCCGCTAAAGTTTGAATCATTACTAATAATAAAAACGGTAAAGCCGGGAGAGAATATTGATAAATTAAACTCCGTTGCATGGGGTCAACGGATAAAATATTGAGTAATAAAGTGGGAATAGCGGGGAATAATAAAATAAACTTTTTAGGATTTAACCACCAAATCACCGCCACACTAAATTCTAATAAATAAATCAAGGTATCCAGAGAAAATAGTCTTCCTAAAATTAACTGCGGTTTCGCAAAAGTATTAAAAATTACCTCTAAAACCGAACTTCCTAAATAGGCATATCGAGACACCCCAGCGGCTTCTTGACCACTATAAAAAGGAATCATAATCTGAGTCACAATTAAAAACCAAGCGATGCCTAATGCCATGGCAATCATCCCATAAAAACGCCGTTGTTCAAAAAAGATTAACCAAAATCCTATAGCAATTACCGTTAGGGCAAAAACCGCTTTACAGGCTAATATCCAAAGAATTGCTAGAATAAACCAGATGATTTTTTTCTGTTTTGCAGCTAAAATTGCTCCGAAAATAGCGGGGACGGCTAAAACATCCGGGTGAAAATCAAATAAATTAATATTAAAAATTTCAGGATAGAGTAAATAGGCGATCGCAACTGCTAAACTTAATCGTTGATTTAATCCCGCTAATTGAGCTAATTTCCAAGTTAATCCTGTGCCAACTCCCAAACAAATAGCTTGAACTAAAAATAACCAATAAACACTCGGATAAATTTTATATAATAACGCTAAAGGATAAATTGCGATCGCTGCGTGATCTCCCAGAAAATGAAACCCTAAAAAAGAAGAAATAGGTTGACTTCCTCTACTAATTAAGTATATAATTTGATCATAAATCCCTAAATCATAGGCCGTAGACTGAAATAAAAAGTGACGTAAACTGCTATAGAAAAATAAAATAATTGTGCCAATTCCCATAACTTTCCAGATCGAAAGGGAAAATAGGCCGTTAGTCTCTATCGCTGTTGAAGGTTCAAGATGGTCTGGGTGGGTCTGCATTTTGTTCATCACTCACAACGAAGTTCAGTCTACCTGAGAGTGAATCCTGTGAACAGTAGAATCTTTGATTATACCTCAATTTTTTAACTCATAGATTACATTACCCAACCGATTTGAGCAGGAATTGGGCAATGGGGATCAACCATCGTACTATGGTTATATCAAATAGTTCTTAAAAAAAGATGAAAGCAATTACACTTCTGGGTTCCACAGGTTCTATCGGGACTCAAACCCTAGACATTGTAGCAGAATATCCCGAACAGTTTCGGATTGTTGGGTTAACCGCCGGACGGAATATTACCCTATTAGCCCAACAAATTCGCGCCTTTAACCCCAGTATCGTCGCCATTTCCAATCCTGAGCAGTTACCCGAATTAAAAGCCCTGATTACTGATATTAACCCCCAGCCAATTTTACTAGCCGGGGATGAAGGAATCATTGAAGTTGCCCGTTACGGGGACTCAGAAGCCGTCGTGACCGGAATCGTCGGTTGTGCGGGTTTATTACCGACTATTGCTGCGATTGAAGCCGGAAAAGATATCGCCCTGGCTAATAAAGAAACTTTAATTGCTGGGGGGCCAGTTGTCAATCCTTTAATCAAAAAACATGGGGTTAAATTATTGCCTGCGGACTCGGAACATTCAGCCATTTTTCAATGTTTACAAGGAGTTCCTGCATCGGGATTAAGACGAATTATATTAACAGCTTCTGGGGGTGCTTTTAGAGATTGGCCCGTAGAAAAATTAAAGGAAGTCACCGTTGCTGATGCCATTACCCATCCTAACTGGTCAATGGGCAAAAAAATCACCGTTGATTCAGCCACAATGATGAATAAAGGTTTAGAAGTAATTGAAGCCCATTTCTTGTTCGGATTAGAATATGATGATATAGAAATTGTGATTCATCCCCAGAGTATTATTCACTCCTTAATTGAATTACAAGATACCTCGGTTTTAGCTCAATTAGGTTGGCCGGATATGCGTTTACCGATTTTATATGCCATGTCTTGGCCGGAACGAATTTATACTAATTGGGAACGTTTAGATCTAGTTAAAGCCGGGAATTTAACCTTTAAAGCACCGGATGATCAAAAATATCCTTGTATGTCTTTAGCTTATGCTGCTGGAAGGGCTGGGGGTTCGATGCCTGCGGTTTTAAACGCGGCAAATGAACAAGCAGTTGCTTTATTTTTAGAAGAAAAAATTGCATTTTTAGATATTCCCAAGGTGATAGAATTAACTTGCGATCGCCATCGCATTGATAATCGTCAAGATCCAACTTTAGAAGATATTATAGAAGCAGATCGTTGGGCAAGACAAGAAGTAATTGCAGCTTCTGAAAAACTCAGCCAAAAAATTGCGGTTTAAGCAAGTCAGGACTTCCCCATCATCTCCATAGAGAGTCAGGGTAATTAATTAATTACCCTGACCGGGTTAAATCCCCAAATTTGCGGAGGTGTTGATTGAGTCAAATCTTGAAGTAGAGTAAACTAGAGGGAATGGGTTGGAGAACTCGGACTTGGTTAAGCAGACAAAGCTATTCATGCAAAATTATCAACGGGTTAATGCGGGTATGATCTCTAGTAAACACCTGAATTTTTGGGTGTGGATATCGCGTAGCAGCGCTATTCTAACCTTAGTCTTACTTTCAAGCGGAGTTAGCCTGGCTCAGTCCCCGTCGCCCAGGTCTCCCGAAACCAAACCCACCACTGCAACCGAAAAAGTCTCCCCCAAGGAGCGGCTGGAATTGGAACAACTGCGACAACAGCAGCTTTTACAGGAACAAGTCCAAGCGGAAGCCCAACGGACTTTTAAACAGACCATGACCCTGTTTAATCTGTTGTTAGGATTGTTAGGGATTTTATTAGCAGCAACCCTAGTGGGATTATGGTTATTACGGCGTTCTGTTGTCCGAGAAGTAACCGTTATTGTTAAAAATCATCTGAATGAATTAGGGGATTTAGAAGGAAAAATCGCCGCCGCCAATCAACAAATGCAAGCGGTAATTCAAGAAACTGATCGAATTGCTCAAGACCTAAATGCAGAAGCTGATGATTTTCAGGATGAATTAGGCAGCCATCGTCAGCAAATTGGGGTCTGGTTAACCGAATTATCCCAAATTCGTCAAGGGGCGTTACAAAACTTTCAACAGGAAACCCAAGACGTTGAAAAGGAACTACATCGCTTAGAAATTGAGTTTTCTAAACAACTCGCAGAGTTACAAAATCGCGCCAGTAATCAACAGGATTTAATTTTACAAAATTTAGATAAACTCGGAACAAATTACGCTAATCATGTGGCGGGGTTACAGGCGGATGTAGACGTTCAAAAAAATACGGTTTTAGAGAATTTCAAACAATCAGAAACCGCCTTAACCAATCAATTATCCGAGTTACAAGTTCAAGTTCAAAATCAGCGCGATCGCCTATTCAAAACCTTAGATCAAGTAGGTACAGAATTTAAAACCACCCTATCCGGTTGGCAAACCGATATCGAAGGTCAAAAGAATACCGTCGGTAAGAATTTACAACAAATTGAAACCGAATTAGCTCAGGAATTATCCCAACTGCAAAAACAGGCGGAAACCCAAAAAGATCGGGTCTTTGCCCGTTTAGAACGCTATGAAACAGATTTCGCTCCGCAACTAGAAGAAATTAGAATTAAATCAGAACAAAAAGCTCAAGAACAAATTGATTTAGCCCTGAAGAATTTAGAGAAATTTGGTAAGGATGCGGTGACTCAACTATCCGAATCCCAAGGCAGAATTCAAGGACAAATGGAGCAGAAACTCCAACGGATTCAACAGTTAGAACAGCAAGCAGAAACCCAACGGGCAACCTATCAACAACAACTACAAGTTCAAGTGGATGAAAAGTTACAAAGATTACAACAATTAGAAGCCGAATATGCTACCATTATTGCCGATAGTCAGACCGGATGGAAAACCCAAAAAGAACGCATTGTTCAACGTTTAGAGAAGTTTGATCAAGATGTGACTGGGGTGATTGAACAGTTAAGAGGAGATTTACAAACCCGGAAGGATTCTACTTTTAATAAATTAGATAAATTTGATTTAATGTTAACCGAACAGATTGCGGAAGTTCAAGCCGATGCTAATACTCAAAAAGCCGGAATTTTCCAAGAATTAGTCGCAATGCAGTCGGAAGCATTAGCCAGAAAAGATGAAATTCTCCAACAGTTATTAGCCGTTTCACCCAAGGATTTAATGGAATCGGCGGTGTCAGAAATGATGGAGAAAATTGATACTATTACCGATCAATTGGATCGGTTAAAATCCAATAAACCTGAGTTATTTTTAAACGTTGATGATTATGTTCAACGGGGAAATTTATTATTTGCTGAAGGTCGTTATGAGGATGCTTTAGCCACCTTTCATCAAGTAGTAGAATTACAGCCTAATGATTATCGATCCTGGCTAAATCGAGGCATGGCATTAAGTCGTTTAAAACGTCAAAATGAGGCGATCGCATCCTATAAAAAAGCCCTAGAAATCAAACCAGACTATCATCAAGCCTGGGTAGATTTAGGTGTAGCCTATGGCAAATTACAAAAACATCAAGAAGCCTTTGAAGCCTTTGATCAAGCGGTGAAAGCCAAACCAGAAGATGCTGTGGCTTGGTTAAATCGAGGTATGGCATTACAAGCAATTGAAAGATATCAAGATGCGGCTACCTCCTTTGATCAAGCAATTGAATTTGATCCCGATAACTCCAAGGCTTGGAATTATCGAGGCTATGTTTTAATTAAGTTAAAACGGGGAAAAGAAGCCCTAGAAAGTTTAGATCGGACGTTAACTTTAAAACCAGATTATGCCGATGCTTATTATAATAAAGCAATTATTTACGCCCAACAACGTCAAACAGAATTGGCGGTAGAAAATTTAGAGCAAGCGATTGATTTGAGCCCCCGTTATCGAGAGGAAGCCAAAACCGACCCGGATTTATATGCCATTATTAAGTTATTGCGTCCGAAAGCTAAACTCCAATCTTAATCTCCCCGTTGTTGGGCTTTAGCCCCTCTTAATTATTAGGCTTTAACCCCTCCTAATTATTAGGCTTTAACCCCTCCTAATTGTTACGATAAACTCCCTAATAAGAATGGGCTAAAGCCCAACAACAGTGCCTTTCTAAAACTTTTAATAGTTATGACCCTGGAAAATACAACTCCCAACCCCTGCCCAATTTCCTTAAATTTGTCAGGAGGAATTGCCCTCGGAGCTTATATGGCTGGGGTATGTTTTGAATTAGTTAGACAAGCTAGAAAAGACAATTCTCCCCTATTAATTGATTTGATTACCGGAGCATCGGCGGGGGCCATGACCGGAGCTATTACCGCCTATTATTTATTAAATCGAGAGATTACCGATGTTGAGTATGAATCCCAAAATCTCTTACAAAGAGCTTGGGTAGAAAAAGCCGATATGAAAGATATTGATACGGTGTTCGCCATTGAAGATTACCGTCAAGTTTTAAAGAATTTATTTAACAGTCAAAATGACAGTTTATTATCTCAAAAAGGGATTAAAAATATTGCTAATTTAATTACTGAAAATACCGATAAACTGAAAGTGCATCAACCCTTAGCCTTAATTATGACAGTCACAAATTTACAAGGGCTGCTCGTCACCTACGAAAACAAATGTCGCAATTTTTCCGGTATTCCGGCGGTGAATCATGCAGAAACTCGGCGGTTTTTGTTTCATTCCGAATTAAATCGTCAAGGCGATCGCTTACAAAAAATTTGGGGGAAAGTGCTCGATACCAGCCTAATTTCCGGGGCTTTTCCGGTTGCTTTTCCTCCAATTCAAGATTCATCAAGTATTAAAAGTTATAACTTAAAAAATCTTAGTCCTGCTTATTTCAAAATTTGTGATCACTCAGGGAAACAACAGCTAGATCCAGATTTACCCATGCTTTGTACGGAAGAAAATGGAGAAAAACTCAAGTTTTGGTACAGTGACGGGGGGATTTTAGATAATTTACCTATTCTCAAAGCCATTGATTTAGAAGCTAAGATTCATTTAAGTTCTTTACCTAATTCAGAATATTTAATTCAGGAAGAAGGGGCAGATTTTATTAAATTTAGTCATGATTTTAACAGCAAAATTCAAGCGCAACGAGATCGGCGAATTTATGCTTATGTTGCTCCCTATTCCTTAGAAAATTTAGAAAGTAAACCTAGTTTAAAAAAGAATAATTTTAATCTATTAGATTTGTTATTTGATGGGTTAAAAATTCCTTCTATTCAACAGGATGCTATGCAGTTAAAACAGATTGTGGAAATCAATCAACAGGTGGATTATAAAACAAATATATTATCACTTTTAGAAACTTTATCTACAAACGAATCCCAAGAAACCACCTCTAAAATTAAAACTGACCTAGAAAAAGCAATTCCCTATGATCATATTCAACTATCACCGATTACACCCTTAATTCTGAATCAAATTCCAGGGATTGAAAATATAGAAACGCGAGAGCAATTAGAGAATCTCTATCAAAAATTCCGCTATTTATTTAAAACGCCTCTGTTAGAGAAACCTACAGACGTCGAGCAACTATTGGCTTCAGATTTTCTCAATGCTTTTGGAGGTTTTTTTGATAGAAAATATCGAGAACAGGATTTTATTTTAGGCCGACTTTGTGGTTTAACTTGGTTACACTTAAATTTCCATCAAATTGATAGCAAAAATTCAATTTCAAGGTTAAATAAAATCTTTGATTCTGGTCAAATTCAATTTGATAATCCCAAGATTAAAGACTTAAAAATTAGCTATAGAATCCGCTTAATTAGAATATTAATTCGGGGGTTAAGAATGATCAGCACCCAAACTGAAATGAAAAATAGGAAGAAAATTTTAATGCGGTTATTTCAAGTAATTTTATTGCCATTATTTCTATTCATCGAACTTTTATTAACCCTAGGTTTAGGATTAACTGAAATTCTGGAAATTTTCTGGGAAAAAATCGATCAGAAATAGGGGATAAAGATCAGGTTTAAAACATCCGTTGGCAAGTCTCCAATATTGATCAAAACCTGCCCTTATCCATACTATAGCAATCCTAAATCAGATCCAAACACCTTGTAGGCGCAAACCCCCCGTGGTTGCCCGTTAGATTGGGGTAGGCACACCGGACACTACCCCTACGTCCTTTACAAATCATTTAGGATTGCTATATCAAACCTGAGATTATGCTTCTGCTTAGTGTCTTAGTGTCTTTGTGTTTCTTTAATAATTATCGACCTAATTTATTAGGAATACCCTCGCACCCTCCGGGGATAGTTTTACGAGATTTAGAACCGCACCATGCACAACAATAATAACGATTTTCTTCTGATAAATTATCAACGCTAGTAAAGTTAGCATTCTCCACCACAGCCCCGGTATATTCTCCCGTATCAAAATTAGGAATTAATGTCCGACTGCGGGGGGAAGCTGTTTCTACAGAGCCATAAAAAAGTTTGACCGAACGTAAATTTGTATTCGATAAATCAGCTTCATACAGAATAGAACGGGCTAAATTAGCGCGGACTAAATTACATCCGGTTAAATTAGCTTTGACTAAATTAGTATCCGTTAAATCCGTGCGTCGTAGGTCAGTTTCCGCTAAATCTGCCCCCGCTAACATCGCCCCCAAATCAATCACCCGCACCCCATGGGCGCGATCTTCAGCATAATTACCATTACCATCTAACATCGGGCGTCCCAGATGGCGATCGCGTTGTAACGGAGTAATTAATCGAGCTTGGGATAAAAACCTCAGAATTTTAGCTTTTCCTTCCGCATCCACACTTTTAATAATCGCTGAAGTTCGTCCCTCTGCAATCACTCTTTCCTGGGGCCAATCTTCTAATAATCCCTGTTCTCCTAAAGCTAAATCAGAGACTCCTTGAAAATAAGCATCAATGGTTTGTTGTTGAGTAATTCGGTTTTGTTGAATCGTTAAATCCCGAGAAATAATATACTGTCTCCAAGCCACATAAACGGCAATAACAGCAATTAAAATTTGACCTAATGCTCCTCCTAAATCCCCCAAAGCACCAATGGCATCCCAATTAATTGTAATGTTACTTACCTCATTGGGAGTATTCGCATTACTAAAAATAACTAACCCAATTAAAGAGCCTAAAATTCCAAAACAAGCAATAATTAAATTGCGCCAAATCGGGGGAATTAATGTTTGCCAAGCCTTAGCCCAATTTGACCAAACTAACCGCAAAGACACGGCTAATGTGGTCAAAGCTCCCACATATCCTAATCCAATATTATCAATTCCCAACCCTAAAATCATCAATGCCATCGCCGATAGCACCACCACCGAACCCGATACTTGATTTGGCCGATTGTCAAAAGTCGGGTTTTCGGTTTCGATTTCCCAAGAGTCCGCCGAGGCAGGTGGGATCGCCTCCGTCGCAGTTGGCGCTTCTGAAGGCTCAACGGCAGGTTTAGGCGTCGCACCATTGAGGGTTTCGGGGGTATCCTCAAGTCCTTGGGGATGGGATGGGGATGAATTTGGCTCCATGGTGATCAGTTAACCTCTGTTGTGTTCATGCTGAAAATTATTTTAATTAAAATTATCCTGATTTTAGCTCAATCTAGCTTAACATTAGTTCAGGGTTCCCTGATCGGATTTATTTAGATAAAATATTTTCTAAGTGTGCAGAAGTTCTACAATTATCAAGATCAAGGTATTAATCATATAGATATTTTAAATCAATTCCACAAATTATCTAAAATTAGATTTTGAGTTGGGGGGAGGAGACTGGAATTATTGTTAATCAAAAACAAGATCTTTGTAGGAGTGATCCATTCATGTCTGAACGATTCAAATTATTTTTAAAAATTTTGAATGCCCGGCTTTCTCGAAAGATTGCCCTTTGGGTATTTTTGAGCTTAGTCATAATTGAAATTGCCATTCTGATTCCTTCAGTTTATCGATATCAGCAGCAACTTTTAAAACAACTTCCTGCTATGTCGGCGAGTAAAATTGCCTGGATGGTTCAAACCTATCCCCATAGTTCTAATGCTGAACTCTTCAAACAATTGAGCCATTTACACCATTTGAATCCTGATATTTTGGGAGGAGCGGTTTATCAGCCCACGGGGGAGTTAATGGGTAAATTTGGTGAACCTCCTATTCTCACATTTTCACAAGCTATAGAGGGGAAAACATTATATTTGCGTCACCCAAATGGTGATCGCTATGATGTAGTTAGTAATACGGCACTCAGCAAAAATCAATATATTGTGATTATTCGTCATGATGCTTCTGATATTCAGAACAAAGTTTATGCTTATATTTTAAGAATTGCGGGATTAGTTTTAATTATTTCGATTTTTGTCACCTCAACGACTTTATTTGTATTAGGGCAAAATGTGATTTTGCCGATTATTAAACTCCGTTTAGATTTGATTGAAGCGGGAAAAGCCATTGTTGATAACCAACCCATCCCCAAATTTTATTCAAATTTAATCCAAAGAAATGATGAACTAGGGGATGTTATTGTTACCTTTAAAACCATGTTTGAAAAAATTTATCAAGCTACCTTAGAAAGAAATCAAGCCGAAGCTGATCTAAGATTAGAAAAGGACAAATCTGAGAAATTATTACTCAATATTTTACCCCTAGCGATCGCGGAAAAACTCAAAAAAAATCAGGGATGTATTGCCGATCGCTTTGAAGAAACCACGATTTTGTTTGCGGATTTAACAGATTTTACCGGCATATCTTCTCGCTGTTCTCCCACACAAATTGTCACCATTTTGAATGAAATTTTCTCTGAATTTGATCGCCTGGCAGATAAATATGAATTAGAAAAAATTAAAACCATTGGGGATGCTTATATGGTGGCTGGGGGTATCCCCATTGCTAAACCGAATCATGCCACAGCGATCGCAGAAATGGCCCTGGAAATGCAACAAATCATTCAAACATTTCGGTACAATGATAGTCAATTATTAAATCTTAGAATTGGGATTAATACTGGGCCAGTCGTTGCTGGAGTCATCGGATTAAAAAAATTTAGTTATGATTTATGGGGAGATGCGGTTAATATTGCCTCTCGCATGGAATCCCAAGGTTTACCCGGACAAATTCAGGTCAGTCACACCACCTATGAAAAAATTAAACATAGTTACTTACTCGAAGAAAGAGGTCTAATTGTGATCAAAGGGAAAGGCGAAATGCGAACCTATTGGTTAATAGGGAAACAATAAATTCTCTCTAATAATTCAGTTATGACCCATTGCCGATACAATAACAAAAGTAAAGACGGATAGATATTCCCATCCTACCTTTGTGATCCAACAACCCATTAAATTTTTATTCCTAAAATAATTTATGACCTTTATTTCAATTACCTACGGACTATTTTTATTAATTTTATTAGGATTATATTGGATAATTCCTTGGAAATCCTGGCAGCTTTTTATCCTATTAATCTCCAGTTTAGTTTTCTATTCTACCCTACAAATTCAATATATTCCCTTACTCTTACTTTGGACAGTATTTAACTTTGGTTTAGCATTAACCATTGTCGAACCTCAAGAATGGGAAATCCCCCATATTTCTTGGAATCGTCGCCGCTGGTTTTTACTCATCCTAGGAATTGTCACTAACATCTTAATTTTAGTCGGGTTTAAATATTTACCTTTTATTTTCAATAACCTGGGAACAATTTGGAATATTCCTATTATTATTAATACCGGAAATTGGATTGATCAATATGTTATTGCACCCTTGGGATTAAGTTTCTTCTGCTTTGAATTAATCGCCTATTTAGTCGATGTTTATAGGGGCGCACCCGCCGCCACTTCCCTCCTAGAATTTACCGCTTATAAATTATTTTTTGCCAAACTTATCTCCGGGCCAATTACCCGTTATCATCACCTGAATAATCAGTTTAAAACCCTGAAATTTCCCGTCCCCGAACAAATAGCCGACGGATTATGGTTACTGGCTAGGGGAGCAATTAAAAAAGGTCTTTTAGCTGATAATATTGGGATTTTAGTTGACCTGAGTTTTAGTAATTTACAACGGGCTGGAAGCGGGGATTTATGGTTAGCAATTTTTGCCTATGGGTTGCAATTATACCTGGATTTTAGTGGTTATGTAGACCTAGCCCGAGGAACCGCCTTACTCTTAGGATTAAGTTTACCAATTAACTTTGATTCTCCCTATTTTAGCACCAGTATCGGAGATTTTTGGCGCCGTTGGCATATTACATTAGGGGATTGGTTACGCAATTATTTATACTTTCCCTTGGGCGGTTCTCGGGCGGGATTATTCCGCACCTGTTTAAATTTAATCCTGGTTATGTTAATCGCCGGAATTTGGCACGGCGCCGCCTGGGGATTCATTATTTGGGGGGGATTACATGGGTTAGCATTAATGGTAAATCGACTCACAGAAGCCCTATCTAATCAATTATCCATAAATTGGATTTGGAAAAGCCTACCCGGAATTTTAATCGCCTGGTTTATGACCCAATCAATGGTATTTATCACTTGGATTTTTTTCAGACTTCCGAATTTACCCGATTCTTGGTTAGTAATTAATCGTTTATGGGGTCATACCGCCGATGTCCAGTTTGCCCATAAAGTTTATGTTGAAGCCTTGGGTTTAGAACGACACCATCTAGTAATTTTATTATCCTCTGTTTTTGGATTAATGGCGATCACCACCCTCCTCAACCGAGGGTTAAAATTAGAGTTAAATTGGACGGTAAAATTAGCCTTAGTTCCCCTAAGTTTCTTTACAGTTTGGTTATTGGCACCCGCAGGCGGTTTACCCTATATTTACTTTGATTTTTAAGCTGTTTCTTATATCAGTCTTCAGACTGAAAACAGGAAATCCTTTGATCACCACCGATTAACGCTCTCAATGGGTTCTATAATAGAATGAGCATCAAAGAGTTATCACGAGTATTTGCTGATCTTCTCATCGGACTAAAAATCATGACGATGGGAAAAACTCAAAGCGGACTGTTCAAATTTTAGATCGCCAAAACCATTCTGTCATGGCGAATCTTAACCGGGAGGATACAATGAATCCACAGAATGCTACACTTTTTCCGATTATGGAAGCGACTGCATCTGGAGATGACGCCATCGCCGCCCTATTTAAACGCATGGCCCGTTATCCTTTACTCAAACCAAATGAAGAAATAGAACTCGCCCGTCATATTCAAAGTTTAGTTAAAATTGAAGCCCTACAAACTCAACTCACCTTAGAATTAGGACGTTTACCCACTCCCGCAGAACTCGCAACTTTAGTCGGAGTCACCGAAACCGAACTTAAACATCGTTTACAGTCGGGAAATGCCGCCAAAAATCGCATGATTAGTTCTAATTTACGCCTAGTAGTTTCTATTGCTAAACGTTATATTAATCGAGGCGTTCCCCTATTAGATTTAATACAGGAAGGAGCATTAGGACTCAACCGCGCCACGGAAAAATTTGATCCCGATAAAGGATATAAATTCTCAACCTATGCCTATTGGTGGATTCGTCAAGGAATTACCCGCACTATTGCTAATCAAGGTCGGACAATTCGCCTACCTGTTCATATTGTTGAACAGTTAAATAAAATGAAATTAAGCTATTTGGATTTAAAGCGATCGCTGCATCGAAAACCCAGCCAAGAAGAACTGGCTAAAGCCATGGGAATTAGCCCAGAACAAGTGATATTACTCGAACAAGTTCACCGCAAATCCCTGTCTTTAAATCATCGGATTGGTTCTGAGGAAACCTCAGAATTAATGGACATTTTAGAAGATCAAGAAACCCAAACTCCTGAAGCTCAAATGAATGAAATGATGATGAGACAGGACTTATTAGAGGTTTTGGGAACGGTTTTAACGGAAAGGGAAAAAGACGTTTTAGCCCTGCGATTTGGATTAGTGACGGGGGTTCCCTATACCTTAGAAGAAGTCAGTGCAGTTTATAATTTATCCCGGGAACGAGTCCGACAAATTCAAGCCCGAGCCATGCGAAAATTACGCCGTCCTCATGTTGCAGAACGTTTAAAAGGTTGGATTAGATAATTAATTGATTAGGGATTAAAATTGTGGTATAATGATTAAGAATACAACCATTTTCTTGTCATTATTATATGTCTAAACCCCCAGTTATCCGCCTCACAACGATAGAGGATGTTTCGGTTTTATTTGAGTTAATCCAAGCCTTAGCCGAATATGAAAAGTTATCCCATGAAGTTACAGGAAATGCCGAAACCTTAAAAAAACATTTATTTGGATCTCCCAGCTATGCAGAAGCTATTCTAGCTGAAATAGAAGGAAAAGCCGTGGGTTTTGCTCTATTTTTTTATAACTATTCTACCTTTTTAACCCAACCTGGAATGTATTTAGAAGATTTATTTGTCCTCCCTGAATATCGTCGTCAAGGGATGGGAAAAGCCTTAATCACTTATCTAGCAGAATTAGCCGTATCCAGAGGTTATGGACGTTTGGAATGGTCGGTTTTAGACTGGAATCAACCCGCTATTAATTTGTATCAAAAAATCGGAGCCAAAATTTTACCCGACTGGCGGATTTGTCGTTTAACCGGAGACTCTCTAACAGCTTATGACCCTAATAGAACAAGAAACTTGAGCGCCAGTCAGGATTAGTCAAAATTAGGTAATATTACTAAAGGTAAACTTAATAAAAATAACAAATATGAAAGTTGTGATTGTGGGTGGAGTGGCTGGTGGTGCGTCCTGTGCGGCTCGTCTGCGCCGATTAGATGAAACGGCGGAAATCATTATGGTAGAACGTGGCTCCTATGTTTCCTACGCTAATTGTGGGCTACCTTACCATGTCGGGGGATTAATTGAAAGAGAGTCCAGTCTATTAGTAGCGGATGAAAAAACATTCCGAGGTCAGTTTGCCATTGATGTCCGAACACGCTGCGAGGCGATCGCAATTTCACCGGAAAATAAAACCGTAGATTTGCGGAATGTTGCCACGGGTGAAGTCACCACCGAATCCTACGACAAACTGGTGCTCTCTCCGGGAGCCGCTCCGATTCGCCCCCCAGTACCTGGGATTGATCTTCCGGGGATCTTTTCTGTCAGGACTGTACCCGATGCCCGCACCATCCGCACCTGGATTGAACAGGGTACAACGGCTGAATGTGGAATGGACACCTATTCGGGGTTTCAGACAGTTAAACGGGCGAAACGGGCGGTAGTAGTCGGCGGTGGCTTTATCGGACTGGAGATGGCAGAAAACCTGATTCATCTCGGACTGGAAGTTACTCTGATCCAGAGAGGTAATCAAATCCTGTCTCCCATCGATCAGGAAATGGCCCGTTTTGGCGAACGCTACCTAGAAAAACATGGTCTTCGCATCTCCCTAAATGATGGTTTGACCGGATTTCAACAAGCCGCTAATGGCTCCTTGGAAGTTCTCACCAAATCGGGTAAGGTCTATCCCGCAGATATTGTGATCCTGGGAATTGGGGTAAAACCGGAAACCGATCTAGCGAAACAGGCGGGACTAGAAATCGGCGAGCGAGGCGGCATCCGGGTTGATGACCAAATGCGGACTAGCAAACCGGATATTTTTGCCGTTGGGGATGCGATCGAGGTTAAGGATTTTGTCACCGGGCAATGGGCTCTCTACGCTCTGGCTGGCCCAGCGAATCGTCAGGGTAGAATTGCCGCCGATGTTATTGCCGGACGTGACTCCCGTTTCCGAGGGACTCAAGGCACTGCAATCATTGGCTTGTTTGGAGGTGCGATCGCCTGGACGGGTGTTAGTGAAAAAGTCCTAACCCGACTCGGGGATACGGATTTTGAAAAAATCTATATCTATCCCAACTCCCACGCCGGATATTACCCAGGCGCGAAAATGCTGGCGATGAAAGTCATTTTCCGCAAATCCGATGGCCGACTTCTGGGAGCGCAAGCCCTGGGTTTGGACGGGGTGGACAAGCGAATTGATGCTATTGCTATGGCGATTCAGATGGGTGGGACAATTTATGATTTAGAAGAAACCGAGCTTTGCTATGCACCGCAGTTTGGTAGTGCCAAAGCTCCTGTCAACTTTGCGGGGATGGTGGCAGCCGATGTTCTCAGAGGTGATATGCCTTTAAGTCATTGGAATAACATAGAATCAGGCTTCCTGCTTGATGTCCGTCATCCAGAAGAACTCGCAGTAGAAAATATACCCGGTGCGGTCAACATTCCTTTAGATGAACTCCGCGATCGCTTGGGCGAGCTCCCCCAGGATCAAGAGATCCTCGTCTTTTGTCGCTCCGGTCAGCGTGCTTACTACGCCACCCGCATTCTGGTACAAAACGGATTTAAAGCCCGAAATCTCTCTGGAGGGATGATGTCACATTCGGTCATTTTAAGGGAGGAAACAGTGGGCGGTACTTTATACTAAAATCTTGTTAACTCTCGATGCAGATTCAAACTGGTCAGCCTCAACAAAAAAATGGCAATTACCACTTGAGTGATCGCGCCCAAAATGCTAGTAAACTTTTGGTTGGTAGTCTGTTGACGTTATCAATAGCGATCGCACCTTTCCCGGTTAGAGCTAATCAGCGATCGCCGATTTCTACCCCTTCCGAGGGAATCAATTCTAATCATCAGCAAGTACCAAAATATTCAGAATTATTCACTGATAACCAAGCAATTCTCTCCTTATCAGAGATATCTGTCTTTTCTACTCAGGCGAAAGATCTATTAGTTGAAAATAGGACGGATTTAACCCTTGAGACTCCTTCCCCTGAAACCAACCCAACTGAAACGGAAGATCGGACTCAATCCCCAGAAGCCCAACCCCCAAACCCTTTTACTGACAAGCTGACGGGTGATTGGGGTGGTTTTCGCAGCACCCTTGCCGATCAGGGGATGACCTTCGACCTAGAATTCACCCAGTTTTACCAGGGGCTAGTATCCGGGGCCGGAAATCAACCCTTTGAATATGGCGGTCGGCTGGATGGCTTTGTAAAATTGGATACCGCCAAACTCGGACTCTGGGAAGGAGGAGGTTTGAATACCCATATTGAGTATCGGTTTGGCAATCTCCCTGGAGCTTTAGGGAATACTTTTTTCCCGACCAATACAGCGATGGAGTTTCCCTCAGAAAGTCCGAATACGGTGATAGCTACGTCCCTGTATTTCTCCCAACGCTTGGGCGATCACGCTTCCTTCCTGATCGGCAAAATCAATGCCCTGGATCTGCTGGAAAACGATCTCTTTTTTGGGGGATGGGGCAACCGTCGATTTATGAATGCGGTTTTTGCGGCTCCGCCCAGTGGTCTAGTGCCACCTGTGTTCATCGGTGCGATCGCCAATGTTAGACTTGATCCGGTGAATCTGTCCTTTTGGGTTTATGATCCTGATGATCGGACTCGGGATTACTGGCCAGGGGATCTGTTTAGCAATGGGATAACCTTCTCCCTCACTACCTCCTATAACACCCAGATTTTTAAGCGACCCACTACCTTTTCTATCACAGGCATTTATACCACCAAAGAAGGGACAGATTTTAGTTCTATATCCGAGAATTTTAGGGCGGGTATAGAACCTTCGACAAAGCAGGGAGCCTATAGCCTTGCCTTCCAATTCTCCCATCTATTACATCTGAATCCAAGTCACCCCCGACAAGGGTGGGGCGTATTTTTCAAGGGTGCTATCTCCGACGGTAATCCGAATTATGTCCAGAATTCTTTGATCGCAGGCATTGGAGGGACGGGGCTATTCCGGGGACGGGAGTTAGATAGTTTTGGTTTAGGATATTACTACTATGACTTAAGCAATGCTCTGCAAGACACCCTGAATCCCAGACAAAATCGGTTTGGCGATGAACAGGGATTGGAGGTCTACTACAGCTATGCGGTGACTCCCTACTTCTATCTTACTGCTGACTTTCAATATATTGATCCTCCCCGTAATTTCATAGATGATGCTTTTATTGCTGGACTTCGAGCCAATATCCGGTTTTAAGGTGAGAAGGTAATGCTATAAAATAAAAGCAATTTAGTTGGATTAGATCAGGAGAAAATCTACAATGATTATTTGGGTAAATGAACAACTTGATCCGATGGGAATAGTCTACTCTTGTATTGCTTGTTCCGATCAAAAGCAAGCTCAAGACTGTCACGAATCCTTTCAAAAAGACCTCACGGAAACCCAAAAACAAGAAGGTTGGGTGGCCGTATTGAGAACCGTTGAATCCTGGGATGATGTTCCTGTTAGTGCTTTAAAATTAAACTAACTTATCATAAGATAAATCACTAACTAGCAGTGATTTAGATCACAGAGTTATCTCCAAAGAATCACAATTCCTCCTGAAGTTTAATCACGCCCCTAAATCCGAAACACTGAAATAATCAGAATAAAGTTCAGTGTCGCCCGTCTCCTAATTCAACAATTCTCCGGGGACTCACAGCTAAAATTCTACTGAATTTGTGCTGAAAATGTGGACTTTGAAAGATGTTCAATTCCCCATCATCAGATCAATTCCGCTACCCCAACCCACCAGATCATGGAAGCACCCATTTGCTTGATTGAGTCAGGACTCAGTGAATTATTCGCCAAAATTCACGAAACAGGTCAGGTTACCTTAGCTGACCGTTATGGACTATTAGCCGCAATTTTTGATGATAATTTAACCGAAGAAGAATTGCGATCGCTCTCTCGAATTTATCGGGCTATTGCTAGGAAACAAATCGAAGTTGTAGACGAAATTTCTACAGTTGAAAAATAAACTTATCCCAGGAAATTCTAGGGATTAGAAAGTCAAGGATAAAAATTCTACATCTCGTCTGATTTTAAATTGGCGTTAACAGCTTGGAAGTTGACGCTCAAATTTTCCACTATATTTTCAACTAATACAGTCGATGGAATTTGACTTACAGGTGCGGGTAACATTTCACCTCGGAAATCTAATATAGAGACAATCAATAAATAAGCTAACGCCAAAATAATTGAAATTCCACCCGTAATATAAGCAATAATTTTTGAACGTTCCATAAATCGAGTTTTCCCTAATCAAAATATAATCTTATATTAATTTTAACAGAAATCAAGCACCCCACCCCTTAACAAGTATAGCTAGGGGTGGGTTAGGGTTTATATAGTTCGCATGGTGGGGAACATAATCACATCTCGAATACTCGCAGTATTCGTAAATAACATGACTAATCGATCAATTCCAATCCCCATTCCGCCACAATTTGGCATTCCTAAAGATAGTGCTTGAATAAAGTCTTCATCCATGGGATGAGCTTCTTCATCCCCAGCATTTTTCTGGGCTAATTGTTCTTCAAATCGTTGGCGTTGGTCTTTAGGATCATTCAATTCCGAAAACCCATTAGAGTATTCCGTCCCATGGATAAATAACTCAAACCGTTCTACAAATCCCGGTTTAGAACGATGACGTTTGGCTAGGGGACTGACTTCCACCGGAAATTCAGTAATAAAAGTCGGCTGAAGTAATTCAGGTGAAACTAATTTATCAAACACCGCATAAAGCACATATCCTAAACTTTGGATTTCTAGTTTGGATAAATTCAACCCTAGAGTTTCCGCCGCTTTCAAGGCTTCATTTAAGTCTAAAGTATCAAAATCTAACCCAGTTTTTTCCCGTACCGCTTCTACCATGGTTTGAACTTTCCAATGGGTTCGAGTAAAGGTAGGATATTGTTCAGAATAATCATATTTTCGTTCTAAACTAATCCTATCTCCTTGGTAGTCAAATTCCATATTATCCCCAAAAAGATCCGTCGCCACCGCACAAATTAAATCCTCGATCAAAGTCATTAAATCAAAATAATCCGCGTAGGCTTGATATAATTCAATGGAGGTAAATTCCGGGTTATGGGTGCTATCAATCCCTTCATTCCTAAACACTCGCCCAATTTCAAATACCCTTTCAAAACCGCCACAAATAGCCCGTTTTAAATGAAGTTCCGTAGCAATTCGCAGATATAAATTAATATCTAAAGCATTATGATGGGTAACAAAAGGACGCGCCGCCGCCCCGCCATAAATGGCTTGTAATACGGGGGTTTCTAATTCCTCAAAACTATTATCCCATAAATAAGTCCGAATTTTTTTAATAATTCGATTCCTAGCTTTAAAGGTTTCTAAGGATTTAGGGTTACTAACTAAATCAATTTCTCGATTTCGACGACAGAGTTCAGGATCATTAATTCCATAATAGGAATCAGGAAACGGCATCGTTGCTTTAGAAACAATAAAAATCCGTTCCACTTGTACGGATAATTCTCCTCGGTTGGTGCGACAACCAATACCCTCGGCGGCAATAAAATCCCCTAAATCGAGATATTTTTTTACCTGATTAAAAGATAATCCCGTTTCACCCGTGACTATTTTTTTCTCTAGTTTGAGTTGAATAGTTCCCGCAATATCGGTTAACCCAATAAACCCAATACTACCACTATCCCGTTTAAAAGTAATTCGTCCACAAACTTTTAAGGGAATAGCATCGGGGTCACTTTCTCCATCGTTTAAGGTTTTCCCCGGTTGTGCAAATAAATCCTTAATCTCTTGGGTCGTATGTGACCGTTGAACCGAGTGACTCGGATAGGGTTCTATTCCTAATTCTCTCAATTCATTGACTTTCTGAAAACGAACTTCTACTTCATTGCGGGTTTCATTTTTAGCCATGTTTATGATTTCCTATATTAATTTAAGCCTAATCTTTTATAATAACATCAATGGGTTATGGTTTCAAATCATGCCCTTACCCTCGACTATTGGGCAAATCCTATTTTTTAAATATTAAGACTGACACCCATCACGGCCCTAAAAAGTAGGGACAATTCCTAAATTACCCCCAGGACATCCCCCAATTGGCGGAAGTCCTATAAATATTAGGAAAACAGGGAATACACATGATTATTATTCCCCTGTTTTGATTTAAAATTTATGATTTCCCATTCCCATTGCCATTTTCCTTCACCGTTGCTAAAATCCTTTCCGTCAACTTTTCAGGAACCTCCTGTAAATGATCAAATTGCCAATTAAAATAACCCACTCCTAAAGTTAAAGAACGCAATTCTACAATTAAATCCTGCATTTCTGCTTGCGGAATATAGGCAGAAATTTTATCCCATCCCTTCCATTCCGACATCGGTTCATAACCTAAAATTTGTCCCCGACGTCCGGTAATTAACTGAAACATTTGGGAAGTAAAATCACTCGGCGCGCAAATTTCAACAGAAGTAATTGGTTCCAATAAAATCGGTTCACATTGCTCCATTCCCAACTGCATTGCTAACCGAGCAGCCTGTTTAAAAGCCTGTTCCGAACTATCAACCGCATGATAGGAACCATTAGTTAACGTCACCGCAATATCTACCACGGGAAACCCTAACGGCCCCTGGGTTAAATAGTCTCGGACTCCCGTTTCCACCCCCGGAATATATTGGCGAGGAACCACACCGCCCACAATAGTTTCACTGAAATTAAATCCCTCGCCCCGGGTTTGAGGTTTAATATCTAAATACACATCTCCAAACTGTCCATGACCCCCACTTTGATGTTTATAGCGACCATGGGAATTAGTAGTTTTGCGAATAGTTTCTTTATAGGGAACACTCGGTACATGGGAGACCATAGGTAAATTATATTTACGCCGTAACCGATCTAAAGTTACTTGCAAATGAATTTGACCTTGACCCCATAAAATAATTTCGTGGGTATCACTATTTTGTTCCCAATTTAATGCCCGATCTTCATCGAGCATTTTTGATAAAGCAGCACTAATTTTAACCTCATCCTTACGATTTTCTGGAGTAATTGCCCATCCATAAACCGCAGGAAGTAAAGCCGCTTTGGGCAAGGGATTTTTTAACCCATTGGGTTCGGAAGTTAAGGTATCTCCAGTTTGAATTCCTTCCATCCGTCCCAAAGCCACAATTTCCCCAGTTTGTGCAATTTGTACGCCTTGGGTTTGTTGTCCCGTCATCCGATACATTCCCCCGGGGCGTACCCCATTTAAGGTCATCCCTTCGCTGAGTTCCCCCTGCCAAACCCGCACCAGGGAAAGTTTACCGCCTTGGGGGGTATAATAGGTTTTCAACACCTGGGCAATGGGCACGCCTTCCGAGGATTTTAGCCCCCGACGTTCTGCGGTAATAGTGGGTTCTGGAGCTTCCCGAACTAACGCATCCAACAGCGCCCGCACCCCATGATCCTGTTCAGCCACCCCAATTAACACCGGGACAATTAAATCCGCCCCCAATTCCATTTTTAAATCCTTAACAATTTCATCTTGAGGCGGTTCAATTTCTTCTAATAGTTCTTCTAATAAATGATCGTCAAAGTTGGCTAACTCCTCCAACATCGCCTGACTGGCAGCGTGTTCAGCTTCTTTTAAAGACTCGGGAAGGGGTACGGGATCAGAAGCAGCACCGGAATGATAATGATAGGCCTGTTCCGTAATTAAATCAATAAAACCGACTAATTGTTCACTATGACCAATGGGATATTGTTGGGGAATAATTGGACGAGTGGAAACAGATTTTAAAGCATTTAATATTTCGGTAAAACTATTAACACAGCGTTCCTCATTGGTACAAACCCGATCCATTTTATTAACAAAAACTAGATGGGGAATTTCCCAATCATCTAAGAATCTGAACAGAGGAGATAGGGTTAAAATCCGACCCGGATCAGCTTCACAAACCACAATAGCTAATCCCGTACCGATTAAAGCATTATAGGTTTCTTGGGCAAATTCTACAGAACCTGGACAGTCTAAAAATGTAAAGTGAATGCCGTTATATTCGGTACTCGCGGCATTAACTTCTACGCTCATATTCCGTTCTTTCGCTTCTGGAGAACTATCCCCAACCCTATTTGTCTCTTTAGCTGTTCCTTTGCGAGAGATGGCTCCACTCACTGATAAAATACTCTCTAGGAGTGTGGTTTTACCACTTAAATAGGGGCCAACAATGGCAACATTACGGAAGTTTCCGACAGTTTCTGACATATCTTTTACTCCACGAATATAAATTATAAATTCTGGTTTCTCAATTCGCCTACTCTATTAATCTATAGTGTTTTTGCCACAATTTAACGTCTTGTTAATCAAAAAAAACATTTAGCCCTAAGTTGTTGGGCTTTAACCCTAATCAAGAGTTGGCCTAAGCCCAACAACGGCTCCACAACTTATCAAGCAGGTTCAGCTAATAGGGGGTCTAATTTTTTTTCCGCATCCAATTGATAGAGATTATCACAACCCCCAATATGATGATTATTAATAAAGATTTGGGGAACTGTGCGCCCTCCACTGGCTCTTTCTGCCATTTGATTTCGGGCGCCATCATCTCCATCTATTTTATATTCGGTGAAGTTAACTCCTTTCCACCATAATAATAATTTAGCCCGAATACAATAGGGACAGGTTTGCCAAGTATAGATTTCAACCGTCGCTTGATTTCGTTCGGGGTGGCGACCAAATAAAGCGTTAAGAGCATCTAACATAAGTAAATTCCTAGGGATAAACTAACTCTAATCTTAACTTTAACCTATTTCTAACTTTAGGATGGCGATCGCCAAAACTTTAATTAAAAATTATAATTAAATCGTTTAAGCTGTGCTTTGATCTTATTAATTAACTTAAATTCTTTAAAAATTAATCCATAATAATGTAAAGTAAATAAAAGATTAATTACAAAAAATCCCAGGGTTAAAATAAATCTAAATACCGTAGAAAAATTAAATTCAGAAATCATTGTAAAAACCGAAAAAACAATCGAGCAAAGTCCAAAGCCCGCCGCAAAGGAACTAAGAATCAGTAAACGTACCTTAGCCATCATTGAGTTAAGCCGGGGAATAAAAATTAAATGCAGGATCAGATTCGGTCATTAAGTATAAGTACCGGATCAAACTGATTATCACTATACAACCAAATTTTAAAGGATGACTTAAGGAATCGGAGTTTTTCAAAATACCAGTATTCCCCATTACCCATTACCCTGTTACTGAGCGAAGTCGAAGTATTACCCATTACCCATTACCCTATTTCCAGACAAGGGCTTTCCATCAACCTTTCGGAGTCAATGGCGACTGTAACACTCCGTTACCCTTGACCCGGTGACAAAAAGCCCAAACCCGATAAAACCCATGAATTAAGGCTTACATTTTATTCAACTCCTGTCTCAGCTTTTCTAACTCATCATCCACAGGAACATTAGGGGTTGCCGCTGTTTGTCCCGGGGGGAGGGACCCGGGAGCCGGGCCACCAGAAATCTGAGCTTTCAGGGCCATTAATTCATCATCCACATCGCTTCCGGCTTCCAACGCCGCAAATTTGCTTTCAAAATCCGACCCCGCCAATTCTCCAACTGCTTGGGAGCGGGCTTCTAACTGCATCACCTTTTCCTCCATCCGTTCAAAGGCTGCGGTCGCTCCAGTGGGATTAATACTCCCCAATAAACCCTGTAACTGCTCATTGGCTTTAGCCGCTTGCGCCCGGGCTTTGAGCATATTTTTCTTAGTTTTGGCTTCGGAGATTTTGCTCTCCAACTGAATTAAATTGCGCTTGAGGGCATCCACCTGACCAAATTGTTGATCCAGAGTCAATTTAATAGTATTGGCCGTTTCCGTGTAGCCTTTTTTGCGCTGTAAGGCTTCTCTGGCTAACCCTTCTTCCCCTTTTTGCAGGGCTAACTTAGCGCGAGACTCCCATTGATTGGCTTGGGACTGGGCTTGATTATACTGTTGTTCACTGCGTTTTTGAGTAGCGATCGCTTGAGCAACAGCCTGACGCAACTGCACCAGATCCTCCTGCATATCAATGATCGCCTGTTCCAGAATCTTCTCTGGGTCTTCGGCTTTGTTGACCAGATCATTCAAATTGGCTCTGACAAGACGGCTAATGCGATCAAATAATCCCATGACGCTGTTCTTCCTTTGACGGTGTACGGTTTTTGATTACCTCTATTTACAGTTTAACGCGAGTTAATCATCCCCGGAGAGGACAAGATTAGCCAACTAGGGGGATTTCATGTCCCAAAAGGGAATTCCAGAACAAATTTAATCCGATGGAAAGTGGTCAACTGTTAACTTTTCAAACAAGGTTGATAACTTATAGAATAAGTTGATTTATAATTGGGATATCGTGATTTTTAGGGGGAAAGCTGTCCCGGTTAATAGCGGAGAAAATCGACCCAAGCAGAATTTTTCAAAACAGGAGCAATCGGAGTATTTTTCTAGTCTTGATCCCTCAAAATAGGTGGGGGGAGACCGTAAAAAATTCCTCTGATTAACTTCCTAGTTATGGTGGGATGTTAAATATCCCCAAATCGGCATTTACTATGCCAATATAGGAGTCATAAAAATGCAAACTATTTGTGCCTTATCCCCTCAAGGAGTTCGGGTTATGAAGCGTGTTTTAGTCGTTGATGATTCAGCAACGATGCGAAAAATGGTCATCGTGTCTTTGCGAGATTTAACTGATGTCAGTTTTAGCGAAGCCGAGAATGGTTTAGAAGCGATTGAAAAAATGGAAATTGCTCCCTTTGACTTAATGATTTTAGATCTGAATATGCCCGATATGCACGGTTTAGAAGTTCTCAGATTTGTTTTAGGACATCCCAGTTATCACGATACCCCGATTGTGATTCTCACCACAAAAGGTGATGAAAAAAGTCGAAGTGAAGCGATCGCCGCCGGTGCAGCTTGCTATTTAACCAAACCCTTTCAACCTAAATTCCTTGCCAGTCATATTCAAGAACTACTCAATTCAGTGGTCAGTCATCAGTAATCAGTGATCAGTGTAAGCATCAATCAAAGAATCACAGAATCAGTCAAAAATCAAATTTCAAATTTTACCCTAATCCTTGACAAAACTTACGCTGATAACCCGTGAATCCCATCACGATTACTGACAAATCTTACACTGATAACTGATCACTGATTACCAACAACTGATAACTGATTATTGTGTCTAATTCAACTGAAAATAATTTTTTCGAGGACTTTTTAGAAGATTATTTTGCAGAATGTGAAGAACATTTAGCCGTCGTCAGACGAGAACTTCTAACCCTTGAATCTTGGATTGATCAATCTCATATTGAACGTTCTAGCTTGAATGAGTTATTCCGTTGTTTCCATTCCATTAAAGGCTTATCAGGAATGGTGGGAGTGGGTTTGGCGGAAGAATTAGCCCATGAAATGGAAAGCTATTTACGGGTATTACGCGATCAACAAATTTCCCTGTCTGCTCAAGGATTTGATGCCTTAATTACAGGAACCAAACTACTTGAACAAGTCATCAGTTGTCAACACTCCCAAACCCCGCCACCGGATATTAGCGACGGGATCAACCAACTAAAAGCAGTAATTCCTCACGAACAAGAATTTCCCTCCGGCTTAGTCACTCCCGTAGAATTAAAACTCAAACCCCAAGAACAAAAAGAACTTGATCAAGCCCTAAGCAACGGGGAACACCTCTGGCACTTTGTTTTCACACCGACCAACGAACTTTCTGCCCAGGGCATTAGAGTCAATACCATTCGAGAACATTTACAAACCTTGGGTCAATTCATTTATGTCGCCCCCCGCATGAGTCAGGGCAACAAAATCCTATTTGATTTGATCTTAGCAACATCCGCCAGTGAAATTCCCCTTCAAGAAAGCGATCAACCCGGCCTAACTTGGCAACCCTACTTAACAACCCCACAACCCGCTCCCCCTGCTCCCCCTGCTCCCCCTGCTCCCCCTGC
>MNYZ01000069.1 GCA_001873365.1 Oscillatoriales cyanobacterium CG2_30_40_61 | reverse complement strand
GCTCCCCCTGCTCCCCCTGCTCCCCCTGCTCCCCCTGCCTCCCGGTGCTCCCTACTCCCCTCAACCCCTTTGTCGCCAAAGTTTAATTGTTCCATCCGTACTTCCACTGATTATTAAATTCTCAATAGGACTATAGACCACTGTTCCAATAGCGCCCGTATGACCTGTAAGAATTTGAACGGGGTCTAATCGGTTTCCTACCTGCAAATCTGAGCTAATTTCCCATAGCTTTAAGGTTTGATCCCGACTGGCACTCACTAAAATTTTACTGTTGGGAGAAAAAACTAGGGATTCGACAGCACCCGCATGACCAATAAAAGTTGCCAACTCCCGACCAATTTCCAGCCACCAGAGTTTAATTGTTGTGTCCTCACTCCCGGTGGCCAGAGTCAAACCATCGGGACTAAAAGCCACTGACCAAACCGGGAAAGAATGGCCTACTAAAAGAGCATCAGAATGTCGGTGATCTAAACTCCATAATCCCACCGTCCCATCTCCACAACCACTAGCCAGGAACAGATTATCGGGACAAAAAGCTAATGACCAAATCGGAAAGGAATGGGCTTTAAAAGGGGCAAGAGGTTGATTAGAGGTTAAATCCCAAAACCCAATCATACCATCAAAACTTCCCGCCGCCAGAAGTTGGCCATTGGGACTAAAGGCTAAAGAACAAATCGGGACTGATAGTCCTAAGTCCAATACTTGATTTTGGCGAGTTATTATATTCCAAAGATGAACATTTTTGTCAGATTCAATCGCTAGTATGGGAGAATTTGGACTGAATGCTAACCCATAGCCCGGATATTCTCGATCTAAATTATCAGCTAGAATTATAGGCTGGCAGGGGGTTTTTAAGTTATAGAGTTGTAAGGTAGTGTCATCACTGCGACTGGCAAGAATTTGGCCATCGCAACTAATCGCCACCACTCGTACTGCGTCGGAATGGATAGCTAGGGTATTACAACATTCCCAATTTAAAAGTTGAGGCATATTTAAGGAGTTAATGTCTTGAAACTGGCAGACTGGATCGGGTTTCTTTGTTTAATTATTGCTTTAATTATTCTATGGCAGTTTAGGCAGATCTTACTACTTGTGTTTACCTCGGTTGTTTTCTCAATTGCGATTAATAGTTTAGTGCGTCGCATACAACGGTTTGGACTTCAGCGAGGGTGGGCGGTTCTGTTGTCCCTAACTTTAATTACGATCATGGGTGCACTGTTAATTAGTGTGGTTTTACCTCCGTTTTGGGGGCAGTTTCAAGAACTAATTAAACTGGTTCCCGTCGGTTACGATAAATTTCTGATTTGGCTAAACAATCTGATTAAAAATCCTCCGATTTGGCTTCCGAATCTGAATATTGAACTGCCGAATGTTACTCAAATAGCACAACAAGTTGGGCCTCTGGCTCAAAAGCTATTAGGAAATTTCTTTGCGTTCTTTTCTAATTCAATTGGTAATTTTTTACAGTTTCTATTGGTATTAATATTTACCTTAATGTTATTAGCAGATCCTTTGTCCTATCGCCGGGGATTTGTTCGTCTATTTCCCTCATTTTATCGTCATCGGGCAGATTTTATTCTCTCTGAATGTGAAATAGTCCTACTACAATGGATGGGAGGTATTGTAATTACTTCCACCTTTGTGGCATTTTTAAGCGGCATTGGTCTATTGATTTTGGGAATTCCCTTTGTATTTGCCCATGCCCTATTAGCGGGAATCTTTAACTTTGTTCCTAATATTGGGCCAACAGCCAGCGTAATTTTTCCCGTTGCTGTTGCCTTATTAGATACACCCTGGAAAGCCTTGGCAGTCATTATCTTATACGTTATTATCCAAAACTTAGAAAGCTATTGGTTAAGTCCCCTAATCATGCAAAAACAGGTTGATCTGTTACCCGCGATTACCTTAACAGCCCAAATATTTTTTGCCACCTTTTTCGGCGTGTTAGGCTTAATTTTAGCTTTGCCTTTAACCGTAGTTAGTAAAACTTGGATTCAAGAGCTTTTAATCAATGATTTATTAGATCAATGGGAATTAGGCGAGTAGAAGAATTACGAATTACGAATTACGAATTACCTATTCCCTCTTCCCTCTTTTTATAATTACCCAAGGAAAAAATGGTTGATCCGTACATAAATTATGACTCAAATTCTCCTAATGTTCATGAAATTGCCCAAGATTTTCGTCGTTTGGGTTATATCGGGTTTTGGGTACAATCTATCTTGGCAATTATTCCGATATTGCTTTTAATTTTTGTCCTGTTTTTAAGACCAGCTTCTCCTTCTAATTCTAACAACTCAGCCCTGGTTATAGTTTTAGGATATGGATGTTTATTTGCTTTGATTTTTACAATTTATTGGTGTTTTCGATATACTCAAATTGGTGGTAAATTAGAAGACCCTAGCGAACGTCCCCCTAAAGCAGAAGTAGTTCACGCCCTATGGATTGGAATTGTGATTAACCTGATTGGTATGACCTGTGTAATTTTAGTCGGTTTCTTAATTGTCGGAACCTTATTGTATCGGATGCTGACCTTACCCCCAGGAGGGTCTAAAATTCTAACCCCAACTCCGGGGACAACGGTTTTGAATCCCGGTTCTATTGTAACTCCGTTCAATCTAATTGCAATTCAGGCTATGCTAAGTGCCATGGCTGCGGAGGTAATCGGAATTGCCCTAAGTTTGTGGTTATTAACTCGTGTCAGTTCCCATCAGTCTAATTCCTAAAGAAATAGGTGATGATATCAATATTTCTGTGATCAATCATCAGAGCTTGAAACTATGCCAGAAATTTCCGTTGTTATTTGTACTCACAATCGGGATAGTTATTTAGGTTCAGCCCTTGATAGTATCCTGAATCAAGAGTTTAACGATTTTGATATCGTCGTTATTGATAACGCCTCAACCGACCGCACCCGTGAAGTGGTCGAGAGCCGAATGCCCGATCCTCGTCTACGCTATGTTTATGAGGGAACCTTGGGCTTAAATGTCGCCCGCAACCGAGGAGCCGAGGAAACCACTAGCCCAATTATTGCTTATTTTGATGATGATGCCCTGGCTCCTCCCCAATGGTTAAGTTGTTTAAACTCCGCCTATCAGACCTATCCCAAACTCGGTGTAGCAGGCGGGAAAGTGACCTTGATCTGGCCGGAGGGATTTACTCAACCCAATTGGTTATCCCCCACTTTAATTGATGCTCTGGGGGCTTATGATTTAGGGGATGAAATGGTATTGATTAAAAATGCTGGCCAAACCCCCAGGGGGCTAAATTACTCCATCCGCCGTAGTGTTTTAGAGGAAGTCGGAGGGTTTAAACTAAATTTAGATCGGGTGGGCAAAAATTTACTGTCCAATGGCGAACTCTATATGACAGAATTAGTCCTCAGACAAGGATGGCAAGTCGCCTATCTCCCCGAGGCAATTGTGGGTCATCATGTCTCGGTCGAACGAACTAAGGCGGGTTGGTATTTGCGTCGAGGCTGGTGGCAAGGAATTAGCGAATATAATCGAGAACAGCTTGAAGGTCGGGCGGGTGGGGCCCAAATCCGACGGGGAAGCGAGAATCTATTGCGGGGTCTCTATAAATCTCTGAAGTTTTTCGGTGATCCGGCTCAACGTTTTGAAAATTTTGTGTATGCTTACGGTCAGATAGGTTATATGGGGGCTGCTATTTCAGGGATGCTCAAGTCTCCATCAACTTCTCCCTAATTCCCCATGCCAAATCGGGGCAGATTGGATCTATTTTTTTATTGATAACAAGATAGCTAATTATGAATTATAACCCCTCAAAACTTCCCGTTTCTGTGTTGATTCCTGCTAGAAATGAACAGTCTAATTTACCTGCTTGTTTAGCGAGTGTAGCCCGGGCTGATGAGATTTTTGTTGTTGATTCCCAAAGTAGTGATCGCAGTGTGGAAATCGCTGAAGATTATGGGGCTAAGGTGGTTCAATTTTATTTTAAAGGGGGATGGCCGAAAAAGAAAAATTGGTCGTTAGAAACCTTACCCTTTAGAAATGAATGGGTGTTAATTGTAGATTGTGATGAGCGGATTACTCCTGAATCTTGGGAGGAAATTGCTGAAGTAATTAAAAACCCAGAATATACGGGATATTATATTAACCGTCGGGTCTTCTTTTTAGGAACTTGGGTGCGTCACGGTGGTAAATATCCTGACTGGAATTTGCGTTTATTTAAGCATAAATTAGGTCGTTATGAAAACTTAAATACCGAAGATGTTCCTAATACTGGGGATAACGAAGTTCATGAACACGTTGTTATGTCTTCGGGTCAAGTAGGATATCTGAAAAATGATATGCTCCATGAAGATTTTCGAGATTTATTCCACTGGATTGAGCGCCATAACCGTTATTCTAATTGGGAAGCTCGGGTTTATTATAATACTTTGATGGGCACGGATGATAGTAAAACTATTGGTGCTAATCTGTTCGGGGATTCGGTGCAACGCAAACGATTCTTGAAGAAAATTTGGGTAAGATTACCCTTTAAACCCTTGCTAAGATTTATTATATTTTATATCATCCGCCTGGGATTCTTAGATGGTAAAGCCGGATATATTTACGGCCGTCTTTTAAGCCAATATGAATATCAAATCGGGGTGAAATTATTTGAATTACGGACATTTGGCGGGCAATTAAATGTCACCCCAAAATCGGTTAAACCCCCCATTCCCCATTGATTTATGTTGCAAGAAAAAACAACTTTTGTGGATTTACGCCAATATGATCAATCTAATTTTGATCGGGGAAAACCGGGTTGGTTTGTGTTATTATGGTGGTTAGTGCAAGCGATCGCATTTCCCCTGAGCTTACATCCTTTTAACGCCATACGCTGTCAAATCTTGCGATTATTTGGCGCCAAAGTTGGTCAAGGGGTGGTGCTGCGTCCCACCGCCAGATTTACCTATCCTTGGAAAGTTACCATTGGTGATTACAGTTGGATTGGGGATGATGTGGTGTTTTATAGTTTAGATGAAATTACCGTGGGAGAACATTGCGTGATTTCCCAAAAAAGCTATTTATGCACCGGAGGTCACGATATTAAAAATCCTGGGTTTGAACTACAAACAGCCCCAATTCGGATTGAAAATGGAGTTTGGATAGCTATGGATTGTTTTGTTGGGCCAGGGGTTAAAATTGGGGCAAATTCAGTCATCGGGGCGCGTAGCAGTGTATTTAAAAGTATGCCCCCTGGCCAAGTTTGTATCGGCTCTCCTTGTCGTCCCTGTTATCCCAGACCGATGCACTAATCTGATGGTTTATTATACCATTTATCCTTAATAGTGCAACTTATTCACCCTTTTTTAATGGGGTTAGGGGGGATAAATTCGTGGCAACTTCACACCAGAATCGGGATGAGATTTATCTGATGTTTTTATCCTAGATTAGATCCCCCTAAATCCCCCTTCCCAAGGGGGACTAAGAATAAGAAAGAAGTCGGTTTCCCCCTAGTTTTAATCCCGTTTAATTTCGGAATGTCTTTCTAAGGCAAATTGGATCAGTTGGTGTACTAATTCCGGGAAGGAAACCCCCGTTGCTGCCCAGAGTTGGGGATACATACTCGTAGCTGTAAAACCAGGGAGAGTATTAATTTCATTAATTAAAATTTCTCCGGTTTTTTCGACATAGAAAAAGTCAACCCGTCCTAACCCGGCGGCATCAACGGCTAAAAAAGCTTGAACCGCCATTTCTTTGATTTTATTAGCAATTTCATCGCTAATTTTTGCCGGGATAAATAGATCGGCTTTGCCCTCGGTGTATTTAGTTTCATAATCGTAGAAATCACTATTAAAAGTAATTTCTCCAACAACAGAAGCCTTGGGTCTATCTGTTCCTAATACGGCACATTCTACTTCCCTAGCAATAACTCCCGCTTCTACAATAATCCTTCGATCATAACTGGCTGCGTTATCTAAAGCTGTTTCCAATTCTTGACGATTTCTGACTTTGGAAATTCCAACGGATGAACCTAAATTGGCTGGTTTTACAAAGCAAGGATACCCTAATTCGGCTTCTAATTCGTCACATAATTTAGGGAAAATACAGGGGTTTGAATAAATTTGCGATCGCATCACTAATTTATATTTAACTTGGGGTAAACCCGCTTGAGAAAATGCCATTTTCATCGCAATTTTATCCATCCCAATCGCCGAACCCAACACCCCAGAACCCACAAAGGGAACCTGCATTAAAGTTAATAAGCCTTGAATAGTTCCATCCTCTCCATTCGGCCCGTGTAAAATAGGAAACCAAACGTCAATTTCTGATAAATTAATATGTTGAGGAATGCGATCGCCAGGTTGAGCTTTATCGTCAATTAATAGGGGTTTTCCTGACTCTAAAACCTGTTGAGCAATTTCGCTATTTTTCCAAACCCCATTTTTTTGAATATATACGGGTATCAGTTCGTATCGACTGGTATTTGCATCGCTGGTTAAGGCTTTGGCGATCGCTTTTGCTGAACTAATTGAAACTTCATGTTCCCCAGAACACCCACCAAATAATAATCCCACCCGTAATTTAATCATAGCCATTGGAATCAGTTATCAGTAAATAAGTATCCGCATTATCAGTGTTAGAGTCAATAGTTAATTTATCAACCCATTACCGATCAAAGATTTAATAGGATTACGCAGATTAAAATCCGTGAAATCCGTGAAATCCTCTTAAATCCGTGATCCCTATTCCCCATTAGCAATTTTTTGAATTTTCGGTAATTTTAAACCCTGGACAACTCCTTGAGGCTGCATTAATGGTAAAAACTCCTCTACTTTTTCAGCCCCGGCTATTTGTAATGCTTTTAAAAGTTGGCTGGTTTCATCCATCAATTGTTCTACATCAATCCCACTATAATCAGGATAATAATAGTCTAGTTTTCCCAGTCCTTCCCCCATCAAAATCACAGCTCCTTTCCAATTTTTTTGACTTAAATGATACAACCCGACGGCAATTTGTAAAACTGCTTGATAAAATTTTTTCTCCGGTTGTGGTGCTTCCATCCACAAAGCTTCTAAAGTATCGTGACAACTATAGAATTGTTGTTGATTAAATTCTGCAACTCCTTGCCAAAATTCCGGGGGAATTTCTGCTTCCATAGATTTAAACTCCCAACCCAAAACCAGATATGAGTAAAAATTTACTCAGTCTATTTTTTCCTAAAATTAAACACCTAAAACCGACACCAAGCCCTAATTATTCTTACATAGTAGAGCGAACCTGTTCAATTTCTTCTAGGGAAATTTCTTGTTGATCTCCAGCAAAATCATTATCGCTAGTTAGAAATAACATACAATGACATTCTTTGCGTTCTCGCATGGGAACACAGGGACAATTCCAGAAGGCATTTTTAACTTCAGCTTCCTTATCTTCATAGTGACGACAGGGGCAAAGAGGTGCTCCTAACTCGTCTTTGTGTTTAGCTAAACCTTCAATCACAACAGCAGTTACAGAAGGCTCCGCGCAAAAGTAAGTTCCCGTGCGTCTGGCGTACTGTTCAGAGAACTGCTTCATGGCAATTAGGCTCTTTTGAGTGGATAATTTATCGTTAGTTTCTGGGGTCATGGATCGGCGTGTAATTTGTATAACAATATTATTTTAATTGTACCGCAATGGGTGTCAATTTGAAAAAAAACAGCAGAAAGGATAGATAAAAGACAAGTTAACAGAATATGTTAATCCTGATAAATTTGCTAAAAATTTGATTTTCTCAAGGAGGACTGAAGTTGAGATTTTAGGGGTTGATCGGGAATAATATCTAAACCTAAATTAGATAACTTTTGGCTTTGATTATTAGTTTTTTCTTTGGATAATATAGCAGCAGAATTCGGCCAAAGTAACCACCGACTTCCCGGGGATAATTGTTGCAAAGATTCGGGATTCTGAGTTAACCAAATTATCGGAAAGTTAGGGAGATTTTCGACAACTTTATCTTCCCCTAAGTTAACATCTGCCAAGGTATATAAAACAACGCGATTTCCAGAAACTAATCCGGTTTTTGCTGTCCATAACTGCACATTTAATTGACTGTGGGACGCATAAAAATATAAAGAAGCGGCGGCAATTACCGCCTGTTCAAAATCATCGGGTTGCCAGAAAAAACTACTATCTAAACCAATAATAACTTCTTGACCTCCATTAGAGGTTTCCAATTCCCTGACTCGTAATTCTCCATAACGGGCACTCGAACGCCAATGAATTAAACGGGTAGCATCACCATAACGATAGGGTCTTAAAGTCCGGGTAATGCCTTCTGTTGCCATTTGAAACTGGCGATTTTCATAGACATTCGGGTTATAATCTTGCCCCATTTCATCAATTATAGGACAGGTAGTTAAGGGTAAAACTAAGGGATAAACAATCGCTGTTGCAGGTGCTTTTTGTTTCCGACTACACCAAAATAATCCTAGGGGTGTGGCGGTTCTTAATTGTACTCCCATCCAATGATAAATTCCGCGTTTTTGGGTGGCAATATAAGTCACCCATTGACGAGATTGATGGGGGGGTAAATATTCAATAACCGTGGTAGATTTTCCTAAACTCGGTGGTAATAAATCTTTAAATTTAATCAGAGTTTTTGGTTGATTTGTAGAATTTTCAATCGTTAATTCTAGGGTTAAATCATCTCCCACACTTACAGGGGGAATTATTTCTCGTTTAATTTTTATGGATAATAGGGAACGTTGAGGTAAAATTGCGCCGATGGCTAATAAAGCAAAACTAATTCCACTAATTACATATAACCATCCCGCCATGGTATTAGTAGCGGAGCCAAAGAAAAATATAGATAATCCGATTAATAATCCCCCACTATAAGCAGGAGCTACGGCATGAAATTCTAACCAACGTTGCAATTTAAACCGATGTTTTTTCATGGGAAAAAGTAATTGAGAACAAAGGAGATTGGGGTTGAGTTACGAAATTTTTACAAAGCCGACAGGGGAGATATATATTCTTTATAATTTAATTAATGCCAAATTGTGTTGAAGTCAGCTAAAAAACCATGACCAACTCCGCTTCCCCCAAGCCAGTCCCGAAAATGCCTCCACCTCCTGGTATGGTGGAGCCTTCATCGGTTGCGATCAATTCTGCATCTTCGATCAAAATGATGGTCAAAGATGCTTATAGCAAAAAAGCCTCAGATATTCATATTCGGGTCGGACATACGCCTCGATTTAGGATTCAAGGTCAAATGGCCAGAGCCAAGGAGCAGGTTAAAGTCACTCCTGAACTATTTGAACATTATTTGGATGAAGTTCTGACTCCCCATCAACGCCAACAGTTTGCGGACACCAAGGAATTAGACACGGCGGTATTTTATCCGGGGTTAGTGCGCTGTCGGGTGAATTGTTTTGATTCCTTGACCGGAGGCGCGATGGTTTTACGTTTAATTCATCTACAAATTCCCTCCATTGATGAATTAGCCTTACCCCCAGTTTTGAAAAATATTATTAGTTCTCCCCAGGGTTTAATTTTAATCACCGGGCCAACGGGTTCGGGGAAATCCACCACCCTAGCGGCGATGATTCGTCACTTGAATGAAACGGCTAAAAAACATATTGTAACTATTGAAGACCCGATTGAATTTGTTCATCCCTCAAAGATGTGTTTAATTAGTCAACGGGAAGTGGGCTTACATACCTTAGAATTTAATAACGCATTACGGGCGGTGCTGCGCGAAGATCCCGACGTGATTTTGATTGGGGAAATGCGCGATCGCATCACCGTTAATACGGCCCTACAAGCGGCTCAAACGGGTCACTTAGTTTTAGGCACTCTCCACACCCGCAATGCTTTAAATGCCATTAATCGTCTGTTAAACCTGTTTAATGTGGATGAACAACCGACGGTGCGGATTCAGATTTGTGATTCCTTAGTGGCGGTGATTGCTCAATTATTAGTTCCCACCGTTGATAATAAACGGGCGGCGGTTCACGATGTTCTGGTTAATACTCCAGCCATGCGAGATTATCTTCTCAAAGGCGATGAGGAAAGCGCCCTACAGTTGATGGAATCTGATACCTATGAAGGAATGCAACTGATTAATCAAGCCCTATTTGAACAGGTGATTGCCGCCCGGGTCACCATGGAAGAAGCCGAAAAAACCTCTCCCGACCCCACGGATTTAGATCGTCGCTTCCGTATTGCTGGAATTGATAGTGCAGGTATCGCCCGCCATTTCAAAGAAGGTAAATCCCCCTTTAGTGCATAAGGATTTAAGGTTGCTGAAAAACGGTGGGTGGGAGAAGCCACACCCGCACCCTAGATTGGTTCTATAATTTTCCAGTAACTTTAATCTTGTTCCAATCTTGATTGCCCTTTATCCTGGTAGCTTTGATCCGGTTACGTTAGGACATTTAGATGTCATTGAACGGGGCTGTAAACTATTTGAACAGGTGATTGTGGCAGTATTGGGAAATCCTAATAAAAAGCCTTTATTTACGGTAGGGGAAAGGATGGAACAAATCAGCTACAGTACCCAACATCTGAACAATCTCGAAGTAGCCAGTTTTGACGGTCTAACGGTAGACTATGCAAAACTAAGGGATGCTCAAGTGTTAATTCGAGGGCTGCGAGTTCTTTCAGATTTTGAATTAGAACTGCAAATGGCTCATATCAATAAAACCCTATCAACAGAAATTGAAACGGTGTTTTTGGCAACCTCAAAGGAATATAGTTTTCTATCTAGTAGTGTTGTCAAAGAAATCGCCCGATTTGGAGGCTCTGTTGATCATCTTGTTCCTAATCACGTTGCTAAAGAACTATATAAATGTTACGCCAGGAATCAAACCCAAGACTAGAACCTGAACAAAATGGACTCCGTGTAGAACCAGAAACCTCTGTTAGTAATTCCCCGGGAATTGATATTCAACGGGAACTTAACCGACTGGAGGAGATGATTCTCGATAGTCCTAGAATTCCATTAACTCGACGAACTTTGGTCGATGAAGAACAATTACTGGATCAATTAGATTTGATTCGATTGAATTTACCCAGTGCTTTTCAAGAGTCAGATATTATTGTCCGTCATAAGGATGAAATTCTGCAAGAAGCGGAAGAATATGCTCAGGAAATTATCGATGTGGCTGAACAACGAGCCGCTCGAATATTAAATGAGATGGGTTTGATTCAACAAGCTAAATCGGAAGCGGATCAATTACGTCAACAGGTTCAACATGAATGTGATACGCTTCAGCAACAAACTTTGTCTGAAATTGAACAAATTCGTTATCGTCTGCAACAGGAATTGGAGGAAATGCGATCGCGAACTATGGCCGAATGTGAAGAAATTCAAAATGGTGCCGATGACTATGCAGATCACGTCCTAGGGAGTATCGAACAACAGTTAAATGAAATGATGCGAGTGATTCGTAATGGTCGTCAACAAGTACAGGGAAATAATCCAACACGGTAACTCTACTGGTAATGGAATGAGGAGATAGCCTAGGCGTTATTTAAAGCGTCTTTTCAGTTGTCTCCAATTTCCGTTTACAGATTTTCCCCCATTCGTAATTCGTAATTCCTTAGTATTTTCATGTTAAATAATATTAGACTATTACTTCAGGCTTGCCATAATCTTAATATTGATTATGAAATTCTCCATGATCATGAGAATTTAATTAAAATTAAACTCAATAAAAATTATTATTTCTGTAATTATAGCACACCTTTTGTCGATCAATCTGTTTTCAAAATTCTCAGAGATAAGGAATATACTTACTCTATTTTACACAAAAAAATTAGAACTCCCAAGACCCTAGGTTTCCTTTCGCCATTTTGTGATCAGAATTATCAACATTACTTAAAGTTTAAAAATATTCCTGATATTGCTCAAGAAATTGAGAGGGTCTTTGAATTTCCTGTAATTGTTAAACGCAATTCTGGTTCCGGTGGACACCATGTTTTTTTATGTCATAACCTTGAGGATATTCAAACAGCTTTAACTAAGATTTTTAATATTGATCATAAGGATTATGACTATGTAGCGATCGCTCAAGAATATATTATAATCCAACGAGAATATCGAGCAGTTTTTTTAAATCAAAAGTTAATATTACTATATGAAAAAGATATTAGTCAGGCAATATTTACCGGAAATTTAAGCCCTTTACATTGGCAAGGAGCACAAGCTAAATATATCAATAATTCTCAAATTATATCAGAAATAGAAGCATTTTGTCAACCTGTTTTTCAAGAATTAAATTTAAACTATACCGGATTAGATATTGCCATAGATAAAGATGATCAATATTGGTTTATCGAAGCTAATTCCCATCCCAATTATGATATCTTTACTAGAGATAATAATCCAGAACTGGCAGTAAAAGTATTTGAAAAAATGCTAACTTTTTTAGCCTCTGAATCTAAAAAAAATCTATTCTAGGATTTTGGGTATTTTTTCCTTGTGCAAGTTAACAATCTGTCACAGGTCTTAATGATTCAACCTGATTTTAAATTAAAACCAGAATTGTACTTTCTGAATATTTAGGTTAGAACTAAAATACTATTCTATCCTTTGGATAAACAGCCATAAAATTCTCCTAATATTGTTTCATATTACCTCAAATGATCAACGAAAAATTCCGTCGCCAACTTCGTAACGAAGCCCAACTCTGGAAAGAAGAACAAATCATTGATGATTCTGTCTATCAACAGTTAGTCACCCGCTATCAATTTAATCATCTTGAAACCGCCGCTAGTAGTCGGTTTGTGATGATTTTAATAGGTTTGGGCGCGATTCTATTAGGTTTAGGTGTGATTACCTTTGTAGCAGCTAACTGGCAGGACTGGTCAAAAACCGTTAAAGTAATCCTCCTTCTGAGTTTATTTATAGGAGTCAATGCAACGGGCTTTTATTTATGGCAACAACCATCAAACTCCTTAGAATTAGGAAGAAAACAAAAATTAGGTCAAGGATTATTACTATTTGGAGCCTTAATTTTAGGGGCAAATATTGCCTTAATGGGGCAAATTTTTCATCAAAGTGGTTCTGCTTATGAACTATTTTTAGTATGGGGAATTGGTGTTTTAGCCATGTCCTATAGTCTGCAATTGACTTCTTTAGGATTTTTAGGACTACTATTGTATGGTCTGGGTTATTGGATAGGAGCATCTAATTTATTCTTCCCTCAACCCTTTTCTATCCTACATTTAGTCCTAGAACATACCCCTTTAATTGCCGGATTTCTATTCATTCCCTTGGCCTATCGCTGTCAGTCCCGGGTCTTATTTATTATGACCTTACTGATTCTGATTCCCGCTTTACAAATCAGCATTCTTCCCCTGCTTAATTCTGATTTACCTGAAGGATTAATCTTCGCTATCATGTTTATTTTTACCCCCGCGTTACTGTGGAGTTATGATGATATTTCATGGCCGATGATTGATAGTAGACCCTTTCAACCCTCAGCCCGCACTCTCTCCATTATTCAGTTAAGTTTTGTATTTTTTGGTTTATCTTTTAACGGAGTTTGGAATGATCTTTTAGAGAACAATTCCAACAATTCAACCTTGATGAGTAATTTCCTTCTGATTGATTTTTATGTCTTTCTAGGAATAGTTTTATGGCAATGGTTTCAATTGATTAAACCCGGTGCTATTCACCCGAATAAATGGGGATTTGATGCAGTTACAGGTGTTATCGCTGGATTTTTAGGATTAACAGGATTAATCTTTTTCTGGCATTTACAAATCCATAAAATTCCTGAAATTGCAACATTTTTGCTTAATGTGCAGATGTTTATATTAGCAACGGGATTAATTAGAATTGGACTTGCTCAAACTCGGCGTTTTGCCTTTTGGGGCGGGATGATTTTATTAGTTACCCAAATCATGAGTCGTACCTTTGAATATAATACGGAACTGATTCTAAAAGCCTTTGTATTTACCTTGTGTGGTGTGGGGGTAATTCTGGCTGGATTATGGTTTGAACGCCATTTATCAGCCGTCAGTCCAACCCAAAATCGTTAATCATTCCAACTAAATTAGGAGTAAAACAATGAATCCTTATGATCTTAGTAATCGTCAATCTACAGCTATTGAAACCCAGTCTGATCTTGCAAAAAAAAGCATTCCAGCTTGGAAGTTTTGGACACCCTTACTGTTCCAATTAATTCTGATTTTAGCGGTTCCTTCCCAAGCCTTTTATACCCAAATTACGGGAACAACAGTCATCTTACAAACTGCCCCCGTTGACCCCTATGATTTTTTTCGAGGGTATTATCAAATCTTGAGTTATGATATTTCAAGTGTTGATACTCTCAAAGGGCTTCCGGGTTGGAAAGAAGTTGCTAAAGGGGCGGAATATTTACCCCAGGGAACGTTAATTTATGTCACTTTAGAACAGCCAAAAGCTGCTTCAAAATCCCAACGTCCCTCCGCTTGGAAACCAATAATAGTTAGTTCCGAATATCCCCAGAATTTATCTAAAAATCAAATTGCTTTACAGGGAAAATCAACGGGATGGAGTATTGAATATGGTTTAGAACGATATTATATGCCAGAAAGTCAACGGAATCAGGTTAATGAAACGATTACAGAAGCTCAAGGGAATAATCAACAATCTTTTGTTGTAGAAGTTAAAGTTAATTCTCAGGGGAAAGCAATTCCTATTAGTTTGTGGGTGCGCGATCGCAATTACAAATTTTAGGTAGTAAGCCCTTCAGGGCTTTATCCATTTGGGTAATCCCAAATCGGGCAAATTATTAAGAATTTTTGCTCGTTTCTAAGTTCTACCTATAAATGCTTCTAGGGTGGCTCACCCCACCAATAAATAATAGAGGCAGAGCCTCAATTAGAGCATTCCCAGGCGGGAGCCTGGGAACGAGAAAAACAGAAAGTAACCAAGAAAAATGCGATCTTTCATCTAATTAAACTGTCATAATCATCAGGGGAACCAATCCCAAACCAATAATAATCATCTCCTTTATTTAGAAAAATCACTTACGGAAATTCTCGATAAATTTCTCGACGATGACCCACTCTTTGACAGATAATAACTTGTTGTTTTTTATCAACAGTTATCCCAATTCGGTAGTCTCCTATTCTAATTTTATATTTATCAGTATATCCTTTCATTTTACTTAAGTATCCTAACTCAAATGGGTTTTGGCATTCTAGTTCTTGAAAAACAATAGTTTCTATTCGAGACTGAACCTCTTGGGGGAGAGAATTCATTTCTTTTAAAAACTTTTTTGTATATCTAACAACCCACATTACTTTCTTTTAACCCTTGATAATATTTGATAGCTTCTGATTTAGATAAAATTTCTGCATCTTCTTCATCTGCCATCATTTTACCTAAGAAGTAATCTTCTAAAATTTCTTCGATTTTCTCAAACTCAGCAATCGGAATCTGAACAGCAATCAGATTTTTATTTTCATCAACAATATAATTTTTGTGAATTTCTAGCATAATCAGAGGAGGTTGATTGAGTAGGGCATTTTAGAAATAATAACATAATACAGCGGTTCCCTCTGTAATGAAGTCATCTTCTGTTGATTCTAGGGCAACGTAACAAAAGATTGAAGTTTTGCTATAATTGTATTTATACGCAAATTGATCCATTAAACTCATAAAACCAATATGGATATCGGCTTGGAAGCTCTAAAAATTGTGATTAGAGAAACTCTGGTTGACTATTTCAGCTTAGATGCTATAGCAGTCCTAAATCATTATCAAGAGCATGATATAATGATATACACTACTTGATTATGACAATAAAAATTATGAATGACTTACAACAGGCAGAA
>MNYZ01000058.1:50108-116946 GCA_001873365.1 Oscillatoriales cyanobacterium CG2_30_40_61 | reverse complement strand
CCATCCCCCCGTGGTCGCCCCCATCCCCCCGTGGTCGCCCCCATCCCTGAAACGCCTGGTGGGAGGGGGAGGGTTTTGTAGGGGTAGGCACGGGGGCACTACCCCTACAAAACCCTGGTTTCCCTGAGAATGAAACAGCGCTGCCCTACTCGGAGCACTAAAGCGCAACAACAAACTGTTAGGTGATCGCCCTTACTTGGAGCGCTAAAGCGCAACAACTCCTATGCAATGGTTAGGGTATTGGGTTTACACCGTTTAATCTTAACTTTAATTCCTTTTGCATCTTCTGATCTCAAGTCTTCGAGATAACCGAATTGAGACGTTTGAGCCTCTTTTTGACTGATAAATGGCCCAAAATAGTAGGTACAGTTTGGAGTTTCTGTCAGAATTTCTACCCAGAAAGCACATCCAAAAACGTTGAGCAGGCTAATCAGAATTTCTTTCATATTCACTATCAATGATCTTGATTTTTTCAATAAACTGAGCAAAGTCTTTATCTGTAAAAATCAACCCTTATCAAATGAATTTTAGATTAAACAAATATTGTAATTGCTCAGAATAGGCGATAGAGTTTTCAGGGAGAAGTTAATTTTTTTAGATGTAACTTATCTGAAAACTCTCCAGTTATGAAGCCCGAAATCCCTAGAGTTGTTATTGAATAGTTTATTTAAACAATTGCAACCCTAAAGCATCGGTTTATACTTTTTTAACTCAAATTAGGTGCGGGCAATTGTCTTTGACGATAAATTTCATACAGCGCCATTCCCGTTGCTACGGAAACATTTAAACTAGCGGTTTCTCCCGATAAAGGAATTGAAATTAAAACATCACAATTTTGTTCAATTAAATGACTTAAACCTTCGCCTTCATTCCCAACAACTAGGGCGATCGCACCATTAAAAGCCACAGTAGGTAAGGATTGTTGGGCGGTGGCTGAAGTACCATAAATCCAAAATCCGGCGGCTTTCAGGTCTTCTAAAGCCCGACTCAGATTAACTACTCTGGCGACGGGAAAGGTTTCCAGTGCACCCGCGGCAACTTTCATCACCGTTGAGGTAATACCCACAGCCCGACGTTGGGGTATGATCAAACCCTGGGCTCCAATAGCTTCTGCTGTCCGAATAATCGCACCTAAATTGTGGGGATCATGAATCCCATCAGCAACAAGAATCACGGGTTGAGCACTGGCGGCTTGAGCAGTTTCGATTAACTCACTCAGGTCTTTATAAGTATAGGGAGAAATTTGAGCCGCCACACCTTGATGATTAGCGCCTTGGGTGAGTTGATCTAAGCGTTGATAGGTAACTTCATCCAGAATCGCACCGTTAGCTTTTGCTTCTTGCAATAACTTATAAAATCGGGGATCGGATTTGAGTTGAGAAACCACCCAAATTCGACTTAGCGATCGCTCATTTTCTAAAGCAGCTTGAACAGTACGTCGTCCATAAATTAATTCATTTTCAATATCTATGGATTCGATATATTCATCAACAAATTCTGGTTTGATATCTTCAATAATTCGTTGACTTTTTTGGGGATAAGGTAAAGAATTTTGATGCTGTCTAGGTGAGCGTTGATCTAAGAATTTGCTCGGTTTTTCTCTTGTTGTTTGTTCAGGTTTATAAGTAGAAAAAGATTCCTTTCTTTCATCTGAAAATTTCCGATAGTTGTCGGATTGCTCATCGGAAAATCGATAGGATTTTCTATCATCTACAAATCGAGACGGCTTTCTATCGTCTGAGAATCGAGAAGGTTTTCTATCATCTCCAAATCGAGAAGGTTTTCTGTCATCTCCAAATCGAGAAGGTTTTCTATCATCTCCAAATCGAGAAGGTTTTCTATCATCTCCAAATCGAGAAGGTTTTCTGTCATCTCCAAATCGAGAAGGTTTTCTGTCATCTGAGAATCGAGAAGGTTTTCTGTCATCTCCAAATCGAGAAGGTTTTCTGTCGTCTGAGAATCGAGACGGTTTTCTATCATCTGAGAATCGAGACGGTTTTCTATCATCTGAGAATCGAGAAGGCTTACTGTTATCTCGTTCTCCCGATTTAGAATTAAACTTAGGGCGACTCGACGGCTTCTTAGAAGGTCTTGATGGATTGTTGGAACGACTAAACTTTGGCATAATAATTAGCGAGATAAGAATGAGATGGGTGTAGAGATGGGAATTTATATTAATTGACATCAACAACTGCCTAAAACCCTGGCTTTTCTCCTAAATCCGATCCCCCTAAATCCCCATTAAAAATGGGGACTTTGACAGTCCATTTCCTTAATAAAGGGGGACTTTTAAAATCCGTTTACCCCCTGTTTTTAAGGGGGTTAGGGAGGATCTGATCTAGGCTGTAATTAGGAGTTTTTGACTTAAGTTAACCGGATTTCCCCGTACCATGGAGCAGTCAATAATTAACAATCAACAATCTTTAGAATCGAGCTCAAGATAATTAAACAATTCCTCTAAACGTTGCGGATTAGTCAAATACAAATACCCAAATAATGCTTCTAAACTGGTGGCTTGTTGGTAAGTTTGGGGATCGAGTCTTTTGGGATAACCAAAAGCGGCATTTCGACCCCGTTTTAAAACATCTAATTCCGTTTCGGTAAGGTGAGGTTCTAGCGATCGCAAGTGACGAGCTTGACTTTCGGCGCGAACTTGAGACACGACTAACTGATGATACAAATGCGATCGCTTTGGGGGCATCAGATAAAAACTACGAATGTAGAGTTCATAAACGGCATCTCCTAAATAAGCCCAAGACGCAGGAGAAATCCGTTGAACTTGTTCTGGTGATAGGCTTTGATCGAGCATTTGATCCAGAGGTAGGGACTAACCAACAGATTAACTCGTTAGTCGTTAAAAAGTCGTAGTAAAGATTATTCCAGCCTGATCCCATTGACTGAGTATCCTCACCTGAGCGGGGTTGGCAGTACCCAATTGACGTTCACACCTAGGTATTTTTGATGTTTTTTATCGCATCTTCTACAGATGGCTGTAAAGAGAGAAACGTTTCCAAGCGAACCAATTTAACAGTTTGAGTTACACGAGGATTGGAAACAATCTGCAAAGTTCCGTCGCCCTGTTGAGCTTTTTTCACAAGCTGCACGAGCGCCCCTAATCCCGAACTGTCTACAAAATCTATCTGAGAGAGATCCAATATAATGTGCTTGGGGCCTTCTTCTATATAATTACTCACCACCTTCCTAAAAGTGCCTTCTGAGAAAGCATCCATCAATCCAGTCAGGCGGAAGATCTGATAATTGTTTTGGACATCCCGTGTACCCCGCAGGCTCACGGTTAAATTCAGTTGCTCAGGAATGATACCCTCCTAACTACATAAAGCTTGACATCGCCGATCTAGTATAAGGGCTTTTCAAGGAATTGTCTACTGAGTTAGGAGGGAGAGAGACTTTTAATTTTGTTCTTGCTGTTGCTGCATCGCCTGAACAAAACGTTCAAACAAATAGTCAGCATCATGGGGGCCGGGACTGGCTTCGGGGTGATATTGAACTGAAAACAAAGGTAAAGTTTTGTGTTTCAAGCCCGCAACGGTGCGATCATTCAGATTCAGATGGGTAATTTGGATATCTGAGGCCAAGGTATCGGGATCAATCGCAAACCCATGATTTTGACTGGTAATTTCGACTTGTTGCTGTGCCAGACCTGCGGGTTGATTTAAGCCCCGATGACCAAATTTGAGCTTAAAGGTTTCAGCCCCTAGGGATAGGCCCAAAATTTGATGGCCCATACAAATCCCAAATACGGGTTTTTCCGCCTTGACTAATTCTTTCGTGGTGGCGATGCCTTCGGTAACAGCCGCCGGATCACCAGGGCCATTAGAGAGGAAAATGCCATCGGGATTGTATTTGAGAATATCCTCTGGGGATGTATTAGCGGGAACCACAATCACCCGACAGCCATAACTAGCTAACCGTCGCAGAATATTGCGTTTTACCCCAAAGTCTAGGGCAACGACAGTATAACGGGTTTTTTGATCTCCGGTAGCAGAATCACTAAACTCCCAAGCGGTGTCTGTAGCTTCCAACCATTCATAGGGTTGCTGGGTGGTGACTTCTTTAACCAGGTTCAACCCGGCCATACTCGGAGCCTGTTGAACTAAATTTTGCAGTTCCCCTGGATCTAAAATTTCCGTGGAAATTGCCCCATTCATCGCTCCCACGGTACGAATTTTGCGAGTCAGGGCGCGGGTATCAATCCCATAAATACCGGGGATATGGTGCTGTTTTAAATAGTCGGGTAGGGACTGAGTAGAACGCCAATTACTGGGACGGTGACAAATATTACGGGCAATCGCCCCTCGGACATGGGGATGAACGGATTCTTCATCTTCGGAGTTAACGCCAGTATTACCCAACTCAGGATAGGTAAAGGTGACAATTTGTCCGCAATAACTGGGATCGGTCAATACTTCTTGATATCCGGTCATACCCGTATTAAAGACAACTTCTCCAATTACGGTGCCCGGAGCGCCGAATGACCAGCCCGTGTAGGCGGTTCCATCAGCAAGAACAAGTAAAGCGGGTTGTGCAGAGGTCAGGGACATTGTATTTGATCTACCTTGAATCTGGAATCACCTCAATATTATTCCAGACTAAGGCATGGATCTTGTCCCGTGTTGTCATTACATGACTTTAGAGAATTACGAATTACGAATTACGAATTACGAATGGGGGACAGAGGGGAATTGAACCTCCTACCTAGTAACTAATTTGCAAGGTGACGGAGGCTCTGACCTGCTGTTCTCCGCCTACAACGGGGGTAGCTGGGGCTGCTGCTACGGCATCGGCTCTATACATGACGGGCATGGGAACAGGGGCGCTGGCATTATTAACTTGAATTCCGATAATTTCTCGACTGGTTAAATTCAGGGCACTTAATACGGCGTTGGCTTGACTTTCGGCTTCTTGGGTGGCAAGTTTTAAAGCCTGTTGTTGGGCGGCGTTAATTTCGGGGTCAGAGGCAATGAAACTAATCCCATCAATGCGGGTTGCTCCGGCTTTGACGGCATCATCAAGCAGACTTCCGACTTTTTCGGTGTTTAATCTAAAACTGACGGTATTGGTGGCGGAATATCCGGTTAATCGTTGTTGATCGTTAGCATAACTGTAGGTGGGGTTGAGGCGAATTCCGGTGGTTTCGAGTTTCTCAACATTGCGCGATCGCAGTAATTCTATCACCGAGGCTGTCCGTTTGGCGGCTTCTGTTTGAACTTCCTCGGCAGTTTTCCCCAAAACTTCCACCCCTAACTGTACTTGGGTTTGGGTAGTTGGAATAGTTACAACTCCTTGGCCACTTACCGTAAGAGTTCTGATCCGTTGTTCCTGGGCAAAAACTGGAGCAATTAAGGGAATACTCACTAATCCTAAACTTAAGGATAACGCGGTAATCAGACTCCAGGGATTAATTGAAGAAGATTGAGTTAAAGACATTGTAGATGTTCTCTAAGAGTGGGAAAGTATAACGATCAGGATAGTGACTACTAATTTAGAAGTTGTTTTTACCCTGGCTGTTCCTCAATTTCGCTATATTATCCTAGGATTCGGGATGATCTGGCTTCAAAGTAGAGATGAGCCATGGCGCGTCTGTCATATATTATTAATGATCTTAACGCTCTAGTTTGTCTTGAACGGTTTTAGGAATATTAGTTAAAAAATCTAATCCTGTATTTTTTTCAATTTCATCGACGGAAACTTGATAATCTCGCCAATGCTTTTTGAAGGAATTAGAGTTAGGCATTCTCACCGCAATAATTCCGGTATTTTCCGTAATCTTTTGATTTGGTTTATCTAAAATAACGATAACTTTCCAATTCCATGCTGGAACAGTTACCTTACCTTTGGCAATGGTTTTAAATTTACCTTCAACACCAGTAATTATATATAATTCTTTGCCTTGTTTAAGCAAATCTCGACAGTATTGTTCTAAATCACTCCAAATACCTCGATTTAATTTTGGGGCTTGGGGAATAATATTTGTCATTAAAAAAGTTGTGCTATTCTGGTCAAGGTTCTTGGTGCGATCGCCCGAGGGGACTAAATGACCTCGATCATAACCTGTACCGCGATAATCATTGGGTTGAACTTGATACCAACCTGCGGGTAAAGTCTCATCCGGTCTAAAATTATTTTGACGTTTTACTATTCCTAACCACGATGGATTCAGTTGCCAACTTACCCAATTTGCTGTTCCGGTTGTGCTATTATAAGAGAGGACAAATTCCGGTTTTTCGATTAAAAAATTAGTAGAATTTTGAGGATCGGTGGTGGCTTGACTGGGGTTTCCTAGTTTCAGATGAATCTGCGATGCTGTTGGCGGTTTAAACAGAGTTTGACATCCAGTTAAAGTTAGGAAGACAGCCAATCCGATACCCAAATACTGTAGAATATTGAATCTTGATACTTGACCTAATTTCATATTAACCCTGAACTATAATTCATACTATTAATGATAATCCAAAGCCCCGAAAAAAATACTAGCCATGATCAATCGAGATCGCGCTACAATCAATAAGGTCTGAAAACCATGTTATAGGAATCCCTAATTAATCTTAGATCAATCGGTATGACTACGCTCAAAAATTACTACAGTACCTTAGAAGTTAACCCCGCAGCGACGGCCGCAGAAATCAAACAAGCCTATCGTCGATTAGCAAAAGTTTTTCATCCTGATAGCCAAAATCAAGCGGCCGATCATAACCTAATTATTCAGATTAATGCAGCTTATGAAGTATTAAGTGATCCGCAAAAACGTCAGTCCTATGATCGAGAAATCGGTTTAGGCAAAAATCCCGATTTCGACTCCGTAAAACCCTTTGTTTCCAAGGTTAAAAAACAAGCAACGGAAGCCGATGCAGAATTAACAATCTGGATTAATAAAGTTTATAAACCCATCAATCGTTATATTAATCAAATTTTAAAACCCCTAAAATCGGAAATCAATAAATTATCAGCCGATCCCTTTGATGATCAGTTAATGGAGGAGTTTCAAGCCTATATTGAACTCTGTAAAAACTTTTTGAGTCAAGCTCAAAACCTTTTTCGTTCTCGACGAAATCCCTCCCCAGTTGCTGGGGTTGCAGCCCATATTTATTATACCCTGAATCATTTAGAAGATGGACTGAATGAATTAGAAACCTTTACCTTAAATTATGACTATTCGTCTCTACATACGGGCCAAGAAATGTTTAGAATGGCATCGGGTTCCCGTCGAGAAGCTCAAGAAGAAATGAAGAAAATTTTATAACAGAAGAGGTCAGGTCTGGGGATTATCTATTAAATTATGGGAATAGGGAATCAAAGTTGAAATTATCATCAAAAAAGATTAAAATAAGTTTATATAACTTAACAACATCCATCTGGCTCAGATTTTATGGAATGCGTGATCACCCGTCGGGCGCAATTTTCCGCCAGTCATCGGTATTGGTTGCCCGAATTGAGCGCCACCGAGAACCTGAAGCGGTTTGGCCCCACATCTCGCGCCCCTGGACATGGACATAACTATGTTTTGTATGTGTCCATGGTCGGAGAACTCGATGAATATGGCATGGTGTTGAACCTGTCCGATGTCAAACACACCCTGAAACGGGAAGTCACCGACCATTTAGACTTTTCCTACCTGAATGATGTTTGGCCAGAATTTCAGCAAACCCTACCGACTACGGAAGCTCTGGCCCAGGCAATTTGGCGTCGGTTGGCCCCCCATCTTCCCCTCACCAATATTCAACTATTTGAACATCCCGAACTCTGGGCCGATTATCAAGGAAACGACATGGAAGCCTATCTAACTATTAGTACCCATTTTAGCGCCGCCCATCGGCTGGCCCATCCCGACCTCAGTTTTGAGGATAATTGTGAAATTTATGGCAAATGTGCCCGTCCTAACGGTCATGGTCATAATTACCATTTAGAAGTAACAGTTAAAGGGGAAGTTGATCCTCGGACGGGGATGATTGTAGACTTAGAAGGGTTACAAAGAGTTATTGATGATTATGTTGTCGAACCCTTTGATCATACGTTTTTAAATAAAGATATTCCCTATTTTTCTAAAGTTGTACCAACGGCGGAAAATATTGCGGTTCATATCCGAGATTTGTTGCAAAAACCGATTCAAGATTTAGGGGCACAATTGCATAAAATCAAACTGATTGAAAGCCCGAATAATTCCTGTGAAGTGTATTGTACAAATACGGAATCTGAGTCTACCCTTTCTCAAATTCAACAGCCTGTTTTGGCTCAGGTTTGAAAATTAGAAACAAAATTAGAAACCGGGTTTCTGCATTAGTCTATTACTAAAATCAATAGATCTAGTTTAGAAACCGGGTTTCTGCATTAGTCTATTAATAAAATCAATAGATCTAGTTTAGAAACCGGGTTTCTGCATTAGTCTATTAATAAAATCAATAGATCTAGTTTAGAAACCGGGTTTCTGCTGTAAAATCCTGATCAAGCGGGGTTAATTCGTAAGATAGAACAGCACTCCCCATAAACGAATTAACACTTATGCGGTTATCGACAGTTACCCTTTTAACCTTAGCAGCCCTTGTTGCTCAAGACTCCTGTGTTCAAGCCAGTTCCACCCCCGAACAAAATATAAGTCCTCTCCCCAATGCTTCCGAAGCGGGTCACGCGGCTGATGCAGTCGAAATTATTGCATTAGCTCCTAATTTAGCCGCTAGTATGCCAGAAATGATTGGCAGTCCATCATTTAGTATAACAGAATCTTCCTCAAAAGAACTGGCATCATTATCGATGACTAATGTTCTGGAGCAAACTTGGTTAGCAAAATTAGTTAAAATGGGTCAGGGGAAAGCCCAAAGTGCAATCACAACTCCTATTTCTGTCGCGCAAATTAGCCCCGATTCTGCGTTAAATTATGAATTTAGTCAAACAATTACCTTACTGAATACTTTATTAATTGTCGCCACCTTAATTCCCAGTGTGACAATTTTATTCTTTTGGTTAGTGCGTCGCTTAATCGTTAAAGAGATTGTTACTCAAGCTCAAAAACAATTAAATCAAATTGATAATTTAGAAGCACAACTAAAAGCCTCCAAACAGCGTTATCAACAGTTAATTAAAGAATTAGAAGTACAAATAGGAACAGCCCAGGAATCCCTTGATTTTTTAACCCGAGAAGCTAATTTTTCTAAGTCTTCTATTGAACAGGTAGAAACCCTTAAATCCCAATTTGTATTCCGGTTACAAGCTATGATTTCTGAGGTTCAAGATATTAAAGACCAAACTTTAAAAGACTTACAAGAAAAAACCTTAGAAACCGCAAAGAATATCCCGATATTACCCGATCAAAAACGGATTTATTTGAATGGTTTATCAAAATCTTCTGAACCTGAAAAATTAGTTATTTCTGATGTATTTATAACTGCCGAATCCGAACAATTTTCTGAGTTAATGATTGGTGATGATTATTTAAAAAAAGCAGAATCTTTTATAATAGAAGGTCAGTTAAATCAGGCTTTAAATTATTTAGAAAAAGCCATTCAAGCTAATGCTAATTTAGAGCAAGCATGGTATAAAAAAGCTGGAGTTCTAGTTAAATTACAACGGTATCACGAAGCGTTATCAGACTATGATAAATGTGTGAATTTACAACCAAAAAAATATGAAAATTGGTACAACCGAGGCAATATTTTAGTGCGGTTACAACGGTATGCAGAAGCAATTGAATCCTATGACCAAGCGATTAAAATTAAACCAAATGATTATGAATCATGGCATAATCGTGGAGCTTTATTAAGAAAATTTAAACGGTTTGATGAAGCCTTAGAATCATACAATAAAGCCTTAGAAATTGCTCCTGATAAATATGAAACCCTGCATAATCGAGGCAATGTTTTAGCAAAATTAGAACGTTATGAAGAAGCGATCGCATCCTATGAGCAAGCAATTAAACTGAATCCTAATAAATCAGAATTATGGTTAAATCAAGCCAATGCTTTATCGGCTTTACAACGTTATCAAGAAGCATTAGAATCATTAGAAAAAGCATTAACTTTAAATCCTAATAACTTTGAATTATTCAAAATTCAAGGTAATATTTTAGGAAAACTAAACCAAAATGCTGAAGCATTAGAGTCCTACAAAAAAGCCATAACAATTAAACCCGATAGTTACGAAACTTGTTTTGAATGTGGAGAAATTTTAGTTAAACTACAACAATATTCAGAAGCGATCGCTGTTTATGAACAAGCGATTAATTTAAAACCAGATTCATCAGAATCCTGGCGATCTAAAGGGGTCTGTTTAGAAAAATTAGAGCAATATCCTGAAGCTTTAGCATCCTATGATGCGGCTCTTTCCTGTCAGTCCGATGATGCCGAAACCTGGCGTTATCGAGGTTCTTTATTGTCGAAGTTAAAACAATATCCCGAAGCAATTTCCTCTTTAGGAAAAGCGATTTCTATTCAAAAAGAGTTGAGAAGTGCCAAAATTCATCTGGTTAGTTAATCAGCTAAACTGTTAAGGATTTTAAAACTTAATTTAACCACAAAGACACTAAGACACAAAGAATATCAAGAAGTTGTAAACACTTAAGCGGTGCTTACTGTGGGTGTATCATTGATGCTGGTTGCGAATTAAATTTATGAATCCTCAACAGGTGGTTAATCGACCTCAGACAACGGTAATTTTAGCGATGAGTGCGGATGGTAAAATTTCTGATCAAATGCGATCGCCCGCCCGTTTTGGTTCAGAACAAGATAAACTACATTTAGAGCAACAAGTAGCACAAATGGATGGGGTTTTATTCGGTGCGGGAACATTAAACGCCTATCAAACTACCATAAAAATCACCTCTCCTCAATTATTACAACAGCGAAAACAGCAGGGAAAACCACCTCAACCCATACAAATTGTGGTGTCTGCTTCGGGAAATATTAATCCGAATTTACGTTTTTTTAAACAATCTGTTCCCCATTGGTTACTGACAACAAATCAGGGTAAACAATTATGGAATAATACCCCAGGGTTTGAAAATATAATTATTGCTGATAATAATTTTAATCAAATTAACTGGAGTATGGCTTTTGAAAAATTACAAAAATTAGGCTTAAATAAATTAGGAATATTAGGAGGAGGTCAACTGGTGGCTTCTCTGTTAAAACAAAACCTAATTGATCAATTCTGGTTAACAATTTGTCCTTTAATTTTAAGCGGTAAAAATTCTCCTACCCCCGCCGATGGAGATGGTTTTTTATCCGCCGTCGCTCCTCGCTTGCAATTATTGGAGGTGAAAACCATTGGACAAGAAGTATTTTTACATTATCAAATATTAACAATTAACCCGTAAACTATCAGGGATAACTGTGTTATAATTACTGTTAAATTAATTCTCAAACCTCTGCTTGACCCCAGAGATTAGATCCCCCTAAATCCCCCTTCCCAAGGAGGACTTAGATCCCCCTAAATCCCCCTTCCCAAGGGGGACTTTGAAGTTTATTCCACCCTTACTAACGGGGGTTAGGCGTGATCTTCCTCTCTTAAAAACGGGGACTTTGAAGTTATATTCTCCCCTGACTAAGCGGGTAGGGAGATCTTCCTAAAAAGAAAGTCAATAAATTTTAAGTTTCCTAGTCTACTTTAAGAGCTTAACTTAACACGGATAATTATTTCCTTCCCCATTTTTGTGTAAATTCGATTACCCTAAATAATGAAGAAGCATCCCTGATCATTTTTGAAATCCCATGATAAAACCCTTGACCTCCTCCTATTCTACCCGTTGGATTAATACGGTTGCCGAAGTCCCTCAAACGGCCTGGGATGCCCTTGCTCAACCCTTGATTACGCCCTTTTTTGAATGGGATTGGTTGCATAATATTGAATCATCGGGAAGTGCTACTGGACGCACGGGTTGGTTACCCCATCATTTAACCGTATGGCGGGATCAACAGTTGCTGGGAATTGCGCCTTTATATGTAAAAGGGCATAGTCGCGGGGAATTTGTGTTTGATAATCAATGGGCAGATGTGGCCAATCAATTAGGTATTGAATATTATCCCAAACTATTAGGAATGTCGCCTTTTACTCCAGCAGAAGGCTATAGATTTATGATTGCACCCGGAGAAGATGAGGAAGAAATTACGGGGTTAATGGTGCATTCTATTGATCAATTTTGTATTGAAAATAAAATTTCAGGTTGTAATTTTCTCTATGTTGATCCCGAGTGGAAACCGATGTTAGAAAAGTTTGGGTTTGCTTCTTGGTTACACCATAGTTACATTTGGAAAAATCAAGAATATGAAACTTTTGATGATTATTTAAAAGGTTTTAATGCTAATCAGAGGCGAAATATTAAACGGGAACGTAAAGCAGTTACCAAAGCAGGATTAAACTTACAAACCTACACAGGAGAGCAAATTCCTAAAGCCTTTTTTTCGGAAATGTATCAGTTTTATGCTAGTACCTGTGATAAGTTTGGTTGGTGGGGAAGTAAATATTTAACCCGCAGATTTTTTGAACAATTGCATCATAATTATCAGCATCGGGTCTTATTTGTCGCGGCTTTTGATGATAGCACTCAACATCAACCCATGGGAATGTCGTTTTGTTTAACTAAAGGTGATCGTTTATATGGTCGTTATTGGGGAAGTGTTCAAGATATTGATTGTTTACATTTTGATGCTTGTTATTATTCTCCAATTGAATGGGCAATTGAAAACAAAATTTCTCTGTTTGATCCGGGTGCGGGAGGACGTCATAAAAAACGTCGAGGTTTTCCCGCCACAGCAAATTATAGTTTACATAGATTCTATGATCAACGTTTGGCTAAAATTTTACAATCTTATATCGGACGAATTAACGATATGGAACAACAGGAAATTGATTCTGTTAATCAGGATTTGCCTTTTAGTAATGACAAATCCGATTGATTCTAAATCCCCCTAATTATCTTAATATTACCCCAACCGTAGGGGCGGGTTCGGGTCAACATTTGTTAATTAGCAGAAATTCTAATAAACCCCCCCTCTCTCTCAAATTCATTAGAAACTGGGTTTATTTGGTTTTGGCGATCGCCTTCGGGGCGGGTTGATCAAGATTGGGGTGGAGTGGCGGAGATGGTCTCGAACCTGCCCCTACGATCAGGGGATTTGATAATATGAGAAAGTTGATTAATTAACAGAAATCTCAATAAACCCGCCCCCAACCTGTAAAATAGAATCTCAAATTGGTACAGGTAATTGGAAAAAATGGTACAGGAACGCACGTTACCGACGTTTAAGGCGGATGCAAATGCTGTAACCCGTGATCAAGGGTTAATGCTGTATGAGGATATGGTGCTGGGGCGGCTATTTGAAGATAAATGTGCCGAGATGTATTATCGGGGCAAAATGTTCGGTTTTGTCCACCTGTACAACGGTCAAGAAGCCGTGGCTACGGGGATGATCCGGGCGGGTCGCCGGGATGAGGATTATGTTTGTAGTACCTATCGGGATCACGTTCATGCTTTGAGTGCGGGGGTTCCGCCCCGGGAAGTCATGGCGGAATTATTTGGTAAGGCTACGGGTTGTTCCCAGGGTCGGGGCGGCTCGATGCACCTATTCTCCTCTCCCCATAATTTATTAGGGGGGTTTGCCTTTGTTGCTGAAGGCATTCCAGTGGCTACAGGTGCGGCTTTTCAAACCAAATACCGTCGGGAAGCGATGAATGATCCGAATGCGGATCAGGTGACGATGTGTTTCTTCGGAGATGGCGCTTGTAATAACGGCCAATTCTATGAATGTTTGAATATGGCGGCATTATGGAATCTGCCAATTATTTATGTGGTCGAAAATAATAAATGGGCGATCGGCATGGCCCATGAACGGGCAACCTCTGACCCGGAAATCTACAAAAAAGGCTCCGCTTTTGGAATGCCTGGTTATGAAGTTGATGGGATGGATGTTTTGGCGGTTAGGGAAGTGGCGAAAAAGGCCGTTGCTCGCGCCCGGGCGGGTGAAGGCCCAACCTTAGTTGAAGCTTTAACCTATCGTTTCCGGGGACATTCTTTGGCTGATCCTGATGAATTACGCGATAAAGATGAGAAAGACTTCTGGTTGGCGCGGGATCCGATTAAAAAATTTGCCGCCCATTTAACCGAACACAATTTGGCAACCCCGGAGGAATTGAAAGCTATTGATCAGCAAGTTCAAGCTATTATTGATGATGCGGTAGAATTTGCTCAAACTAGCCCCGAACCTGATCCGAAAGATTTATACCGTTATATTTATGCCGATGATTAATAAACTTTAAACCCAGCAATTAAGAAACAGGGTTTCTGAACTAAAACTAGAAACTCTGTTTCTTTCCTTATTACCCATTACGGATCACGGATTTAAGCGGATTTCACGGATTTCACAGATTTTAATTTGTCCCCCAATTTTGTCTTAACTGATAACTGATGACTGATAACTGATAACTGAAAAAGCCTATTACCCATTACTTAATCTATTTCTAACCCCCTAATAAATACTGTAATTTAATATTAATTTTAGTATTTTCCCCGGCAATAACAACTGCTGTATCATTGAATTTTGGGGGCCCAGTGAGAATAGCGGGATTTTTAGAAAAACCAAATCCTTCGGTGGGAATTCCTAAGCCATTACGGTTAGCTATATTATCACTATTCGCATCATGAAGAACGGCAATGGCATAACTCCCTGGTTGTAAATTATCAAAGGTCATGACTACAGGGGTTTCTGTAATACTCACACAACCGCTTTTTATGGCATCATCTCCATTACTGGGAAAGCCTTTATTACTAGCAAATAAACTCGCACAAATTTGTCCATTTTTATTTTTTAATCCGTCAATGGTTAGGGTGATTTTACTTTTGGTTTGAGCTTGAGCATTAACCGCCGCTATAACCATACTCAAACATAGAAAAGCAGTTAAAAATGATCGGGGTTTGAAGGAGGAAATCATCATGGAGAAGAGGAGGATCAGGATATTTAAATTATCCAACAATTCGATAACTTTGTAAAGTTGTTTGGCGATCGCTCCTGATTCTTAACCCATTTAGCCCTTAAATTTTATCTCATAAATCCGGCTCCTTCCCATCCCATAAAGTCGCAATTCGATCACCTTTTTCTGTATAAGTGAATTCAATTTGTAGATAGGTTTCCGGTTTATAGGGTAAACGATCAGCCCATTCAATGGCAACAATTCCGGGTTTTACTTCGATACCCTCCCAATATTGCTCTAAATTCAAGTCTTCAATTTCCGAGGTTTCTAATCGATATAAGTCCAAATGATAGAGCGGAATCCTGCCATTTAGATATTCATTTATTAAAGTAAATGTTGGGCTTTCAATAGATTCATAGAGATCTAAACCTTCAGCTAATCCTTGAACAAAAGTTGTTTTTCCCGCCCCTAAATTTCCTTCTAATAATAGCACACTATTGGGGGGAAGCGATCGCCCGAATTGTTTCCCTAATTCACGGGTTGCTTGAGCGTTGGGTAAATGGAATTGAGTCATAATTTCAGATTAATATTTTAGAAAAGATTAAGCCCTAAAGGGCTTACTACGTTGTAGTGAGTCCTTTAGGACTCTCTAACCTACGGGTTAGTTTTTGCCAAACCATCTTAATAATACTGGCGCTAACCGATAGGGATCATGGCGTAAATATCCGGTATTTGGATCAACATCCATAATATTACTAATCACAATTCTTCGACCTAATTGTTTAACTATGTCTCGATCTAAAATAACCGGGTGAGAGTTTTCTTTCGCATATCGAATTAGGGCATTAGCCGGGGGAACTGTCCCTTGAACTAATACGGCATCAAATAATTGATAACCACAGGCTTTATCAATAGCTTTAATATGATCAGAAACGCTATAACCATCCGTTTCCCCCGGTTGGGTCATAATATTACAAACATAAATTCGGGGAACATTTTGAGAAGCAATGGCGGCGGCTATTTCTGGAACCAATAAATTAGGAATTACACTGGTATATAAACTTCCCGGCCCAATAATAATAAAATCTGCCTCTAAAATCGCTTGTATGGCTTTTGGTAGGGCGGGAGGATGGGGAGGAATACAACCAATGGTGACAATTTTTCCCTTGGCTTCGGTAATACTAGATTCCCCATGAATTCGGCGACCATCAGCTAATTTTGCCCATAAATTCACATCCGTTAAAGTGGCGGGGAGAACTTGACCTCTAATCGCTAATACCTTAGAACTCGCGGCGATCGCTTGTTCTAAATCCCCTTCAATTTCACACATTGCAGTTAAGAATAAATTCCCGAAACTATGTCCGGTTAATCCATCTCCGGCGGTAAATCGATATTGAAATAATTCCGTTAATAATCGTTCTTCATCGGCTAAGGCGACGATACAATTTCTAATATCTCCAGGGGGTAAAACTCCCATTTCTCGCCTTAACCGACCCGAAGATCCGCCATCATCGGCAACGGTAACAATTGCGGTAATATTAGCACTATATTCTTTCAATCCTCGTAATAAGGTAGATAATCCGGTTCCACCCCCAATTACAACGACTTTCGGCCCCCGTAATAAACGGCGATGACTCAACAGGCGATCTACTAATTGTTCATCCCCAGCCGGATGAAAGGCTTCACTAATGGAATTGAGACTGCGAGTTTGACTCCAAAGAATTAGCACAACCCCCAAGGCGATCATCAATGGCCCTGAGATATAATTGGGAATCACCGTGGCAATCCATCCTAAGAAATTTTTCAGCAGTTGTAGGATGTTATAAATTGGGGTCATTCCCGTCCAGATGGCTAACCCCAAACTAGCGACTAAAACCCCCGCAGCACTAACGGCCATCCAGCGTTTGATAAACAGTCCAGGGGATAACCATTTAAACCATTGGTTAATCATCCGGGGAGAATGATGTTTGGATAAACCGAGATGGAGTTTGAGTTTCATAATTCTGCGTAGGGTGTGTTTGAACGAACCAGTGGACATAAATAGTGTTTTACTTGGATATGGCGGCTTTCACAGACAATTTAGACTATAGGAGGCCGTGCTGATCGTAAAATAATGGACTGGAGTTAATTAACGGTTTAATTTTTTCTAACTAAGTAGATCAACGTGATGATAACGATTAAATCGTTTGCTTAACAACCGCACGGGGTCACAGGTACAACGAGCAAGGGTTTAGGGAGATGATCAAAGATAGTCAAAAGGGAAAAACTCAGGGGATTAAAGTTGTGCCCGTAGATTCAAAGGATAAGTTAGTTTTATCAAAGCCCTCGGAATCTTTAGAACCTTTAATTGAATTAAAAGGAGTGAGTAAATCCTTTGGTTCCCAACTAATTTTAGATCGGGTTGATTTAACTATTTATCGGGGGGAAGCGTTAGGAATTATTGGCCCTTCAGGAACCGGAAAATCAACTATTTTGCGAATTATTGCCGGACTTTTACCCCCCGATCAAGGGGAAGTTTATGTATTAGGAAAAAAACGGCAAGGATGGGTTGATGATATTACCGATCCGATTGGTATTGCCATGGTCTTTCAACAGGCGGCTTTATTTGATTCTTTAACGGTGACAGAAAATATCGGTTTTTTACTCTATCAACATACAAAATTACCCTCTAAAAAAATTAAAGAATTAGTGAATGAAAAATTGGAGATGGTGGGGTTGCCGAATATAGGCGATCGCTATCCCGCCGAATTATCGGGAGGAATGCGAAAACGGGTAAGTTTTGCTCGGGCAATTATGCCCAATCCCGAAAATCCTAGGGAGACTCCCGAGGTGATTTTATATGACGAACCCACCGCCGGTTTAGATCCGATTGCATCAACAGTTATTGAAGATTTAATTAGGGATTTACAACATAGTGGAAAAGGTTGTAGTACCTATAGTATTGTGACGCACCAAGATAGTACCATTCGACGCACGGCCGATCGGATTATTTTTTTGTATCAAGGTTTAGTTCAATGGCAAGGATCAATTCAGGAAGCATTTACAACCGATAGCGCGATCGTCAAACAGTTTTTTAGTGGCAGTATTGATGGGCCGATTCAAGTGGCTAAATAATATAAAAAAGTGTTAAAATTTAGGATATTGTCAAAAATCAAATGATCAAAATATGAGCAAAAAAACCGCAAAATACGGAACTTGGAAATCTCCCATTACCGCCGATTTAATGGTAGAAGGAACCGTAGGACTGGGTGGTTTAACCTGGGATGGGGATAATATTTATTGGACAGAAGGACGGCCATCGGAAGCCGGACGCAGTGTGATTGTTCGTCTGACTGCTGATCATCAATTAAATGATGTTACGCCCCAATCTTTTAATGTTAGAACTCGGGTTCATGAATATGGCGGGGGTTCCTATATTGTTAATCAAGGAACGGTTTATTTTTCTAATTTTGTTGATCAACGTCTGTATCAACAGAATATTCAAGGTGAAAATTCCCCCTATAAAATTACTCCAAAACCTATTACCCCAGAAGCAGAATATCGTTATGCGGATGGGATAATTGATCCTCAAAATCAACGGTTAATTTGTATTCGAGAAGATCATACCCAAGGGGGAGAACCTGTTAATACAATTGTTAGTATTAATCTTAATAACAGTGAGGATATTCGGGTTTTAGTCGAGGGTAATGATTTTTATGCCTTTCCCCGTTTAAGCCCTGATGGTAACAAATTATCTTGGATTTCATGGAATCATCCAAATATGCCTTGGGATGGGACGGAATTATGGGTAGCTGAGGTTAATTCCGAGGGGTTATTAGGAGAAAAACAATTAATTGCGGGGGGTTTAGAAGAATCAATTTTTCAACCCCAATGGTCACCGGATGGGGTGTTATATTTTATTAGCGATCGCTCCAATTGGTGGAACTTATATCGCTATACTGGAAAGATAGAACCCCTATATCCCATGGCGGCGGAATTTGGTTTACCCCTGTGGGTATTTTCCATGTCAACCTATGGGTTTAGTTCCGCAGAAAAGATTATTTGTACCTACAGTAAAAACGGGAATTGGTATCTAGCTAGTTTAGATACTCAAACTCAAAAATTACAGGATATTGATACTCCTTATACTGCAATTGATGGCTTAACCGTTTCTGGAAATCAAGTCTTATTTATTGGTAGTTCTCCCACGGAAAGTAGTGCTATTGTCAAGCTAAATTTAGAAACAGGAGAACTAGAAGTATTACGGCGTTCCAGTCAAATTGTACTGGATAAAGGCTATTTATCTGTTCCTCAACCAATACAATTCCCGACCGAAAATGGGAAAACCGCCTATGGATTTTTCTATCCTCCTCAAAACAAAGATTATCAAGTTGCAGAGGGAGAAAAACCGCCTTTAGTTGTTAAAAGTCATGGGGGGCCAACATCAGCCACATCTAGTAGTTTGAGCTTAAAAATTCAATATTGGACGAGTCGAGGATTTGCGGTTTTAGATGTCAATTATGGGGGAAGTACGGGTTATGGACGGGAGTACCGTCAACGGTTAAATAAAAGTTGGGGAATTGTGGATGTGGATGATTGTTGTAACGGGGCAAAATACCTGGCAGAAAAGGGTTTAGTAGACGGAAATCGCATGGCAATTGCGGGGGGAAGTGCGGGCGGTTATACCACTTTATGTGCTTTAACCTTTAAGGATGTATTTAAAGCGGGGGCGAGTTATTATGGAGTTAGTGATTTAACAGCTTTAGCAACGGATACCCATAAATTTGAATCCCGTTATTTGGATGGTTTAATTGGGGTTTATCCCGAAGAAGAAGCAATTTATCAACAGCGTTCTCCGATTCATCATGTTGATAAATTATCCTGTCCGGTGATATTTTTTCAAGGGTCAGAGGATAAAATTGTGCCTCCTAACCAAGCAGAAATGATGGTAGAAGCGTTAAAAACTAAGGGTGTTACGGTGGATTATGTTCTGTTTGAAGGAGAGCAACATGGCTTCAGGAAAGCGGAAAATATTAAACGTGCTATTGATGGTGAATTTGGTTTTTATGCTAAAGTCTTTGGTTTTGAACCTGCAAAATAACCACCATTAAACATAGGATTAGCTGCGTTTATCAATAGATATTAATGTTAATAATTACGTTAAACGTATTATTAGCTAAATGTTTGATCCCCCCTAACCCCCCTTGGAAAGGGGGGAACCGGAATTCAAGTTTCTCAAATAATTTGCTATAATAGTCCCTAAACAGATAGCATGAATTATTATGTCTGTGACACCGATTCAACCTCCGACTATTGATTTAACTGAAGTTATCACTGAGGATGATACTCCTGTGGATAATTTTCTATCAGCTAAATTGCAGCGTTTATTAGTTGAATGTTTATATACTTCCTGGCAAAGAATAGGGGAAAATTCAACGTTTTTAGCTGATGCAAATGTGGGTATTTTCTATGCACTCCGTCATCCTCCGATTGTCCCCGATGTATTTTTATCTTTAGATGTGGAAGTCCCGCCGGATTTTCGAGAAAAACGAAATCGGACTTATTTTATTTGGGAGTTTGGGAAACCGCCCGATGTGGTGATTGAAATTGTTTCTAATCAAGAAGGAAATGAACTCGGGAGTAAGTTAATTAATTATGCCCGGATGCGGGTGACATATTATGTTGTGTTTGACCCGTTACAACAATTGGGCGATATTTTATTACGAGTTTATGTTCTACGGGAGGGAAACTATCAATTATTAGAAACAACAGAAATTGAAAATCAATCAATATTTTGGTTAGAACAAATTAGTTTGGGATTAACTACATGGTCAGGAATATATGAAGAAAAACAGGATCTTTGGTTGCGGTGGTGTGATGATAAAGGGGTGATTATTCCCACGGGAAAAGAACGGGCTGAACGGGCTGAACAATCTCGACGGAATGCTATTCCTCGGTTACGAGAAATGGGGTTAACAAATGAACAAATTGCTGAAGCGTTAGGTTTTGATAGGGGAGAGGTTTAACCTTATCCAGAGGATAGGGAAATAAAACAAGTCTTTTGTGAGTAGGTTGCTCAAATGAATACACGAGTATAAAGTTCAGGACTTACGCACAAGACAAAAGAAACCGGGTTTCTGACCCTAATTTTGCGGATGAAATCTAAATTTCTCGTTCACCAAACCCGGTTTGGTGCGTAAGTCCTAAGGTTTTTCCAGCAGTTCTAATTTCCCAATTGCGGCTAAATTGGTAATAGGTGAAGTATCGCTAACAACAATCACAATAACCCCATTGATTGCAATGTTTTTATATCTGTTTCAAAATCCTTGACGTCATAGTTGATACACAAACCTCTTTTAGCAAGTTCATGTTGAAACTCAATCACAGTTAGCTTAGTCCAAGTCCGAGCTTTACCACTACTAATTTTTTCTTGCTGATATAGCAAAATAGCAATTTCTAACTTCAATTCATCCTCAGTCATCTTTGTAGCTCGGAGGATCTCATCTGGAATCAGAACACTCATTAGAGTTATACCTAAAATGATTGATGGTATAATTTTAGTATAAGGGATAATATTGAATTTGTGATAAATTTTCCAAATTCAGCATCATTCCCAGTTTCGAGAATAATTTTTAAATATCTTTAGACACAGAACGCCGTTTTCTGATTCCTTTAGTTAAAATCGCTAATAAAAATCCGACTAAAAATGATAATTCTAAAGCTGGATTTTGAGTCGTTAACAGGAAAGACCCAATAATTGAAATGGCAGCTACAGTGTAGACAATATGTTTGGGTTTCATTATTTTAAACTGTAAATTTCACAAAACTAGACAAAATGAATTATAATAAACTCTGTAGAAAGGCTAAATTTAACCTTTCTCAAGAGATAGGAGACTTCTAAAATTCGATGACTACAAATTCCCAACGTTATCATATTACAACTTTCGGCTGTCAGATGAACAAAGCCGACTCGGAACGCATGGCTGGCGTTTTAGAAGAAATGGGCTTTGATTTTACCGAAGATCCCAATGATGCTAATGTAATTCTTTATAATACTTGTACGATTCGAGATAATGCCGAACAAAAAGTTTATTCCTATTTAGGAAGACAGGCAAAACGCAAACAGGAAGAACCAAATTTAACCATTATTGTCGCCGGATGTGTTGCCCAACAGGAAGGAGAAACCTTACTGCGTCGGGTTCCTGAAGTAGATTTGGTCATGGGGCCACAACACGCCAACCGTTTACAAGACCTATTAGAACAGGTATTTCAAGGCAATCAAATTGTTGCCACAGAACCCATAGAAATCATCGAAGATATTACTAAACCCCGTCGAGATAGTGAAGTAACAGCCTGGGTTAATGTGATTTATGGTTGTAATGAACGTTGTACTTATTGTGTGGTTCCCAATGTACGCGGGATTGAACAATCGCGCCGCCCAGAAGCCATTCGGGAAGAAATCGAAGAATTAAGCCGTTTGGGATATAAGGAAATCACCTTATTAGGGCAAAATATTGATGCCTACGGCCGTGATTTGCCCGGTTCGACTCCTGGGGGTCGGCATTTATATAATTTCACGGATTTATTATATTTTATTCATGATGTTCCTGGCATCGAACGGATTAGATTTGCCACCAGTCACCCCCGTTATTTTACAGAAAGATTGATTCGAGCTTGTGCGGAATTACCGAAAATTTGTGAACATTTTCATATTCCGTTTCAGTCGGGAGATAATCAGCTTTTAAAGGCAATGGCGCGAGGTTATACTCAAGAAAAATATCGCCAAATTATTCATACTATTCGGGAATATATACCCGATGCTTCTATTAGTGCGGATGCGATTGTGGGATTTCCAGGGGAAACCGAAGAACAGTTTGAAAATACGATGAAATTAGTCGATGATATTGGCTTTGATTTATTAAATACCGCCGCCTATTCTCCCCGTCCTGGGACTCCGGCGGCGTTGTGGGAAAATCAATTGAGTGAGGAGGTAAAAGCCGATCGTTTACAACAATTAAATCGCTTAGTTTCTGTGAAGGCGGCGGAACGTTCCCAGCGCTATTTGGGCAGAATTGAAGAAGTGTTAGTCGAGGGTACAAATTCCAAAGATCCTTCTCAAGTTATGGGACGGACAAGGGGAAATCGGTTAACCTTTTTCTCAGGAAATTTAGCGGAATTGAAAGGTCAACAGGTGAAAGTGAAAATAACCCAGGTAAGACCCTTTAGTTTAACTGGGGAACCTGTTGAGTTGTGTATACCTGTATGACCGCTAAAAATGATTTAAGATCGGTGATTTTATCCTTGGGTTTGGGCTTGGTGTTAACGGGGATGGGCGTCCGGGCGATCGCTTGTCAAAATTCCCTGAATCCACCTTCCCAAGTCCCCCTCGATAATGGGGGATTAAGTTCAACCCAAACGCAGACAGAGGAGGGGTCTATTCCCCAACCTCGGGCAAATGGAGATTATCAGCGATCGCCCCATTTTTCCTGGGAAGCAGCCCAATCCAATCCTCAAGGAATTGATTGTCGGATGTTAGGAAATACCAATTATTCACAATTAGAAAATCCTAGTAATAAAACCGAATTAAATATTGAAAATTGGCCCGTGGTTGGAAAATTGTCAGCAGGACAGGACTTTCAAATTAATTTGGGCCCGGCGGGGTTTGGTGTGGTTTACGATACGAAACAACAACCTTGGATTTATGTGGAAAAAACCGATCAAACCGCCGCTCCTTCCCATTGTTTTGTGCGAGCTAATCGGCAGTTTGTACAACCGATTTCTGCCAAGTAGATTATACCATAAAAACCTGGTTTTTTTGAGAATACCGTCGTCATTTTTTTGTCACCACAAAGGCACGAAGACACGAAGAAGAATGATCAAACAGAAGGTATTGTTGGAGAAACTGGGTGTTTATTTATTTTTAATTGATTTTACAACTTTCTAATTTTTCGGCTAAAATTTCTAGGTTTTTCCACCATTTTCCGGTGCTAACTATCCAATTGCGGGTGGGTAGATGTCCGATGGGAGCGGATGTTTTATATTCGATACCATAATCAGGATTATGGGGATTATAGGTTAACCATCCCACCTGCTGACAAAATTTTCCATAGTCTCCTTCCACTGTTTGATAAATTTTATTTTGAATACTAAATCCAAATCTGCCATTACTATATTTTACCCAAAGATGATTAATGGTTTGTAGATCTTCACAGGGTAAATTTGCTAAATCCTGGGCGTATAAATAGGTTTTTTTAGATTTTTTTAGGGCTTGACAGAGTACACTCCAAGTTTCTTGATCCGCTTGTTTCCAATGTTTTTGAGATAAGAGGGTTTGGAGTTTAGTATAATCGACTCCCACGGCGGATTTTAAAGGATCATTTAAGGGCTGATAGCCTAAGTTTTGTTTAATTCTATCTAATAAATTAGGGGTTTTAGCAGGAGCCTGGATAATTTTTGTAGATGTTTTTTTAATCGGAATAATAGGTTTAACTGCTATATTTACAGGCGTTTCAGAAGATTCAATTGCTTTTAATGCTTCTTCGGCGGATTTATAACGTTGATTAATGGCGACCGCTATTAATTTATTTAAAACGGTTTCTAAGCGATCGCTAATAATTTGTTCCGGGGGTAAATAACTCCGCCAATTCCATTTTTCATTATGATCATCATATAGTTTTCCGGGGGAAATTCCCATAATTAAATATAAACAAGTTAGCCCTAAGCTATACAAATCACTGGCGGGATAAACTCTTCCTCTGATTTGTTCAGGAGCCATAAATTCCGGTGTTCCGATAATAGTTCCAATGTGGAGTAAGGCGGTTTCTGTTAACAGTTTGGAAATCCCAAAATCTATTAAAACAATATCATTTTTATTAAAATCCGTGCCTGTTTTAAGGTGGGAATTTTCTGCGGATAAAATAGGAGAAATCTTTGATTTAAGTTTAGCACTTATTTGAGCCTGTTCTTGATCTCCCATTTGAATAGTAGGAGGAATTTGGGTTAAATCTACAACGGGATCTAAATAGTTTTCAGGACAGGAAGCCAGAGAACAACGCTGCATCAAATTAGCAGGTTTAATATCTCGATGAATAATATTCTGTTCATGAATAAATTGTAAAATAGGGAGAATTTGTTTTAAAACGTGCCAAATTTTTTTTTCTGTAAATAATCCATCTTGTTTCACCTCATCAAATAGGGTTTTTCCCTCGATATATTCTTGAATAATAAACAATTGTTGATTTTGTTCAAAATGTGCTAATAGTTGAGGAATTTGGGGATGTTTTCCTAATTGATCTAAACGTACTGCTTCTTGACGAAATAATTTAGCAGCCGTTTGATAATCTTGGGGGTTTTCATACTGAACAAAAAATTGTTTAATTACACAATAGGGATGGGAAGGAATTTGTTGATCAATTGCCAAAAATGTTCGACCAAAACCTCCTCTACTTAAAGGTTTTATGGCGAGATAACGGTTTTGGAGTAATAATAATTGACCACAACCTTGACAATATTCGGCTGAGTTGAGATTTTCTGGATGAGAACATCCTACGGTCATACAATAACTCATCGCAGGTGGGGGAATATATTGTTGAGCCGATAATAACACAACTGATCATAAAATAATTAGTTGTAGATTTTTGAAGGAAACACAAAGGCACTAAGGCACTAAGAAAGGATAAAAAATATTAACAATTTGACAAAATCCTTCGACTTCTAAACCTGCGGTAATATAACGGGGGTGATGGGTTAATTGCTCCCTATATTCTAAGATATTAGCAACTCCAATAGACTGAGGAAATAACTCAGAATTAAATAGGGTTTGATCATTGGGACTATCGCCAATGGTAAGAATTTGTTCCGGGGTTAAGTCTGACCAATATTGCTGAATTACTTTTAATAATCCCGTGGCTTTATCTTGGTTTTTCGGTTTAATATGACCTTGAACGGTACTATAGGTAAATCCCCAACCCAATTCTGCACAAAGTTCAGTTAATTGTTGAATTTCTGATAAACTAATATTTTGAATATCAAATGTCCAATCCGTAAACCGAAAAGGATTATCAACCGAAGCCTGGAGATGGGGATATTGAACTTGGAGAATTTGAAACGCTTGGGCTAAATTTTGCCGATGTTGGGAGATAGAATTTAAAGATATTAAAAATTGCGGCTGGTCAGACTCCAAGGGATAATATAAACCCCCATTTTCCGCGATCGCACCTGTCACCGGAAGATAATGTTTTAAGGCTTGTACCCATCCCGCCGACCGTCCCGTAATTAAAATTACTGGAATTTTAGCCTGTTTTAATGCAAATAAAGCTTGCAATAAATCAGGGGTAAATTTTCCGTTTTGGGTTAAAGTTCCATCGATATCCGTTGCAATTAAACGAATATTATCGAGTGCATTTGTTTGTATGGCTTCGCTCAACGGCGTTAAGGACATGGACACAACCCCTCTATCAGTGATTCAAATATTGTAACGATAGGGGGCCCGAAAAACGGAGAGGGAGGGATTCGAACCCTCGAGGAACCGTAAAGCCCCTAACACATTTCGAGTGTGTCGCATTCGACCAACTCTGCCACCTCTCCAGGTTAGAAATGATCTAGATCTGATTCTAAACCATTTCTGCAATTATATCAAAGAAGTGAACCATCTGTTTGATCAAAATCTAAAGTTGTTTCAAAACCCTGGGTCGGCGTCCATCTCAAAGCCCCGTCTCGACCCGTCCAGAAGATTTGAGTTTTTTGTTTAGCAAGGGTTTCTACGGTTTTCGGATCAATAGAATTGGAAGAAGCGATCGCAATTTTAGGCGTTAATACCGATAAAAGTTCCGGGGTTAGAGATTCTCCCGACCACCATAATACCTGAGTTGACTTGAGTTTTTGAATCAACTGTTGTTGTTGGGAGAGAGAAGTTTCTCCCAGTAATGTCCAAAGATTTTGACCAATTTTAAATTGAATAACTGGAGGTTGGGCACTTAATAACTTCAATTCTACAGAACCTAACATAATCGGTTGATCCACAGTTAGGGAAACATAATTTCCTTTTTGTTGGGCTAGGGCTTTTAAAATAATTTCATTAGTGGCTTGATAATTTTTTTTCGGAGTAGGATTATCATAAAAAGTTTGAATGGGAATATTTTCTAAAATTAATGGCCAACCAATACTTAAACCTAGTTGAGAATGGGTCGCCACGGCGTTGTTAATCCCATTAATCCCCTGAGCATTTAAAAAGGGTAAAACCGCAAATTTAGCGGTGTTCTGACTCCCACTATTTATTAAGGTGACTTGTCCTTTTTCTTCAATCACTAAAATCGGTTCTTGAGGGGTACTCAGAAGGGTGGCTTGAAACCGTAGGGTTTTAGTATACCAACTGGGGATAATTACAATAAATAGGGCTAAGGTGACGGCAAAAAGAACAGGAATAAATCGGGTTTTTGATCGGGAAAATTTGGGGTTTGATGCCGGGTTTATCCAGCTAAAATAAACCCAAATTACTAGGATTAAACTATAGAGCGTTATTAATTGAATCAGGGAAATACTACCCACAGCAATCGAATTTCCTGGGAGTTGACTAAAATATTTTGCTATTTCTATTAAACCTGAAATTGGATAATAAAGAAATTGGGCGATCGCACTTCCTAAACTGGGTATTAATAAGGCAGATAATGCACTCGATATCCCTCCTAGCGTGATAATAGAAATCAGGGGAGATGCGATAATATTAACCAGAATACTATAGGGAGATAATACTTTAAAAACATATAATTGCAAAGGCAATGTCCAGATTAATGCTGATAAAGGAACTGCAATTAAGGACGCGAAGAAAGGGGGCATCCAATCTAACTTCTGCATTAAGGGAGGAACCGTAACCATTAATCCTAAAGTGGCTAAAAAACTCAGTTGAAATCCAATATCAAAAATCCAAGTTGGATTAGCAATTAATAATAAAATAGCGACGATCAATAATACGTTTAAAGGTTTAGTTTGACGTTGGGTTAACAGGGCAACTAATACCGCTAAACCCATTAATGTTGCCCGTAATACCGATGGAGAAATCCCTGTTAATCCCAAATAAATTAGTAAGGTTAATAATCCCAAACCAAATCTCACCCTTGGGGAAAACTTTTGAGTAATGGCTAAAATAATTCCTAATAAAAACGATACTTGAAATCCTGAAGCCGCTAGAATATGAGCCAGTCCAACTTGAACAAAAATATCTCTAATATCGTAGGGTAAATCAACGGCTAAACGTCCTAAAACCATCGCGCTTAATAGGGAACCTTTGGGAACTCCTAATAATTCAGCTTGAGATCGAGTAATCCGTTGGCGAATTTTCCATAGTCCCCAAGGAGGCGGTTGACTATGATCATGACTAATATAACGTCCTCGAAGTCCGGTAAATGATCCTTGTTGAGCCAGATAGTTTTGAAAATCGAATCCACCCGGGTTAGAAGGAGGTTGAGGTTTGTATAAACTTCCGGTAATGGCGATACTTTCCCCCGGATATAATCCCGTGGCTTTTAATATGGGAACAGTCACATAAACCAAACCACTGACATCTTTACTAACGGCAATAGTTGTATTATTATTAGTAATTTCATTAACTTGATTTACCTGTAACCAAAATTGTCCCCGTCCCGAACGAGTTAACCGAGGAATACTACTAACTTCTCCCCGAACCGTAATTAATAAATCTTGGCTATTTCCACTATTAATAATTAACTGACTAATATCATTGGTCGCTGGTTGAGGCGTTCTGATTTGTAAATAAACACTGGCTAAAAAAGCAATAATTCCAGCTAATAACCACACCCAAAAGGGAAACTTAGGACGGGAAATTTTAGGGATTTTATCTGCAAATTCAATCGGATCAGTTAGGGCATCTTTGCGGGTTTGTTTTTGCTGAATAAATTGTTTAATTCGAGCTTGGCGGGATTGTTTCTGTTGATAAAATTGTTTGAGGGCGGTGGCTATTGCCAATAAAATTCCTAAGCCTAATATTGCATAATTTCCCCCAGGAATTATACCTATAAGCAAACCTAAGAGATAAGCAAAAGCCAGAATTAAAATCACCGTCTGATTCATGATTTAATAAGATACGGATCAATAGGAGTATCCTGGATTTGATCCCCCTAAATCCCCCTTCCCAAGGGGGACTTTGATAGTCCAGGTTAGGGGTATAATTGTTTTAGGGTGTGTAAGGGATCAGCGCCAGCACCAACATTCAACAATATTAGATAGACAATCCTAACTTTAAACCTAAAACGGTATGGACTAACATTAATCCTAAGATAACGGTTCCAATATAAGCATGGGTCGCCCTAAAACCTGAGTTATCTTTGTTAAATCCGGTAAAAGCAATCAGACTATTAGTTAATAACAATCCTAATAATATTGTTCCTGTCCAGAAGTGGGGACTTTCTAAAATAGGTTGTTTTTGTATGACTAAAGATAATAAACCTCCCGTGTAACCTAAAGCCAAAAACAAAAACATTAAAGGGGCAAGTTTTCGGTGGTCAGCACGATTTTTTAAGGCGACTTCTTTATCTGCCGCCAGACGTCCGCGCCATCCCGTCCAACCTACATAACTCCCCATCGTAAAAATAACGGTTCCCATCATCACCGGATGTCCCCAATGGGTGATAGGTTCAGGAATACCTAAACCCCGAAATAGATTAGCAATGGGTTCTAAAAGTTCAACTAAACTCATATTTTTTGTTCAAAAGCCGATTAGATTTCCATAGTTTAGTTTAGGACAATTAGGTATCGAATTGCTAGATTAGGTTTTATGAACACGAATCAGTTGATAAGCACCCGCTTGATCGATAATTTGATATTGATCAGGTTTTAATCCTAGATCAATTAATTCTTGGGGATGGGCCAAAATTAAAAGGGTTTGAGCAGGAGATTTTTGCACCAATGGAGTTTGAATATAGGCGATCGCATCCTGGGGGTCGAGACGGTATTCAACTCGATTTTGAGTATAAAAAACTAAACTGGGTTTTTTGAAACCAATCATAATTAATTCTTCCCCTAATTTTCGCTGTTGGACGACGGTTTGGGCTAGGTGTCGTAGGGGTTGCTGTCGATGTTGATCAAGTAAATGATAGGTAGGAGTTACTGCCAAAATAAAAAAACTAATAAACCCCAAAATATTAACTATAAAAATGGATGAAATTTTACCTTTCCACCAACTTAGGGTTATTCCTAATGTGGCGATCGCCCAAATTAAAGCTGATATATTTGGAATTCCAGAGGCTTGTAAATCTCCTCTAAAATCCGGCATATCCGCATCATATCCGATAAAATTTTTACTAAAATAACTTCCAATAGCTGCCAGAAAAACAAATAGAATATTAATCAGAATAGTAATATTTATGGAATTAAATCTATTCTTTTTAAAGCTATTTTTAGGGATAATATTATGCCAAGATAAAGATACTAATAAAACCGAGGCAGGAATCAGTGGCAAAATATAACTGGGAAGTTTAGTAACCGCTAGGGTAAAAAATAGAAAAACCCCACTAAACCAAAAAACGGCAAATAATTGCAGTTTTTGAATCCGAGTTTGATGTTGCCAATAGCAACGTTTCCAAAATTTTGTCGAAGCGATCGCCAGGGGCAAATACACAGAAAATGGAGCAAATCCGACTAAAACCACAATAAAATAGAAATACCAAGGAGCAGAATGGTGATTGACAACGCTGGTAAATCGTTGAAAATTATGATAACCAAAAAAAGAGTTAATATAGTTTTGACCATTAACCAAAATTACTAAAACATACCAAGGAATTGTAATCACCAAAAAAATTAAACTTCCCTTAAATAAACCCATTTCTTTTAATACTTGCCGCCCTTCTCCCAAATAAATTAAAAATGAACCAATAATTAAAATCGGTAAAACAATCCCAACTGGGCCTTTGGTCAAAACAGCTAAAGCAGTTAAAATATAAAAAGCTAAATACCAAATCTTAGAAGAATTCAAACCGGGAGTTAAATCTTGCCCTTCTGGCAATTCTGACTTGGCATATCCTAGAAAAAAAGCTAATAAGGCCGAACCCAAACACCCGGTTAATAACATATCCGAAACCCCAATTCTTGCCCAGGCCAGAATTCCCGGATTAAATGCGATTAATATAGCCCCCATCCAAGGTAAAGGATGTAAAACAATCTTTCTAAAACTGGGTTGAGCTAATGGAGTAATAAAACCTGGTTTTTGATCTTCTTTTTTAGGATAAAATTGGGTCTGTTGGGCGTAATAACTTAAAGTATAAAATCCTGAACAAACGAGCAGAAAACCTGCTAATGCGGAAGGAAAACGGACTCCCCATTCATTCACCCCAACTATCTGATAGGAAATTGCCATTAACCAATAAATTAATGGGGGCTTATCGAAGCGAGTTTCTGTATTAAAATAGGGGGTAATCCAATCCCCTGTCACCAACATTTGACGGGAAGCTTCCGCAAATAGAGGTTCGGTTTCATCGAGTAAACCCGGAGTTCCTAAGTTCCAAAAAAAAGCCAGAAAACCGATTAAACCCAACCCCACAATACAAACTAGCCAAGGGAATAGAGGAGTTTTGATCAGAGGTGAAAAAAGGGTGGGAATCTTTCGATTTGAACTTGATTTCATGGGCTAAGAACGCAGATATTAACGATTAAGATATTGACAGTTTACTGTTAATGTGTTATCTAACTAACACCTAAGTCAATATATCAATTAGTTATTATCGTACACAGGAGCAAAAATACTCACATCAACAGAAAGATTGGTGGCTAGATCAAATTAATTTGTTCATGGGGTCGGTTTAATCACCAATTCCCATTCCTGGTCTTGAGGATTCCAAGCGGGAAGGGAAGTTTCTCCCACGATATAAGGCCCCCAGTAGTAGCGAGAACCATCAGGAGCAAAAACCACCAAGATATCACCGGATTTGAGGATTAAATCCTCTCGGGGAAGGGATAAAATCAAACCCTCCCTACTGCCCTCGGCGGGGGCAAAATCCCAGTGAACAGGTTCAGTAATATTCGGGGCTGAACGACTCAGTAAAGCCACACGCACGGGATGTTCAGTCAGGTTACTCACCCGAAATGACCCCCGGTGATAGTTTGTAGGTGTAGGAACCGAAGATGGGGGAAGGCTAATATTCAGGGGGGGTGGTGGCGCAACGGAGGTTTTAGGAAAAGTCGTGGATAAGGGGCGAGGCACAGATAAAACTATCTGTTCGGCGGGTTTTCGCTGCGTTTGCAGACAATAACGAAATAAAAATTGCCTTAAACTAATTAGAGTTAATAAAATCATTCCAGTAATTAGAAAGGCTGGATAAAGTTTATCTTTCATAATCTTTTGCTTTAAATTAGATCATTAATCCCACTAAAATTCACAATCCGTGCTATGCAAAATACCCGTCTGAATCGACTTGTCAATGTAATTAATGCCCAGGTGGGCCGATTGTTAATGAATCCTTGGCGACGGATTTCGCTACTAATCATTAGTCTACTGTTTGGGATATTCCTAGCCATGGGTATTGCCTCGGTAACTGGACAAAAGGCGCGCTTGGATGTGACGGTGGCTTTAGTCGTATCTATCGTGGTCGAAGGAATAAACTGGTTAGCATACAGTAGTTCCCCCCGTTTGCGAAAATCTTTTTGGGTGGAAAACCTAAATGCACTCAAAATTGGTTTGAGTTATGGGTTATTTTTATTGGCCGCAATCTTAGGTTCATAATTAAAATTCATTGAATAGAATTAGAATCATCTATGATTGAAATTCTCAAAGCTTGGAGGAATGGACAAAAACCCCATCCCACGGATTTAGAAGTTTTAGAACAATGGGAACTGTCCGATCATCAACGTTCAACCGCCTTTGGAATCACACCGGAAAATGTGAGGGTGAACATAGCAGCCCGATGCCATCTATTCTGTCAACTTCAACAGAAAAAGATTGAGTTTCCTCTGTTATTTGAACAGTTAGAAACCCTATGGAAATTTTGGCTACCTTTAGCAACCCAACTGGCTGAACATCGTCAACGCTTGGGTCGTCCTCTGGTTCAAGGAATATTAGGAGGGCAAGGCACGGGAAAAACAACCCTAGGGCAAGTCTTAACTTATATTTTGTCTCTTTTTCACTATGACACACTTAGCTTATCCTTAGATGATCTGTATAAAACTTATTCCGAACGTCAACAGTTACAAAAGGTTGATCCGCGTTTAATTTGGCGAGGGCCACCCGGAACCCATGATCTGGAATTGGGCATCCAGGTTTTAGATCAATTGCGTCAACCCCTACCCGGTCAAAGCATTGCCATTCCCCAGTTTGATAAGTCCCTATGGCGGGGGGCGGGCGATCGCATTTCCCCTAAATTCGTGACCGGAATTGATATTATTTTATTTGAAGGTTGGTTTGTAGGTTGTCAACCCATTGACCCTCAACTTTTTGATTTTCCCCCAGTTCCGATTATCACTCCTTGGGATCAACAATTTGCTCGGGATATGAACGAACAGTTAAATTATTATCTTCCCTTGTGGGAAAAATTAGATCGGTTACTAATTTTAAATCCTGTAGATTATCGCCTATCAAAACAGTGGCGCATCCAAGCCGAACAGGATAGGATTAATACCGGAAAATCGGGGATGACCGATGTAGAAATTAGTCAATTTGTTGATTATTTTTGGAAAGCATTACATCCCGAATTATTTATAAAATCCTTGATTGAAAACCCTGATTTTGTGGATTTAATTACAGACATTAATCCCGATCATTCTATAGGTAATATTTATAAAGGAAATCCCTGGCAAGCCCAAATGAATTGTACAAAAGAATGACCAAAATTATTAATCCCCAAAAACACCTAAATTTCTCTTTGATTGGGGGCCAAATTAAAATCCGTGAAATCCGTGAAATCCTCTTAAATCCGTGATCCCTATTTACCTATTATGAAAAAACCTCTATTAACATTAACTCTGATTTTCTCCTTTGGTATTAGTCAAATAGTTGCAGCCAAAACCCCAATCAAAAATCAATCCTGGGATTTACAAGATCGGCTAATTGTAAATCAAATAACTCAAAACACCGAAACAATAACCATTGGAAAAGCTGCGGATTTAATCACAGAATGGTTGAATACAAAATCCAGAATTTTTGCCCCTCCCTTTGACCGGGCACTGCTCGGAAATTTAACTACGGGTGTATTATATGCCGATAGCTTAAAAGGGATTGATTTTTTACGGGAAAATAATAGTTATTATCAATATGGAGTCCAGAAAGTTGAATCCATAGAAAGATTTGCCGCCTCGGGAAATAAAGCTACCATAGAAGTTAAAGTTACGGAAGATACGACCCTATATAAAAATGGAAAAATTATCGAAAGTAGCTTTAATACAAAATTAGTGCGTTATAATTTAGAATATTGGGATGGAATTTGGAAAATTGCTAACTCTCAAGTGATGAATTAAAGGTTTTAAAAATAGCGATCGCGAATCATCCTTGCTAAATGTTATGTTGTTAAAGTTTAAGAGAGGATAATCAAATGACCATGACAATTGCAGCCATTTATGAAAAGGGAGTGTTGCGGCTAATGCAGCCAATCGAACTTCCCGAGGGAACCAGCGTTGAAATAATTGTTATTCCGAAAACGTCTCATTCTCAGCCTAAAAGTCCTGCCGATATTCTCGCAGAGATCGCGGCTTTACCATTAGAAGATAATCCAGATACATTCTCACAGTCGAGAACATGATAAAGTTCTTTATAAAAATCATTCCTGGCCAGAACATTGGGGAATGTACTTTAAAGTTCCAAAGGAAATCCCCAATGGTTAAAATTAGTCGCTCAAACTATTAATAACTTATTTAGCGGTAGAGTATCTCAATATTTGAGTTATCAAGCAGTATTGTTAAACGATGAATTGACACCGATATTACAGCAGCATTATCAGCGGTTATCGGAGTGTGAGAAACACGCGATCGCGCAACTCAGTAACGAAAGTAAACCCGTTTCAATTACCCAATTAATGGCAAAATGTCAAGGGTCACAAGGCGAATTATTTAAAGCAATTCAATCTTTAGTAAGAAGGGGAATGATCGAAAAATTCAGCTATGAAAATGAAACCGTTTTCACCATTCAAGCGATATTAAAAAAATATGTTAAAATGGTTAGCGAATAGCGATTTCAGCGATTGAAATCGCGGCTACACAAACGATGTCCGCCGGCGCGGACAAAGGGGGTATGTGGGTAGGAAAAATCCGCTTCCAGAATCTTTAACCCGCGTCGGCGGGTTTTGTTTGTGTAGCTGCGGTTTCAACCGCCGGATAATTTGTTTCTAAAAATTAGATTTATAGGGGTTCCATTTTCCGAATGAAACCCCTAAATCCCTAAAATTAACTTTCTTTTCCAGCAAAGCTTCCAGTTACAAAACTTAAACCTGAAGCAAAGTCTTTGCCATAAGCTTCTTCTCCATGTTGGTCAATATCCAAACCTTGTTCTTCGACCATCGGTTTAACTCGCAGTTCCATCAAAGAACCGAGAATTTTGATAATGACAAAAGTTCCAGCTCCAGCAAAAATGTAGGTAGCAACTACCCCAACAATTTGAGGAAGTAATTGTCCGGGATTTCCATACAAAAGTCCATCAAACCCGGCAGGATTGACACTTTTTGTCGCAAAAATTCCAGTTAAAATAGCCCCAACGGTTCCACCGACACCATGAACGGAATAGGTATCTAACGAGTCATCAAATTCTAATTTCACCCGCCAACTAACAGCATAGAAACAGCAAACGGCTGTGATCGAACCGATTAAAATAGCACCAACCGGGGTAACAAATCCGGCTGCGGGAGTGATTCCAACTAACCCGGCGAGGAAACCACTAGCAATCCCAACGGCCGTTGGTTTACCGCGTAAATACCATTCCACAATTGCCCAGGTCAATCCCCCTGCTGATGTTGAGACCATGGTAGAGACAAAAGCAACGGTAGCTAAAGGGCCTGCACTCAAGGCACTGCCAGCATTAAAGCCAAACCAGCCAAACCATAACATTCCAATCCCTAATAGGACAAAAGGAACATTATGGGGAGCATGGGGAACCGCCATAAAATTTTTCCGCGAGCCAATTATCCAAACGATAACTACCGCCGACACCCCGGAACTAATATGAACAACGGTTCCCCCGGCAAAGTCTAAGGCACCAATGGCTTGTAACCAACCCCGACCCCAAACCCAATGGGCTAAGGGAGAGTAAATAAATGTAGACCAGAGTAAGACAAACCAAAAATATGCCTTGAAGGTGATCCGTTCCACAATCGCCCCGGAAATTAAGGCTGGGGTGATGATGGCAAACATCATTTGATACACCATAAACAACTGGTGAGGAATGGTTCCGGCATAGCCAATGGGATCAGGGGCCTCGGCTGTGACTTGATTTAAAAATACCCAATCAAATCCACCAATGAACTGTTCAATACCTTTGCCAAAGCCTTCTGAGACGGGAGTTGAGACATCAAAGGCGAGACTATATCCCCAGAATACCCAGGTAACGCCGACAATGCCCATTAAGATGAAACTCATCATCATGGTATTCAGGATGTTCCTAGAGCGCACTAAGCCCCCGTAAAAGAAGGCTAAACCGGGTGTCATAAACAGGACTAAGGCAGCCGAAATCAACATAAAGGCGGTGTCTCCGTCCTTAATCGGATCTTCTACTGTCGCTTGCGCCCAAGCTGTTCCCGTCAGGGGGCCAGCCAACAGAGCTAATGCAACTAATCCAATAATTCCTAGTTTTTTTAGCATCGCTACTATTTTTTCCCTATAAGCCAAAAGTCTTTCCTGGTTAAAGTAGTATTTTTGCCATTGGTTATTGCTGTGGTTCTGTATTCTTAAACACGATCTACAAATCGAGGAGTTCACCTATTCAGCAGAACTAACCCCCAGTGTTCAGCCGGGGGTTTTATGGTTATTGGGTTGTGGAGTTTGGTTCCTATTCCTCGTATTCGGGGATTTTGGTCTTTTCTGGAATATTAATCCGGGGAGGTTGATAGGGTTGGGGATGTTCGCTCTCATCCCAAGCTTGGGAATCTACCTCATCTTCATATTCATAGTCTAACTCTTTGGCATAGAATTTTTGTTCTTTACGGGGGGTCGGTTCAATCGGAACTAATTCCCGTTCTCGATAGCGGTCATCTTCATCCCGTTCGACATCGCCCCAGTTATCTTCTTCCTCATAGTCATTGTAAATCGGTTGGGGTTGGCGCAGCGGCTCGACTGGGGCGGGATGTTCTTCCCAGGCGTCATTTTCGTCCCAGGATTCTTCCTGAACCACCGATGGGGCGCGACTGCTCCGTTGGGGAGCGGTTTGGGGAAGTCCGGTTCCTAGCTGGTTAGCGGGTTTCACCGTTGGGGGATAATACATTCCCTCATCTTCTTTTTCCCAAGGAGCTTCTCCTAAACCTAGGCGTTCTAACAGACCTACGGACAACTGTTGGAGTCTATCTTCTGAACCTTCAAAAACAATTAATCGATTCGGGCCACTACTGACAATTTCCTCAATCGATAATTCGTAGGTGCTGATCACTTGTTCAGGAATTTGAGGCAGACCAATGGAGGCGATAATCAAGGATTGTATTTTACCATCGCGGGTATCGAATTTGAAGCCCCGCACCCGTCCCAGGGGTTCCCCGGTTTCGGTGATCACTTCACTATTGATCAGGGTACTGTAGTTTTCTACATCCACGTCTTCTTCGAGGACGGTATCATCATCCACCAAAATTACGTCCCCGATTTCGCGGACACTACTCAGGTACATAAATTTTGGCATTCCAGCGATCGCTAGAATATTATTACGAATTCCGATCGCGACAATTTCACGCTGATCGACGTCTACCCAGAGTTGGCTGACGATCCCCAGTCGTTTCCCTCTGTCACGGGTAATTACTTGAGTGCCGAGAATTTCGGAGCGTTGGCAGATATGTTCAGATGTCATGCTAATAGCGAATTTCAGTTTTAAATGTTAAACATACAGATTACTCTACAATTCCTAATGTTATGGATGGGTATCCGTGCCATTAGTTTTTCGGGTTTCTTCTGCTGTAGGTACACACCTACCCTTGACCCATTATACAATCATGCTATCAGAAGATTTTGTTTTTGGTTGCCATCAACGGATGGATGGGGATTGATTATTAGGGGGCGAACAGGGGATTGCCACCCGATTGGGTTTAATGCTATAGTTTGGCGGTCTTAATTTAATACAGAATTGAGACAGATTAGAAACCTTCAAATATTAGTTATGTTGATGTCTAACTGTATTTTCCAGTATAGCGTTAAGCCAACCTCTCCACCCTGAAAGGTGGAAGATCTCCCCAAGGGCTGCACTACTAGGAAACAGGGTTAATTCTCCTGCTGATTAGAGAAAATTCAGATTACCGATCATACCCTCAACTGATCTGATCGCCAAGAAGATTTCGGTGGAATTTCTCACATTTTAATAGTTTTTTGGAGGAAAGTTGAATATCAAAGCCTTAGAACGAGAGTGGTTCTCAAATGTTCCAGCCGATCTTTTAGCTGGGTCTGTAGTGGCGCTCGCCCTCATTCCAGAAGCGATCGCTTTTTCAATTATTGCCGGAGTTGACCCCAAAGTTGGATTATATAGTTCATTTACAATTGCCGTGATCACCGCCATCTTTGGTGGACGACCGGGGTTAATTTCTGCGGCTACTGGAGCCATGGCACTACTGATGGTTCATTTAGTCAAAGATCATGGCTTACCGTATCTATTTGCTGCTGGGATTTTAACAGGAATTATTCAAATTATTTTTGGCTGGTTGAAGTTGGGACGACAGTTAAAATATGTGCCTCGTGCGGTGATGGTGGGCTTTGTTAATGCCCTAGCAATCTTAATTTTTTTAGCCCAACTCCCCCAATTAACTAATGTTCCTTTTGCCGTTTATGGGATGACGGCGGGCGCTTTGGCAATTATTTATTTGCTCCCACGATTCACGAAAGTAATCCCATCGCCGTTGATAGCAATTATTACAATCACCGCAATTTCTATTATTACTGGAATTAAAGTTCCCACCGTCGGGGATATGGGAGATTTGCCAACAACTTTCCCTCCCTTTGCAATTCCCCAAATTCCCCTAAATTTAGAAACACTGAATATTATCTTTCCCTACGCGATAACTTTGGCAATTGTGGGACTATTAGAATCCTTACTCACCGCTTCTTTATTGGATGAATTAACCAATACACCCAGCGACAAAAATCAAGAAGCCAAAGGACAAGGGATTGCTAATATTATTACCAGTTTCTTTGGCGGCATGGCAGGGTGCGCCATGATTGGACAATCGGTGATTAATATTCAATCCGGGGGACGGGGACGTTTATCAACATTTAGTGCCGGGGTTTTGCTGCTTTTCTTTATCCTAGTTTTGGGGAATTGGGTACGACAAATTCCCATGGCGGCTCTAGTTGCGGTGATGATTATGGTTTCCATTGGGACGTTTAATTGGTCATCTTTAAGACATATCAAAAAGATTCCCCGCAGTGAAACCGCAGCCATGATTACAACGGTAATAATTACAGTTTTTAGTCATAATTTGGCAATTGGTGTGGTGGCGGGTATTGCTTTGAGTACGGTATTTTTCTCCCGCAAAATTGCCAAAGTTGTATTTGTTGATCAACTCCTGAGTGATGACGGAATGCACCGCACCTATAAAATTGCAGGTCAAATATTCTTTGTTTCTGTTGATGATTTTTTAACCAATTTTGACTTTAATGAAGAACTAGAAAAAGTTACCCTGGACTTTAGTTATGCCCATATTTGGGATCAATCGGCGGTAGCTGTAATCGATCAAGTTGTGATTAAATTTCGTCGGGCTGGGGCTGATGTGGAATTGGTGGGACTTAATGAAGCCAGTGCTACTTTAATCGACAAATTAGGGATGCACAATCAACCGGACGCCCTAGAAAAAATGCCGGGTCATTAATAGTTATTAGTGCTCAGTTATCAGTATTAGCTCCATTGTCGATGATTAAAATAAAACGGAGATAAACCAACATGAAACGCATTTTATTATGTACAGATGGCTCTATTTTTTCCCAAAGTAGCTATCAATATGCAGCCTGGTTTTCCACAAAATTAGAAGCCATAATAGATGTTTTGTATGTTACGGATACCAGGGATAAAACGGCGGCGAAAACTAAAAATCTGAGTGGGAGTATTGGGATAGATGCTTCTGAGGCACTCCTGAATCAATTAGTGGAATTAGAAAGGGAAAAAGCTAAACTAAACCATCAACAGGCTAAACTGATTTTAGAAAATGCGAATCAGGTGCTTTCTAGTTATGGAGTTAAGGCGGTTAAGTTAATTCATGAAACCGGATTTTTAGTGGATTGTTTGCATGAATTTGAAGCTGAAACCGATTTAATTATTTTGGGTAAACGAGGGGAAACGGCGGAATTTGCCTCGGGACATTTAGGCGCAAATCTGGAACGAATTGTCCGGGCTAGTCATAAACCTTGCCTGATTACCTCTCGCCAATATCAGCCAATTGAACGATTATTACTGGCTTATGATGGGAGTGCAAGCTGTCAAAAAATATTGGAATTTCTCAGGGATTCACAGGTATTTAATGGCTTAGAATTGCATATTATTACTGTGGCTAAAAGTACCGAAGATCAAACGGCAAGGGCTAGAATTGATCAAGCTAAACAGCAAGCAATATCGGCGGGTTTTCAGCCGGTTTGTCGTCTGATAGACGGGAATCCAGAAGTGGCGATCGCTAAGTATAAACAAGAAAACAACATCGATCTGCTGATGATCGGAGCCTATGGACATAGCCGAATTCGTCACCTAGTTATCGGTAGCACCACTACCCAAATTCTCCGTACTAGCCATATTCCGGTGTTGATTTTCCGTTAGGAATAACTCGATTAAACATCCCAGATTATCAGGCAAAAATTGTCTCCCATTAGTTTACCACCAGCAAGCTAGTCGGTTAGTTGTTGAGATGATAGTCTGATCCCCTTTTAACCGAAATGAATAGAAGAAAATAGGAATATATTATCAAATATATTCCTTGAGCTAGAGGTTGAAACCATTGATTTATTTTAAGGTAGGTGAGTGATCAAAGAAAATCAAACAGATTTAATCAAAGTTTAGGAATCATCAAAATGAAAAAATTAATTCAAGCTCTGCGGTCTGTATCCTTCAAAAATATTTTAGGTGTTTTTTTTGCCGGATTATTAATGTTTATCAGTACCGCTTGTAGTAATAATCCTCCCATGGGAGCGAGCAGTCCCAGTCCAGATAAAGGATTAACCAGTGAACTTCCTAACCCTGTTAAATCTAAGCAAAAAGACCAGATGTATGCCTATAACAACAGTGACCAAGATATTGTGAAACGGGTGAAAGATGTATCAGAAAAAGTGAGTAACTCAGCCAGTGAAATGGCAGGGGATTTGGTGGAAGGAACCCAACAGAACATTCAGAAGGCTGAAGATAACACCAAAAAAGCCCTAAATCAAGTCGAGAAGGCGGCGGAAAAAACCTCAACGGATATTAAACGTCAGGCTTCTAAGGGTGCTGGAGAAGTTAAAGATAAAGCCGGAGATTTTCAACGGCAGATACAAAAATCCTGATTAATTGGCTAAATTATTGACTTAGCTGCCATATCTATCTAAAGGTAGATGTGTCCACAAATCCTGTGGGGTTAGATTGTAGAAACTATCGCACGTTCTCAATTCGCGCTTTCCCCAGTCAACTAAAAGCTGGGGATTTTTCGTTGGGTAAATTTTCCTTAATAACGGTAAAGATAGTCGCGGCCATTGGAATTCCGAACCCGATTTTGAATATATTTCTGAACCCCAAGCCAGTCATTAATTCTGTTAGACTTCTAGCTTGCTAAAAACCCTCGAATTTTAAGAATTTTGGGCTGAATTATTAATAGAAAAAGCATCTGGGAGTCTGGCCGAGTTTCGACCCCAGATGCTTTTTCTTTTCAGACTTCACTCCTCACACCCCTCAAATATACACGATTATTTGGGGATGTCAAGAAAAAACTCAAAAACAAAATCTACAGCCGGGATCAAGAATGGGTAAACACCTTAGACAACAGCCGGTTGAGGTTGGAATTGGAACATGGAATAGATCACATTTCGCCGAATATCGGTCATCATATCCAAGAACAATTCATATCCCTCGCTCTTATATTCAATTAAGGGATCTTTTTGTCCATAACTGCGTAAACCGACGGACTCCCGCAGCGCGTCCATTTGTTGTAAATGTTCGCGCCATAAGGTATCAATTTGCTGGAGAATGAAGAAGCGCTCGGCTTCGCGCATCAACCCAGCTCGAATTTGATTAACTTGGTTTTCCTTGAGATCATAGGCATTGCGTAATTGCTCATGCAGGAAAGTTTTAATTTCATCTACGGATAAATCCACCAATTGTTCGGCGGTTAAATCCGCTAAAAGATAAACAAATTCCTTAGCTTTAGTAACAAGACTTTCTAAATCCCATTCTTCCGAAGGTAAGTCAGGATTAATATAGGCTTCCACAATATCATCCATAGTTTGTTCGCCGTATTTAATCACTTGTTCCTTCAAATCTTGCCCTTCTAAAACCCGTCGCCGTTCGGCATAAATTGCCCGCCGTTGGTTGTTCATTACCTCGTCATATTCAAATACCTGTTTACGGATATCGTAATAGTAGGTTTCAACTTTTCGTTGGGCATTTTCGAGCGATCGCGTTAACAATTTAGACTCAATGGGCATATCTTCCTCAACGTGAAAAGCATCCATTAATCCGGCTACGCGATCGCCCCCAAAAATCCGTAATAAATTATCCTGTAAACTCAGGAAAAACCGCGTGGAACCCGGATCACCCTGGCGTCCAGCCCGTCCCCGCAATTGATTATCAATCCGGCGGGACTCATGGCGCTCCGTCCCAATTACATGAAGTCCCCCCAATTCCACCACTTGATTATGTTCGATTTTGGTGAAGTTTTCGTACTCATGAACAATTAAGTTATAGACCTCGCGCAATTTCTGAATTACCGGGTCAGTGGTCGGTGCTTTTTCCGAAGCCACCGCCAATAAATCCTCCGCCTGTAACTCCGCTAAACTGCGTTCTCCATGGACTCCCACGGCAAAATCCACCGCATCTTTGAGTTTTTGTTCCGTGGGTTTAGATAATTCCGTCGGGAATAATTGGGTAGTTACTTTCCAAGTTTTAGCTTTTTTATTCAGATCAAATCCCTGGGCGGCGGGGCGACGACTCCCTGCTCCCCCGACAAAGGCTAATTCTTTTTCATCATCGGGTTTAACAATTTTTGGCATCAAATACTCGCGCATTTTTAGCCGTCCCATAAACTCCGCATTTCCCCCCAAAATAATATCCGTTCCCCGTCCGGCCATGTTAGTTGAAATAGTCACGGCCCCTTTACGTCCGGCTTGGGAAATAATTTCCGATTCTCGTTCTACATTTTCAGGTTTAGCATTTAATAAATTATGGGGAATTTGGCGTTGTTGTAATAAATTCGAGAGAATTTCCGATTTTTCGACGCTAGTTGTTCCGACTAAAACCGGACGCCCTTCTTTATGTAAATCCGCACATTCTTCAGCAATAGAAGTCCATTTTCCTTCTTCGGTTTTATAGACCACATCGGGTAAATCTTCCCGTCCGGTAATCCGGTTGGTAGGAATAATAGTAACTTGCAGATTATAGATGCGTTCAAATTCAGATTCTTCGGTTTTTGCGGTTCCGGTCATCCCCGATAATTTGGGATATAATAGGAAGAAATTCTGATAGGTAATGGTGGCTAAGGTTTGGGTTTCCGGTTGAATATCGACCCGTTCTTTAGCTTCAATAGCTTGGTGTAAACCATCACTCCAACGGCGTCCGGGCATCACCCGTCCGGTAAATTCATCAACGATAATCACTTCCCCATTACCGATAATATAGTTGACGTCTTTAATAAATAATTCTTTGGCTTTTAAGGCATTAAAAACAAAGTGCGCCCAAGGATCATTAGGATCATATAAATCTTGAACCCCAAATAATTCTTCCGCCCGGGCAAACCCTTCATCGGTCATTAAAACATTACGGCCTTTTTCATCAACTTCATAATGTTCTTCCTTTTCCATCATTTGGGCAACTTCGGCCGCCCGCATATATTTTTGACTCGGACGTTCGACCTGACCGGAAATAATTAAAGGCGTCCGAGCTTCATCGATTAAAACCGAGTCTACTTCATCAATAATGCAATAGTTAAACACCCTCTGCACCACTTCATCCATAGAAGTCGCCATGTTGTCCCGCAGGTAGTCAAACCCCATTTCACTGTTAGTACCGTAGGTAATATCACAGTTATAGTTTTTCTTGCGTTGGTCGGGACTCATTTCCTGCTGAATCAGCCCCACACTTAGCCCCAGGAAGCGGTGGATTTGTCCCATCCATTCCGCATCCCGTCGAGCCAGATAATCGTTGACGGTGATGACGTGAACCCCTTTTCCGGCCAAGGCGTTGAGGTAGGCTGGAAGGGTGGAAACCAGGGTTTTTCCTTCCCCGGTTTTCATCTCGGCAATTTGCCCCGTGTGGAGGATAATACCGCCCAGGAGTTGGACGTCGAAGTGTCGCATCCCTAACACCCGCTTTCCGGCTTCCCGGACAACGGCAAACGCTTCTGGGAGAATTTCATCGAGAATCTGGTTTTCCTCGTCTCGGTTTTTGGCTTTGGATAATTTTTCTTTAAATTCTCCTGTCTTAGCCCGAAGTTCTGCATCCGAGAGGCTTTGAATTTCTTCCTCTAAAATGTTGATATCCGTGACAACAGGCTGATATTTTTTAAGTTTACGCGCATTCGGATCACCTAAGAGAGATTTTAACATGGCAAGAGCAGGATATGGTTACGAAAATTTATAGTTTTGAATAAATCATTGTTGATTCTAGCATTTCCTGGCTGCATCTGGTTCACCCGACACCGATGGCCCTAATTTAAGCCCGACTGCACTCGCCATAAACCTGCATAAATACCCGGTGCTTCTAAGAGGTTTTCATGGGTTCCTGATTCCACTAATTTACCCTGTTCCATCACATAAATACAATCAGCATTTCTAACCGTTGAAAGGCGGTGAGCGATCGCAATTGTTGTCCGATTTTTGGTAATCTTTTCTAAGGATCTTTGAATGGCGGCTTCGGTTTCATTATCCACGGCCGATGTGGCTTCATCTAGGATTAAAATAGGCGGATTTTTTAAGACCGCCCGGGCTATAGCAATTCTTTGTCGTTGTCCGCCGGATAATTTCTGACCCCGTTCTCCTACAATGGTCTCATATCTATCGGGTAAATCCTGAATAAATTCATCGGCTTCGGCGATTTTTGCCGCGGCAATAATATCAGTTAAGGACGCATTAAAACTGCCATAGGCAATATTCTCAGCAACGGTGCCATGAAACAGAAAAACATCCTGACTGACTAACCCAATAGCTTGGCGTAAATCCTCTAATTTCAAACGGTTTAATTCAATCCCATCCAGGGTAATTACCCCGGCATTAATTTCATATAACCGCAATAATAACTTCACCAAGGTACTTTTTCCCGACCCCGTAGCACCAACAATGGCAATAGTTTTTCCGGCGGGAATTTTTAGGGAGAGATTTTCAATAATCTGGTTGCGATTTTGATAGGAAAAATAGATATTTTTCAATTCTATTTCTCCTCTAACCAAAGACACCGGAAGGGCAATATCCCCAGGATGAATTTCTATCGGAGTATCCAATAAATTCATCACCCGGTTAATAGAAGCCATCGCCCGTTGATATTGATCAAAGGTGTCTCCCAGTCGCGTTAACGGCCATAATAACCGTTGGGTAATAAACACTAAAACGCTATAGGTTCCCACAGCTAAAGCCCCAGAAGTTACTTGTAAACCGCCTAATAATAAAGTGGCAATAAATCCAAATAAAATCAAACTTCTAATCACCGGAACATAGGCAGAGGACAGGGTAATTGCTCGGCGATTACTTTGGCGATAGGCTTCACTATGTTCGGTAATTCTTTGGATTTCATACTTTTCAGCCGTAAAACTTTTAATAGTGGTAATACCTCCCAAATTATTCGCCAGTTGTCCATTCAGTAACCCAACTTTTTCCCGCACATCGGCATAACGGGGGGCGAGTAATTTCTGGAACCAAACCGAACCCCAAACAATAAAAGGCATCGGTAACATTGCCCACCAAGCCACGGTTGGTGCTAAAATAAAGAAGGCTGCTCCAATTACAATTACCGTGGTAATTACTTGGATAATTTCATTCGCCCCCATATCTAAAAACCGTTCTAACTGGTTAATATCATCATTTAAAATTGACATTAAACCGCCACTACTGCGTTCTTCAAAATAGGCTAATTCTAAGTTTTGTAAATGTCCGTAAGCATCTAATCTGAGATTATGTTGCAAGGTTTGGGCTAAATTTCGCCACAATACTTTATAAGCATATTCAAAAACCGATTCTAAACTCCAGATAATTAAGCTCAAAAACGATAACATTAACAATTGATTAAACGCCCCTTGAATTCCCCACTGGGAGAGGAAGGAAACCTGGGGATTAATCACCACATCAACAGCCCATCCAATTAATACCGGAGGGGCTAAATCAAAGACTTTATTTAAAACCGAATAAATCGTTGCTAACCCAATAGTTTTTTGATAGGGATGAGCATAAACCAGAAACCGTTTTAAAGGATGATTTAGTTGAGACAAGGGAAGCTCCTAATAGGACTGATATTATTTATTCTATAGCAATTTATGTAGCACTTATAGCAGTTCTCTATCAAGTTAAGTATATTACCTATTATATTACCCATCACAGATTTAAGAGAATTACACAGATGAAAATCCGTGAAATCCCTTTAAATCTGTGATCCCTATTACCTAATTCGATTGAGTCACAATCCTATTTCTTCCTTGTTGTTTGGCTTCATATAAGGCATCATCTGCCAATTTAATTAATAATTGTGAGGAGTTTTTTTCGGTTGGTATTAAACTTGATATTCCTAAACTAAGGGTAACAAATTCACTCACTTTAGACTGGGAGTGGGGAATATTTAACTCCCGAATGGCGGTCTGAATTTTTGTGGCTATTTTTAAGGCTTCGACTAGACGGCTTCGGGTCAGAATCACCACAAATTCTTCTCCCCCATAACGGGCGAGTAGATTTCCGGGGGACTGAATTACTTGGTCAATAGCTTTAGCAACTTTTTTTAAACAATCATCGCCTTCTAAATGACCATAGGTATCGTTATAGGCTTTGAAATAATCTACATCAGATAAAATCAAGGAAATCGGTTGTTTTTCCTGTTGATTTATCAGCCATTCTTGATTTAAAAACTGCTCAAAAAAATAACGGTTAGCAATTTGGGTTAACCCATCTAATTTAGCTAAACGAGATAGGTCTATTTCCATCTGTTTTCGTTCGGTAATATCTCGAATTGCAATAGAAAATCCATCCCCAAGTTTTACGGCAATAAAATGATACCAACCTTGATTATTTTTGCCCCGATAAAAAATATCTTCAATCAGAGGAATTCCAGTTTCTACTAAATTAACAAATTTTTTAAATAGGTTAATATCTATTTTTTTTAAGATTTTTTTAAAAATAATTTTACCCTGTAAATTATATCGATCTCGGCTCAAAAGTTGGCCAATGATTGGATTAATTACTAAACATCGAAAATCCATAATTTCTCCACTTTTGGTGTCTCGCACCGACTGAAAGGCGGCAATTCCATCCATGGAAGTATTTAAAACACTTTGAATTAAGGAGCGAGATTGATATAAAATTTCCTCGGTTTCTTTGCGTCGGATAATTTGTGCTTGTAATTCTTGTTCTTTAACTAAACGTTGTTGAATTTCGACTTTTAAGCGATGTTCCTGGGCTTGACGATATTTAATTTCGGCTTGTAACTGTTGTTTTTGTTTTTGAATAGTAAACTGAGTTTCAATCCGAGCCATGACTTCTTCGACTTGAAAGGGTTTACTAATATAATCAACCCCTCCCACTTCAAAGGCTCTGACTTTATCCCAGACTTCATTTAAACCACTAATAAAAATAATCGGAATTTCCTCGGTCTGAGGATCACTTTTGAGTTTTTGACACACTTCATACCCGTCCATATCCGGCATTTTAATATCTAATAAAATTAAATCCGGTGGTGAAGATTGTATAGCTCTTAATCCTGATGTTCCATTAATCGCTTGACGAATTCTATAGCCTTGGTGTTTAAGAATTTCTGATAAAACTCTTAAATTTTCAAGTTGATCATCTATAATTAAAATTCCACCGGAATATTGTTTTTTGTCTCTAATATTCATTAGTTTTTATTTTTTGAATAAGATGAAAAATCTGCTCAAGTCTATAATTAGAAACGAAATCCGTTAATATCTGAGATAGACCCGCCTGTTCCGAGGGAATTTCTTGAATTAAATCTAAAACCCAATCATAATCTAAATCAATACTCGCTTGATACAGTTGCTCAACCCAAACGGAGGGCATTTGGTTAAAACTCTCATGGGTGAGAATAGAATTGGGGGGTTTGAACAGGTTTGGGGCAGGTTCATCTGCATAAATGTACTCAAGACCTAGATATTTTTTCATCATCTCAAAAATATGAAATTCCCGAAAGGGTTTTATGATCAAATCATCACAACCCATAGCAAATATCTGGGCTTTGTGGTCTTCTAAAACAGTCGCCGTAACTGCAATAATTACAGTATTATTACCCTTATAACTACTTTTAATCTGTTTTGTGGCTTCCGAACCACTCATAATCGGCATAATCATATCCATAAAAATTATATCCGGTTTCCACCCTTGAAAAATTTCTACAGCTTCCTTGCCATTGGTGGCTTCTTTTAATTGAAATCCCAAGGGTTGAAGCAGTTGAATTAATAATTTACGGTTGGAAATTTTATCATCAACAATTAATATTTTATAGGCGGGTTGATGGGGAACTAAACCGATGACTTGCTGAGGGTAAATTTCCGGGGATAAATCTATATTTTCAATAGAGTGAGCTTGAATATCAAAGGTAAAGGTTGTACCCATACCAACTTGAGAATTAACTTGAATTTCCCCCCCCATCAGTTGCACAAATTTTTGAGTAATTGATAGACCTAATCCGGTGCCTTCCTGGATTTCTTTTCCCGTTTTTGTCTGGGTAAATGCTTGAAAAAGCTGATTTATTTCTTCTGGTTCAATTCCAACTCCCGTATCTTTAACAGCAAAAATAAGTCGAATTTGTGAAGATGCAATTAGCTCAGAAACAACCGTTAAATCTATGCCACCTTTGGAAGTGAATTTGAGCGCATTATTGAGTAAATTAATTAAAATCTGACGCAGTTTAATTTGATCGGTACAGATATATTCAGGGACGGTTTCGGCACAGGTAAATTTTAAAAATAAGTTCTGATTTTCGGCTTTCAGTGAAAACATATCCTCTACATCTTGAAGCAAATTATACAAATTAAAGTTAGTCTCATTTAAGGTTATTTTGCCCGCTTCAATTTTAGCTAGATCTAATAGTTGGTTAATTAAATTTAATAAATGTTCTCCACTTTGTAAAATGATCTCGACCTGTTCTTGATGTTCTGGAGAAAGGGTTGTACTTCGATTCATTAATTGAGCAAAGCCTAAAATCGCATTCAGGGGCGATCGCAATTCATGACTCATATTAGCTAAAAAGGTACTTTTAGCCTGGTTTGCGACTTCAGCAGCCTGTTTTGCTTGTTCTAATTCTGCGGTTCGTTCGGTAACTTTTTGTTCTAGGGAAGTATTTAATTGTTGTAATTCTATATTTAATTCTTGTAATTTTTGATTTTGTTCTAAAAGTTGTTGTTCTTGAGTATAGCGTCTTAATGCTTCTTGAACTGTTAAAATTAGGTCAGTTTCATCCCAAGGTTTACTAATATAACGATACAAACTCGCTTGATTAACCACATTACCCACGGATTGAACATCCGCCTGTCCGGTTAACATTATTTTTAACATTTGGGGATAATTTTGATGCAATTCAATTAATAACTCATCCCCCTGTAAGCCTGACATAATTTGATCGGAAATAACTAATGCGACTTCCAATCCTTCCTGGTATAATTCGGCAATTACTTCTAAGGCTTCTTCGCCACTTTCTGCTGATTCTAATTCATAATTTTGAGGTAAATGCCGTTTGAGTTGTTCTTTGAGACTTTCTAAAATAACGGGTTCATCATCTACACATAAAATTGCTAATTGTTTATTCATAAAAAGGAGTGAGAAGTGAAAATTACGAATTATGAATGAGGAATGGGCAATAACTCGACTTATCCTAATGCTGATGCAATGGTTTGGGCTAATTCTTCTTCTGTCCAAGGTTTATAAATACAGCGATATAAATTAGCGTGTTTTTCGGCTCGTTTGATGGCTTCCTCATCCGCTTGTCCAGTTAACATCACTTTGATAATTTTAGGAAAACGACGATGAACTTCAATTAAAAATTCATCTCCTCGCATTTCTGGCATTAACCAATCAGAAACAATAATTAATACTTCAATTTCTTCTTGTTGTAAATCTTCTATAATATCTAAGGCTTCCGGGGCACTTTCTGCTCCTTCATAGATATACTCATTACCAAATTTACGTTTGAGTTGTTCTAGGATACTTTCTAAAATAAACCTTTCATCATCCACACAAATAATTGCTTTTTCTACCATTTTTTGATATCCTTAATTTTAATTAAAAATTCTGTTATTAATTCCCAAACGGGTATCGGCATGGGTTGATTCTAACATAAATTATAGAATTAAGCCATTATTGACTTCAAAGCGAGGTAAACACAGGGTAAAAGTTGTGGTTCCGGGCTGACTTTCAACGGCGATCTCTCCTTGATGTTTACTAATAATTTTTTTAACAATATCTAATCCTAAACCGCTCCCTTCTCCTAGGGGTTTAGTCGTAAAAAAGGGTTCAAAAATTCGCTCTTGAATTTCAGAGGAAATTCCACAGCCAGAGTCTGTAATTTTAATTATAAACTCGGTTTCTTTTTCCTCAACTAAAATTTTGAGGGTTCCCTTACCATTCATGGCTTGAATACTATTATGAATTAAATTTGTCCAAACCTGCATTAATTCATCGGGATAACACTCAAGGGGATGGTTAATTTGATAGACTCGATTTACTTCTATTCCCCGTTTAAGCTGATTATTATAAAGTTCTAAAACCGTATCAATGCCTTCTGTAATTAATACGGATTGTTTTTTACCACTATTATCATGACGGGCATAATTTTTTAGGGCAAAAACTACTTTAGAAGCTCGTTCAATAGCGGTAATCATAGTTTGATTATTGCGTTGAAGTCGGGCGAGATTATAAGTTAAATTTAATAACCATTCTTGTTCAGGATGTTGCAGAATGGGTAAAAATGGTTCGGGATGATCATAAACCCCAATATCCACTAAGATATCCGCCACTTTTCGATGGGATTCGATCTGATTATCTTTTAGGGTTTGGGTTAATTGACGTTTGTATTCGCGCTGCTCTCGAGTAGAAACTTGTTGAGAATTATTTCGCGATCGCTCTAATAAACCAAAAAACAAAATTTGTAGGTCTGGATTGAGTTTTTGAGAGAGTTTAGGTAATTCAACTAAAGATTCAATCAGAGCTTGACTATTATTATTAATAGAGGCTTGAATCGCCCCTAATGGCGTATTGATTTCATGGGCAATTCCTGCTACTAATTGTCCTAACGCCGCCATTTTTTCGGATTGAATCAGTTGACTTTGAGCCGCTTGTAATTGTTGCAAAGTCTGGGATAATTCCTGGGTTCTTTCTTTGACTTGACGTTCTAAAGTTTGGTTATATTCAGCTAAAATTTGTTCAGCTTCTTTTCTAGTGGTAATATCAGTAATTGTGCCAACATATCCGGTAATTTCTCCTTGATTATCGCGTTCAGCCAGGGCTTTTCCATAGACCCAAATACTACTTCCATCCGGTCTAATAAAACGATATTCGCACTGAAAAGGAACCCCTTCTTGGACAAATGCTAACCAACTCGAAAGGGTAGGATCTCGATCTTCGGGATGAATTGTTTTTGTCCAACCCATCCCCGTCGCTTCCTCTGGAGTCAGACCAGACATTTCAAAGCTTTGGTCATTGCCATAAATACAATTTCCTTTAATATCTGTACGGAAAATTCCCACGGGTGCAGCTTTGGCTAAACTTGCATACCGTTGTTCACTAATTTGTAAGGATTGATTCAGTTCTTGCATTTGAGTTAAAGTGGTTTGCAATTGCTTAATCATATTATTAAAAGAGCGAGTTAGTTCTCCTAATTCATCTTGGCGATTGGTTTCCAAGGGTTGATCCCATTGTCCGGCGGCAATATTTTTTGAGGACTGATTCAGTCGAATAATTGGTGATGTCACCCATCTCGCGGTTAAAATACCAATGATAATTGCCATTATTAAAGTTAACAAACATAATAATAAAGTGGTGCGGTTATTGGCTTTAATTTGATCTAAAAAATCATTTTCAGGAACAACTAAAACAATCAACCATCCTAATTTTTTGTTATTGGTAAAAGGAATAACATTGAGAAACTGTTTTTCTTGATTAATATAAAAATCAAATTTTGTGGGTATAGAAATATGATTGATATTTTTATATTTTGTTAATAAATGTTGTGTTGCTGCTTTAGTTACTTGATTTTGGCTGGCTGTTGCTAAAAACAGTTGGTTTTGATCTCCAACTTTTCTAAACGGTTGCTCTCCGGTAGAACTGGCTAACAAATGACCTTGAGGATCAATAATAAAAACCTGTCCGGTTTTTCCGATATTTAGGCTTTTGAGAAAAGCAATAATTTGGTCAAGGCGCAAGGTCGCCATTAAAATCCCTTCAATTTGTTTGTTCTGATTATAGATGGGTTCTAAGGCACTAATGAATAAGCTCGGTTCTAAAATAGAAACAAATACGTCACTCCAGACAGATTGGCGTTCTCTAAGGACTTTTAAATAAATGGGATGCTGACGTAAATTATAGTCTTTTTGAATTAATTTACCTTGATTTCGATTTCCCTGAGCATCGAGTTTAAAAGCATAGAAATTATTGCCCACCTCATCCCCTACAAGATTAACTTGAAGATCCCCATTCAGAAGTTTTTGTCCTGTTCGTTGTTTATTTTGGTTGGTCGCAATGCCAATAAAGGTAATATCGGGATAGAGTTGAACCTGACGCCAAAGATATTTTTCCCAAGGATATAAATTATTTGTGTTTAAAAAACCTAATTTAATTTGATTAGAATTAGTTTGGTTAATCTGTTCGGGAGTTTCTAAGAAAAACTGTAAATTTTCCTGAACCCGATTGCTGACTTGATTGATTAATTGTTGGGCTAAATTTTCAATGTCTTTCTGTCCATTTTTAAAGGAAAAATAACCAACTAATCCCACTGTAGCGGTAATTTGTACCACAAATGGTAAGATTAAAACGGTTCTTAAGGGAAGTTTCCCAATGGTTTTCGCTAGTAATTGATTCCGGGGTGGAAGTAACATTATTTTTATAATAGCTATTAATAATAGTCAGGGGATACCCCAGGGCTGTTTCATTCTCAGGGAAACCAGGGTTTTGTCGGGGTAGTGCCCGGTGTGCCTACCCTCCCCTTCCCCGATTTGCCGGCGTTTCCGGGATGGGGGCCACCACGGGGGATGGGGTCACCACGGGGGGATGGCCCCTACAAAGAATGAAACAGCCCTAGGGGATACCCATGGGCGTCAACTTAAGCCGAAAATCTGTGATTATAGCCAAGATTAGATCCCCCTAAATCCCCCTTCCCAAGGGGGACTTGGATATCCTCCTAGAATATAGGGTTTAAATACACAACAGCTTAGTGTTAGTTCAGTTTTGACGAGAAGATGGAGCCAGTTCGGGTTCGGGAGATTGCATGATTGTGGGAGAATTTTGATCGGATTTATTAAAGCTCATGGCAACTAATGAAAATCCCAAATAAGCGGGTAAAATAATCGCAGTAATAAAAGCCAAAACCGTTAACCCAGACCCTAAATTATTAGATTTTCCATAGGTAGAACGATAGGGATCTTGCTTAATTTGATAGGGGTTTTCTGGAGTTTCTAATCCTCTTAAACGTTTAAATCTAACCCGTCGGTCATCTAATTTTTCAACTAAAATCCAACCCATTTCAGCTTCTTCCTGACATAACCGTTTAAAAATCGTGGGATTGCGAAATACATCTTGACTGGCGCGGACAATTTTATACTCCCATTCCTTGACTAAGGGTTCAAGAGATTCAGGATTATAATAGCCGTTAGATTGTACGGATTTTGCACGCATTTTTTTGATATCTTCTGAGTCGTAGCGAGTCAATGTTTCTTCTTCCTCCTGTTCTAATTCTACATTAATTTGGATGGAACAGAGCCAGTTAGCGATTAAAACCGCATCAATTCCTAGACTACTGACCATCAGACTTAATACAGCAATTTCACTCATAGTTAAGTGGGAGATAAATAACCTTCTATCCAAAAATCACAACCCACAGAACCCCAAGTCATTCTTTCTAATAAAAGTGCCTCTGTCATTTGAGTAAAACCCAAATCTCCTACGGGAGAAGGTGCCGTTTTTCCCCCAATAATTTTAGGAGCAATAAAGGCTAAAACTTTATGAATGCTGCCATCTTTGAGTGCATTGGCGGCGAGGGTTCCCCCACATTCCCACAACACTGATAAAAATTGACGTTCATACAAATAAGTCATGACTTGGGCAGGTGTCAAGGGGGACAATTCCGCCACCTCTACCTCCTTATTCTGTAGAAAATGTTGGAAATCTGGATTTATACCCTCCTCTGTTATAACTAAAGTTTTTGCCTCTTGAGTGTCCCATAAATGGGCTTGTTTGGGTAAATCTAAGGTGCGGCTCATCACCACTCGCAGGGGGTTGGGTTCCCCGGCGCCATGGGTGGTTAGTTGGGGATTATCTTTTCGGACGGTATTTCCGCCCACAATTACCGCATCACAGGCGACTCGTAATTGATGAACTTTTTGTCGGGCTTCTGTTCCGGTAACCCAATAACTATGACCGGTTGTGGTGGCAATTTTTCCATCTAAGGTCATGGCATATTTCCAAATTCCTAGGGGTTGATGATGTATAATTTGATGAATAAATGCTTCATTTAACTGTTGACAATCGGCCGTTTCTATGCCTACAATTACCTCAATTCCTGCGTCTTTTAAGCGTTGAATTCCTATACCTGAAACTAAAGGGTTAGGGTCAACCATACCAACTATAACTTTAGCTACTTTTGCTGCAATTAAGGCTTCTGTACAGGGGGGAGTCCGACCTAAATGATTACAGGGTTCTAAATTAACATAAACCGTTGCTCCCTGGGCTTGTTCTCCGGCATTTCTTAGGGCAAAAACTTCGGCATGGGGTTGACCCGCCCCCGGATGAAATCCTTCTGCAATAATGTTTCCATTTTGAACAATCACACAGCCGACTAAGGGATTAGGTGCGGTTTTTCCTAATGCTTGACGGGCTAATTTTAAGCATTGCTGCATCATTTGTTGATCAAAATTTAAGGTCATGGTGTAATGGGTAATAGGGATCACGGATTTAAGGGGATTTCACGGATTTCGCGGATTTTAATTTGTGTCATTCGCTAACTATTAACTGATAACTGTTCACTGATAACTCGTGACTGTTTCAAATGTCTTCAATTGATGGCAGTTGGGGTAGGGGTTGGGATTCGGGAAGTTGGGGAATAGTGGAGGAATACTCTGGGTTGAGGGTGGTGAAAATGGAAGTTCCAGAGATAGATTGATTTTGGGCTTTAGTGAGTAAATCCACCGTATCGCCTAAAGCCATGGTTAAACTATTGCGAGTTTCTAAATGGGCAGCTTTTTCGGCTTCGAGGGCTTCAACCAGTTGATGAATTTGTTCCCGGGAGCGATCGCGTTCTAACATTACCTCAATTAATTTTGCCTTAACTTCATCCAAGGTTTTTAATGGGTCAATCTCTTGGCGAACGGCGACCCGCACCTGTAATTCATTGGGCAAGGGAGATAGACGTTGCCATCGTTCCAACTCTCCTCGCAGTTCTCCCACCTGTTCCAAATAGCGTCCGGCTTCTTGGCGTCGTTGCTGGGCTTCGGTATTGTAGCGTTGTCGCCATTGGTCGGAACTTTCGACCGCCGCGTTAAGATCCCGTTGGGTTTGTGCCAACTGTTGTTTCAAGCGCTTAATTTCATCGAGCCACTGCCGAACATCCTGGGTCATAGAACTGGGAAAAATAAACAATCGGGCAATTATTAATTCTAAGATTTTATCTAAATATTGGTAAAATCTGTTAGATCTGATCAAAATACTGTTCAATATGAACTTTCAGGATTTCTAAGTTGTGTTCAATGTTCTGAACTAATTCAGAACAGAGGGTAATATTCTGCTGTTCTACGGCATCTTCTAGTTGATAGGCGAGTTGAGAAATCATCGTTGCCCCCACATTAGCACTAGAACCCTTGAGCCGATGGGCATATTGTTGTAGGACTGTAAAGTTTTCACTAGCGATCGCTGCTTTAATTTCAATAAAATCCTGTTCGCTTCGGTCCACATAAACCTTTAATAGCTTTTGTTGAAATTCTTTTTTTCCTCCCGAAATTCTTTGCAGTCGTTCTATATTTAAGGGATGATTGTTAGAGGAGAATGTTGCCATCGCAGCCGGGGTGAATAAGGAAGGGAGAGAAATTTCAGAATTATGATTTTCTGGATGAATAATATCAGTCCATTTGCTTAAAGTGGCTGCTAATTCCTGCTCTTGGACGGGTTTACTCAAATAATCATCCATTCCAGCAGCTAAACATTTTTCTCGATCGGTGGGTAGGGCATGGGCGGTAAGGGCGATAATAATAGTATGGTGATCAGTCTGTTGTTGTCTGATTTTTTGAGTAGTGGCATAACCATCTAATTTGGGCATTTGACAATCCATAAACACAATATCATATTGTTTTTGATGCAAAATCTCTAGGGCTTCCAGACCATTATTCGCTAGATCGGCTTCATATCCTAAGAGACTAAGTTGATTTAAAATCACTTGTTGATTAATCGGATGATCTTCAGCTAAAAGAATCCTTAACTGAGGTTTAGATGGGGTTAATAATTTGTGATTTTGGGCAATTCTGGCTTGAGATTGTTGTTGGATATTCGATGAAATCTGGATCTCCATGGTTGTTAAGATCGCATCAAATAAACGAGCAGCCCTAATAGGTTTAATTAAATAACTAGCTATCCCTTTATCTAATAAGGTTTCGGCTTCATCTCGGTAATTGTTCCGGGTCATTAAGACTAATTTTGTTGAGGATAAATTGTGATCTTTGTGGATGATATCAGTAATATTGTCTGAATAAACAGGTAATAATTTTTGATCAAAAATTGCAATATGATAGGGTTTTCCTTGGGTTGCTGCTTGGCGCAATAAAGTTAATGCTGATTCTGTATCCATGGCTTCATCTAACTCTATTCCCCAGGATTGAGTTAAAAAACGAATTGATTGACGAATGGCACTACTGCGCTCGGCAACTAATAATTTTAAATTGATTAAACTAGGGGGGACGACTCGATTGGGTTTGGTTTCTCCGATTAAAAATTGAGCGGTAAACCAAAATATTGATCCTTTACCGACCTGACTTTCAACCCCAATCTCACCGCCCATTAAATCAACTAATTGTTTAGAAATAACTAACCCTAATCCTGTGCCTCCATATTGACGGGTGGTGGAAGCATCCAATTGGGAAAAACATTGGAAAAGTTTATCTTTTTCCTCCGCAGCAATACCAATACCAGTATCGGAAATTTCAAACCGTAATCGGGTTGTATGGGAGGTATGAGAAAGTTGATTCACCCGGACGACAATTTCTCCGGCGGGGGTAAATTTAATCCCATTTCCTAATAAGTTTAATAGAATTTGGCGTAAACGACCCGGATCTCCGCGTAACTGAAGGGGTACATTACTATCAACAATAATAGCGAGTTCTAATCTTTTTTCTTCCGCCTGAGTTGCTACCCAATCAACAACAGTTTCTAAACAATTTTCTAAATCAAAATCTACTGTTTCTAGTTTGACTTCGATCGCTTCTAATTTAGAAAAATCAAGAATATCATTAATAATTGCCAATAAATGTTCCGCACTCATGCGAATTCCGTTAACAAAATTATGTTGTTTAGGAGTTAGTTCAGTTCTTAATAATAATCCTGCCATCCCTAAAACTCCATTCATCGGAGTGCGGATTTCATGACTCATATTTGCCAGAAATTGAGACTTAATCCGGGCATTCTCTAAGGCGGCTTCCCGAGCTTCTACTAATTCATCAATTTTATCTGCTGCAATTACCACACCCCCAATTTGTTGATTGGGTTCATACCAAGGATGAATCGCCCAGCGAATAATACTTTTTTTGCCATTCGCATCATAAAATACATCTTCAGAATTGGAAATAATCTTTCCTTTTAATCCCTTTTTAAAGGCTTTTTTCCAAGTGTAGGGCATTTGAGGAAAGACTTTTAAATCAGATTGCTCCGGGGAAGCAGATTGTTGTTTTAATCGGACTAAACCAAAATCGGATAACCATTTATCACTGTAAGCAATATAGCCCATTTCTCGATTAAACATAGCCATAGCCACGGGAGCATGGGTAATAATTTGTCTGAGTTGTTGACTTTCTCTTTCGATCGCATCTTCTACTTGTTTTCGTTCTGTAATATTTCGACCGGTTCCATACATTAATCCCGTCTGGGCAATTCTAACACAATTCCAAGCAATCCATTTATAGGAATTATCTTGACAACGAAGTCGGGTTTCAAAGGAAAAGATCAGAGCTTCTTGAGTATTTTCTTCACTAATAGATTGTTCAACGGAACTTAAATGATCGGGATGAACTAGGGAGGTAAAGGAGGTTTTGTGTAGTTGTTCAGGAAGAAAACCTAGAATTTTTTCTACGGAGGGACTCACCCGTTTAAATCGTAAATTTCGATCAACAATAATCAGCATATCAACGGATAATTCAAAAAAGCGATCGCGTTCTAACTCTAATTGTTTGCGATCGGTAATATCTTCAATCACCGCAATCCCATAGCGTTTTTCTTCCCTTTGATAATAGGGGGATTTATCTAACCATGACCCCAAGGAAACTGTTAAGTTAATCCACACAATTGAGCCATTTTTATGAATATAGCGTTTTTCAATTGAATAACTGGAAATTTCTTGATTAATCAGGTTTTTAAATAACAATAAATCTTTATTAATATCTTCGGGATGGGTGAGATCCGATAACCTATATCTTAATAGTTTTTCCCTGGAATAACCTAAAATATCACATAATTTTTGATTGACTTTTAGCCATTTTTGGGATAGGGAAATATGACCTATACCCACGGCAGCTTGTTCAAAGGTATCTCTAAATAGCCTTTCTTGGGCATGGGTTTGGGCTATTTGCAAGGCTAACTTTTGATCTAATTTTTGCATTAAATATCTTGCCAAAATCGATCCTAAAATTCCTAATCCGGTTACAGCAAACATGGATATCCATGTTAATTGAACTTGATCTTTTTGATTTTTTCTGCGTTGTTCAATGATGATTTCTTCTTCCTGAATTAATTGCTGAATCTCTTGGCGAGTCATCTGCATTTGTTCCCCAATCTCCAGTAAAAGATTTGGTGAATTTGCTGACTGCTGGGGAGATTTTATTGTATTTAAGTATACTTTAAACAGGGCATTAGATTTATTAATAGAAGTTTCCAGATTTTTGAGTTTTTGAATTTTATTCGGATTATTTTTCGCTAAATATCTCATTTCATCTAAGGAAATGAGTAGATTTTTAGTGGCTTTTTCGTGACTGTCTAAATATTTTTTTTCACCCGTTAACCCATAATCTTTGACCACAACTTCTGTGGTCAAAACTTGCGTTAGCAATTCTTGAGCTTGATTTTTGACGAGATAGGTATGGTAAACTCTGTCTCTAGCTTCTTGTGCTTGGTATTGAAATGTGGCTGCGATCGCTAGACCAATGATTAAACTAGATATGGGAATCACAGCAATCAGACTGGCGCGATGACGTTGGATAAACCTTAGCCACTGCGGTAAGGAATCGGTAAAATCTGTATTCATATCTCCATCTTAAAGCAAGCCGTTAAACCAGAACACCAACATCTAATCGTTTCAATCAGTTAATTAGGACTTACGCACCCAACCAAAGAAACCGGGTTTTTTTTAGGAAAATACTTGCTTGTGACCCACATATTCTCTAAAAAACCCGGTTGATCGGGCGACGGTGGGTAAGTCCTGTTAATCAACCCATAACAACATCTACAAAAACACCGATCTGAAGCGAGATCGGTGGATTGGGGGTGTTATAATTCCTACTATAACAGATGAACACTCCGCTTTGACGGAAACCTTGTGCTAGTTCTAAAATTGTCACAAGAATCAAATTCTCTAACAGTTTGATTAATTAAGTTTCAAAAAATAGATAAGATTAAGTTTAAGAGTTGTATAATAATACAACATTGGGAAAAAAAATTTATCGGCAATAGTCCAAGTCCTACTTTTGAAGCAATGGGGTCATCTATTTTTAAATTCTGATTGAATCACCGTATGAATATTTTAATCATCTCCTCTACGTTTCCCTATCCACCCAGTCGAGGAGGAACGGAGATTAGAACGTTTAACTTGCTTAAATATCTTCATTCTCGCCATCATGTCACCCTAATCACCCAACGACATTCGGGGGTTAGTGATCAGGATGTGTCAGAATTGCGTCAATGGGTAAGTGAACTGGTGGTGTTTCCCCTCCCTCCCGAACCTCCGACCTGGGCGGGGGCTAAGGTTGGTAGGTTTATTAATTCCCTGGTCAAAAGTACCCCTCCCAATGTGCTTTATCGATATTCCCAGGAAATGCAAACTTGGATCGATCAAGCGGTTGAACAAGGAAAAGTAGATGTAATTACCTGCGAACATAGTGTTAATGAAATTTATATTCGACCGTCCTATTTAAACCGGGTTCATACCGTTGTTAATATTCATAGTTCCGTTGTGGGTTGGACTCGTAATCATTTAGAAATGGGGGCTTCTCCCCATCCCCAACGGGATCGGATTTATTTACAATTAATCCTAGAACGTTATGAAAAACGCTATGCGGCTAAATTCCATGATTTAGTTGTCACCACTACAGATGATGAAAAACAATTCCGTCAATTTCAACCCCAGGGAGAAATTCATGTGGTTGCTAATGGGGTGGATTTAGAATTATTTCCGATGCGATCGCATGACCCCAATAATCATAACTTAGTATTTGTCGGTGCGATGGACGCCTCCCATAATATCGACGCCGCCAGATTTTTTACCCTGGAGGTCTTACCCACCCTGCAAAATTCCTATCCCGATACCACTTTTACGATTATCGGAGCCCGACCCGTTCCCGAGGTTCTACAATTAGCCAAGCATCCGGGTGTGATCGTCACCGGGGGAGTCCCCAAGGTCGTCGATTATTTACATCAGGGGACGGTCTGTGTCACCCCCCTGCGCAGTGGCTACGGGATTAAAAATAAAACCCTGGAAGCCATGGCCGCCGGGGTTCCAGTGGTAGCCAGCGATCGCGGTTTAGAAGGATTGGCCGTGGATGGGCCCCATGACCCCCATCGTGCTTTGCGGGCTAACACCGTCACAGAATATGTAGAAGCCATTAGCCGACTGTTTGAACATCCCCATCTGAGGGAACAATTGTCGCAAAATGGGAGATTATTAATAGAAACTGAATATACTTGGGAACGAGCGGGTGAACTTTATGAACAGGTTTTACTGCGCCGTTAGCATCCTTCCATCCTATCAATCCCCATGATGAATCCGTTAGAGACAGGTCATCAACCCTCCCCCAGCAAAAAGAGTCAATCCCAAAAACCTCAGCCCAAAACGGCGAAAACCCCCGCCAAATCAGGGCAACAGCAGCGTCCAAATCGACGTTCCCAAAGGGCTGCTTTACCTGCGGGTAAAAAAACCGCCCCCCAACCCTCCAAACCCAAACCTTCCCAGCCCATTAGCCAATTCTGGAAAAAGTGGATCGCCGACGGAGTTGCTTTTACTTTACTATTCGGAGGAACTACTTTAATTGGGGGCTGTGCTTGGTTTAGTTATCAACTAATTGTGAATCCTGATATCGGAGTTTGGTTAAATCAATTTTTACCCAGTTGGACACAAATTCCCCTACAACGCCGAGACTCAATTGTTACCTTAGAGGAAATTAATCAAGCCCTCAAAACTGAAGGATTAAGGGTGGGAAAATCCCTAACTTTACCGATGGTTGATTCCATTGCCAAAACCGGAAATGAGCAAAAATCCGCAGTCCCATTTAACTCTTTATTTGTCAATTCTGATGCTGGAATTCAACAGTCGAATGATTTATTAATTCCTATTTTAAAAAGCCGTGAATCTAGTGTTTCCCATCCCTGTGAAGGAGTTTGTGAGGAAATTGTTCAGGTGCGGGTTTATGAAGCTGTTAAAACCCCCTATCAGCGCCAGGGTAGCACTCAATATTATCGGTTAATCCAGCAGTTAGAAACTAAGGGGCCAGCCGAATCTTTTGTGATTGCATCATTAATTGGAACCGAATCTAATCAACAGGGTTCTAATAAGCCATTACCCCTAACTCGACTAACACAATTTAAAGGTAAAGTTCCTCAACAGGGTGTTTGGTTTAATCTCAATAGTGAGCGGGTAATCGCAGATAAAACCGTTCCCTATGGACAGATTCTGCATTACAATCCGAGTCATAACTATTTGAGCATGATGTTAGAATGGAAAAGTGCTGCCGGACAACAACCGATATGGCAAGAAGTAACCGGAGGTAAAGATCCAGAATTATTAATTGAACAAACCATTGGTTTAGAGCCTCAGTTTAGTATTTATCAAGTCCAACCTTTACAATTTATTCCTAACCCGATTCAATTAACTGCAATTTCTTTAAATGAAACCTTTTTAGATGATTATAATTATCGACAGGCGTTAAGATTAGCCCGCAGTGGGTTATGGTCACCAGCATTGGATTTAATTAAACCCTTGAAAAAAAATATAGTCTCTGGAAATAGTGCGAATTTGAAATGGTCAATGGCGGTTCAAGCCCAGTTAGATTTAATTGAATTTCATGCTAAAATTACTAAGGCTCAAGCGATCGCAGCTTGGGCAAGTCCCAGTCAACAGGTATTAGCTAGTTTGATTGATGGACGCTGGAATGAGGCGCTAGAGGTGTTAAAAAATAGCCCAGGAAATCAACAGGAAATTGGCAATTTGTTAAGATCAAATGGAGGAAGAATTAAAAATCGTTTGAACGCCGCTTTATTAGAAAATCCTGAACAATTGGAATTAAAAACCTGGGGAACTTTAATAATTGCGGCGGAAAATGGTAGAAATCGAGCGATTACCTGGTTAGATGAACAACCCAAAACAGAGCAAAAAGACCGCCAAGAAATCCTAGAGTTATTATTAAAATCTATAGAATAAATTCTATCTCCTTTGATCATAACTTTCAACTTATTTTATAACCTATCTAAATTTATGGGAGATCCAATTTCATCCACATCTCAATTCGGTTTTTGGGAAAATCAACGCCAGAAAGTAGCCTTTTATTTAGAAGATATTAATACTCCCATCGGGAAAACCGTTAATTTAACCTTAACCGGATTAATTTTAATCTCCTTAACCAGTTTTATCGCCCAAACCTATCCGATTTCTGATTTAGTTCATTCTCGGTTAGAATTGCTGGATTTTGTGATTTTAATTTGTTTTACAATTGAGTATGTAATTAGATTTTGGGCGGCTGATAATAAAAAAGAATTTATATTCAATCCTTTATCTATTATTGATTTATTTATTATTTTACAGGGTTATTTAAGATTTTTAAATATCAGTTATTTAAGAATCTTTCGTTGGTTTAGAATCCTCCGATTAATTAGATTTATTGATGTTAAAATATCAATTTTCAGGATTAAAAGCGAAGATGGAGTCATTTTAGCTCGAATTATTTTCACCCTATTAACCATTATTTTTATCTTTTCTGGCTTAATTTATCAAGTCGAACATCCCGTTAACCCAGAGGTTTTTAAAACCTTTTTAGACGCAGTTTATTTTTCCGTTGTCACCATGACTACCGTAGGGTTTGGGGATGTCACTCCCATTTCAGATAAAGGCAGATTTTTAACCATTTTAATGATATTAACTGGAATTGCTTTAATTCCTTGGCAATTAGGAGATTTAATTAAACAATTACTCAAAACTACTAATCAAATAGAAACGATTTGTTCCGGTTGTGGGTGGTCAGTCCATGACCAAGATGCCCACTTCTGTAAACGCTGTGGAACCCCGCTAAACCCTTAATTTATTTCGTTGTTGCGCTTCAGCGCAATCTTTACAAGAACTAAAACCCAACAACGTAATTTTCATAACCAAACCTGAATATTTTCCCCCGACCATCATCGTGAAAACGCTGTTCTCCCACTCCCACCACATCAATAATAATCTCCCTTTCCGGGGGAGTCCATCGTCCTTGACGGGGTTCAATTTCAATAATTAACTCCTGATTTTCAGGATATACTTTAGATTTAATTATTGAACAAACTCCTTGAATATATTCAAAAGAATTACCATCATCTTCATATAAAATTCCCTCTCCTGTCCCTGGAAACACCTTAAAAGTTAAACAATCAATCGGTTTTTCATCCACATATTGCATTACAGGTTGTAAGGGAATAATTGACCCTGCTTTTACATACAATGGCATCCGTTCTAAAGGAGCATCGGCTAAAATATATTGTAATCCAGCATAGGGTTTTCCTGTCCACCAATCATACCAAATTCCTGCGGGTAAATACACCGCCCGAGATTCAATGCCCGGACGACAAATAGGAGCAGCTAAAATCGCCGAACCCAATAAAACCTGATCCGATAAAGTATAGGTTTTGCTATCATTTGGATAGTGATAAAATAGGGGGCGAAGAATGGGTGCACCCGTTTGTGTCGCTTCCCAAAATAAGGTATAAAGATAGGGTAAAAGACGATAGCGTAATTCTAAATACTCCCGACAAATGCGTTCAACCCGTTCTCCAAATGCCCAGGGTTCATGTTGGGAAGTTGACAAAGCCGAATGACCTCGCATCAACGGATATAATAGTCCTAATTGCATCCACCGGGCGAATAATTCCGGTGTCGCATTGCCCCCAAAACCTCCAATATCAGAACCAACAAATGCTACTCCCGATAACCCCATATTACATAACATTGGGAGAGACATTTCTAAATGTTCCCAAATCGAATGATTATCCCCCATCCACACCGATGACCAGCGTTGGATTCCGGCATATCCTGACCGAGTTAAGACAAAAGATCGCTGTTTTGGTCGCAATTTTGCTAACCCTTGGGCACTGGATTTTGCCATCATTAACCCATATAAATTATGGGCTTCGGCGTGGGTTGTTTGTTCTTCTTTTTGCCCCTGTAAACTCTCTAAAGGAAAGGTAATTTTATTTCCTTTATCCCCTAAAGGACGGTCATCAATAGCGGGTTCATTCATATCATTCCAAATACCCGCTACCCCCATATCCGTTAGGGTTTGATGGCATTCTCCCCACCATTGTTGCACCTGGGGATTTAAAAAATCAGGAAACACAGCTTTATCCGGCCAAACATAACCATGAAATAGTTCTCCGTTGGGTTTTCTAATAAAATAATTATGTGCTAATCCTTGATCAAAAATAGTATAATTTGCTTCGGGTTCATATTTAACTCCTGGGTCAATAATTGTTACGGTTTTAAAGCCATTTTTCGATAGATTTTGAATCAAATTCCCTGGATTTGGAAACCGTTTTTCACTCCAAGTAAAAACCCTATATCCCTGCATATAATCAATATCTAAATGAATCACATCACAGGGAAGTTTGCGAGTTCTAAATTGTTTTATGAGTTCTTGAACAACGGTTTCTGACTCATAACTCCAGCGACATTGATGATAGCCTAAAGCCCAACGGGGAGGCAAAGGCATTCGTCCAGTTAGTTGGGTATAGGTATTAAGAATTTGCTCCGGTTTAGGGCCATAAATAATATAATAATCTAATTCTGGAGCCTGGGTTTCCATCTGCAAAATCCCTGGTTTTTTCACCCCAATATCGAAGCGACTCCAGTGGGTACTATTTAAAAAAATGCCATAACTTAATTCCGGTCGTAGGGCAATAAAGACAGGAATGGCTTGATACATGGCATCGGTTAAAGCATCATACTTGCGACAATTCTCCGTCCAATTGGTGTTAATTGATCCGATTTTATCTAAAAATCCGGTGCGTTCTCCAAAGCCATAAAAATGTTCTTCCGGTTCTATTTTTTTCTCAACTGCTGTTAACCCTGGTTGCCATCTAAACCCTAATTCCGTATCGGTGGCAAAGGGTTGATTTTCCAGATCATAACATTGAATTAGGCAAGGGTGATGTTGAACAGATATTCTGATTTTTTCGGTAATAATTTCTGTAGTTTGTTCGGTTTGGTGAGTTTGAAATATAGTAGGTTGCCATTGACTATCATCTAAATTAATCGCCCAAGAGCGACGGGGAAGAAAATTACCGGAGGGAGCATAACGAATTCTAATTAAATTATCAGCTAATATACTAATTTTAACATAAATATTTCCGCAATTAAAGAGAAAATCGCGATCGCATCTTTCTACACTTTGCACCGCTTCAATTTTTGACCAATTGGGGTCTAGGGCGTGTAACTGTCCAAAATATTGGGTCATAATTTTAATTGAAAGATGGAATATAAGTTTAGAAATCTTTCCTTTCCTGTACGGACATAATAATATTATGTCCGTACAGTGAATTATTATGTCCGTACAGT
>MNYZ01000058.1:49348-50092 GCA_001873365.1 Oscillatoriales cyanobacterium CG2_30_40_61 | reverse complement strand
TCCGTACAGTGAATTATTATGTCCGTACAGTGAATTATTATGTCCGTACAGTGAATTATTATGTCCGTACAGTGATCTATAATATTATGTAAGCATATAATATGATTATATCCTTACATAATATTATAGATTATGCCAGATTTTTTTAATTTACCACATCGCAAAACTTTACGTTTAAAACATTTTGATTATACTCAAGAATCTGCTTATTTTATCACAATCTCTACCAAACAAAATCAATGTATTTTTGGTGATATCAAAAACGGTAAAATGTATCTTAATCATTTAGGAGCGATCGCTTGTCATTGTTGGTTAAAAATTCCTCAACATTTTGATTATATTGGTTTAGATGAATTTGTGATTATGCCAAATCATGTTCATGGTATTTTATGGATTTTATCAGCACCAGAAACCCCAGATAAAGATAGAAGATTTGGTAATATTGTTAAGGGTTCAATTTCTAGTATTATCCGCTCTTATAAAGCAGCCGTAACAAAAAGAATTAATGAAATTTGTAATATTAAAGGTGTTTCTTTAGTTTGGCATGGGCGTTTTTATGACCATATTATTAGGGACGAAAAGGCTTTGTATAATATTAGAAGATATATTCAAGAAAATCCTTTAAAATGGGATGAAGATGAATATAAGCCGAAAAAGCCTGAAGATTATGTAATTTTATTGGATTTGCCTTTTTGATTTTATAATTCTCCATCCATCCGTACGGACATAATATTATTATGTCCG